>NZ_PHHF01000016.1 GCF_003034225.1 Edaphosphingomonas fennica
CCAGAATTCACCAACCGGCGCGGCCACCTATCGGCCATCAAAATTGACGCCGACCGGACTCCGTAATCGTCGCGCTACAAGCGAACGCCACGCCTTCGACCCGCGCTGCGAGATCGATCCCGACGACCTGCAATATACCAAGCGGATGCCCTCGGCCTTCTTCGAGACGCCGCTGAATTCCTATCTGCGCTGGCATCGCGTGGATACGGTGGTGGTGACGGGCGGCAGCACATCGGGCTGCGTGCGGGCGACGGCGGTGGATTCGCTGGCCTATGGCTTCCGCACGATCGTGCCGATCGAGACCTGCGCGGACAAGCATGAGAGCTACCATTTCGCCAACCTGACCGATCTCCAGCTCAAATATGCGGATGTCGAGCCCGTGCAGGTGGTGATCGACTGGCTGGAGGCGCGGCGATGAGCGAGGCGCAGAAGGCCGATCCCGGCCTCTATGATTTCGTCCCCTATCGCGGACGGCCGAGGATCGCGTGGCCGGGCGGCAAGGCGGTGGCCGTGTGGGTGGCGCCGAACCTGGAATATTATGAGATCGATCCGCCGGCCAATCCGCTGCGCAAGAGCTGGACGAAGCCGCATCCCGATGTGGTGGGATATGCCCATCGTGACCATTCCAACCGCGTATCCCATTGGCGGATGGCGGAGGCGATGTCGAAATACGGCTTCCCGGGATCGGTTTCGCTGTCGGTGGCGCTATGCCAGCATCATCCCGAAGTGGTGGCGGACGCCAATGAACGCGGCTGGGAATTCTTCAGCCACGGCATCTACAACACCCGATACGCCTATGGGATGGACGAGGCGCAGGAGCGCGCGATCATCGAGGATTCGATCCGCACCGTGCGGGAGGCGACGGGGCAGACGATCCGCGGCTGGCTGGCGCCGGCCCTGACGCACACGCCGCGCACGCTGGACCTGATCGCTGAATATGGGCTGGATTACACCTGCGACCTTTATCACGACGATCAGCCGCAGCCGGTGAAGGTGAAGCAGGGGCGGCTGATCTCCATCCCCTACAGCCTGGAGGTCAACGACCATTACGGCTTCTTCGTCTATAATATGAGCCCGCGCGAATATGCCGACACGCTGATCCGCCAATATGAGCGGCTGGCGGAGGAGGGCGCGGAATCGGGCACGGTGATGTGCATTCCGCTGCACGCCTATCTGATCGGCCAGCCCCACCGGATCGGCCCCTTTGCCGATGTGCTGCGCCATATCGCCGAGGACGGCCGCGCCTGGATCGCGCGGGCCGGCGAGATCGCCGACCATTATTACGAACATCATCATGCGGAGGCCGCCCGTGGCGCTTGATCCCGCCTATCTCGAATATCCCAGGCGGCGCGAGGGATATGATCATGACCTTTACGCCTGGTCCTCGATCTTCGATCGCGGGGTCTTGCGCTGGCCGGGCGACAAGGGTGTTGCGGTATGGCTGTGCGTGAGCCTGGAATGGTTTCCGATGATCCCTTCGGACATGCCGTTCCGCGCGCCCGGCCATATGCAGACGGCCTATCCGGACTATCGCCATTATACGGCGCGCGAATATGGCACGCGGGTGGGCTTCTACCGCCTGCTCGATGCCTTTGCGAAAGCCGGCGTGCGGGCGTCGATCGCCACCAACGGGGCGATCGCCGAGCGTTATCCGGAGATCATCGCCGATATCGTCGCCGGGGGCCATGAGATCATCGCCCATTCGACCGACATGAACGGCACGATCGCAAGCGGGCTTCCGGAAGAGGACGAGCGGGCGCTGATCGAACGATCGCTGGCATCGCTCGAGGCGGCGGCGGGCCGGCGGCCCACCGGCTGGCTTTCGATCGCGCGATCGGAAAGCTGGAACACGCCCCGGCTGCTGAAGGAAGCGGGCCTCGCCTATACGTGCGATTGGGTGAATGACGAGCTGCCGTGGCGCTTCGCCAACGGCCTCATCAACCTGCCGCTCAACCACGAGCTTTCCGATCGGCAGATCATCACCGTGCAGCAGCAGTCGGCCGACAGCTATGCCCGGCAGATGGAAGACGCCTTCGACTGGCTGGCGGCGGAGGCGGGATCGGCCAATGCCCGCGTCCTTCCGCTGCATATCACCCCCTATATCATGGCGCTGCCCTATCGCATCGCCGCGTTCGAGGGGCTGCTGGCGAGGCTCGCCGCGCGGCCCGAGGCGTGGTTTGCGACCGGCGCCGAAATCATTTCCTCCTGGGAGAGCCAGCAATGAGCCTTGCCGTCGTCAACCCGCGCACCGGCGAGGCGGATTACAGCATCGAGCCCCTGGACGAGGCGGCGATCGCGACGGTCGCGTCGCGGCTGCGGGCGGGGCAGGGGGCGTGGGCGGCACGAACCGCCGGGGAGCGCGGGGCCGTCCTGCACCGCCTGGCCGAGGCGATCGGCCGGCATCGCACGGCTCTGGCCGCCGCGCTGATCGCCGATACCGGCCGCGCGGCCATATCGAAGATCGAGGTGGAGGCGATGATCCGCGCGCTGCAGCGCTGGGCGGACAGTGCGCCCGGAATCATCGCGCGGGCCGAGATCAGCGACCGGCAGACGGCCATCCCGACGATCACCGCCTCGACCAGGCTGGTGCCCTATCAATTGATCGGCATCATCAGCCCGTGGAACTTCCCGCTGACCCTGGCCCTTATCGACGCCATCCCGGCGCTGGCGGCGGGTTGCGCGGTGATCGTGAAGCCATCGGAAGTGACGCCGCGCTTCATGCGTCCGCTGGCGGCGGCAATCGCCGAGGTGCCGGAGCTGGCGGACGTGGTGGCGCTGATCGAAGGCGATGGCGCAACCGGGGCGGCGCTGATCGGCCAGGTCGATTTCATCGCCTTCACCGGATCGGTCGCCACGGGCCGCAAGGTAGGCGAAGCGGCCGCGAGGGCCTTCATCCCGGCCAGCCTGGAACTGGGCGGCAAGGATCCGATGCTGGTGCTGGCCAGCGCCGATCCCGTGAAGGCGGCGGAAACGGCGCTGCGCGCATCGGTGCTGAACACGGGCCAGGCTTGCCAGTCGATCGAGCGTGTCTATGTGGCGCGGGAGATTGCCGGGCCTTTCCTGGAGGCGCTGGTAAATGGGGCGAAGGCGGTGCGCCTCAATCATCCCGACGTGAATGCGGGCGATATCGGCCCCTTCATCTTCGCCCGGCAGGCGGAGATCGTGCAGGCACAGATCGACGATGCCGTGGCCAGGGGCGCGAAGCTGCTGGCGGGGGGACAGGTGGAAACGCTGGACGGCGGCAAATATCTGCGCCCGACCGTGCTGGTGGACGTGACGCCCGACATGCCGATCATGGCCGAGGAGACGTTCGGCCCCGTCATTCCCGTTACCCTGTTCGACAGCGTGGACGAGGCGGTGACGCATGCCAATAGCGGCATATTCGGCCTGTCGGCGGCGGTGATCGCCGGCACCGTGGAGGAGGCCGAGGCGGTGGCCGTGCGCCTCCGGGCAGGCGGCGTTTCCATCAATGACGGTTCGCTGACCGGGCTGGTGTGGGAAGCGGAGAAATCGAGCTTCGGCGCGAGCGGCATCGGCCCTTCGCGCATGGGCGATAGCGGCCTGCTGCGCTTCTTCCGCAAGCAGGCGCTGATCCGCCAATCGGGCGCGGCGCTGCCGCTGGCCGCTTATTCGGAAGAGGCGCTCAGTGGTTAAGGCCCTGGCGCTTGCCTTGGCGCTGGCGGCGCAACCCGCCGCTCCCGTCACCCAGTCCCCCGGCGTCGAAAAGCCCGCCCAGCCGGTGCCCACCGATATCCGCCGCGTCACGCTGATCGTCCGCGATATCGATGCCTCGCTCCGCCTCTATCGCGATGTCGTGGGGCTCAAGGTCAATTACGACACCGTGGTCGAAACATCGGGCGTGGCGCTCCCCGCGGGCGAGCCGGGCGCCAGGGCGCGGCTCGTGCTGCTCAACGGCAATGATGCATGGGTGGGCTGGATCGGGCTGATGCAGTGGATCGATCCGCCGCTCGCCGATCCGGGGCCTTATCCCCGCCGCATGGGGATAGGCGGCCACGTCATCGTCATGAACACCGACGATGTCGAGAGGCGTTGCGCGGCGGCGGCGAAGCTGCCCGGGATCGCCATGACGGCCCCGCCCCGCCTGCAGGTCTATCCCGGCCGCAACGGCGCGCCGCCGATCCGGGTGAAGGGCTGCAACTTCTTCGATCCGGACGGCACGCTGATCGAGATGAATCAGCTGCTGAAATAGATTCTCCGGCCCCGGTCCCCGGCCGGGACCGTCAGCGCTGTAATTCGACCAGTTCGTACCAGGTCTGCATATAGCCGCCGACGCCGCCCTGGACGAAGATCGAATCCTCGTCGGCCGTGACCCACATGTCATAATGGGGATGCTGGGTGCCGCCCATGCCGGGGCCTTCATCGTCGACGAAGCGGAAGTGGCGGCAGGCGAAGGTGCCGGCCGGCACGGTTACGGTTTCGTCGCCGACATATTCCAGCCCGATATTGACCTCAGCGATCATCGGCGGCGTGGCGCCGCGATGATCGGGGGAAGGGAGGAACACGCGGATGTTGCGCCGGTGGGGCCCGCGCGAAACATCCATGCAGCGGGTGGTGTAGCCATCGCCGGCGATCGGGTGCGTGCCGAAGCCGTCGATCGTGCCAGCATAGGGCATCACCTGTGAAAGCCGGCCGATCGAGGGGCCGAAGCTTTCGCATTCGATAGTGCCGCCCTGTTCGCCGGGGACATGATGCATCCAGCCCGAGCCCATGAACCTGTCCCCCACGGTGAGGTGGATGTGGAGGTCCTGCGGCCGGCCTTCCGCATCGAGGGCGTAGATGATGTCGCGCAGCACCGTGGGCGCCGGTTCCTCGATTTCGCAACGGGCGCGGAAGATGGTGCTGCCGTCGCCATGGCGGGTGAAGCTGAACCATTCGCGGCCGCGCTCCCGATCCAGCATCTCGGGCTTCTTCGATGTGTAGCGGATGTGGCCGCTGATCGTGCGGTGCTGCATCAATTGTCCTTCAGATCGGCGCTGATATCGGCGACGGGGCGTTCCTGCACCTGCATCGCTTCCATCTCCTGCTGCACGCCGCGCATGATCCGCGCGATATATTCCTTGGTCATCACCGCGCGTTCGTAGGCCGCGTCGCGATCCGGATTATAGCCTTCGATGTCGGCGCGGCTGATCGTGCCCTTGGCGTCGAGCAGCCGTTCCACCGTATCCAGCCGTTCCTTCAGCACGGAAACCTCGCCGGCGACGGCAAGCAGGATGGAAAGCATGCGTTCGGAGGTGGGATCGCCCAGGAAATCCGGGCGCTTGCCCTTGGCGCGGGTGCCCGCGCGGGCGATCCAGTCGATGCTGTCGTCACTCATGCTTTCGGTTTCCAGGCTCCATAGGCGTTCCACACTGCCGCGCGGCCATGATCCTCCTGCTCGCCCGAGGGCGCCTGGGGGAATATGTCGCGATCCACCACGGCGCGGACGCCGGTGACGAACTGGCAGTCGAGCGGCAGGCCGGCATCCGCCATGATCTGCTTCAGGTCCATGGCGTGCATCGCCGACCAGAAGGGCTCGTTATTGTTGAAGGCGTCCCAGTCGCGGATGAACTGCTCGTAGAGCGGCATGTCATCGGTATATTGCGGCTGTTCGAGGTGGAACATCAGCCCGCCCGGCGCCAGCACGCGCACGCCTTCGCGGATGATCGCGGGCAGCGCCTTGCCGGACAGCTCGTGCAGATACATGGTCGTCTGCACCCAATCGAAATGGCCATCGGCGAAGCGGCCCATATGCTCCGCATCCATCTGGATGAAGCGCAGGTTGGTCGCCCCCAGCGCCTGCGCGCGGGCATGGCCATATCGGAGCACCGGCGCGGCGGTATCGATCGCGATCACCTCCGCCTCGGGAAAGGCCAGCGCCAGCGGCACGATATTGTGCCCGACGGTGCAGCCCAGATCGAGGATGCGCTTCGGCGCCCAGCCGGGCCGTTCCTTGCGTATCCATTCCACCAGCGCCTGCCCGCCGCCGTCGGAAAGGGCGCCCAGGCCGCCGCCGGTGGTGGCGAAGAGGCCGCTATCGTAATTGGCGCCGGCCGACATGTCCCCCGGCCGTTCCTCGCCATGGTAGCAGCCCGGCATGCAGTGGATGTCGACCGCATCCTGATAGCGCGGCACCTTCACCGCCGGATCGAGTTCCAGCGTATTGCGGCCTTCGTTGAACTGCCGGACCTTGCCGGCCAGCTCGTCGATCTGGCGCAGCGTGATGGAGCGGCCGTTCTGCTGGCGCATTTCCATGGAGTTGCGCTTGCAGGCAGACCAGAAGCGGTGCCACGGATCGCGGTTCATCGCGTGGCGGATTTCGAACCGATCCCTGGGATCGCGGCCATGCTCGGCCCGGAAGGCGGGCAGGACGCGCGTGTCATAGGCCAGCTTGTTGCCGGCGCCGATCGTTCCGGACAGATATTTGTTGAGGCCGGTGAGGAAGTTGTAGCGGGCGGCCTCGTCATGGCGCGGTGCCGGGAACACGGCGTGGCGCGCGACGGCCGTATAAGGCGGGGGCACATCCTGCTTCATATCAGACCCTCCTTGGATAGGCGTTCGATCACCTGTTCCTGAACGCGCAGGAAATGATCGCGGTCCGGCTGACGGACGGTGCCGTCCGGTTCGATTAGGCTGTTCGCCGGCTGGTGCGTGGCCGCCGCATAGACGGGCGCGAACAGATCCAGCCGCTGCCGGGCCAGGAAATTCGTCATGCCCGGCTTGCGGCGCTGCGCGCGCAGGGCGGCGATATCGATATCGGCAAAGGCGGTGAAGGTTTCGCCGCTGTTCGATTCCGACAGCGGATTGCCCTTATAGTCGATGACGGTGGAATTGCCGTCGGCCGAGGCGAGCGGCATCGTCGTGCCTTCGATGCCGGCGGTGTTGGCGGACACGACATAGGCGATGTTTTCGAAGGCGCGGGCGCGCTTGGCGATCTGCTTGGGCGTTGCCAGCGGCGATCCGATCTCGGACGAGGAATGGACGAAGATTTCGGCGCCGCGCAATGCGTGGGCACGCGCGATCTCCGGATAGAGGATCTCTTCCGAGGCGATCGCGGCGATGTTGCCGATTTCGGTGCGCGCCACCGGGAACACGCCATCGATCCCGTAGATGTCGAGATATTTTGACCAGACGTCGTGCGGCGTCGGCGCGAACATCGAGTTCAGCCGGCGATAGCGCAGCACCACCCTGCCATCGGGCGCGATGACGAAGCTCGTCTGGAAATAGATCCCCGGAAAGTTCGGATCGCGTTCATAGGCGTTGCCGGCGAGATGGAGATTCTGCGCCGACGCGATTTCCCCCAGCGCGGCATATTCCGGCCCGTCCATGTCGAGCGCCGCCTTCTCGGCGAAATCGGGAATGGATATCCGCCCCGGATAGCTCGTCAGGAAATATTCGGGCAGCACCGCCAGCCGCACCGGCGTGCCGCCATATTGCTGGATGAAGATGGCGGAGGAACGGAGCTTGGCGCCGATTTCCGCGATCATCGCCAGCATCTGGGCGCTGGCTGCCGCGCGATCGGGCTGCTTTTCCACGGATCGCGCCGCGATCTGGAGCGCGAGCGCGGCATAGGGCTTGGGGGCCGGGGGCGTGGGAGCGGCGGTCATCGGCCTAGAGCCCGAGGCTGCCGGGGTTCATCAACCCCCGGGGATCGACGAGTGCCTTCAGCGCCTTCAGCATGTCCCACGCGCGCGGATCGCTGGCGGCGGCGAGGGGATAGGTGCGGGCGACCTGCAGGTGCGTCGCCTCCAGATCGCGGAAAATGGCGACGATTTCCGCCCGGAGGCGGCCGACGAGGGCGCGCGATTGCACGTTCGCCGGAAAGCGGCTGAGCTTGGCGAGATGATCCGCCTCGAGCGAGCGGCAGTGGATATCCTCCAGCGCATCGGGCCAGAAGAAGACCGGCTCGATCAGGCAGGTCGACCGGCTGACCGCGGCCAGCATGGCGCCGGCGGCGACGCCGTTGGCCTCCATTTCGGCCCTGTTCGCATCGAACAGCTCCTGGATGCGGTTCCAGCCTTCCACCAGCCGGCTGTGCGGCAGGAAGCCGTGCACCGGCACCCAGCGCTCGCCATCGGGGCCGACCATGGAATTGACCGGCGGGAAGGGGTTGGCGCGCAGGATCTTGGGGATGGTGTTTTCGATCGCCTTGCCGCCGTGGCGGGCGGCGATCGCCTCGATCGCCTTCATGTCTGCCTCGACGGCGGACTGATGGCGCCCCTCGCAGATCAGGTGGAGCGAGAAGGGCACGTCGTCGAGGAAGGAGCGGCCGGCGGCCACGACCTTGGCGCCTTCCTTCAGCGCCTTCCACGCCGATCCTTGCGCCTTCATCATGTTCACCAGCGACTTGGCGTCCTTCGTCAGGCTTTCGCGCTTCATCCGCTGTGCCTGGAGATAGGGATCGAAGCCGAAGCTTTCGGATGCCAGGCCCTCGCGCGCCACCGCGCTCATCGCGCCGAAGAAAGCGGCGGCATCCGGGAAGGAGAAGGAGCCGTAGGCGAAGGCCGTGCCTTCGCGCACCAGCTTCAGCGTGACGGTGGCCTTGACCCCGAACGCCCCGCAATCGGCCGCGAAGATGCCGGTGACATCGGGGCCGAACGGCCGGAAGAAGCTGCTGCCGGTGCTGACCATCGTGCCATCGGCCAGGACCACCTCGAAGCTGAGCGCAGCATCGACGACCGTGCCGCCGCCGGCGCCCCAGAACACGCCATTCTGGCTCATGCCGCCGCCGACCGTGGCGTTGATGCCGGAAAGCGTGCCCCAGGCGAGCGCGCGCAGGCCGTGCGGCTTCAACGTGCGATGCAGCTTGTCCCAGGTGCAGCCGGCCTCGACCGTGACGGTCATGTCCTCCGTATTGATATCCAGCACCCGGTTCATCGATCCGGTATCGATCAGCAGCGCGCCGGCCGCGGGGGCGAGGTAGCCGCCCGTATAGCTCATGCCGCCGCCGCGGGGCACGATCATCACCCCGGCGGCCGTGGCGGCGGCGATGCCGCGCGCCAGCATGGCCTTGTCGGCCGGGCGGAACACGGCGAGCACCGTCGGCCCGTTGCTGTAGACGTCCTGCGAATAATAGCGCAGCTCGGCCTCGTCGGTGACGAGCGCCGCCGCGCCCACCGCCGCCGAAATCGTGGAAAGCGCGGTCTGGTCGATCGGGGCCAGCGTAGCCATGTCAGTCATTTCCTGATGTCCGGGGATCGGGGTAGCGGCCGAGCAGCGGCAGCAGCGCGCCGCCGGCGGCAAACATCACCATCGCGGCGATCAGCATGGGATCGTAGCCGCCCGTCCGATCGCGAACCATGCCGTAGATGATGGGGGAGATGGCCGAGCCGATCGCGAAGGGCATGTAGAGCACGCCATAGATGCGGCCATAATGCGCCATGCCGAAATATTTGGCGGCAAGATAGGCGATGACATCGGATTCGGTGCCGGCCGCGAAACCCAGCAGGAAGCCGCCGACGATCACATGGGACATGCCGGCATCGGTGCCCATCAGCAGCCAGCAGGCGATGGCCGGCAGCAGCAGGGCCGGAAAGGCCACGCCCGGCGCCCAGAAGCGATCGAACAGGAAGCCGACGAGAAGCCGGCCGACCAGGATGCCGACCGCGACCACGCCCAGCACGCTGGCGGCGATCTCCGCCGAGAAGCCGTGGAGCCCGACGATCTGCGCGATGTGGATATGGGCGCCGCCATAAGCGAAGGCGGTCAGGAGGATCGAGGTAAACAGGATCCAGAAGCGGTGGCCGCGCACGGCATCGCGCAGGCTGATGCCGAAGATGGCGCCGGTGGTATCGGCAATGCCCGCCGGCCTTTCGTCGGCGCGCGGCTCGCGAAACCAGAGCAGCGCGATGGGGATGGCGATCAATAGCGGCAGCAGCGCCACCACGGGAAAGGCCATGCGCCAGCCGCCGCGGGATATCGCCGCCTGGGCGATCTGGGGCACCACCATGGCCGCCAGGCTGGTGCCGAGCAGCATGATGCCCAGCGCCAGCCCGCGATGCCGGTTGAACCAGAGGCTGATCGCCCGGCTCCACGTAACGGGGGTCGATCCGATGCCGATGGCGCCCAGCACCGCCCAGAACAGCAGATATCCCGTCTTGGATGCCGGCAGGAAGTAGAAGGAGGCGAAAACCACCGCGAAGGCCAGGAGCGACCACAGCACCACCGGCCGCACCCCGAAGCGATCGGAAAGGCCGCCATAAAAGGGCGCGAGCAGCGCGGCGATGATGCCGAATACGGTCACCCCCGCGCTGGTCGCCGCGAAATCCCAATGGAACTCCGCGCTGATCGGCCCCATGACGAGCGGCAACACGTTGAACGGAAGCGGCGATGCGCCACACGCCACCCCGATCAACGCCGCCGCAAGCGGTTTCGCGCCTAGCCTGAATTCCGAGCGCGCGCCTGTGGCTCTCGTCATGCGTTCGTCGTCCTTATTGCCGGCGATGCCGGATCAGAAGTTGTAGCGGGCCCGCGCCATCCACGTCATCGGCTGGTCGATGTAGCGGGTGTTGACGAGCGAGGTGTTCGCCGCCGTCTCATTGAAGCAGTTGGTGCACGAGACGGAAAGCTGCCACTTCTTGTCCACGCCGTTCAGCGCGAGGCTGGCATTGATGAACCAGGCCGAAGGGGCGTGCGAACCCGTCAGGATATCCCCTTCGTAGGGATTGGCCGGGTAGGTGCCGTTGGTGCCGGTGATCTCGCCGCTGTAGATGGTGTAGTTGGCGGCGTTCGTCTCCTGCTTCGTGCGGAAGCTGGCGTTGATCGAAGGAACCAGCGTCAGCCCGCTATTGCCCAGACCCAGTTCGTAATTGCCGCCGAAGGCCAGCGTCAGTTCCGGCGTGCGGGTGGGCTTGGCGATCTTGCCGTCGGGCGTGACGATGCCCGCGCCGCAGGCCGCCGTGGTGCCGGTGCCGCCGGGAATATTGCCCGCCGCCAGCAGGGCCAGACAGGCCTGCTGCTGCGCATTGACTGACTGGATGCCATATTCGTCGAGATCCGGCGCGTTGCGATCGATCTTGTATTTGGCGTCCTGATAGCCGGCGTTCACGTAGAGGTTGAGCTTCTCCACCGGCACGAAAACGAATTCGGCCTCAATGCCCTTGTTCCGCATGTCGGCGAAATTGCGGGTGATGAAGGTGGCCGATCCGTTGGCCGCGACGAGCGCGGACGGCGTCTGCAGATCGGTGACGTCGGTGTAGAAGAAGGTCAGGTTGGCGCGGACGCGGCGATCGAACCAGTCGGATTTGATGCCGGCTTCGTAGCTCCAGACCTTTTCGGGGCCGAAGGGGAGGAAGGCGTTGGTCGCGGTGGCGCGCGCATTCCAGCCGCCCGACTTGAAGCCGCGCGTGGCCGACGCGAACAGCAGCACGTCGTCCGTCGCCTTGTAGTTCACCGCAAAGCGCGGCGTCCACAGCTTGGCCTTCAGCTTGTCCGGCACCAGCAGGCCCGAAGGTGCGATCAGGTTGGGCGTATCCATGCAGGTCGCCTCGACGGTGCCGTCGTTGCAGCTCGCCCGGTTGTCGTGCAGGCTGAAGGTCTTGGTCTCGTCGGTATAGCGGATGCCGGCCGTCAGCTTGAGCTGGTCGGTGACGTTGAAATCCGCCTGCATGTAGCCCGCGAGTGCTTCCGTCTTGTTGCGCAGCAGGCGATCGGCCAGCACCAGCGTGGTCGTCGGTGCCAGGGTGAAGGTGTCGGCGAAATCGGTGCGGTTGTTTTCCACGAGGTAGAAGGCGCCGCCGACGAAGTCGATCAGCCCATCCGCAAGGCTGCCGTTGAGCTTCACTTCCTGGCTGAACTGTTCGTGCTGGCCGTCCGTGAGGATGGCGAAGCCGCCGCGGGTATAGCCCATCACCGGCGGCACCGGATTGGACAGCGACGGGCCGGAGCGGCCGTCATAGAAATCCAGCGCATATTGCTGATCCTGGCTGACATAGCCGGTGATCAGGTTCAGCGTGAGATCCTTGCCGACGTCGAATTCGAGGTTGGACGTGATCAGATCGGTCGTCGTGTAATTCCCCATCAGGAAATTCTTCTTGCGCCCGCTGATCGGCAGCGAGGCGAAGGGCGACGACGTGGAGCTTTTGCCCGTGGGAATGCCCGTCGTGGCGAACCGGCCCTTGCAGTCGGTGGGATCGGCCGGGTTGCAATCGAAGTTCAGGATATTCTCGCCATTGGCGACGATATGGGCATAGGAGCTCGTCCAGCGGGCCGAAGGGCTGAGCTCGCCGCGCACGCCCAGGCGCACGCCCCAGCCGTCATCGTCGTTGAGGCGCTGGCCGGTGGTGACGTTCTTCACATAGCCATCGTCATTCTGCCAATAGCCGCTGATCTTGATCGCGAAGCTGTCCGCCAGCGGCACGTCCACCGAGGCGCGCGCCACGCGCTTGTTGTAGCGGCCATAGCCGACCTCGGCGAAGCCGCCGAATTCCTTGCCCGGTTCCTTCAGGATGACGCTGACGGCGCCGCCCGTGGTGTTACGGCCGAACAGCGTGCCCTGCGGTCCGCGCAGCACTTCCACGCGCTCCACATCGAACAGGTTGATATTATTCGCATTCTGGCGGCTGAGATAGATGTCGTCGACATAGGTGCCGACCGGCGGATCGAAGGTGGGGATGGTTTCGGTATTGCCGAGGCCGCGCAGGTAGAAGGCGTTGGCGGACCCGATGCCGGTATTGTTCATCGACACCAGGTTGGGGACGAAACGGCCCAGTTCCAGCGTATTCGAAACGCCCTGGTTGCGAAGCTGATCGCCCGAGAAGGCCGAAATCGCGATCGGCACATTCTGAACGCTTTCCTGACGGCGCTGGGCGGTGACGACGATGTCGTCGATCCCGCCCATCGATGCGTCCGTCGCGGCCTGCGCATCAGCCGCGGCGGTCTGTGCGTGAAGCGGAGCAATTGCAAATCCAGCGGTAAGCGCCGTCGTTGCGGCGAGCAGAAAGCGATTCATTTTCAATCTCCCTGATGACCCGGTGTCGCGTATCCACCTGCGGCTTCTTTTTATGATTTGTCCGGACAAATTTTCATGTACGATCGGGTGTGTCAACCCATCGCGGGGCAAACGGGAGAATTTTATGAGCGTCGCCGATCTGGCCTATCCGAGCCTGGTCTATTTCCACCTTCTGCTCTTCGTTCTGTGGCTTGGCGGCGACGTGGGCGTGTTCCTGGCGGGGCAGCATTTCCGCAAGCGCTTCATCTACACGCTCGATCAGCGGATCGCGCTGCTCAAGCTCCTCGTGCTGATCGATATGACGCCGCGCACGGCCTGGGCGCTGATGGTGCCGGTCTCGCTCTCCGTGGTTTCCCTGGGCGGCTATTGGGCGGTGCCGGCGTGGCTGTTGGCGGGCGCCTGGGCGGCGGGGCTGGTCTGGCTCTGGCTGGTGTGGGACGCGCATTTCCACGACATGACGCCGCGTGCCGCGCGCAACCGGCGAATCGAATTCTGGCTGAAGAACGCGATCACCCTCGGCTATCTCTGGCTGGGGGTTCAGTCGCTGGCGCAGGGCGCGCCCCTCGCCGAGACCTGGCTGGCGATGAAGGCATTGCTTTTCGGCCTGATTTTCGCCGCCGCCATCATGATCGACGTCGCCTTCAAGCCGGTGGGGCCGCAGCTCGGCCGCCTGCTGAAGGAAGGTTCCAGCGACGAGACCGAGGTGCCGCTCCGCCGGACGATGGATCGCACCCGCATCTGGGTTTTCGTCGTTTATGCCCTGCTGATCGCCACATCCTATCTCGGCGCCGTGAAGCCATTTTGAGGCCAGGGGGAGCGCCGGGCTTTTTGCGCTTGACTTATAAGTTGTCCGGACAAATTCTTAGGGCCTGACAGGGAGACACCGTTGACCGCCATCGGCATCATATCCACCATGCTGTTCGTTCCGGGCAGCAAGCCGGATCGTTTCGGCAAGGCGCTGGCGTCGGACGCCGATGTCGTGTGCATCGATCTCGAGGATGCCGTTCCCGAATCCGGGAAGGGCGAGGCGCGCGCCGCCGCGATCGTCGCGATCGCGGAAGGGGCCGATCGCCTCGTCCTGCGCATCAACGGAATGACGACGCGGGCCGGGCTGGAGGATCTGCTGGCGCTGGCGGATGCCCCGCGCCTGCCGTCCCTGCTGTTCGTGCCCAAGGTGGAAAATGCCGCCGAGATCGCGATCATCCGGTCCGTGCTCGGCGCCCGCGTGCCGGGCATCGTGCCGCTGATCGAAACCGTGAGGGGCCTCGATGCGATAGGTTCGATCGCCGGCGCGCCCGGCGTTGCCGCGATGATGTTCGGCGGTGGCGATTTCGCGGCGGAACTTGGCGTGGATCTGGCCTGGGGGCCGCTGCAGGCGGCGCGCGGGGCCTTCATCCTGGGCTGCGCCGGGGCGGGCGTTCCCGCGATCGACGTGCCGTTCATCCGCCTCGACGACCAGCAGGGGCTTGTCGAGGAGACGCGCGCCGCCAAGGCGATGGGCTTCACCGGCAAGGCGGCGATCCATCCCGCGCAGGTCGATCCGATCAACGCGGTGCTGCGCCCGACGGCCGAGGAAGTGGCCGAGGCCAGGCAGGCGCAAGAGGCTTTTCAGGCGGCCGGTGGCGCCGCCGTTCGTTTCAATGGCCGCATGCTCGAAGCACCGATCATGCGGCGATACCAAAGGATTTTGGACATGCGGAGCAAGAATGATGCGTGAGGGTGTAGTGGAAGTCAGCCCCGGTCGTTTCCGGGAAACCTTCGGCCGTTATTTCGAGGACTTCGTCGTCGGCCATATCTACGAACACCGGCCCGGACGCACCATCACCGATACGGACAATGTGTGGTTCACGCTGCTGACGATGAACACGCATCCGGCGCATTTCGATTATGAGTTCGCCAAGAAGACCGAGTTCGAAAAGCCGCTTGTCTGCTCGCCCTTCACCGTCGCCCTGATGGTGGGCATGAGCGTGTCCGACATCAGCCAGAAGGCCGTCGCCAATCTGGGCTGGGACAATATCAAGATGACCAAGCCGCTATTCCCCGGCGACACGCTCTATGCCGAGAGCGAGGTGATCGAGAAGCGCGAATCCAGCTCGCGTCCCGAACAGGGTGTCGTCACCGTCAAGACGACCGGCAAAAACCAGCACGGCGATATCGTCTGCACCTTCAACCGCACCATGCTGATCTGGAAGCGCGGTTGCGGTCCGATGGACGATTGAGGGGCGCTGGCATGTCCGAACACGCCCAAAGGCATATCGATCCGGCCGAGGAAGCCGCCTTCCTCGACGCGATCGATCGCTGGATCGAACGCGAGGTCCGCCCCGTCGTGATGCATCACGACCATGGCGACATATGGCCGGCAGCATTGGTCGAGCAGATGAAGGAGATGGGGCTCTTCGGCGCCACCATCTCCCAGGAATATGGCGGTCTCGGCCTGCCGGCGACCACCTATGCCAAGATCATCACCCGGATATCATCCTACTGGATGGCGATCACCGGCATCGTCAATTCGCACCTCATCATGTCGGCGGCGGTGGAGCGGTTCGGCACCGAGGCGCAGAAGCGCAAATGGTTGCCGCTGTTCGCCAGTGGCGAGGTGCGCGGCGGCCTTGCCCTGACGGAGCCGGATGCCGGCACCGATCTGCAGGGCATCCGCACCACAGCGGTGCGCGACGGCGACGATTATGTCATCAACGGCACCAAGACCTGGATCACCAACGGCATCCAGGGAAGCTGCTTCGCGCTGCTGGTGAAGACCGACCCCAAGGCAGAGCCCCGCTATAAGGGGATCAGCCTGTTCATCGCCCCCAAGGGCGAAGGCTTCAAGGTCGGCAAGAAGTTCGACAAGCTGGGCTACAAGGCGATCGACAGCGCGGAGCTGGTTTTCGAGGATTATCGCATCCCGGCCGAAAACCTGATCGGCGGCGTGGAAGGCGAGGGCTTCTTCCAGGCGACGGGCGGGCTGGAGCTGGGCCGCATCAACGTCGCCGCGCGTGGCGTGGGCCTGGCCGAGGGCGCGCTGCGGCTGGCCACCGAATATGCGCAGGTCCGCAAGACGATGGGCAAGCCCATCGCCCAGCACCAGGCGATCCAGCTCAAGCTGGGCGAGATGGTGACGCGTGCCGAGGCGGCCCGCCTGCTCGTGGCCAATGCCGCCCAGGCCTATGACCGGGGCGAGCGCTGCGACATGGAGGCCGGCATGGCGAAATTCTTCGCCTCCGAAGCGGCCGTCCGCAATTCCGAGGAAGGCATGCGCATCTTCGGCGGCTACAGCTATTCCAAGGAATATGAGATCGAGCGCTTCTATCGCGATGCGCTGCTGATGTGCATCGGCGAGGGCACCAACGAGATGCAGCGCATGATCATCGCCAAGCAGTGGATCAAGAGGAACCCGGTGTGACGTCCCATCTTCCACTGGCCGGATACCGCATCCTTTCAGCCGAGCAATATGGGGCGGGACCCTATGGCACGATGTTCCTGGCACAGCTCGGCGCGGAGGTCATCAAGATCGAGCAGCCGGGCTCGGGCGACAGCGCGCGTGCCGTGGGGCCTCATTTCCTGCGCGATAATGAAAGCCTGTTCTTCCAGAGCTTCAACCTCAACAAGCGATCGCTGACGCTGGACCTCAACACGGCGGAGGGGAAGGAAATCCTTCACCGGCTGGCGGCGCAGTCGCACGCGGTGGTCAACAATCTGCGCGGCGACCTGCCGGAGAAGATCGGCCTTACCTACGATCATCTGAAGGCAGCCAATCCGGCGATCGTGTGCGCGCATCTTTCGGCCTATGGGCGCGATAACGAACGCACGCGCTGGCCGGGCTATGATTATCTTATGCAGGCGGAAGCCGGCTTCATGGCGATGACCGGCGAGCCCGATGCGCTGCCCACGCGCTTCGGCCTGTCGATCGTCGATTTCATGACGGGCACGATGATGGCGATCGGCCTGCTGGCGGCGCTGCTCGATGCGGGCCGCAGCGGGCAGGGCAGGGACGTGGACGTCGACCTGCTGTCCACCGCCGTCCACCAGACCAGCTATCCGGCGATGTGGTATCTGAACGCGGGCGACGTGACCGGCCGCACGTCGCGGTCCGCGCATCCTTCCGTGACGCCGAGCCAGATGTTCCGGACGGCGGACGGCTGGGTGTTCGTGATGGCCCAGATCCCGAAATTCTGGACGGTGCTGCTCGACCGGCTGGGCCTGCCCGAGCTGGCGGAGGACCCGCGTTTCCTGAAGCCCGCCGATCGGCTGGAAAACAGGGATGCTCTCGTCGCCATCCTGGATACGGTGTTCGAACGGCAACCGACCGCCCACTGGGTCGATCTGCTGGGCGGGCATATGCCGGTGGCGCCGGTCTTCTCGCTCGATCAGGCGCTGGACAATCCGTATCTCCGCACGACGGGCATGGTCGATACCGTGGCCCATCCCGACCGGGCCGACATGCGCGTGCTCGCCAATCCGATCCGGATCGATGGCCAGCGCCTGCCGAACCGCGCGGGGCCGCTGCTGGGCAGCGATACCGAGGATGTGCTGGCGGAGGCCGGCTATGCCGCCGCCGAAGTCGCGGCCTTCCGGGCGAAAGGCGTGATCTGAGGCATGGGCAAGCTATCGGGCATAAAGGTCGTCGATCTGTCCCAGTTCCTGCCGGGGCCGATGCTATCGGTGATGATGGCGGATCACGGGGCCGAGGTCGTCAAGGTGGAGCCGGCCGCCGGCGATCCCGCCCGCGATCAGGCCCCGTTCGAGGCGGGCCAGTCGATCTGGTTCCGCAACCTCAACCGGGGCAAGAAAAGCGTTGTGCTCGATCTCAAGTCCGATGCCGGGCGCGAGGCGCTGTGGGCGTTGATCGCCGACGCGGACGTGTTCATCGAGGGCTTCCGCCCCGGCGTGACCGCCCGGCTGGGTTTCGGCTATGATGCGGTTTCCGCCCGAAACCCGCGCATCGTCTATTGCTCGATCTCCGCCTTCGGGCAGCAGGGCGCGCTGGCCCATCATCCCGCGCACGACATGGCGGTGCAGGCGATGGCGGGCTTCCTTTCCGTCAATGACGGCCCGGATGGCATGCCGGTGGTGCCGGGGGCGCCGTCCGCCGACATGGCCGCCGGGTTGACCGCGCTGTCGGCGGTGCTGATGGGGCTGATCGGCCGGGATCGGACCGGGCAGGGCGATTATGTCGATATCGCCATGTTCGACGCGATGATCCCCTGGTGCGCGCACATCGCCGGCGCGGCGATCGGCGGGGGCGATCCGCCGCGATCGGACAGCCAGCGGTCGCTGGGCGGAGCGGCCTTCTACAATGTCTATGAAACGGCGGACGGCCGGCATGTCGTGCTGGGCGGGCGAGAGCTGAAGTTCGTCGCCAACCTGCTGAACGCGCTTGGGCGGCCCGATCTGGTGGCGCTGGGCGCCGAGGCGCCGGGCGAGGCGCAGGCGCCGCTGATCGCCTTCCTGCGCGAAACCTTCCGCACGCGCAGCCGCGACCAGTGGGTCGCCTGGTTCGCGGACAAGGATGTCGCTTTTTCGCCCGTGCTCGATTTCCGCGAGGCCCTGGCCGAACCGCATGTCGTGGAACGCGGGCTCGTGGTCGAGATGGGCGGCGCGCACCATATCGCGCCGCCGATCCGCTTTGCCGGCGATGCCCCCTGGGCGCCCCGCCCCGCACCGGAGCTGGGCGCCGATGGCTGATCTATTTGTCGACGTCGATATGCATGGAATAGGCGAAGCGGTTGCCGGGATGGTGGCTGAGCGAAAGTTCCAGCACCCGGCCGTTGGCGTCCAGATAGCAGCGCAGGATGCGCAGGCAGGCGCTGCGGCGCGGGATGCCCAGCTCGGCGGCCACGGGGCCGCTGGCGGGCACGGCCTGTATGTCCTGCGTGACGCGGGCGATGCGGACGCCGGACAATTGCTCGAGCTGGCGAAAGATCGCCTCGTTGGGCAGGATTTCGCGCGCGGCGGCTTCCAGGTCCTGGCTGATATAGGCGTCGGTCAGCGCGATCGGTTCCTTCAGGCCCCGGCTCGTGCGCAGGCCGCGGAAATGATACCAGCGGCCGCCCGGCGCCATGCCGGCATGCGCGGCCAGCTTCCTGGGCAGCGGCACCATGCCCTTGGGCGTGAAGTGGAATTCGGTGTCGCGCGCATATTGCAGGATTTCGCCCACGTTGGACAAAGGCTGGTGCAGCGCGCCGCCGCGCGCGGAAGCCGGCTGGATCACCGTGCCGGAACCGCGCCGGCGCTGGATCAGGCCTTCATTCTGCAACGCGCGCAGGGCCTCCCGCACGGTGAAACGGCTTACCCCATAGCGCGCGCAGAGCACGCTTTCGGTTGGGAATTGCGCCGGATCGGGAAAGTCGCCGCGCAATATTCCCTGGCGCAGATCTTCGGCAAGTTCCTGGTAGCGATGCTTGCGCCCACTGCTACCGGCGGCCTGTTCAGTCGTCGCCGACAAGAATTCACTCCCCTTCCAACTTGTCACGTCCCGGAGCTTTGCCGGTGAACGCCGCCGATCATAGCCTAATCGAACGGCTTGCACAGCATCTGCGGCGCCCCGTTCCGAAAATTGTCCGGACAAATGCCCGGCTCCACCTGCTGGACTGGCTGGGCTGCGTCGCGGGCGCGCGCTCGTCCGAAATCGCGCGGATACAATCCGCCATGGCAGGCGCGGGGCCGGTCGACAGGGCGGCATGGCTGGGCAATGTGCTGGAGATGGACGATGTCCATCGCACGGCGATCCTGCATCCGGGGCCGGTGGCGTGGCCGGCGGCGCTCGGCATCGGCGGGGATGCGGTGGACGACGGGCTGGAAAATGCGCTGGACGCCGCCGTGCGCGGCTATGAAGCGATGATCACCATCGGCGCGATGTTCGATGGCCGCCATTATGCCCATTGGCACAATACGGCGACGGCGGGCGGCTTCGGCGCGGCGGCGGCTGCCGCGAGCCGGCTGGGTGCGGACATCGGCCAGACCGTCGCCGCGCTCGGCCTGGCCGGGTCGGTTGCGGGCGGCCTCTGGCAGATGCGGCACGAGCCGGTGATGGCCAAGCAATGGCACCTCGCCCATGCGGTCGCCACGGGAACGGCGGCGGCGCGTTATGCGATGGCGGGCGTCACCGGTCCGCGTTACGTGCTGGAAGGCCCGCAGGGGCTGTTCGCGGCGACATGCGCCGCACCCGGAGAGATCGTGCTGGCCGATGCCTGGCGGATCGGCGAGGTCAGCTTCAAGCCGTGGGGCGCCTGCCGCCACGCCCACCCCGCGATCGATGCGGCGCTTCTGCTCAAGGCGGAAGGGGGCCTTTCCGGCCCGGTCACCCTGGCCACTTATCGCGATGCGCTGGTCTTCTGCGATCGGCCGACGCCCCGCACCGTGCAGGAAGCGAAATTCTCGATCCAGCATGCCGTGGCGATCGTTATGGAGCGGGGCATTCCGCGCCTTCAGGACTTCGAGCCGGATGCGATCGCGGCATTGGCCGATGCCCGCGCCGCCGTGTCGGTGATCGAGGCGCCGGACATGACGGGGGCCTATCCCGCGCATTTCGGTGCGCGGATCACCAGCGCGGGCGGCGAGGTGACGCTGATCGATACGTTGGGCGATCCGGAGCGGCCGTTGGACGGCGCCGGCGTGATCGCCAAGGCGCGCGAGCTGATGGCCTGGGGCGGGATCGATGCGGGCGCGATCGACGAGGCGATCGGCATCGCGCTGGAGGGGAATCGCGTGTCCGACATCACCGATCTGCTGGATCGCTGGCTGTGAGCGCCACGGCCCGCATCCTGGATTTCGCATGCGCGGAGCATCGGCTTCCCGATCCGGTGCGTGCGGCGGCGCTTCATCTGCTAGGCGATACGCTGGCGGCCGGCGCCGCCGGATCGACCGCGCCGGGCGCGGAAGGCGTGTTCGCCGCCGCCAGCGGCTGGGGGCAGGGCGGGGATGCCCGCGTCATCGCACGCGATGCACGGCTGCCGGCGGCGGGCGCGGCCTTCGTCAACGCCTTCCAGATCCATTGCCTGGAATGGGACGCGGTGCATGAGCCGGCGGTCGTCCACGCGCTTTCCACCGTCACCGCCTCGCTTCTCTCCGCGATCGACCGGCGCGGCGGTTGCGATCCGGAGGAGGCGCTCGTCGCGCTGGCCGTGGGCGTCGACATTGCGAGCGGCCTCGGCCTCGCGGCCGAAACGCCGCTGCGCTTCTTCCGCCCGGCGACGGCGGGCTGCATCGGATCGGCCCTGGCGGTGGCCCGGATCGAGGGCGTGGAGAATATCGCCGACGTGCTGGGCCTGGCTTATTCGCAATGCGCCGGCACGATGCAGGCGCATGTCGAAGGATCCATAGCCCTTCCGCTTCAGATCGCCGGCGCCGCGCGATCGGCCATTGCCGCCGTCGATCTCGTCAAGGCCGGCCTGACCGGGCCGCACGACGCGCTGGAGGGTCCCTTCGGCTATTTCCGCCTGTTCGACGAGGGCGATCCGGCGGCCTATGCGCGCGATCTGGGGCGGACCTGGCGGATCGCCGAGGTTTCGATCAAGCCCTTTCCTTCCGGCCGCGCCAGCCATGCCGTTCTGGCGACGATCGACATGCTGATGCGCGACGGGGCGATCGACGCCGTTTCGATCGAGCGCATCGAGGCCTTCGTGCCGCCGCTGATCGCCCGGCTGGTCGGCCGCCCGATGAAGCCGGACATGACACCCGCTTATGCGCGGCTTTGCCTGCCGCTGCTGGTGGCGCTGATGCTGACGGACGGGCGGATCGATCCGCGCCGCTTCACCGCCGCCACCTTTGCCGATCCCGCGATCCTGGCGCTGGCCGATCGGCTGGCGATCACCGTCGACGACAATCCCGATCTCAACGCGCTGTCTCCGCAGCGCCTGGCGATCACCCTGCGCGATGGCACCCGCATCGAACGCGCCATCCCCAATACGCTGGGCCACCCCGAAGCCGCGATGAGCGCCGGGCAGACCGCCGCCAAGCGCGACCTTGCCCGCGAACTGGCGCGCGCCGAGCCCGATCCGCGCCTTTTTTCCGACCCGCTTTCCTATTTCACACGTCCGGAGCCAGCATGACCTTCCCGACCTATTTCGAAGCCTTCGATGCCAAGCAGATGCTGGAGGACTATCCGGTCGGCGACGCCTTCACCGCGCGCTACACCGCGATGAGCCGGGACGAGCTGCACGCCCTGCAGAACCGGCGCTTCCTGAAGCTGATGAAGCGCGGCTGGGAAATCCCCTTCTACCAGCGCCTGTGGGGCGCGAAGGGCATCGAGGCCGGCGATATCCGTAGTCTGGAGGACATCACCAGCCTGCCCGTCTACGACAAGAGCGATCTGATGGCGTCGATCGCCGATCATCCGCCTTATGGGGATTTCGGCGGTGTCGGCACTTCCCCGGATCGGGCGCCGGTGATCTTCCACACCACATCCGGCACCACCGGCCGGCCGCAGGCGCTGCTGTTCGGCCCGAAGGGGCGGGAGATCACCAACCTGCTCGTCGGCCGCATGTATCGCTGGCAGGGGGTGAGCCCGTCCGATGTCGTGCAGTCCGTCTACGGTCACGGCATGATCAACGGCGGCCACTATATCCGCGAGGCGGTGACGCATTTCACCAACTCGATCTTCCTGTCCGCCGGCACGGGGATCGAGACGCGATCGGTCAACCAGGTCGGGCTGATGGCCGATTTCAACGTGTCGGTGCTGGTCGGCTTCATCGACTATATCCGCAAGCTTGCCGAGACGGCTGAGGCCGAGGGGCTGCTGGACCGCATCAACATCAAGATGATCTGCGGGCATCTGGGCACCGAGGATCGCGCCAGCGTGGAAAAGGCGTGGGGCGGGGCCAAGGCCTATGACTGGTATGGCGTGGGCGATACCGGATCGATCGCCGGCGAAGGCCCGGAACGCGACGGCCTCTATGTGTGGGAGGACGCGCAATATCTGGAGCTGCTGGATGTCGACAGCGGCGTGCCGGTGGGCGTGGGCGATACCGGCGACATGGTCGTCACCTGCCTGTTCAAGGACGATATCGCGCCCTGCATCCGCTTCAACACGCATGACATCACGCACGAGCTTTCCGGCGCCAACCAGACGGGCATGGTGTTCAAGCGCATCGCCGGCTTCAAGGGCCGCAGCGACAATATGGTGAAGCTGCGCGGCATCAACGTCTTCCCCCACGCCATCGGCGCGCTGATCGAGAACCGGCCGGACCTGACGGGCGAGTTCGTCTGCCATGTCAGCCGCGACGCGGCCGGGCGCGACGATATGCGTGTGACGCTGGAAAGCCGCGGCGGGACCGATCACGGCCAGATCGCGGGGCTGCTGCGCCAGGGGCTGGGCGTGGAGGTTTCGGTGGTCCTGGTGGGCGTGGGCGAAACCGCCGCCGCCACCCAGATCGATGTCCGCCAGAAGCCGATCCGCCTGATCGACGAGCGCAAGCTGTGACGCCGCTGCACCAGCTCGACATAGCCGGGCTGCGTGCGGCCTATGGCGCGGGTGACGTCACGCCCGCTCAGGTGGTGGATCATTATCTGGCACGGATCGATGCCCACGATCCCGCAATCCGATCCTATGTCGGGATCGACATTGCGGGCGCGCGGGCCGCGGCCGTGGAAAGCGGCGCGCGCATCGCAGCGGGACGCGCGCTCCCGCTGGAAGGCGTGCCGGTTGCGGTGAAATCGAACATCGCCGTCCGCGGGCTGGAATGGAATGCCGGCATGGCGGCGCGTCGCGGCATTATCGCGGATGAGGATGCCGTCGCCGTGGCCCGGCTGCGCGCGGCCGGCGCGATCGTCCTGGGCACGCTCAACATGCATGAGGCGGCGCTGGGGGCGACGACGGACAATCCCTGGTTCGGCCGGACGATGAACCCGCATCGCGCCGGATACACGCCGGGCGGATCATCGGGCGGGAGCGGGGCGGCGGTTGCGGCGGGCCTGTGCGTGGCGGCGCTTGGCACCGATACGCTGGGATCGGTGCGGATTCCCGCCGCCTATAACGGCGTCTACGGCATCAAGCCGACGCATGGCGCGATCCCCGACGCCGGGCTGGTGCCGCTGAGCGAATGGCTCGACAGCATCGGCCCGATCGCCCAATCGATCGACGATCTGGAAGCGGTGCTGGCGGTGCTGGCCGATCCCGTGCCTGCCGCACCTCCGCCCGCGCGCCTGCTGCTGCTCGACAGCTTCGATGGCCTGGGGTGCGAACCCGCCGTGCTCGCCGCCTATGAGCGCGCGGCCGTGCTGCTGGCCGATATGCCGAAGGCGATATTCGCACCCGAGGACGGCGCCGCTGACATCCGCTTCGCCGGCTTCGTGGTGGCGGCGCGGGAACTGATCGACCATCTCGGCCCCGTGCGCGCCCAAGCGCCGGAAAGCCTGTCGGACGAGCTTCGCTTCATGCTGGATTATGCCGGCGGCGTCCCCGCCGCCGATGTCGCCAGGGCCGAAGGGGTGATCGCACGCACCCGCGCGGGCGTCCGTGCCGCGATCGCTGGCGACGGAGCCTTGCTGATGCCCACCGCGCCGCAAGCTGCCTTCGCGCATAGCCGCCGCCCGCCCGTTACCCAATCGGCCTTCACCGCCTTTGCCAATATCGCCGGCCTGCCCGCCATCAGCATTCCCGCCGGCCTGGACGGCGATGGCATGCCGGTGGCGGTGCAGCTTGTCGGCGCGCCGGGCGGCGAGGCGGGGCTGATCGCGCTCGCCCGCAGGCTGGACGCCGGCCTTGCCGGTTTCGTGCCGTCCCCGCTGATCTGATTCTGAAG
This sequence comes from Edaphosphingomonas fennica, assembly GCF_003034225.1. Taxonomy (GTDB): domain Bacteria; phylum Pseudomonadota; class Alphaproteobacteria; order Sphingomonadales; family Sphingomonadaceae; genus Sphingomonas_E; species Sphingomonas_E fennica. The sequence goes on from NZ_PHHF01000016.1 coordinate 24,685, forward strand.
AAGGAGTGCCCCCATGCGGATCATCGTGCTGTTCAACCTGAAGCCCGAAGCCGATCCGGCCGCCTATGAGAATTGGGCGCGGACGACCGACATTCCGGGCGTTCGCGCGCTCCCCTCCGTCAGCGATTTCCAGGTCCATCGCGCCACCGGCGTGCTGGGCAGCGATCAGCCTTCGCCCTACGCCTATTTCGAGGTGATCGACATCACCGACATGGCGGCCTTCGGCGCCGATGCGGCGAGCGAGGCGGTGCAGAAGGTGGCCGGCGAGTTCCGCCAGTTCGCCGACGATCCGCAGTTCATCCTGACGGAGGCCTTGTGATGCGGCGGTTCGAAGGGAAGACGATCGTCGTCACCGGATCGGGCCGTGAGAAGGGGCTGGGGCAGGCGATCCTCCAGCGCTTTGCCGATGAAGGGGCGAATTGCGTCGTCTCCGATCTCGGCCGCCCGGCCGAGCATATGGGCGCGGGCGACATCGGCACCACTGACGAGATGGAGGCCGTGGCGGCCGAGCTGCGCGCGCGCGGCGCCCAGGTGGCGGTGATACCCTGCGACGTGCGATCGGAGGAAAGCTGCGAGGCGCTGGCGGCGGGCGCGATCCAGGCGTTCGGCTCGCTCGACATCTGGGTGAACAATGCCGGCATCGGCTACATCATGAAGCCCCTGCTCGACACCTCCGCCAGCGAGTGGGAAGCGGTGATCGGCGTCAACCTGACCGGCGCCTTCTACGGCACCAAGGCGGCGGCGCGGGCGATGATCGCGGCGGGCAAGGGCGGCCGGGTCATCAACATCGCCAGCCAGGCGGCGAAATCGGGCTTTCCGCACATGGCGCCCTATACCGCCTCGAAGCACGGCATGGTCGGGCTAACGCGGTCCAATGCCATCGAGCTTGGCCAGCATGGCATCACCGTCAACGCCGTCTGCCCCAATCATGTCACCACCGGGCTGGGGGCGAGGCAGAATGAGTATTTCTCCAAGCTGCTCGGCTTCGATACGGTCGCGGCCTATCTCGAAAACATGAAGCGGAAGAACCCGATGGGACGTCCCGGCCTCGGCAGCGATACCGCCGCCGCCTGCGCCTGGCTGGCGTCCGACGACGCGATTTACGTGACCGGCGAGGCGCTCAACGTCTCGGGCGGGGAGGAGATGCATTGATGCGGGAAGAACGGATCGACTGGCCGAACGGCGCGAAAGTGGCGCTATCGGTGGTCGTCAATGTCGAGGAAGGGTCCGAAATGACCGTGGCGCGGGGCGACCGCGGCATGGAGCCGGTGGATGAGCTGGGCATCCACATCAAATCGCCGATCCGCAATTACGGCAACGAATCCAACTATCTCTATGGCATCAAGGCCGGTGCCCCGCGCGTGGTGAAGCTGCTGCGCGAACATGGCGTGAAGGCGAGCTGGACGGTCGCGGCGCTGAGCCTGGAAAACCACCCCGAAATCGCGCGCGCCATCGCCGATCTGGGGCATGAGCCCGTCAGCCACGGCTGGCGCTGGGTGCATCAGTTCAAGATGGATGAGGCCCAGGAACGCGAATTCATCCGCAAGGCCGTGCAGTCGATCGAAAAGACGGTCGGCGTCCGCCCCTATGGCTGGCTCAGCCGCTATTTCCATACGGACAATACCCGGCGCCTCCTGATCGAGGAGGGCTTCGAATATCATATGGACGATTATTCGGGCGATGTGCCCTTCTGGGATCGCGGCACCGTGCCCGGACGGCCCATCGCCATCGTGCCCTACCAGCTCGATTCCAACGACATGAAGATGTGGACCGATCCGGCGATGACGCCGACGCAGTGGCTGGAATATGCCAGGAACTGCTTCGACCAGCTCTATCGCGAAGGGGAGGCTGGCAATCCCAAGATGATGTCGCTGGGGCTGCACCTGCGCATCATCGGCCGGCCGGGCCGCATCTGGGCGCTGGAGGAATTCTTCCGCCATGTCACCGCCCGGCAGGACGTGTGGATCGCCACCCGGCGCGAGATCGCGCAGCACCTCGCCACGGTGGAAAAGCCATGAGCCTGCGGCTGGAGAGAACGGGTGCGATCGCCCGGCTGCTGATCGACCGGGCGGAAAAGCGCAACGCCTTCACCCAGGCGATGTGGGAGGCCCTGCCGGCGCTGCTGGACGAGGCGATGGCCGATCCCGCGATCCGGGCGGTGGTGCTGCAATCGGCCGCGCCGGGGGCCTTTTCCGCCGGTGCGGACATCGCCGAATTTTCGACCGGCGTGCTCGATCCGGAATGGCGCGATCGCAACCAGCAGGCGATCCGCCTCGCCCAACACAAGCTGGCACGCGCGGAAAAGCCGGTGATCGCCGCGATCGACGGCGATTGCGTCGGTGGCGGCTGCGGCCTTGCCATCGCCTGCGACATGCGGGTCGCGAGCAGCGGCGCGCGCTTCGGCATCACGCCTGCCAAGCTGGGCCTGGTCTATTCGCTGCACGATACCAAGCTGCTGGTCGATCTGGTGGGGCCGGCGCAGGCCAAGCGCATCCTGTTCACCGCCCAGCTGCTGCCGGCCGGGGAGGCGCACCGCATCGGGCTGATCGAGTTCGTCGAGGATGATCCGGTGGCGGCTGCCATGACCCTTGCCGAAACGATCGCCGCGGCATCCTCCCACAGCGTGCGCGAGACCAAGAAGATGGTGCGCCGCATCCTGGACGGGCAGGCGGACGACGATGCCGATACCCGGGCGCTGTTCGGCGCGGCATTCCATGGCGAGGATTTCCGCGAAGGCGTCGCCGCTTTCCTCGGAAAGCGCAAGGCGGTGTTCAAATGAGCGATTATCTGAAGCACGGCCGGATCGCGGGCGGCATCGTCTCCACGCCCGATCTCGATGCTGCGCTGGCCGACTATCAGGGCCGGCTGGGGCTGGAGCTTGCGGAGCAAGGCACCATCGCCGCCGATCTCGCGGCAAGCTGGGGCTGCCCCGGCAGCGCGGGCGCGCGGTTCGCCGCGCTTCGACCGCTGAGCGGGGCGCATTGCTTCATCCGTCTGGTCGAGGCGCCGCTGCCCGCCGATTTCGTGCCGACCCGCACCTATGGCTGGGCTGCCTTCGAGCTTACCGTCAAGGACGTGTTCGGCTGGCCGGATCGGCTGGCGGGCAGCGGCTTCGAGGTAGTCGGCCCGCCCAAGGTTCTGGAAGGGCTGCCTTATTTCATCCCCATGCAGGTGATCGGCCGGGGCCGGGAGATGATCTATCTGAACGAGGTGGCGGAAAATACGCCGACGTCCGACCTGCCCAAGGCCGGATCGCTCACCGATCATATCTTCATCACCATATTGGCGACGCCCGATCGCGAGGCGAGCCTCCGCTGGTTCGAAGCGGCGCTGAAGCTGGATGTATCGACCAGCTACACGCTGGCTTATTCCATGATAAACAAGGCGTTTGGGCTATCTTCCGATTATCGCACCACGATCACCATGGTGCAGAAGGGGCGGCTGCCGATCGTGGAGGTGGACGATTATCCCGCCGAGGCGACCGTGCGGCAGGGTGATCCCGGCAAGCTTCCGCCCGGAAACGCGCTCGTCACGCTGGCCGTGGACGATCTGGATGCGCTCGACGTGGCCTTCATCGCGCCGCCGGTGCATCGCGAGGGGCCGCTTTACGGTGGCCGCCGTGCCGCAACGGTGCGCGGGGTTGCGGGCGAGTTGATCGAGCTTCTGGAAATCGGGCGCTGAAGGATGGCCCGTCCCCCGGCTAGGGGCGGGGGACGGGCGGTTCGCTTCAGGGTTGCAGGATGGTCGATCCCGTGGTGCGGCGCGCTTCCAGATCGGCGTGCGCGCGGGCCACTTCCGCCAGCGGGTAGCGCTGGCCGATCGTCACCTTCACGCGGCCGCTGCGCAGCATATCCCATAGCCGGGCGACGCCGGCGGCGCGCTCGTCGGGCCGGGCATAATAATGGTAGAGCATCGGCCGCGAATTATAGAGCGAGCCCTTCATCGCCAGCACGCCCAGGTTGACGCCGCCCACCGGCGCATCGGCATTGCCATAATTGACGATGAGCCCGCGCAGCCCGCAACTGTCGAGCGACGCTTCCCACGTCGCCATGCCGACGCCGTCGAATACCACGCGCACGCCCGCGCCGCCGGTGAGTTCCCGAACGCGGGCGGCCGTGTCCTCGGTGCGGTAGAGGATGACATGATCGCAGCCGGCGGCCCGCGCCTCGGCGGCCTTGTCCTCGCTGCCGACGGTGCCGATCACGGTGGCGCCGATCGCCTTCAGCCACTGCACCAGTATCAGGCCGACGCCGCCGGCAGCGGCATGCACCAATACCGGCCAGCCGGCCTCCACCTTCGCGCAGCGTTCCGCCAGGAATTCGGCGGTGCAGCCCTTCAGCAGCACGGCCGCCGCCGTCTCGTCATCGATATCGTCGGGAATGGCGAACAGCGATGCGGCGGCGATGTTGCGTTCGGTGGCATAGGCGCCGCGTTCCGGCCCGAAATAGGCCACGCGATCGCCGGGGGCGAAGTTGGCCACGCCATCGCCCACGGCTTCCACCACGCCCGCCGCCTCGACGCCGAGCGTCGCCGGCAGATCGACCGGATAGATGCCGCGCCGGTGATAGGTGTCGATGAAGTTCAGGCCCACGGCCGTATGGCGGACGCGGACTTCGCCCGCGCCCGGCGGAGGCAGGGGCTGATCGTGCCAGACGATCGCTTCCGGGCCGCCCGTGGCGTCGATGCGTGCGATGCGTGCCATCTCGCTCCTCCCGCCTACCAGGTCTTGCCGCCGACCCATTCGCCGGCTGCCGCACCGAAGGCGTGGATCTCGATATCGGACCAGATATCCGCCCGATAATAGGGATCCTGCTCCAGCAGGGCGCGGGCTTCGGCTTCGCTTTCCGCCTTTACGATCAGCAGCGATCCGGTGAAGTTGCCCGCCGCGTCGCGCAACGGTCCGGCCACGGCCAGCCTGTCCAGCCCGGCCTCGACATGGGCGAGATGCTCCTTCAGCTTCTCCATCCGCGTGGGCGTGGCGCCGGGCCGATCATGGGTGATGATGGCATAGAATTTCGACATTGTCCGATCCTCGTCTGTCGGGGAGTAGGGAAGGGTGGTTCAGCCGCCGATCGCGGGCGCTTCGATCAGCAGCACCTGGCAATGGGCCACCCCCTGGCGCAGCGCGCGCGCCTCGCCATATTCGGGGGAGTTCCAGAAGTTGAGCGCGGCTTCCCGGCTGGGCCATTCCGAGATCACGACCGATCCGCCGTCGCCGAAGTCGCCTTCGAGCAGCACTGCGCCCGGTGTCCGCACCAGATATTTCCCGCCGAATTTCTCGACGAGCGACGCGGCCCTGGCGGCATAGCCGGCCAGGAAAGCCTCGCGATCGGCAATGGTGGCGGTGACGATCAGATAAGCGGGCACTGTGAACTCCGATGATCGAGGAACGTAAAAGGCGGCAGGCGGACGGCCGCAAGGCCGCCCGCCGCCGCGATCGGGCAAGGATCAGAAGGATTTGCTGATCGTGAGGCCATATTCCGCCTTGCGCGCAGGCGTGATGCCGAACGCGCGGGCATAATCGCCGGTTGGCGTGCGCGGTGCCGGGAAATCCAGATAGCGCAGGATGCCGGCAGGCGAATCGTCGCCCAGCATGTTCTTGCCGTATAGCGTGATCCTGAGGCCATCATCGTCGTGCACGCCCACCTGCAGGTTCAGCTTGGTGGAATTGCCGCTTTCCGCCAGGTTCAGGACCTGATCGAAATAGCTGCTGCGGTAGATCACATCGAGGCCGGAGAAGAAGGTCCAGCCATCGTTCACGTCATGCTGGAAACGCAGGCCCACCGAGCCAGTATGCTTGGAAACCAGCGGCGGGCGATTGCCGGCGATGGAGGCGGCGTTCCGGCATCCCGGCAGGTCCAGGTTAACGGCACTGCCCGTCTTGCAGGCCGATCCCATCAGTTCCAGCGCCCGTTCGGCCTCGATCCCCTTGCGGATTTCGCTGTCGAGGAAGGTGTAGTTAAACTGCAGCTTCAGCGTGCGGCCGATGATGGGCAGGCCGCCTTCCACCTCGATACCGCGAATACGGGTGCGGCCGATGTTGACGCTGTAGGAATCGACAATGTTGTTCGCCACATAGGTGTTGGTGAGCACCTGATTCTTATAATCCTGCCAGAAGGCGGAGACGTTCAGATAATCGAACCCGAATTTCGACGTTTTCAGGCCGATTTCGTAATTGATCAGCTTTTCCTCGTCATAGGTCGATTCCGGGGCCCGCACCGGGTTGAACCCGCCCGGCGAATTGCCCTGTGAATATTGGGCGTAGAAGGAAAGATCGTCCGCCGCCTTCCAGTTGACCGTGAAGCGCGGCAGCGTTGCCTTGAACGTCGCCTTCCGCACGCCGGGCGTGCCGACGATCTGGTCCGGATCGGGCAGCGTCACCGTGGCGAGATATTCGGGGCTGAACACATCGCCCACGCGGTAGCTGGGCGTCGTATTGCGCACCTTGTCGATCTGGTGGCGCAGCTCCGCGCCGATCGTGACGTTGTCCGTCACGTCGAAGTCGACGCCGCCGAAATAGGCGCGGTTCTTCACGCGCTTGGTATCGTCCAGCAGCTCGGGGCCGACCTCGTTCAACTCCAGATAATCCGCATTGGGCGCCGTCTTGTCGATGCTCCAGAACATGCCGATCCGCCAGCGCAGACGATCCTTGCCGGGCGATGCGATGCGTGCCTCGTAGGTCTGGGTCTTGCGGTGCTGGCCGCTGGTGGCCTCGAAGCTGGATTTCGAACAGTCCTGATTCGGCAGGGCATAATAAGACGTGCCGCAGAGGGCCGCGGGCAGGAACAGGAAGGCACGATCGTCATAGGTCTGGTCGACGCCCTGCACCTCGACGAGGTCGCTGTAGCCGGCCTGGAACGAGGCCTCATATCCCGATCCGGCAATATCCCAGGAGATATCGCCGATGAAGCGATCGGCATTGCGGTCCAGCCCCGAATGCAGCAGCCGATCGGTGTTAAGGCCGTAGCTTTTGGGCGCCTTCACCACGCCGCAATAATAAGGCCGGGTGGTGAGGTAGCAGTTGTTCGCGCCGGATGGCTGGAGGCCGATCGCGAAATGGCCGTCATCATCCTCCTGATGCAGCCAGCGCACCGATGCGCTGATATCGGCCGTGGGGTCCAGGAACAGGCCGGCGGTGAATTGCTTGGTGTTCTGGTCCCCCAGCCGTTCGCCCGGAACGGCGCTGTTCTTGAACTGGCCATCCACGTCGAAATATTTGGCGCCGACCTGGAAGCCCACGCCCTCGACGATCGGGCCGGACAATGAGGCGCTCAGCTCGCGCCGGCCATAATTGCCGATCGTGCCCGTGATCTTGCCCTTCAGCTCATCGCCGGGGCGCTGGAGCACGACGTTGATCGCGCCGCTCAGCGTGCCGCGCCCGAATACCGCCGATTGCGGTCCCTTGATCACTTCGACGCGATCGACATTGGCGAGATCGAGCGAGGAGAAATCGCCGAAATAGGGCGCTCCATCCAGGAAGATGCCGACCTTGCCGTCGCTGAACAGGATGTTCGATGCGCCGCGCATCACCGGCCGGTCGCCATCGCGGCCGAAGGCTTCCTGGATCTGGAAGCCGGGCGTGAAATCGGCGAGGTCGACGATGTCCTGCGCCAGCTTGTCCTGGATGGACGCGCTGGAGAACGCCTTCACCGCGATCGGCACCTCCAGCAGCGTTTCCTCGCGCTTGCGGGCGGTGACGACGATGGTCTCCTCGCCCGCCGCGCCGGCTGTCGTGGCGGCGTCCGCGGTCTGTGCGGCCGCCGGCATGGCGACCAGCGCGGATGCGGTGCCGGAAAGCAGGAGTGCGATCCTGCGCGCGATACTGGTTTCCCTCATTATGAACTGCCCCTTCCCCAGGCCGACGGTCCTCCGTCAGGCGGGCGCAGCATCGCGAGCGGTTGCAAAGTTGTCCAGACAAATATTGATTATATGTCCGGACAAATTATCACAAAAATGGTGATTAATGGGGAGTGTGTTGCAGAAAAACTGCATCTTTTATGAAATGGAATGATGCCAACGAGCATGGTCGCCATGCAGGGTCATCCTGCATGGCGATGCGCTGCCCGGCCCGCAGGCCGAGGGGGAGGGCGGTCTATTCTGCCGGCCGCCGCTCCTGCTGCTGGCGCCGCTGGTCGATCCATTTGCGGAAGGCGGTCCAGGTCGTCTCATTGGGCCGGGCATCGTCGGTCGGCGGCGCCTGGGTGTAGGCGGGATAGCGGGCCGCGATCTCGTCCTTCAGCAAGGCCGGCAACTCGTCGAAGCTGTTGAGCTTGGTGCCGACTGCATTGAACACGAGCTGGCCTTGCCGGCCGCGCATCTTCATCCACGGCATCCAGTCGGATATCCGCACCCAGGAAATGGAGGGATGGGCGGTCGGATTGCGGGTGTCCAGAATCTCGGCGGCAGGCGCGATGAAGTCGAAAATCTCCATCGCGTGATATTTGCCGCCGACATAATCCTGATAATCGCCGGCCAGCACATTGTTGTAGAACAGCGGGACTTCCATCGGCATCGCCAGCCACGGGCCCATGCGCCTGAATCCGGGGCGGAACGGCTTGCCGTCCGCGCCATAGGGGAAGGCGGCGGGCACGTTCACCGGGTCGTTGGCGATGTGCATCACCTCCACCGTCTCGCCCGTCCACGGGTTGGTCCAGTTGCGGACGATCTCCCCGGTCTTCGGATCGGTGAAGATCATCACTTCGCGGCTGACCTGGCGATATCCGGCGCCGCGCTTGGCATCGGTGACGGTGACGCATTGGCGGATGTTCATGCCCTCGCCGGCCAGCAGCAGCCGATCGGGCTCGCCCTCCACCCGCGAATATATCCTGCCGGACCAGTGATAGACGGCGGGCGTTCCGTCTTTTGGGCCGCATTGCGCGCGCTTCATGACCTCGACAGCGTCTTCCGGCTTGGCCGGATCCAGCACCCGCGCGTCGGCCGGCAGCGCCGCCATGATCGCCGTAAACGCCAGCCCCGCGCGGACGATCCGAAAGCTCTTCATCATCACCTGGCTCCCCATTGCTCCAGGTCAAGAGTAAGCACGATCGGCAAAAACTGTAAATATGTCCGGACAACTTTGCGGCGCTGCCCCGCAGGACCGCGCCATGGCGGACGGAAGGCGGCCTGCAAGGTCATTCGGCTCCAGCCCCCAGCGCCTCGATCATCGCCTTGCGCCTGGCTGCATCGGGTTCGCCGGGATAGGCCATGCGGCTGCGCGGGATCAGCTTGTGCGGATTGGCGATGAAGGCGTCGAGCGTCTCCGGCGTCCAGACTATCCCGCTCTCCTTCATCGCATCCGAATAGGTGAAGCCGGGATGCGTTCCGGCCGTGCGGCCGATGACGGCGTGCAGGTTGGGACCGGCACGCCGGCCGCCGCCTTCGTTGAAGGTGTGGCAGGCTGCGCAGGGCGCCAGCACCCGTTGGGCGGAACTGTCCGCCCGCGAGGTGGTGGTGCCTTCGTTGCCGGCGCCCTTGTTTCCGTCTCCGCAGGCGGAAAGCGGCAATGCTATAATCGCGACGATCAGCGGGACGGGGAAGCGCATCAGGGTCAATCCATTCTCATGCCGGGATATTGGCTGTCCGGCCTCATAGCGGCTTTGCCACGCTCAGCACCGCGATCCCCGCGATGAAAAGCCAGAGCAGCAGCAATATGGCCGTCGCGCGCACGTAGGTGCGCCTGATGACCGCGTTGGTCGCATCGGTCGGCCCGTCGCGGGCCATCACCGCCCAGGTCCGGAAATGGGCGATCAGCGCCAGCCTGATGCCCACGCCGCACATCATCACGCAGGCGAAGAGGGCGAGCTTCCAGCGCAGCCACAGGGGCATCGGCCAGCCGCCGCCGACAAGCCCGATCGCGATGGCCACCAGCAGCGCCATCAGCGCGTAGCGCGAGGCCCGGTCGATCGCCGCGAGCGTCCTGCCGATCGGGGCGTGGCGCAGCCTGTGCACGGCTTCGACGAAGCCCAGCCAGACGATTCCGATCGTGCCGGCCGCGATGGCCACTGTCTCACCGCCCGGCACATAGCCGTAAAGCGCCGCCAGTGCCGTGCCCAGCGTCGCCTGCAGCACCAGCGCATAGCGGACATGCTGGTCGACATGCATCACATGCTCCATCAGCCGCGCCCGTTCGGGAAACGGCATCCGGTCGCTGTAGGAGACGTAGCGATAGGTGCTGTTGATGACGAATTCGGAGCCGAGCCAATAGCCCAGCACGGCGATATGCGCCGCAAGCAGCCAGGCCAGGGTCATGCCGGCTCTCCCGTCCGGTCGTAGGCGGTCAATTCGTAGGCCGTCTGCATATATCCACCCACCGCCGCCTTCAGCAGCACATAATCGCCATCGTCGGTGCACCACAGATCATAGGGCGGATGTTCGAGAGGCAGGCCGGGGATATCCACGAAGCGGAAATGCAGCGCATCGAATTTCCCCGCCGCCACCTTCAGCCGCTCGCGTCCGACGAATTCGATGGCAAGGTCGATCGGGAACAGCATCGGCCCGGTCGCGCCGCGATGATCGGGGGAGGAAAGCAGGATGGTCCTGAAGACCTGCACGCCGGGTCCCCGGGCGAGATCGTAGAGGTTCAGCAGGTAGCCATCGTTCACCATCGCATGGTTGCCGAAGGCGAGGAGAGGGGTTGCCAGCTCCACCTTCTGCGACACCCGCCCTTCGATCGCGGTCCAGGCCTCGCACTCGGCCAGCGTGTCGGAAAAGCGGAACCAGCCCGATCCCCGGAACTCCCCGCCCACGGCGATCCGCACGAAGCTCTCGCGGGGAAGCCCGCCCGCGTCGACCCGCAGGTTCACGTCCCGCACGACGGCGGGCGCGTCGTCGATCTCGCCATGCGCGGCGATGGTGCGGCTGCCGTCGCGATGGACGTCGATGCGGAAATGCTCGCGCCCGCGCCCCGCGCCCAGTCGTTCCGGCTTGGCGCTGGTGTAAAGGATCGTGCCGGTGATGCTGCGCGTCACGCCCCGGCTCATTGCCAGCGGCCCTTATCACGAAGGTAGCGCCCGGCATCCTTGAGATCGGTGGGCACATAGTCCGAGAAGAGGTTGGGCGGGAAGCGGGGCGAATAGCCGTTCAGCACGTCCATGTAGAGATCGGGATGGATGGTCGGCTGGCGGTGTCGCGCCCGGAAGGCGCCGATCGGGATGCGCGCCGTCACCAATGTTTCGTTGGGGGATCTGGCAATCGCCAGCGGTTCGCCATCCGGCCCGTAGACCGCCGATCCGCCGGCATTGGTATCCTCGAAAAAGGGCGATCCGGGCGAGATCGCGTTGTTGGCGACGGCGGTGTAGACGCCATTGTAGAGCGACGTCACCGCGATATCGGCCGGCACGAAGCCGCCGGTCGCGGTGCGCAGGATCACCTCCGCCCCCTTGATCGCCATAGCCCGGAACAATTCGGGCTCGCGCTGCACGGAACTGGTGGAGATGTTGCCGATCGGCGTGCGCGTAACCGGCACGATCGCATCGCGGCCATACATCTCCACGAAGCGATCGAGCACGTCGTAGATCGTCGTCGTGAACAGCTCGATCTCGCCGCCGAAGGCGCCCTTGATGTTGCGGGCCTTCCAGTCGCGCGCCAATATCCTGCCGTCCGGGCCGATGATCGTGGTGATGGAGAGGGCGTGCCCCGGCCAGGCCGGATCGCGGGCATAGGAGCCGAATACGATGTAGATGCCCTTTTCGCGGGCCTTTTTGGCGAGGGCTTCGGTTTCCTCGCCGGGAATCTCGATCGCGACCTTCAGCACGTCCTTGCGCGTCCAGCCCGCGCCGAAGCCGGTGATCGGAAATTCGTGGAAGAACATCAGGTCCGGTCCGGCGCCGAAAGCGAAGGCGGCGTCGATCAGGCCGATCATGTGGTTCAGATTGTCCCGCCGGCTGGCATCGACGCGGGCGAGGTCGACGGGGATAGACCGGGCCTGGGCCACCCCCAGCGTCCAGCTTTCCCGGGCGAGCGGCGCCACCGGGTAGCGGCCGTCGGGAGCGGGGGCGATATCGCCGGCCTTTTCCCGCGGCGTCGCGGCCGATGCCGCCTCGGAAACGCCGACGGCGGCGGTGAGGCCCAGGCCCCCCGCCGCCGCCAGCAAGTTCCGCCGCGATAGCGACGCCGCCGTCATCGTGCGGCCCGCGGCTGGAAGCTGTAATAGCTGGGATCGTCATGGGCCCGCCAGTCGCGCGACACGCGGGCCTCGTTGATGATCGTCCGCTGGAACAGCCGCCCTTTGCGATACCAGTGCCAGGTGCGGTTCTTGGCATCGCCGTCCTCGGCGACGGTGATCATCTCATAATAACGGAAATCGGGCTCGTGGGCGCGGGTCCAGCCCACCATGATCGTGCGGTTGGTGGCGTCCAGGCTGACGGCGCCCGTCCATCCATCGATCAGCTCGTTGCGGATCCATACCCGATCGCCCTGGAAGGTGCCGTCGAAGTAGCGGATTTCCTGCGATCCGTCGGCCCAGGTGTAGATGTTGGTCTGGCTCAGCTTCGCAACGCCGTCCGCACCGTCCATCAGCCGGCACACGAGTCGCGATTTGTGGCGATCGATGACGTTGTGATCGGCGTCGAGGTGGACATATTCGCCCTCCCACACCCCTGCCTGGTCGGCGACGATCGGCTGCTTTTCTGCGATGATCTGCATGCGCGCCCTTCTCCCTCTGTGAGGCGATGATCGCGATCGGGCGGCCGCGCTTCCAACAACAAATTGTCTTTTTGACCAATGAAAGGTTGGGCTATTGAGCCCTATGGAATCGCGCCAGATCCGTCATTTTCTTGCCGCTTATGATGCCGGCACCTTCGCTGCGGCGGCCGATCGGCTGGGGCTGAGCCAGCAGGCGATCAGCAAGAGCATCCTGAGGCTCGAGGCGCAGTTGGGCGTCCGCCTGTTCGAACGGGACGGCCGGCGCGTGCGGCCGACATCCTATGCCGAGCTGTTCCTCCCCCATGCGCGGACGATCGCTGCCGAGGCGGATCGCTTCCGCGCCGATCTCGGCGATATGCTGGGGGGAAGGCAGGGGCGGCTGCGCCTGGGCGTCGGCCCCAGCGCGGCGGCCGATCTCGCCGCCACCGCGGTGACGCGGCTGACGCAGAAGAGGCCCCATATCCGGCTGAACGTGATGGCCGGCATCTACCAGACGATGCTGGAGGATCTGATCCTGGGCAAGCTGGATGTGGTGCTGGCGCTGCGCCAGATCGACCGGTCCGATCCGCTGGTGCACGAGGAATTATTGGGCGACGTGCGCTACATCGTCGTCGCGGGCGCCAGCCATGATCTGGCGGGCCGGGGAAAAGTGAGGCTGGCGGACCTGCCGGCGACGGGATGGCTGGTCGGGGCGGATATCGGCGCGGTCGAGCGGAGCATTGAAGCGAGCTTCCGCGCGGCGGGCGTGCATCGCTTGCGATCCGAGATCGAAACCACCTCGGTTCAGTTCGCGCTCGCCATGCTGGATGGCGGCACGCATCTGGCGATCCTGCCCGAAATGATGGTCGCCCGAGAAATAGCGCGCGGGCGTTTCGCGCGGATCGATGTCGATGCCGACTGGACGCGCCCGTTGATCGTCGCCACACGCAAGCGCGGCCCTGGAAACAATCTGGTAAGCGCGCTTGTCGATGAACTGCGCATTGCGATGCTTGCGGGGTGATCCGGATGCCACTGGCATGGCCTGAGGTGTGAGCGGAAGCGCGGCGACGCACTGGACATGCTTGGGCATTTGGGAGTGCTGCAAATGGGCGGTGGAAGGGTGGATGTGCCGTTGTTCCAATTGGAGCTTGAACACTGCCGGCACCAGGACCGATGTTCACGAACCTGCGGTTGCTCGATAGTTTGGCGAAGGCCGAGCTTGGCAGCATGCCGGATATGGTGAAGGCCGATGGCGATCATCTTGTGTATCACCCTGTCGTATTCCCTCTGGCCAAGGGCGTGATCGGCAAGAGCGTGGCCCGCAGGCTGAACGCGGTAGAATGGCTGGAACCTGCGAGCGACAATTTCTGAAACTGGCTTGTGCTGGCGACGAAGAACAGGAAACCATAATCAAGGGCTGGCGCATGCAAGCGATTTCGATAACTGTTCAAAACAGGCGGTGGTTCAACTACCTCCTATTGTCTGCCGCGCTCTTGGCCACTGGCTGCACGCGCGAGCTTGTACCGGCGAAGGATCTTGGCGCGGACATCGATGAGGTCGCCGCAACTCTGATAGAGCAGCCGTTGCTCCACTCGACCTCGATCGGAGTCGTATATCGGGGCAAGGAATTCATCCGTCATCGCGGCGACATGGAAGCCGGGAAGCCGGGCCCTCCCACCGATGCGACCCTTTACGAAATCGGTTCGCTGAGCAAGACCCTGGCGGGAACCCTAGGGTCGGGACCCATAAACAGGATTCCCTTGGCGTCGGGAATGTGATTCATATGTGGACGCCCCCTTGGCAAGGGCA
>NZ_PHHF01000080.1 GCF_003034225.1 Edaphosphingomonas fennica
ATGCCCTTGCCAAGGGGGCGTCCACATATGAATCACATTCCCGACGCCAAGGGAATCCTGTTTATGGGTCCCGACCCTAGTTCGATCAGTTTCGGATGCACCGGCACAAGGCGTTCGCTCCCGTCATTCTTGATCGCGTTGGCAAGGCCCTCGTCGTCCTCATCCTCCGTGATGTTGAGGAACCATCCCTTGTGCATTTCGCCTTCGGCATCGGGGTATTCCATTTCCCGAACATCGCTGCGCCGTAGCTGAGCAAGCTCCCGAACCCGCGCCCCGGTGTAGAGCGCCAGCACGGGCAACCAGTATGCTGCCTCGCCCTTCCCGCCCTCGGGCCTGTCGCCCTTCGCATGAACCGGGCCACCAAAGATCGCCTTGAGCGCAGCAAGATCGAACGGCTTGCGCCGCTTCTTCTTCGCCTGCGGATCAGGGATCGCCGTCCCCTTCGCCACGTTGTCGGGCACTATCGCATTCCGGGCAGCCCAGCCCAGCAACAGGCTGATATGCGACAGCCGAACATTGATGTTGGCGACGGACTGCCCTTCGGCAATCAGCTTGTTCTTGAAGTCAAGGACATGGGCCTTGGTGATGTCCTGCACCGGCAGCTTGCCGACACGGGCATGGAACCATTCGGCGGTTTTCTCCACCATGGCGATAGTCTTGGCGCGCTTGTTCCCTTCGGCCTTCCACTGATCGAAGATGCCGGGCGCAAGGAGGACCGGGGCGGCTCCCGCCTTCGGCATCTGTGAGTTTTCCACAGCTTCGGCCTTGGGGGCATAGCGGGCAATCCGGGCGTTGGCCTGTTCCTCTAGCTGGATCGCAGCCATCTGCCGCTCATGGCGTGCTAGAAGCTGCCCAGCGCGGACGAGATCAACGGCAGGGGCATCGGGCACCGTCCCCGCCTCAATGGCCTCCATGATCGGCTCAAGCGCCTCTAGCTCTGCCTCGGCCTGTGCATCATGCTCGGCCTGCGCTTCCTCTTGCTCGACTTCCGCACGGCTGGGCACATAGGCTTTCGGCTTGGGGACGGATGCCGCTGCCAGAGCCTGCCGCGCCTCCTGCAACCTCTTGTCGCTGGCAATGACGTGATGAGGGATGAGCCGCTTGGCTTCCTCCTTGTCCTTGGTCCGAAGGGAAACCATGAACTCCCGCCGACCTATGACGGGCTGCAACTCATCGGGAATGACCCTGCGGAAATAGTAGGTCGCACCGCGCTTGGAGAGATAGGACATGGGCTGTTCCATACTGTTACGGATGTAACAGACGACCGGTGAAATGTCCTTATCTTTCAATGTTTTCTAAGCCCTTCAAGGACTTAGGAGCCGGTGGTGGACAGGGCTGGATTCGAACCAGCGTACGCTCACGCGGGCAGATTTACAGTCTGCTGCCTTTAACCACTCGGCCACCTGTCCACACCATCGCGATGGCGCGTTTTCCCGTCATTTGTGCACGTGGTTGGCGTGCCGGGAACCCTGCGCCACGGCGCGGGAGGGCGCCTGATAGACGAGGCTTTCGGCTTCTGCAACCCCGGCGGAGCGATGTTGCGCGGCGCGCGTGCGCGGGGCATGGCGGCCTCGCCGGAAGGACGGGAAAAGGGGCGTGGCATGCGGGTTTCGACGCTGGTGATCGGGGGCGCGCGATCGGGCAAGAGCCGCTTTGCCCAGGCGCTGGCGGAGGCCGAATCGGGGCCGCTCGTCTATGTCGCCACCGCCGAGGCGCTGGATGGCGAGATGGCCGATCGCATCGCCCGCCACCAGGCCGATCGGGGTCCGCGCTGGACGACGCGGGAGGCGCCGCACGATCTGGCGGCGGCGATCGCGGGGGTCGATCCCGGCGCGACGATGCTGGTCGATTGCCTGACGCTCTGGCTTTCCAACCGCATGCTGGCCGGCGCGGATCTGGATGCCGAGGCGCGCGCGCTGGTGGCGGCGATCGGGGCCTGCCCGGCCGCCCGGCTGGTGCTGGTGAGCAATGAGGTGGGCTTCGGCATCGTTCCGGAAACCCCGCTGGGCCGGGCGTTCCGCGATCGGGCGGGCTGGCTCAACCAGGCCGTTGCCGCCGCCACCGACAGGGTTGCGCTGGTGGTCGCCGGGCTGCCCCTCTGGCTCAAGAATTGAGGCGTGGCAGATTCCGTGCAGAAAAGCGATTTCGCCCGTTGCCACCCCCGTATTGCTTTGCTAGAGGCACGCGCCTGCCAGCGCCCCGCTCTCGGGGCCCTTCTCGATGTGCGGTCGTGGCGGAACTGGTAGACGCGCAACGTTGAGGTCGTTGTGGCCGAAAGGCCGTGGAAGTTCGAGTCTTCTCGACCGCACCATTCGAAATGAGGAACAGGGCAGGCGGCTCCGCTGAAGGAGCAGCCGGCCCTTCCCGCCTTCCCCTGCCAGCTTGAGATGGCGACGCCGCTCCCCGGCGGAGCGGCGCCTGTCCGTCAGCCCTTCTTGTCGCGGAGGTGCGCCAGCCGCGCCAGCCGGGGCTTCACCACCGGGATGGTCAGCATCGTGCTGCCCACCGCCATCAGCAGCAGGGCGGTGAAGGTCTCGTTGGTGATGATCTGCTTGTCGAGCAGGATGTTGGCGAAGATGATCATGATCAGCGCCTTGGTCTGCAACAGCCAGCCGACGATCGATGCCTCCCCCTTCTCCCAGCCGAGCAGGCGGCCGGCGAGGTGGATGCCGGCGAGCTTGCCGGCAACCGCCGCCACCAGCAGCAGCGCGGCGGCGCCGAACACGGCCAGCCCGCCCACGTCCCAGTTGGTGCGCAGGCCCGTGCTGAGGAAGAAGACCGGCATCACCGCGAGCAGGATGTTGCCGCGGAACTCGTCCATCTGCTTCTGGTCGAACCAGTCGGCATCGATCACCGCGCCCGAAAGGAAGGCGCCCACCATGAAGTGCAGGCCCGCCCAGTCCGCGGCGAAGCCGCAGGCGGCGAGCCAGATCAGCCCGACATACCAGCGGTCCGACGCGGGGATGCGCGTCATGATCCTGCGGATGGCGAAGGCGGCGATCGCGAAGCCCGCGAGGAAGCCGAGCTGGCGGCCCATCCGGTCCCAGTCGAGCAGGATGCAGGCGAGCACGCCCCAGATCGCCACATCGTCCATGCTGGCATAGCGCAGGATCCGCTGGCCGATCGGCTGGCGCAGGATGTCCAGCTTCTCCATCAGCAGGACGAGGATGGGCAGCGCCGTGACCGCGCAGGCCATGCCGATGCCCAGGATCACCTGCCAGGGCTGGCCGTTTGGCCCGGCCCAGCCATCGAAGCGCAGCATCAGCATCGCCGCCAGGCTGCCGAACAGCAACGGCACGGCAAGGGCGAGACCGGCCGTGACCCCGGTTTCGCGCCGCCGCCGCCAGGTTTCGCGCAGGTCCAGCTCGATGCCCGCCACCCAGACGAACATCATCACCGCCCACCAGGCGATGCCGTTCAGCGCCGTCACCACCTGGGGATTGAAGACGAAGCGGTAATATTCGGGGAAGGCCGCGCCCAATATGCCCGGCCCCAGCAGGATGCCGCCGACGATCTGCACCACGACGAGCGGCGCATAATGATCGGTCCGGCCGATCCGCCAGACCAGATAGGGCACAGTGAAGATGATCAGCATCGCGATCAGGAAGATTTCGGTCGTGCTCATGGCCGTGTGCATGTGGCTGCTATTCCCCCCTGTCGGTTGCCGGGCGATCCATCGCCGCCGGGCATGGTTCGATCGGATATTCCAGCGTTGTCATGAAATGGCGGCGCGGCGCGGAGGCCGCTGCCGGGCCGGGCGCCGCAAGGCCCCGGCGCCGGCGGGCGATGGCTTTGCGCGGGGACGGGACATAGGGCCTGCCGCCGCCCGCCCCGCGCGGGACAAGCAGCCGGCCAAGGCGGGGAGGCATTGCCGCGAATCCAGCGGCTTCGCGCCGACGATTGCCGGTGCGGCCGCCATCCCGATCCGGCCCTTGCGGAGCCCCTCCATCGCCATACCGTCCCCCACGGTTCCGGGATGCCGCCGCCCCCGGATGCTTCTTGTCCCCTGCGGCCATATCCGGGGGCGGGCGGGACAAGCCGGTCGGCGGCCCGAGGGCGCGTGATCGGCGGCCCGCAACCTTCCGCGGATGACCAACGTTATCATCTACTACCCATGTTCCTCCGGTCATGCTAGCGGGGGCCGCATGGATGCCGGTCGTCGCGCAACAATCGTCGATGTCGCCCGAGAGGCGGAAGTTTCGATCAAGACCGTTTCGCGTGTCTTCAATGACGCGCCGAACGTTCGCCCGCACACGCGCGACCGCGTGGTCAAGGCCGCCACCGCGCTGAATTACCAGCCGAACGTGGTGGCGCAGGGGCTGGTGGGGCGGCGGTCCTACCTGCTCGGCCTGTTCTACGAAAATCCCAGCCCCAATTATGTGGTGGAGCTGCAGCGCGGCGCTGTCGACCGGCTGCGCGGCGAGCGTTATCGCCTCATCGTGCTGCCGGTGGAGCAGGTGGCGCAGGTGGCGGACAATATCCTGTCCTTCGTCCGCTCCGCCGCGCTCGACGGCATCATCCTGACCCCGCCGGCATCGGACCATCCCGCGATCCTCGAGCATCTGAGCGCGGCGCGCTTTCCCTTCGTGCGGATCGCGCCCACCCGATCGCCCGAGATCCAGCCGCGCAACATCACCGACGACGTCGCCGCCGCACGGGCGATGACCGAATATCTGATATCGCTGGGCCACCGGCGGATCGGCGTGATCAAGGGCGATCCCAGCCACCCGTCCAGCGAGGCGCGGCTGCTGGGCTTCTCGCTCGCGCTGGCATCGGCGCACCTGCCCCCCAGGCTCGACGATATTGATCAGGGCATGTTCACCTTCGAAAGCGGGTTCGAGGCGGCCCGCCGCCTGCTGGCGCGCAAGGACCGGCCGACCGCGATCTTCGCGCAGAATGACGACATGGCCGCCGGCGCGATCATGGCCGCGCACGATCTGGGCATCGACGTGCCGGGCGAGCTTTCGATCGCCGGCTTCGACGACAGCGCCATCGCCAACATTGTCTGGCCGCGCATCACCACCATCCACCAGCCGGTGTTCGACATGGCCCGATCGGCCACGGACACGCTGCTGGCGATGCTGGAGAAGAACCCCTATCCCGACGTGGTGGATCACCCCTTCACGCTGATCCCGCGCCAGTCGACCGGCCCCGCGCCGCGCTGAACGCGCTGCGGGGGTGCCCGTCGCCCCATCTTTCCGTCTTCCCCGGATTCGATCGATTTTCGCGAAAAATCGGGATTGATAACGTTGGTCAAAGCGTGATCTAACGCGGCGGGCCCCGATCGAACAAGCGGGCCGACGGAGAGGAAGAAGGATGACCGGCAAGGCAAATGGCGGCACGCGGGCCGCCTTCGTGGTGGTGACGTGCCTCTATTTCATGTGGGGCTTCATCACCTCGAACAACGATCCGCTGATCGCGGCGCTGCGCGGCATCTACACGCTCAACGTCGCCGAAGGCATGCTCACCCAGTTCGCCTTCTTCCTTGCCTATTTCGTGATGTCCCTGCCGGCCGCCGGCCTGCTCGCCCGGCTGGGCCACGCCCGCACCATCATCGCCGCGCTGCTGGTGATGGTGGGCGCCTGCCTGCTGGTGCTGGTCGCCTCCCGCTTCGAAACCTATGCCATGGTGCTGGTCGCCCTGTTCGTGATGGCCAGCGGCATCACCGCGCTGCAGGTGGCGGCCAACCCGCTGGTGGCGTCGATGGGGGCCGCCGAAACCAGCCATTTCCGCCTCACCTTCGCGCAGGCGTTCAATTCGCTGGGCGTGGTGCTGGGCACCGCCATCGGATCGCGCATCATGCTGAGCGAGGATGTGTTCGCGCCCGGCGGCCATGTCGCCGAAGGCGTTTCGCGCGCGACCGCGCTGGGCGTGGTGGACCATGCCTTCGTGCTGATCGCGGTGGCGATCGCGGCGCTGGCGGTGCTGATCTTCGCCTTCCGCCGCCGGATCGAGGATGCCGCCACCGACAGCGCCGTCGAAAGCGGATCGCCGTTGCAGGCGCTGCGTTCGGGCTGGGCGCTGTTCGGCGCGCTCGCCATCTTCCTCTATGTCGGCGCGGAAGTGACGATCGGCAGCGTCATGATCAACTTCCTCAACCGGCCCGACGTGCTCGGCGTCTCGCTGCGCGAGGCGGGCGAATTCTATCTCACCTGGTTCTATTGGGGCGGGGCGCTGGCCGGCCGCTTCATCGGCAGCGCCTTGCTCACCCGCATCCGCGCGAGCTACCTGCTCACCATCGCCGCGCTGGCCGCGACCGGCCTCACCGCCGCCGCCTTCCTGCTCAGCGGCCCGGCCGCCGCTTATGCCGCGCTCGGCGTCGGCCTGTTCAACTCGATCATGTTCCCGACGATCTTCACCATCACCTTCGAACGGTCGAAGGCGTCGCACGCCTCGGTGTCGGGCCTGCTGTGCATGGCGATCGTCGGCGGCGCGCTGCTGCCGTGGATGTCGGGCCATGTCGCCGACGCCACTGGCAATATCGGCGCCACCTTCCTGCTGCCCGCCATCGCCTATGCCGGCATCCTGCTCTTCGCCGCCAGCGGCACGCGGGGCCGGGCGCCCTCGCGTGACGGCATGGTGGCGCCGGTGGCGATGCACTGACCGGGTGCCCGCCGCATATAGTTGACTAAGGCAACATTATATGTTGTCCCTGTCAACTATGGAACAGGCCATCCAGACGATCCGCGGCTTCAACCGCTTCTTCACCCGCCATGTCGGCGCGATCGACGCGCGCTTCCTCGATATGGACGTCAATTTGCCGGAAGCGCGATTGCTGTTCGAGATCGCGATGCGCGAGCCGGTGATGGCGAGCGGGCTGCAGGACGCGCTGGACCTCGATCGCGGCTATCTCAGCCGCATGGTCGCCCGGTTCGAGGATCGGGGCTGGATCAGGCGCGATCGGGTGGAAGGCGATGCCCGCGCCCGGCCGATCCGCCTCACATCATCGGGGCGCGCGGCGTTCGAGATGCTGGACGAAAGGCAGCGATCGGCGGTCGCGGCGGATCTCGCCCGGCTCGATCCCGTCGAGCGGGACGATCTGGTCCAGGCGCTCGCCAAGGCGCGGCTGCTGCTCGATCCCGATGCCGGCGCCGATTTCCGCATCCGGACGTTCCGGACCGGCGATGTCAGCCATATCGCCGCGCGCCAGTCGATCCTCTACGCCGCCAGCCATAGCTGGGGCCACGGGCTCGAGCTGGTGGAGGCGGAAACGGTCGCCGCCTTCCTCCGCAATTTCAAGCCGGGGCGCGAGCAGTGCTGGATCGCCGAGATCGAAGGCGTGACGGCGGGCGCGGTGTTCCTGACGGACGAAGATAATGGCACGGCGCGCCTCCGCCTGCTCCATGTCGAGCCGTTCGCCCGCCGGCGCGGCATCGGCGACGCGCTGGTGCGCCAGTGCATCGGCTTCGCGCGGGAAAATGGCTATGCGGAAATCATGCTCTGGACGCACACCGTGCTCGATGCCGCGCGCCGCATTTATGCGCGCCACGGCTTCGAACGGATCGCAACGGAGGTCCACCATGCGTTCGGCGAGCCGGTCCAGGGCGAGACGTGGCGCCTGGACCTGACGGCGAATCCGTAGCGACGGGCGCGCGCGCCCTTTCAGCCCAGCGCGCCGGCCACCCGCTCCGCGACATGGCCGCGCCACAGGGCGGCGAGCAGGTCGGTCTGGCTGATGAGGCCGATCAGGCGGCCGTCGCCGTCGGCGACGATCGCCATGTGGTGGAGCCCGCCGGAAAGCGCGGGCAGCAGCTCGTCGATCGGGGTTTCGGGGGCGACGAGGCACAGGTCGCGCGCCATCACCTCGCTTACCGTGCGGCCCGCGCCCGCGAGCAGCTCGGCATGGCCGACGATGCCGGTCACGCGGCCGTCCTCGTCCACCACCGGCATCGCCGCCAGCCGCCGTTCCAGCAGCCGGTCGCGCGCCTGGCCCACGCCTTCGCCGGGCCGCGCCTGCACCACGTCTCGGGACATGATGCGCCCGCAGACGATCTCGCCATGGAGCCGGCGGTGCGCCTGCGCCTCGACCTGGCGGAACAGCGCGTCGAGATCGTCGCGGCTCACGTCCAGCAGCTCGTCATAGCGGGCGAGCACGACATCGATATCGGCGGCGGTATAGCCCACGCGCTCCTGCGGCGGCGGATCGGCGGTGCCGTGGGTATTGCGCGAAGGCGGCGCCACGCGATGGGGGTAGCGGTGGCGGGTGGCGTTGTTGAAGGCCCAGGCGATCGCCAGCAGGATCGCGGAATTGAGGCCCACCGGCACCAGCGCGAACGACCATCCGGCCGCCCAGATGGCCGGGCCGCCGATCACCGCCGTCAACGCCACCGCGCCGCCGGGTGGGTGGAGGCAGCGGGCGAGGCTCATCGCCCCGATCGCGGCGGCCACGCCCAGGCCCGCCGCCGGCACCGGATCGTGCAGCAGCCTGGCCGCCGCCACGCCCATGAGCGCGGAGATAACGTTGCCGCCGATCACCGACCATGGCTGGGCGAGCGGGCTGGCCGGCACCGCGAACAGCAATACGGCCGATGCGCCCATCGGCGCGATCAGGATCGGCAGCGCCGAATCCGCCCCCAGCCACAGCCGGCAGACCGTGCCGGTGACGAGGATACCGATCAGCGCGCCCAGGCAGGCGCGCAGCCAGCCGAGCCGCCCCAGCGGCGACCAGACCGGGGCCAGCGGCGCGAACAGGCGCGACAGCATGGAAATCCTTTCATCCCTCCCGCCCGCCCCGGACCATCGGGGCGGGCGGCCGGGCGGCTTATTCGAACTCGAGGATCACCGCGTCAACCGCCAGGCTCTCGCCCGGCGCGGCGGCGACGCGTGCCACCGTGGCCGCCTTTTCGGCGCGCAGGATATTCTCCATCTTCATCGCCTCCACCACCGCGAGCGGCTGGCCGGCCTCGACACGATCGCCCGCCTTCACATGGATGGCGGTGATCAGGCCCGGCATCGGGCAGAGCAGGAAGCGGGAAAGATCCGGCGGCACCTTCTCGATCATATGGTGCGAAAGATCGGCGATGCGCGGCGGCAGCACCGACAGCGCATGGCTGGCGCCGCGCGTGGTGAAGCGCCAGGCGCCGGTGCGGCGGCGTTCCACCCGGATGGCCAGCTCCTCGCCGTCGACGATCGCCTCCACCAGCCGCTGGCCGGGAATATAGGGGGCGTCGACCACCACGGCCGTGCCGTCCACCGTCACCGCGTCGCCGGCCACTTCCACCTGATGCTCGGCGCCGTCCAGCTTCACCACCCAGCGGGTGGGGGCGGGCGTCCGCCCGTTGAGCTGGCCGTCGATCGCGTGCGCGCGGGTGGCATCCTCGGTGGCGATCAGCGCCGCCACGGCGGCGAGCCGCGCGGTCAGCCCCTCGCCGGTCGGCGCGCCGGTGAAGCCTTCGGGATATTCCTCGGCGATGAAGCCCGTGGTCAGCCGCCCTTCGCGGAAGCGCGGATGCTGCATCAGCGCCGACAGGAAATCGACATTATGGCCGATGCCGTCGATCTCGAACCGGTCGAGCGCGTCGATCTGCCGGTCGATCGCCGCCTCGCGCGTGTCGCCATAGGTGATCAGCTTGGCGATCATCGGATCGTAGAACATCGATATCTCGGCGCCTTCGGTCACGCCGTCGTCGATGCGCACATTCTCCGACGCCGCCGGCGGGCGATAGCGGACGAGGCGGCCGGTGGACGGCAGGAAGCCGCGATAGGGATCCTCGGCATAGACGCGGTTCTCGATCGCCCAGCCGGTGAGCTTCACGTCGTCCTGGGTGAAGGCCAGCTTCTCGCCATAAGCGACGCGGATCATCTGCTCGACCAGGTCCAGCCCGGTCACATATTCGGTGACGGGATGTTCCACCTGCAGGCGGGTGTTCATCTCCAGGAAGTAGAATCCCTGGCCGGTGGTGTCGGCGCCGGAAACGATCAGCTCCACCGTGCCGGCCGAATGATAGCCGACGGCGCGGGCAAGGGCCACGGCCTGCTCGCCCATCGCCTTGCGCATCTCCGGCGTCACGAAGGGGGAGGGCGCTTCCTCCACCACCTTCTGGTGGCGGCGCTGGACGGAACATTCGCGCTCGCCCAGATAGACGATGTTGCCATGCTTGTCGCCGAGCACCTGGATCTCGATGTGGCGCGGGCTTTCGATGAACTTCTCGATGAACACGCGGTCGTCGCCGAAGCTGGCGAGGCCCTCGCGCTTCACGCTTTCGAAATTCTCGCGCACGTCCTTTTCGGAGAAAGCGAGGCGCATGCCCTTGCCGCCGCCGCCGGCGGACGCCTTCATCATCACCGGATAGCCGATGCCGTTCGCGATCTCGACGGCATGGTCGGTGGAGGTGATCTCGCCCACGAAGCCGGGCACGACGTTGACGCCGGCCTGCTTGGCCAGCTTCTTCGATTCGATCTTGTCGCCCATCGCGGCGATCGCGTTCGGCGGCGGGCCGATGAAGGCGATGCCGGCCGCTTCCAGCGCCTCGGCGAAGCTGGTGCGTTCGGACAGGAAGCCATAGCCCGGATGCACCGCCTCGGCGCCGGTCTGCTTGCAGGCGGCGATGATCGCGTCGGCCAGCAGATAGCTTTCCGATGCCGGCGGCGGGCCGAGGCGGACGGCCTCGTCGGCCAGCTCGACATGCTTGGCGCGGGCATCCGCGTCGGAATAGACGGCCACCGTCTTGATGCCCATCGCGCGGGCGGTGCGGATCACGCGGCAGGCGATTTCACCGCGATTGGCGATCAGGATCTTCTTGAACATGGGGTCGTCGTCTCTCCGTCTATTTCTACGCGAGGAGCAGGGCGGCCAGCCGCAGCTCCGTGGTGCCGCCGGGCGCGGCGCGGGTGGATGCGAACAGGCGCGTGGTGCGGGCGCCGGCGCCCGCCACGTTCCATTCGGTCTGCGAGGAGGCCGGGCTGGTCCGCGTCCGGCCGGGGCCGAGCGCCAGCGCCTGCTGGATGCGGGCGGCGAGCGCCAGCTGATCGGCGGCGCCCGAAAGCCGCACGCGCAAGGTGCACTGGCGCGCCGGGATGTTGGCGGGCAGCCGGTCGTCGGCCAGATAGGTCAGCAGCGCCTCATCCGCCTTGTAGCTTTCGCCCGGCTGGCCGGGGCCGCGCGGCTGGAGGGCCAGCGGCACCGGCGCCATGGCGATGGCGGCGTGGAATATCTCCGGGTCGCGGAAACCCGCCCAGCAGGTCGCCTTGAAGGTCTCGATCGCCATGGCGCTGTCGATCGTCTTCAGCTTTTCCACCGGCGACGGCGCGGGCGCGGGCTTCGCCGGGGATGGCGAAGCCGTGGCCTGTGCCGCCAGCAGCAGAAAGGCCGCCGCGATCATTCGGCGGCGACCGCCACGCGCGGTGCCTCGGCATCCATGGCGCGGATGCCCAGCCTGGCGAACAGGGCCGCGTCGCTGTCGTCGCCGGCATTGGGCGCGGTCAGCAGCTTGTCGCCGGTGAAGATCGAATTGGCGCCGGCGAGGAAGCAGAGTGCCTGCGTGCTTTCCGACATGCTCTCGCGGCCGGCGGACAGGCGCACCATCGATCGCGGCATGGCGATGCGGGCGACGGCGACGGTGCGGACGAACTCGATCTCGTCGATCTTCGCCAGCGGGGTATCGGCCAGCATGTCGCCCAGCACCGTTCCCTTCACCGGCACGAGCGCGTTGATCGGCACGCTTTCGGGATGTTCCATCGTCGCCAGCGCGTGGAGGAAGCCCACCCGGTCCTCGCGCTTTTCGCCCATGCCGACGATGCCGCCGCAGCAGACGTTGATGCCCGCCGACCGGACATGATCGAGCGTGTCGATGCGATCCTGGAAGCTGCGCGTCGAGATGACGTTCGCGTAGTTTTCCGGCGAGGTATCGATATTGTGGTTGTAATAATCGAGGCCGGCCTCGGCGAGCTGCCGGGCCTGCTTCTCGGTCAGCATGCCCAGCGTCATGCAGGTTTCCATGCCCATCGCGCGGACGCCCTTCACCATCTCGATGATGGCGGGCATGTCGCGGTCCTTGGGCTCGCGCCAGGCGGCGCCCATGCAGAAGCGGGAGGAACCGTGATCCTTGGCCTGCGCGGCCGCCTGCAGCACGGCGCGCGGGTCCATCAGCTTGCTTGCCTTCAGGCCCGTCTCATGATGGGCGGACTGGCTGCAATAGCCGCAATCCTCCACGCAGCCGCCGGTCTTGATCGACAGGAGCGTCGAAAGCTGGACGGCATTGGCGTCGTGGTGGGCGCGATGCACCTCGGCGGCGCGGAACACGAGGTCCATGAAGGGAAGGTCGAACAGGTCGGCGATTTCCTCGCGCGTCCAGTCGGTACGGTAATCGGTCATGCGGCCTCCAACGCCTGCGCCATGTCGGCGATGATGTCGTCGATATGCTCGATCCCGACGGAGACGCGCACCACGTTCGGCCCCGCACCCGCCTGCTCCTGGTCCGCCACCGCCAGTTGCCGGTGGGTGGTGGAGCTGGGGTGGATGATGAGCGAACGCGTATCGCCGATGTTCGCCAGATGGCTGAACAGCTTCACCGCCGAGACGAGCTTGACGCCCGCCTCATAGCCGCCCTTGAGGCCAAAGGTGAACACCGCGCCGCCCTTGCCGCCCAGATAGCGCTGGGCCAGCGGGTGATAGGGATCGTCGGCGAGGCCCGCATAGGACACCCAGTCCACCTTGGGATGCGCCTTCAGCCAGGTGGCGAGCGCCAGCGCGTTGGCGCAGTGGCGCTCCATGCGCAGCGCCAGCGTCTCCATGCCGGTCAGCGTCAGGAAGGCGTTCATCGGCGCCATGGCGGGGCCGAGATCGCGCAGGCCCAGCGCCCGGCACGCCAGGATGAAGGCGACGTTGCCGAACGCCTCGGTGAAGACCTTGCCGTGATAGGACGGGTTGGGCTGGCTGAGATAGGGATAGTTGCCCGATGCCGCCCAGTCGAACCGGCCGGCGTCGACGATCACGCCGCCCAGCGAATTGCCGTGGCCGTTCAGGAATTTCGTTACCGAATGGACGACGATGTCGGCGCCATGATCGATCGGGCGGCAGAGCAGCGGCGTCGCCATGGTGTTGTCGACGATCAGCGGCACGCCCGCGGCATGGGCCACATCGGCGATGGCGGCGATATCCTGCACCACGCCGCCGGGATTGGCGAGGCTCTCGATGAACACCGCGCGCGTCTGCGGCGTGATGGCGGCGGCGACATTGGCGGGATCGTCGGCATCGACGAAGCTCGCATGCCAGTCCATCTTGCGGAAGCTGTGGCCGATCTGGTTGAGCGAGCCGCCATAGAGCCGCTTGGCCGCGACGATTTGGCAGCCCGGTTCCATCAGCGTGTGGAAGGCCAGGAACTGCGCGGCATGGCCCGATGCGGTGGCGAGCGCGGCGGCGCCCCCCTCCAGCGCGGCGATCTTGCCTTCCAGCGCGCCGTTGGTGGGGTTCATCAGCCGGGTATAGATGTTGCCGGCGACCTCCAGGTTGAACAGCCCCGCCGCGTGATCGACATCGTCGAACACGTAGGAACTGGTCTGGTAGATCGGCGTGATCCGCGCCTTGGTGGTGGGATCGGGCGCGGTTCCGGCGTGGATCGCCAGCGTCTCGGGCCGGTGCGCGGTCATTCGGCGGCTTCCTCTATGCCCTCGGGCGGGATGTTGTGGCCCAGCAGGCGCAGCACCTCGCCCGCCGCGTCGACCAGGTTGGTGCCGGGGCCGAAAATGCCCTGCACGCCCGCGTCGCGGAGGAACTGATAGTCCTGCGCCGGGATGACGCCGCCGGCGACGACCTTGATGTCCGACCGGCCTGCCTGCCTGAGGAGGCCGATCAGCTCGGGGATCAGCGTCTTGTGCCCGGCCGCGAGGCTGGAGGCGCCCACCACGTCCACGTCGGACTTGATGGCGAGGTCGGCGGCTTCCTGGGGCGTCTGGAACAGCGGCCCCGCGACCACCTCGAAACCGAGGTCGCCGAAGGCCGAGGAGACGAGATTGGCGCCGCGATCATGCCCGTCCTGGCCCATCTTGGCGACCAGCATGCGCGGGCGGCGCCCCTTGCGGCGGCCGACGGCGGCCACGCCGTCCACCAGCTGCGCCCAGCGCGCATCGTCGCCATAGGCCCCGCCATAGACGCCCTTCACCGGCGTCGGGCTGGTGCCGTAGCGGCCGAACACATCCTCCATCGCGGCGGAAATCTCGCCCAGCGTCGCCCGCTTGCGCGCGGCCTCCACCGCCAGCGCCAGCAGATTCTCCTTGGCCGCGGCACCCTTGCGCAGCGCATCCAGCGCGGCCTGGGCGGCGGCTTCGTCGCGGGCGGCCTTCACGCGGTTGATGCGGGCGATCTGCGCCTCGCGCACCGCGTGATTGTCCACCTCGAGGATGTCGATCGGCTCCTCGTCGGCCAGCCGGTATTTGTTGACGCCGACGATGATCTCTTCCTTGCGGTCGATCCGCGCGGCCTTGGCGGCGGCGGCTTCCTCGATCATCGCCTTGGGCCAGCCGGCGGCGACCGCCTTGGCCATGCCGCCCTCGGCATCGACGCGCTCGATGATCTCCCACGCGCGGTCGACCAGCTCCTGGGTCAGCGCCTCGACATAATAAGAGCCGCCGAGCGGATCGACCACCTTGGTCATCCCCGTCTCTTCCTGGATCACGATCTGGGTGTTGCGCGCGATCCGGGCGGAGAAATCGGTGGGCAGCGCGATCGCCTCGTCGAGCGCGTTGGTGTGGAGCGACTGGGTGCCGCCCAGCATCGCCGCCATCGCCTCGATCGTCGTGCGCATCACGTTGTTATAGGGGTCCTGCTCGGTCAGCGAGACGCCCGACGTCTGGCAATGGGTGCGCAGCATCTTGGACCGTTCGTCCTTCGCGCCCAGCTTCGTCATCACCCGGTGCCACAGCACGCGCGCGGCGCGCAGCTTGGCGATCTCCATGAAGAAGTTCATGCCGATCGCGAAGAAGAAGCTGAGACGGCCGGCGAACTTGTCGATGTCGAGGCCGGAGGCCACGCCATATTTCACATATTCCATGCCGTCGGCGATGGTGAAGGCCAGCTCCTGCACCTGCGTCGCCCCGGCTTCCTGCATATGGTAGCCGGAGATGGATATGCTGTTGAATTTGGGCATGTTCGCCGACGTATAGGCGAAGATGTCCGAGATGATCCGCATCGATGGCTCGGGTGGGTAGATATAGGTGTTGCGGACCATGAACTCCTTGAGGATGTCGTTCTGGATGGTCCCGTCGAGCTGGGCCTGCGGCACGCCCTGCTCCTCGCCCGCGACGATGAAGAAGGCGAGGATCGGGATCACCGCGCCGTTCATCGTCATCGAAACGGACATCTGATCGAGCGGAATGCCGTCGAACAGGATCTTCATGTCCTCGACCGAATCGATCGCGACGCCCGCCTTGCCGACATCGCCCGTCACGCGCGGATGATCGCTGTCATAGCCGCGGTGGGTGGCAAGATCGAAGGCGACGGACAGGCCCTTCTGCCCGGCCTTCAGGTTGCGGTGGTAGAAGGCGTTGGATTCCTCGGCGGTGGAAAAGCCCGCATATTGGCGGATCGTCCACGGCCGGCCGGCATACATGGATGCGCGCACGCCGCGGGTGAAGGGCGCGAAGCCGGGCAGGCCGGGGTCGATTCCGGCCACGTCCTCGGCCGTGTAGAGCGGCTTGACGTCGATCCCCTCGGGCGTCGCCCAGATGAGGTCCTTGCCCTTCACTTCCTTGGCGGCGGCGGCCTGCCAGTCGGCCAGGGTCGGCTTGCTGTCGGTCATCTCACTTGCCTTCATATCGGGCCGGGCGCTTTTCGAGGAAGGCGGCGACGCCCTCCTTGAAATCGGCGGACTGGCCGGCCGTCTTCTGGTCCGCCCGTTCGCGGGCCAGCACGTCGGTCAGGTCCTCGCCCAGCGCGCGGCGCACGCTGTTGCGGATCAGGCTGATCGCCTTGGTCGGCCCGTTGGCGAGGCGGGTGGCGACGGCGCGGGCCTCGCCCAGCAGCGCCTCGTCGTCCACCGCGCGGTTGATCAGGCCCCAGGCCTCGGCCTTCTCGGCGGGCACGCGCTCGCCCAGCAGCATCATCTCCAGCGCGCGGGCGCGGCCGACGGCGCGGGCCACCAGCCAGGTCGCGCCGGCATCGGGGACGAGGCCGATATTGACGAAGGCCAGCAGGAAATAGGCCGATCGCGCCGCCAGCACATAATCGCCCCACAAGGCCACCGAGCAGCCGGCGCCGGCGGCGAGGCCGTTGACCGCCGTCACCACCGGGATCGGCAGGCTCGCGAACTTTTCCGCCAGCGGATTATAATGGCTGTCGAGCAGCTCGCCCGGGTCCTCCGGCAGGCCGCCCGCATCCTGCAGGTCCGCACCCGAGCAGAAGGCCCGGCCCTCGCCGGTCAGCAGGATGGCGCGCGCGCCTTCGGCCAGCGCCTTGTCCAGCGCGTCCGATACCTCCTCGAACAGCTTGAGCGAGATCGCGTTCAGCCGGTCGGGCCGGTCGAGGGTGATCGTCGCGACCTTGTCGGCCAGGTCGTAGCGGATGGTGGCGTAGGTCATGTGCTGCTCCCCGAACCGCTCAGCCTTTCCTCAGGATAAGCGGATATATTCATCTCAATGCGTGCCGTCGCCCTTCGGCGTTTCCATGATCTCGGTCAGCACCCCGCCCATGTCCCTGGGGTGGACGAAGAAGATGAGCGTGCCGTGCGCGCCGATGCGGGGTTCGCCCAGCACCTTCTTGCCCATCGCCAGGAATTCCGCGCGCGCGGCGTGGATGTCCGGCACCTCGTAGCACATATGGTGCTGGCCGCCGGCCGGGTTCTTGGCGAGGAAGCCGTGGATCGGGCTGTCGGCGCCCAGCGGCTCGATCAGCTCGATCTGGGTGCCGGCGGTGCCGTTCTCGCCCGGCGTGTCGACGAAGCACACCTTCACGCCCTGGCTCGGCATGTCGAACGGCTCGTGAATCTTCACGGCACCCATCACGTCGCGCCAATAGGCGATCGCCGCCTCGATCGACGGCGTGGCGACGCCGACATGGTTCAAACGGCCGAGTTTCATCACTTCCGATCCTTCAATCGTCATGCCAGCGAAGGCCGGCATCTCCCGCGACAGGGAGAATGGCCGGTCGTCGAGCCGCCCGTCATCCCGACTTTGGTCAGGATGACGGCTCGACGGCCGTCACAGCGGAATATTGTCGTGCTTCTTCCAGGGATTTTCGAGGCTCTTGTTGCGGAGCTTGCGGAGGCCCAGCGCGATCCGCCGCCGCGTCGAATGCGGCATGATCACCTCGTCGATGAAGCCCTTGCTCGCGGCCACGAAGGGGTTGGCGAACTGGTCCTCATATTCCTTGGTGCGCTGGGCGATCTTCTCGGGCTCGCCGATATCCTTGCGGAAGATGATCTCCACCGCGCCCTTGGCGCCCATCACCGCGATTTCGGCGGTGGGCCAGGCATAATTATAATCGCCGCGCAGATGCTTGGACGACATGACGTCATAGGCGCCGCCATAGGCCTTGCGGGTGATGACGGTGATCTTCGGCACGGTCGCCTCGGCATAAGCGAACAGCAGCTTGGCGCCGTGCTTAATGATGCCGTTATGCTCCTGCGCGGTGCCGGGCAGGAAGCCGGGCACGTCGACGAAGGTGACGATCGGGATGTCGAAGGCGTCGCAGAAGCGGACGAAGCGGCCGGCCTTCTTCGAGGAATTGATGTCCAGGCAGCCCGCCAGCACCATCGGCTGGTTGGCGACGATGCCCACGGTGCGGCCCTCGATCCGGCCGAAACCGGTGATGATGTTGGCGGCATGGGTGGGCTGGACCTCGAAGAAGTCGCCCTCGTCGACGACCTTCGCGATCAGCTCCTTCATGTCATAGGGCTTGTTGGCGCTGTCCGGGATCAGCGTGTCCAGGCTCTCCTCGATCCGGTCCCAGGGGTCGTCGCTCGGCCGCACCGGCACATGCTCGCGATTGGACAGCGGCAGGAAATCGAAGAAGTCGCGGGTGGCGAGCAGCGCCTCGATATCATTATCGAACGCGACGTCGGCAACGCCCGACTTGGCGGTGTGGGTGACGGCGCCGCCCAGTTCCTCCTGCGTCACCACCTCGTTGGTCACGGTCTTCACCACGTCCGGCCCGGTGACGAACATGTAGGACGAATCCTTCACCATGAAGATGAAGTCGGTCATCGCCGGGGAATAGACGGCGCCACCCGCGCACGGCCCCATGATGACGCTGATCTGCGGCACCACGCCGGAAGCCAGCACGTTCCTCTGGAACACCTCGGCATAGCCGCCCAGCGAGGCGACGCCTTCCTGGATGCGGGCGCCGCCCGAATCGTTAAGGCCGATCACCGGCGCGCCGACCTTCAGCGCCATATCCATGATCTTGCAGATCTTCTGCGCGTGCCGTTCGGAAAGCGATCCGCCGAACACGGTGAAATCCTGGCTGAACACGAAGACGAGGCGGCCGTTGATCGTGCCCGATCCGGTGACGACGCCGTCGCCGGGGATCTTCTGGTCGGCCATGCCGAAATCGACGCAATTATGCTCGACATAGGTGTCGACTTCCTCGAACGACCCCTCGTCCAGCAGCACCTCGATCCGTTCGCGCGCGGTCAGCCGGCCCTTCTTGTGCTGCGCGTCGATCCGCGCCTGGCCGCCGCCCATCCGCGCGGCGGCGCGCTTCTCCTCGAGCTTCTGCAAAATCGCCAGCATCGTTCCTCGCTTCGTTCGAATGGGCTTTCGAGGCTTCCCTTTCCAAGCTTGGCGCGCCATGGCAAATGTGAATTTGCGAAATTGCGAAGCCGGATTTTGCAAATGCCGGCGAAAGAGGAGGAGGGCGCGCATGGCGGACGCAGCGGAAAGGCGGCCTCTCCGCGCGCGCCTGTTCGCCGGGGGCGAGCTGCGCGGCCTCCGCCGGCGGCACGGGCTGGGGCAGGCGGCGATGGCCGAACGGCTCGGCATTTCGGTGAGCTATCTCTCCCAGCTGGAAAATGATGACCGCCCGGTGACGCGGCCGGTGGCCGATGCGCTGGCCCGCATCTTCCCGCTGGACTGGACGGAGCAGGCCGATGCCGCGGGCACGCGCCAGGTGGCGATGCGCGAGGCGATGGCCGATCCGCTGTTCGCCGATCTCGGCCCGCCCGATGCGCTCCACCGCGCGGTGGAGCAGCAGCCCGACCTCGCCGATCGCTTCCTGCGCCTCCACGCCGCCTGGCGCCGCGCGGAGGAACGGCTCCAGATGGCGGACGAGGCGATCGGCGCGGGCACCGCGCGGGGCGGGCGGTTGCCGTGGGAGGAGGTGCGCGACTGGTTCCACCTCGCCGGCAATTATGTCGACAGCATCGATCGCGCGGCCGAGGGGCTGGCGCAGG
Source organism: Edaphosphingomonas fennica (assembly GCF_003034225.1). Lineage (GTDB taxonomy): Bacteria > Pseudomonadota > Alphaproteobacteria > Sphingomonadales > Sphingomonadaceae > Sphingomonas_E > Sphingomonas_E fennica. The sequence continues at coordinate 19,323 of NZ_PHHF01000080.1, forward strand.
AGCTGGACGCCCAGCCGCTGGGCGAGGGGCTGATCGCCCATATCCTGAAGCAGCGCCACGGCGTCGACGTCCTGTCCTCCGGCGATGAGGCGGCGGCGATGCGGCGCTTCGATCGCGCGCGCGGCCTCCTCACCCTCGGCCGCGCCCTCCCGCCCGAAACCCGGCGGTTCGCGCTGGCCCACCAGCTCGCCCTGCTCGAATTCCGCGATGCCATCGCCGCCGTCGCCGGGGCGACCGATCTCCGCACCGGCGAGGCGAAGACATTGCTTTCGGTCGGCCTCGCCAATTATGCTGCCGGCGCGCTGCTGATGCCCTATGCCCGCTTCCGCGAGACGGCGCGCGCGCTCCGCCACGATATCGACCGGCTGTGCCAGCGCTTCGGCGTCAGCTTCGAACAGGCCTGCCACCGGCTGTCCACTTTGCAGCGCGCCGGCGCGCGCGGCATCCCCTTCTTCTTCTGCCGGGTGGACATGGCCGGCAACATCACCAAGCGCCATTCCGCCACCCGCCTGCAATTCGCCCGTTTCGGCGGCGCCTGCCCCTTGTGGATCGTGCACGAGGCGGTGGCGATCCCGGACCGCATCCTCGTCCAGCTCGCCGAGACGCCCGATGGCGTGCGCTATGTCCAGATGGCCAAGGGGCTGGTGAAGCCGTCGGGCAGCTATGCCCGCTCGCCCCGCCGCTACGCCGTGGCGCTGGGCTGCGAGGCCGATCACGCCGCCGAGTTCATCTATGCCGACGGCCTCGACACCGCGCGCGCCGCCGCCGCCACGCCGATCGGCATATCCTGCCGCCTCTGCCCCCGCCCCGATTGCGACCAGCGCGCCTTCCCCCCCTCCGACCGCGCCATCCAGGTCGACCCCGACGTGCGGGACGTGGTGCCGTATCGGGTGGGGTGAAGGACAACCGGGTGCGTCAGGAAGGTTCGGCGTTTCGCCGCCCATGCCGCGATGCCATCTTCAACCATCGTCCGGCCCCAATATTGGGGACGAAAGAGTTTTTGCGATGCACAGGAAAATAATTGGCAGGGGCAAATTCCTCGTGATAACCGGGGCTATCCTTCAGCTGCTTGCGACGAGTTGAAGCATTATGCCCTATGGATTTCGATAGAACGGCTTTTTCGCAAGCAGTGAACGGGTGTATTGGATGGTGGGCTGATGCGTCGGGGAGCATCGGTCGGGCGGCCATGGGGTGCTTGGGTGCGAGGGGTGAGTTGACGCGCTTGGTGAAATCAACGGCGTTGGCCGATGCGACGACGCGTTTGGCGACAGGCCGGTCGGTCATCTGGCAGGAAGCGCAGGCGCTGCTGCAATTGGGTGAGCATTTGGGGGACAGCTTTGAGGAGGCTGTCGAGCAGATCGTCGCCACACAAGGCCGCATCGTCGTGACCGGTGTCGGAAAGTCGGGTCACATCGGCCGTAAGATCGCGGCGACCTTTTCCGCTACGGGAACGCCGGCCTTCTTTGTCCATGCCGGCGAGGCTGCGCATGGCGACCTGGGCATGCTATGTTCCGGGGATGCGCTGCTGATTCTTTCGAATTCCGGCGCCAGCGCGGAACTGCGGCCGATCATTCTTTATGCGAAGCGGCTGGGGATTCCCATCATCGGCGTGGCATCCAAGGCCGATTCGCCGCTGATGTGGCAGGCCGGTATCCGCATCCGGCTTCCGCTTGTCCGTGAGGCCTGTCCGGAACAGATCGCACCGACGACGACGACGACGATGATGCTCGCCTTGGGCGATGCCCTCGCGATCGCGGCGATGCAGGCACGAGGCGTCACCCGCGCCGATCTTGTGCAATGGCATCCCGGCGGCGCGATCGGCTGGCGCAATCAGCTGGTCGACCAGCTTCTGCGCCGGGATGCGCAGCTTCCCCTGGTAACGCCCGAAACCAGTATGCGTGACCTCGTCTTCGAGATGACGTCGACCGGCAAGGGTGTCGCCGGGGTGGTTGATGCGGAAGGCGATTTGATCGGCATCGTCACCGACGGCGATGTGCGGCGTGCCTTCGACCGTGTTCTCACGGCTGTCGCCGGCGATATCATGACGAGCGACCCCTATGTCGTCCTCAGCGGAACGCTGATCGAAAGCGTGCTAGAGTTGATGAAGGATGCCAAGATCACGGTCGTCTTCGTCATGGATCCGGCTCGGCCGCGCAAGCCGATCGGGCTCGTTCATATCCATGACCTGGCGATGGCCGTCTGAGGCGGCGCGTGGCTCAGGGGGTTGGCGTGCATTGCCGCGCCGCGATCGTCATTCCGGCGCGCTATGCGTCCACGCGTTATCCGGGCAAGCCGCTCGCCCCTGTTCGTGGCGCATCGGGCGCGGCGCGTCCGTTGATCGCCCGCAGCATCGATGCCGCGCGACAGGTGGCGGGAGTCGACAGCCTGTATGTGGCGACCGACGATTCTCGCATCGCGGAAGCCGTGCGCGCGCTGGATGTCGATGTGATAATGACCTCGCCGGCTTGCGCGAACGGGACGGAAAGGTTGGCTGAGGCAGCCAGCGAACTGGCCGACGACATCGACGTCCTCGTCAATTTCCAGGGCGATGCTCTGCTGACCCCGCCCGATCTAGTGGAAGCGCTGCTCGACCATATGCGTGCAGATCCCGCCTGCGAGGTGGCGACGGTGGCCGTGCGTTGTTCGGCAAGTGCCTATCGTCACCTCATCTCGGATCAGACGGCCGGACGCAGCGGGGGCACGACCGTCGTCTTGGGCGTCGACAGTCGTGCGCTCTATTTCTCCAAGCGCGTTCTGCCCCACATCCTGCCCGGATCGGAGGAAGAAGGCGATCCGCCGGTCTGGCTTCATCTCGGCCTCTATGCCTATCGTCGTGCGGCGTTGCGTCGCTATGCTGTGCTCGGTCCCTGTGAATTGGAGGTTCTTGAGGGACTGGAGCAGCTTCGTTTCCTTACGCATGGCATTCCGGTCCATGTCGTGCGAGCCCCTTCCCCCGCGTGGGACGTGATCGAACTTAACAATCCCACCGATCTCCAGCCTATTGAGGCCGTTCTGATGGAGCGGGGCATTGCCTGACGCCGTTTCGATGCCAGACGACGCAACCGGCTCCGTCCAACATCGTTCTTGCTTCCAAAAGGATTGCGGACGGCTTGCAATCGGCCGTCATGGCTCGTTCCGCAGGTGACGATAGGCGATGTCGGGCATTAGAGCATGGCGGAATCTTCCGGCGGGTTCCGCTGCGCCGGCCCTGTTGTGCATACCGCCCTTTCCGGGCGCGCGGACCTTGCCGCTTGCTGTGCCGGTGGTTGATCGGGCGGCGGCTCCCTCGCATTCCGACGATATGGCGCAATCGTGTATCGAGGCCGTACGTGCTGGCCGTGTGGGCGGCTGCTTCTGGGGCGCGCAGCCGGCATTGGCCGGCCGGTCGCTCCTGCTGAGGCCCGCCACCGTCGCCCAGGTGCGCCTGATGCTCGCGCGGGTCAAGGACATGGGGCTGCAACATGAGGCTGCCATCTGGCTCAACGGGCCGATGAGGGCAGCCCGTTCAACCATTGCCGCCGATATTCCCAAGATCGATGACGCCAGCGATCCATGGTACCTGTTCGATCAGGCGGATATGCTATGGTGCGATGCGGGCGACGAACTTGCCTTGTTGGCGCGTATGGCCGGTCGACAGGTCGTCTGCTTCGGGGAGGGGCGTTTCGGAGCACTCGGAACCGCGCAAGCGTCAGGTGATCTTGAAGATGCCGTCTCCACCCACCTCATCGCTGGTTTCGCCTATCGCAACCCTTTTACGGGCGATGATATCCCGCTGGTCGAAGCGATCGAGCTTCTCGCTTTCTGGCGCCGGCTGATCGATGCTAATCGCCCGCTGCGGGCGGCGGTCGGATTCGCTTTCTGGAAACGGGCTGCGGTGGCGCCCCTTCTCTGGGGCGGCGGCGACATCCCGTTCGTGTCCGATCCCGCGATGCTGCGGCGGCTGCCGGCGGGAAGCGCCGTGGCCTTGTGGCGATCAAAGGCATCACCCTCCCTGATCGAGGAAATGGACCGGGCCGGGCTGGTCGCGCGGGATGTGGAGGATGGCTTCATCCGGTCCGCCGGTCTCGGGGCGGATTGCGTGCCGCCGCTTTCTATCGTCGTCGATGCCCTGGGCGCCCATTTCGATCCCGCCGGCCCGACCGAATTGGAGAACATGCTGCGAGCGGGAGGTTTCCCGCCAGCGCTACTGGAGCGGGCCGCGCGTCTCCGGTCCCGGATCGTCGAATCCGGCATTGGCAAATATGGCGCGGGCGGCGGTGCGTTGGATCGCCCCGGCGGCGAGCGACGCCACATCCTTGTGACCGGCCAGGTGGAGGATGATCGCTCCGTTCAGTGCGGTGGTGGCGATGTGGGGGGCAATCTCGACCTCCTGCGTCGCGTACGCCTCCACGAACCGGATGCCTTCATCCTCTATAAGCCCCATCCCGATGTCGAAGCGGGGCATCGCAAGGGCCATGTGCAGGATCGCGATGCGCTGGCCCATGCCGACAGGGTTGTGCGGGACGTTCCGATTTCGGCGCTGCTCGCGATGGTCGATGGTGTCCATGTCCTCACGTCATTGGCAGGCTTTGAGGCATTGCTCCGTGGTAAGGCGGTAACGACGCACGGTGTGCCCTTCTATGCCGGCTGGGGCTTGACGACAGACCTCGGAATTGTGCCGTCCCGAAGAGGCGTGCCGCGGACTATTGACGAACTTGTCGCGGCAGTGCTCCTGCTTTATCCGCGCTATCTTGATCCGGTGACTCGATTGCCCTGTCCGCCTGAAATTCTGGTTCGGCATCTTGCGGGCAACATCGATTTCGGAAATCCCTGGATAGTGGGCATGCGGCGCCTTCAGGGAAGGGTGATGCGGCGGTGGACAGAAGGGCGGGGAACACGATGATCACTCCGCTCGGCCGGCAACGGCGCTTCGTCTTCCTCCAGGGCCCTCCCGGGCCGCTATTCTTTATGCTGGGCGAGGAAATGGCCGCTCGCGGCTGGGAGGTGCATCGCATCAACCTCAACGGCGGGGATCGCGGCGACTGGCCTGGCCCGGCCACGGATTATCGAGGTGCTCATGCCGAATGGCCGCTGTTCTTCGATCGCTTCTTGCGTGATCACCGCATCACCGATGTGCTGCTGTTCGGGGACTGCCGGCCGATGCATCGGGCTGCGCATGGCATGGCCAAGCTCCGCAACATTCCCACCCATGTACTGGAGGAAGGCTATATCCGGCCGGACTGGATGACGCTGGAGCGGGACGGCGTGAACGGTCACTCCACGCTCTCGCGCGATGCGGAATGGTTCCTCGCCGAAGCGCGCACCTTGCCTCCCTTGCCGTCGCTTCCGCCGATCACGGCCAGCTTCCGGCGTCGCGTCCGCGATTCCTACCGCTATTATCATCATGTCGTGACCGGCCAGCTGCGTTTTCCTTATTATCGGGCGCATCGTCCGGGTTCGATCATCGTTGAAGGCTTCGGATGGGTGCGCAAATATTTCCGCCGCCATCGCCGTGCCCGGGACGCGGAAGGGGCGCTTCAGCGCATCGCCGGCACGGATTATTTCCTGTTCCCGCTTCAGCTAAGCTCCGATTATCAGATTCGCGCCCATTCGCCCTTTGCCGATATGCAGACGGCGGTGGACTATGTGATCGAAAGTTTCGTGCGGCATGCGCCCGCAGGAAGCCGGTTGCTGGTTAAAGAGCATCCCCTCTATTCGGGCTTTCTCGACTGGAAGAAATATCTGCGCCGCCGCGCCAGGGCTTTCGGGGTGGACGATCGGATCCTGCATATCGACGGCGGCGATCTCGGCATGCTCTCGGCCGGATCCCGAGGCATGATCTGTGCCAACAGCACCTCCGCCACGATGGCGCTTGCCGCGGGTACGCCGGTGATCGTGCTGGGACGCGCCATTTACGATATCGCCGGCATCACCCATCAGGGCCCACTCGATCAGTTCTGGACAAAACCGCAGCCTCCTGATCCGGAAATTTACGATGCCTTCCGTCGCGTGCTGCATGATCGCTGTCTCGTGCGCGGTGGTCTCGCCAGCAAGTCGGCGACGGATACGCTCGTTTCGTCGATTATTGAGCGGTTGCTGACCGAAGACCGATGGAAACATAAGGAGCCTGCCATTGCCAAGCTCCTTCCAGCGGTGCACCGGGCAATCTGACGGCTATGACGGGCGTCGACGTGCGGACGGGGCAGGGGCGGATTCCAATGGAAATCATCGCTATCGGATCAAGGTGTACGATGTTGCCGAAAATACTGATGAACATGCGCTTTTAATATGGTGGTTGATTTGATTAATCGTATTAAGAGCGTTGATCGGCTTTTTCTGCTTACAGTTATCGTTCCGACATTGCTCTCTATTGTCTATTTCGGCTTTCTCGCGTCGGACGTATATATATCTGAGTCTAGGTTTGTCGTTCGCAGCGCAGGTAAATCGGAATCCGTCGGACTGAGCGCGCTTCTCAAGTCTGCAACTATCTCTTCCGGGTTCTCGACGGCCAGCAGCGAGGTTCATGCTGTCCAGACCTATGCGGCGTCGCGCGATGCGCTCCGCGAGCTGAACAAGAATGATTATATCAAAAATATATATAGGCATCATAAGGTCAATATCTTCGATAGATTCAATCCTGTTGGTTACGATGGCAGTTTCGAAGCGCTCTACAGATATTATGGCGGCAAGGTTTCGATCGAATATGATACAACCACGGCTGTCACAGGTTTGGTGGTTCGGGCATATGCGCCAGCAGACGCCTATCATATCAACAACCGGTTGCTGGAGCTCAGCGAGGCACTGGTCAATCGCCTTAATGAGCGCGGTCGGCAGGATTTGATCCGTTTCGCCACCGCTGAGGTGGAAGATGCCGAACGCCAGGCCCGCAATGCCGCCTTCGCTCTTTCGGCATATCGGAACAAGGAAGGGCTGGTCGATCCGGAACAGCAAGCGTCGCTACAGTTGCAGCTCGTGTCCAAGCTGCAGGATGAGCTGATATCGACACGTGCCCAGTTGCGTCAGCTTCGGGCATTCACGCCAGACAATCCTCAGATCGCGGTCCTCGAAAGTCGCGCTGAGGGCCTGCGGCGCGAGGTGGCAGTCGAAACCGGCAAAATCGCAGGTGACAATGGATCGCTGGCGGGAGCTGCGGCACGCTATCAGCGCTTGTTGCTCGACAGTCGCTTTGCCGATCAGATGTTGGCGGGCGCCATGGCCTCGCTTGAACAGGCGCGGAACGAAGCGCGCAGGAAACAGGTTTATCTGGATCGTGTCGTGCAGCCGAATCTGCCCGACGAGGCATTGGAGCCCCGCCGCCTGCGGTCGATCGCGGCCACATTCGTGCTGGGTCTCGTCGCCTGGGGGATTTTGACGATGCTTCTGGCTGGCGTGCGCGAGCATCGCGACTAAGGGTGGAATGATGGATTCAGTCGCAGCTCTTCGGGAAGCCTGGGTGATCCAGCGGAGGGTTATTGGTGCGCTGTTTTTGCGTGAGGTGCTCACCCGCTTCGGTCGCCATAATATCGGCTTTTTGTGGTTGTTCGTCGAACCGATGCTGTTCACGCTAGGGGTTACCGCGCTGTGGACGGCCACCAAGTCGCTCCATGGTTCGTCGCTCTCGATCGTAACTTTCGCCATCACCGGCTATTCCAGTGTGCTGTTGTGGCGGAACATGCCCGCCCGTTGCATCGGGGCGCTTCAGCCGAATCTGTCCCTGATGTTTCACCGCCAGGTCAAGGCAATGGATATCTACATTGCCCGCATCCTGCTCGAGGCATCAGGGGCGACGGTATCCTTCGTCGTGCTGTCCATCGTTTTTCTGTCGATAGGATGGATCCAGATGCCGGAGGACCTGCTCAAGGTCGTGGGCGGCTGGCTCATGCTCGCCTGGTTCGGTGCCGCCCTGGCGCTGCTCATGGGCTCGCTGTCGGAAGAATATGAGCTGGTCGACAAGCTTTGGCATCCGTTGTCCTATCTGCTCTTTCCGATGTCCGGCGCTGCATTTCTCGTCGACGCTCTTCCGCCTCCCATGCAGAATATCGTGCTGCTGCTGCCGATGGTGCACGGGATCGAGTATCTGCGGGATGGCTATTTCGGATCCCAGTTCACCGCGCATCACGATATCGCCTATATGACTTTGGTCTGCTTGGGATTGACCTTGCTGGGATTGGCGCAACTGCGGAAGATCGGCCGCGCTGTGGTGCCCGAATGATTGATATTCAGAATGTGACCAAGGTCTATGAGACCCGCCAAGGCGCGCGCACGGTGCTGCGCAATGCCTCGCTGCGGATCGAGCGGCATGAGAAGGTGGGCATACTCGGGCGCAACGGAGCTGGTAAGTCCACGATGGTGCGCCTGATAAGCGGGGCCGAGCAGCCCAGCGCGGGCCGTATCGAACGGAAGATGAGTGTTTCCTGGCCGCTGGCATTCGGCGGTGCCTTTCAGAATGCCCTTACGGGTCTGGACAATCTGCGGTTCATCTGCCGCATCTACGGTGTCGATGCCGAAGACAAGATTGCCGCCGTGGAGGATTTTTCCGAACTTGGCATATACCTTCGGGAGCCGCTTCGCACATATTCGGCCGGCATGCGCGCCCGGCTTGCTTTCGCCATTTCCATGGCGATCGAGTTCGATTGCTTTCTGATCGACGAGGTGGTCGCTGTTGGCGACAGCCGCTTCCGGGAAAGATGTCATACGGAACTGTTCGAAAAGCGCGGCGACCGCGCCATGATCATCGTTTCCCATAATCGCGAATATGTGAAACGCCATTGCGACAAGGCTGCGGTCCTTATCGACGGCGTGATGACCGCATTCGACGATGTCGATGAGGCCTACGAGTTCTACGGCAGATCGGTCGCATAGCTATGCGGTCGCTGCTGCATTGGCTCGGCAGATTTAGCGGCCTCGCTGTCGGCGGCCACGCGGGGCGGCTGGCGGAGCTGCTGGTGGACGTTTCGGTCCTGTACCAGCAGGATGCCGGAACCGGTATACAGCGGGTGGTCCGTTCCCTGCTGCTTGCGCTGGGGGAGAATGCGCCCCCCGGTTTTCGCGTGCGCCCGGTCTATGCCACGAAAACGCGCTCTTATCGTTATGCCGATCCCGACTTTCTCTGGCGAAAGCCCGGCCAGCGACTTGACCCTGGGGAGCCGCTTCGGCCGCGATCGGGAGACATCTTCTTCGGGCTCGATCTCTGCGCCCACATATTGCCTCGCCACCGTCGCCGGTTGCGGGCTTGGCGGCGGCGGGGCGTGACCATGCAACTCGTCGTCTACGATCTATTACCCGTCCTGCGCCCGGATTGGTTCAGCGAACGGATGACGCGCAATTTCCGGCAATGGCTGCATTTTCTGGCTTGGGAAGCGGATTCGGCACTTTGCATATCCGCGGATGTGGAGCATCGCCTGCGCGGCTGGTTGGCACAGCATCATCCAAATGCTTCCGCGCATATGTCCATCGGCCGGTTGCCGATGGGAACCGATATTCCCGTTCCCGTATCCGGCCATGGAATCGAGGCGTTGCCGGAGGATTCGATTGCCAAGCCTTATATACTAATGGTCGGAACGATCGAGCCGCGAAAGGCCTATGATCGCGCGCTCGATGCCTTCGAGCGCGTTTGGTCGGTCTATGAGAAAGACGCGCCGAATCTTGTGATCGTCGGACGGTCAGGCTGGAAGACCGAAGAATTGCAGTCGCGCCTGCATCGGCATCCTGAAGCCGGCCGGCGGCTGTTCTGGTTGGCCGACGCTGACGATGCTGTCCTGGCGCGCTGTTATGGCCGTTGCGAAGGCCTGCTGATCACCAGCCTGGGTGAAGGTTATGGCCTGCCGGTTGTGGAAGCCCTCCGCATTGGTCGGCCGGTCCTGGCGCGCGATCTTCCGGTATTTCGCGAGATCGGTGGATCTCGGGTGACCTATTTTACTAACGACTCGCCCGCAGCCCTTGCAAAGACGATAATGGATTGGATCGAAGTGCCCGGAGCCTGCACCGTCGGTGTAGGGGAAGGGTGGGATCAGGCGGCGCGCCGGCTTGCCAATGCCTTGTCAGCCACATCATCGCCGGCAACGGGGCGGCGGAACGAAGCTATTCCGCTGCATGGAATCTCGAATGCGGCCTAGAGTCCACATCAAGATCGCCGATAACGGTTGGATCCTTGAAAAATGTGCTCGGGAAATATCTTCGCGATGCAAAGGCATAACATATGGTCTGGAAGACGATCCGCGTGCTTATATCCAATATTATATGAATTATTCGGCTCGCCGTCAGCGGGTGAGCCCGATAGAATTGGCTTTCTTCACCCATTCCGAGCGGGAGGAAGCCGCTCGCCAGCGATATTTCGATGTCGCATCCGAAGTGGACCATCGGGTGTGCATGTCACGACGCTATGAGCATGAGCTCGTCCAGGCCGGCTTTGGCGATATAACGACCATTTCCCCGGGCGTGGACCTGGATCATTTCGTTCCGAAGGTTCGCATCGGCGTGGTTGGACGCACATACCATACCGGCCGGAAGGGCGAAGCGCTGGTGGCCGCCGTGATGGATGTGCCCGGGATCGAATGGCGGTTCACCGGGCGGGGGTGGCCAGGGCCATCGGTCCACGTGCCCGACGGAGACATGGCGAATTTCTATAATGACCTCGATTATGTGCTCGTCCCGGCCCTTTATGAAGGCGGGCCGATGTGCGTGCTCGAAGCGCTGGCCTGCGGCATTCCGGTCATCGCTTCCGATGTGGGGTGGATGGAGGATTTTCCCCATATTAAGTTCGATAATGGTAATGCAGCGTCGCTTCGCCTCGTTTTGGAAGACCTTGTCGCACAGCGTCGGGAATCGCGGCGGTTCGTGGAGGAACGCAATTGGCAGGGCTGGGCTGCTAGCCATGACGAATTGTTCGATCGCATCTGGCACGGGACGAGGACGTCCGTCGCGGTGACGCATGCGACCTACAGGGCCGCAATCGTCATCCATGGCTCGGAACGATCGGCGAAGGGCGGGCCTACCTCGCGCGTGGCGAATATCGTCGCGACTGCGGCGGATATGGGTGAGGATATCATCCAGGGCTTCGGTATCGATTCGGTTTGCGAGCCCGTTTCCCCCGATATCGCCCACATCTTCAACTCGTGGCCGCTCCACTCGGCGATCGAGCAACTCATCGGTGCGAAGCGCCGCGGTATCCGGACGGTATATTCGCCGATCGCGCTCAATCTCAGCGCGATGAACTTCTATCAGCAGGCGCTTCCCCAAATATTGCACGAGGCGGAGCATGTTGCCGATGCTAAGCAGGGGATTGCTGAAATAAGGGCACTCACGCCGCCCTTCTCGGCTGACTCGGCCGAGCCGCTGATAGAGGGCGTGCCCGGGCATTTCGATGCTCTGCGGCGCGGTGTGGCGTTGGCCGACCATATCATTTGCCTCAGCGAGTATGAAAAAGCCTTTCTCGAGGCGGTGGGCTGTCGACCGGCGGCCTTGTCAATCGTTCGAAACGGCGTCGACGCGCAAACCATGGCGGATGGCGATGCCTCGCTCTTTCGGGAGAAATTCGGCCTTGATCGCTTCATTCTGTCAGTGGGGCGGATAGAACCCCGGAAGAATCAGGCCATACTCGCGCTGGCTCTCCGCGACCTGAAGATTCCGTTGGTCTGCATCGGGCATGTCGGGCATCCAGATTATTTCAATCAGGTAAGGAAGTGGGCCGGCTCTAACTTCATCCACATAGACAGGATCGAGGATCGGCAATTGCTCGCATCCGCCTATAAGGCCGCGGCATGCTTCATTCTCAATAGCTGGGCCGAAGGGGCTCCTCTTGCCGCCTTGGAAGCCGCCGCCGCCGGCACGCCGCTGATCCTGTCGAACATGGCATCGGAACGGGAATATTTCGGCTCGTTCGCTGATTATGTCCACCCCTGCGACGTTTCCGGGCTGGCAACTCTGGTAAAGGCGAAAATCGACTGCCCGGAGCCGGAAGCTCAACGTGCCGAACGCTCGGCATTTGCGGTGGCACGATACGACATCTCGCGCCACACGCGCGACACTCTGAATCTTTATGCCAGGGTCTTGCGGGATGTGGACGCCAAACCGCTAGAGATGCCTGCCGAGTCTTCGATAGTGGTCGACGCGACCCATCTTGCCCACCAACTCGCGAACGGGCAGCACCTCACGGGCGTTACCGCTGTCGAGTACAGCGTCCTCAAGGCTGTGGCGGAAACCCGGCCGGATACGCCGGTAATCGTGTGGAATTCCGTGCACCGGGCCTATGTGCCCTGCTTGATCCAGGACGTGGCGAACGGTTCGATCGCGAACGTCGCCAAGTCGGACCGTCTACCAGACGGATGCTATTCCAGGGCGGTGCAAGCGCAAGTTGCGATCGTGGCACGCCCTGTAAAAGCCCGGATTTGGCGCAGGCTTGGACGCAAGCTTCGTCATATGGCTAAAAATCCCCGAACCCTTCTGCCCAGGGGGTTGAGGAAGAGGCTCGGCATCGGTGGAGCCGTGGCCGTTCCTTCACCTGCACGTAAGCGATTTGCGGTTGCCTCGAGCTTGACGGCGGATTCCGTGCGCCCGTGGCCGGAACTGGAGCCCGGCACGCGATTGCTGCTGTTGGGGCAGCCTTGGATATCGAACGCGCGCATGCTTTCCGATCTCTCGGCGTTGGTTCGCGCAAACGGACTTTTATTATGGGCGCATGTTCCCGATATTCTGTATGTAACTGACAGAACTTCCTTTGATGAAGCTACCAGAGGACGCTTTAGGGAGAATGTGACCAGGCTATTGGGAATCGCCGATACGGTAATCACGATATCAGATCAGGCCGCCAGGGACATAGCATGTTTCACTGCCCTCTGCGGAATATCGGTCAAGACAAAACGGATACGGTTGGGTCCAAATGAGGAGCTTGTCGAGGCGGACCCAACGCCACCTGCGTTCGCAATTCCGTCCCGATATATTCTGTATGTGTCCTCCATGAACGCCCGAAAGCGGCATGATTTCATCCGCGAAGTGTGGCGCGATGTGCGGGGCGATCTTGCAGAACGGGGTGGGTATTCGGATGTCGGCCTGATATTCGTCGGCACAGCCCAGCGCGGTTTTGAGCGCTATGGCGAAGACTCTTTCAAGAACGATCTTCGGGAAGAGGGCATATCGGTCCTCAATGATATCTCGTCGCGAGAGCTTGCCTATCTATACAGAAATACGATGTTTACGGTTTACCCACCTCGGGCCGAGGGATGGGGTATGCCTCCTGTCGAAAGCCTGTATTTTGGCAAAGCCTGCATAGTATCCGACATAATACCATCCGCTGAAGAGGTGAATAGCAAAGGATTGATCCGCTTGCCTGCGGATGATCATATTGAGTGGCGAGAGGCAATATTAAAACTGATCGCAGATGAGTCCGCACTAACTAAAATTTGCGAAGAAGCGAAGAAATTTAGATCTGCCAGTTGGCGCGATGCGGTGAATATTTTGTTTGTGCGAGAGGGCTGATCCAGAATGGCTGGATTGACGGCATTTCCTTGCGGGAGAAGAGGGTGACGACAGAATCTGCGGCTGTCGGCTGGTCGAGTGCCGATGTGGAAGTGGTCGGCGCTGACCTGTGTCCCCGTTCATTTGTCGCCTCCAGGCCACAATGGGCAGGGGGGGCGATTTCTGCTCATGACGTCCGCTTTCTTGCAGGGCTGGTGCATTTGGTCGGTGCTCGCCATGTCACGGAAATTGGTGTGGCTAGCGGGTGGAGTTCGGCCGTTACTCTGAAGGCGCTGGCTGCTCGGAAAGACGATTTTCGTCTCTCCGGGATCGATCTTTCCGAAACATTCTATCTCGATGGCTCGATCCCTACCGGACGCGTCGTGGATGACCTCTTGCCCGAATTATTGCCGCATTATCGTCTGCTTACCGGAAGGCCGGCTTATGAGGCGATCAGTGATGTCGGCCGATGCGATTTTGCTTTCATCGACGGGCATCACATGCATCCTTGGGCGACGATCGACATGATCAGTGTTCTATCAGTGCTTCGACGAGGTGACTGGGTTGCGATGCATGATCTCAATCTCTGTACCTATGAACGCCACAAGCACAGGAATCGTGGCTCCTATTATCTTTTCTACCTGTGGCCTGACACCAAGCTCCATTCGACGCAGGTTCCTACCATGATTGGTGCGGTACGCCTGGATAGAGAGCCGGAAGAATATCTCTCCATTCTTTTGGAAGTTCTATGCACCCCATGGGAAATTTCTCTTTCCGAGAGCGAAACCGATTCCTTTCTGGGTTTCGTTAATAAAACCTTTGGCTCAAGCTGGCGGGAAAAATATTCTGAAGTAATGGCGATAGCTCGGCCGTAATGGTGTGATTGTTGGATATATACTAAGGTGAATTAACATGATTGCGGCTATAGTAACCGGGGTGACGGGGCAGGATGGCGCGTATCTCACTGAACTCCTTCTTTCGAAGGGGTATGTAGTCTACGGGACATATCGCCGGACGAGTTCCGTCAATTTTTGGAGATTGGGGGAGTTGGGGGTTCTTGGTCACCCGAATCTACACCTTCTAGAATATGATCTGACCGATCCTTCGGCAAGCATCCGTATGCTGCACAAGACGCAGGCGAAGGAGGTCTATAACCTTGCGGCGCAAAGCTTCGTTGGGGTCTCCTTCGATCAGCCAATGACAACCGCACAGATCACCGGCTTGGGCGCGGTCCACCTTCTCGAGGCAATTCGCATCGTCGATCCTTCGATCCGCTTCTATCAGGCAAGCACTTCGGAGATGTTCGGAAAAGTGCAGGCGGTGCCGCAGACCGAGGAGACACCCTTTTACCCGCGGAGCCCTTATGGTGTCGCCAAGCTCTACGCACATTGGATGACGGTTAATTATAGGGAAAGCCACGGTATTTTTGGATGCAGCGGAGTGCTGTTCAACCATGAAAGCCCTTTGCGGGGGCGTGAGTTCGTTACACGGAAGATCACGGACGGAGTGGCCAAGATTCGGCTTGGCCAACTCGCCTGCCTCGAGCTTGGTAATATCGATGCTCGGCGCGATTGGGGTTTTGCACGGGAATATGTGCAGGGGATGTGGCAGATGTTGCAGGCGGACAGGCCGGATACCTATGTCCTAGCAACGGGGCGGACGGAAACCGTACGCGATTTCGTGAGAATGGCGTTTCGGGCTGCGGAATTCGATATCGCCTTCGAAGGCGAAGGTAATGACGAGGTAGCCGTAGATAAGGCGTCGGGTCGAGTGGTGATGCGCATTAATCCCCAGTTCCATCGTCCCGCCGAGGTGGATCTGCTAATTGGCGATGCGACCAAGGCGCGCGACCAGCTCGGTTGGCAGCCCAGGACCAACCTGGAGGAGCTCTGCTATATGATGGTGGAGGCCGATATGCGGCGAAATGCCGGAGGCGGCTCATTTTGAGTGTTGCCGATGTGGCGACGCACTATGGCGGGTCTATCGGTCCGGCTCGTTCATGGCGGAGGATGTGTCGGTGAGTCGGGTGCTTGTCAGCGGTGCTTCCGGTTTCACAGGAAGCTATGTCACCAGCAGGCTGATTGCGGCCGGCCATGAGGTGCACGGCTTGATCCATGCAGCGGAGCATACCCCGCCGTCCGGTGCAGGGTGGATGGCCCACATCGTCGATCTTGGCGATCGCCAAGCCGTGCATCGGATCGTCGAGGCTCTCGCGCCCGAGCGGGTCATCCATCTGGCCGCTATTGCCTTCGTGGCGCACGGCGATGTCGACGGTATGTATCGCACCAATATTCTGGGAACGCGCAATCTGCTTGAAGCCCTGGCGAATCGCGATGGCCAGCCCGGATCTGTGCTGCTTGCAAGCAGCGCTAACATATATGGCAATCGCACCGAAGGCGTATTGGATGAGGCGGCGCCAGCAGCCCCCGCGAACGATTATGGCGTGAGCAAGCTCGCCATGGAATATGTCGCCCGTCTTTATGAGGGGCGGCTGCCTATTACCGTCGTTCGGCCTTTCAACTATACGGGAAGGGGACAGTCGCTTGATTTTCTCGTGCCCAAGATCGTCGACCATGTCCGTCGACGGGCGCCTTTCATTGAACTGGGTAATCTCGACGTGGCACGCGACTTTTCCGATGTCCGGGGCGTGGCGGATATTTATATGCGGCTGCTTGACGTGCCGGGGCCGAACGGGACGCTCAATATCTGTTCCGGGCGCGCGCGATCGTTGACGGAAATTCTCGAAATGCTTGAGGAGATTTCTGGGCATCGGATGGAGGTGAGGGTCAACCCGGCCTACGTGCGGGCGAACGAGGTTAAATCGCTATGCGGCAGCCGCGCTCGGCTGGAGGCGGTTGTCGGATCTGTCTCCATGCCTCCATTCGAAGAGACGTTACGCTGGATGCTGGAGGCGTAGCTGTGCGCGTCATTTTGGGCGTGGAGGCGCTCGCGCCTGATCTTTCCGGTATCGGCCGCTATACTTGGGAACTCTGCAAAGGACTGAAATCATGTCCCGAGATCGATGAACTGCATTATTATCGGGCACGGCAGTGGATATCGGACCCAGCCCGGCTGTTGGAGGCGGATGCGCCCTCATCTCCGCGCCGTCGCGGTCGGCTCATGCGCTGGTGGCACGGGCGCCAGCATGGCCGCAGGCTGCGCGACAGCTTGTTCCATGGCCCCAATTTCTTTCTTCCGCCGGAAGTCGAAGGCGGCATAGTCACCGTGCATGACCTGTCGGTTTTCCGGTTTCCAGAAACACATCCCGCCGCGAGGATCGCGCAGTTCGAACGAGAATTCGCCAGTTCGATGGCACGTGTGGCTCATGTCATCACCGACAGCGAGACGGTGCGGGCGGAGCTGATGGCTTTCGCGGGCTTGCCGGAGGATAGGGTCACGGCTGTGCCGCTCGGCGTAGCCGATGCGTTTCATCCGCGAACCTCGGGGGATCTCGCACCGTTGCTGGCCCGCTTCGGTCTCATGCCCGATGCATACGCGTTATGTGTTTCTACATTGGAACCTCGCAAGAAGATCGGCCGTCTTCTGGAAGCCTGGGGTGCCCTGCCGGTTGGCTTGCGCTCGCGTTGGCCGCTGATACTGGCGGGTGGCAGCGGATGGCTGAATGGTGCCCTGCGCGATGTTATCGCGATCGGGGAACGCGAAGGCTGGGTTCGTTATCTGGGTTATGTGCCGGAAGATATGCTGCCGGCTTTATATGCCGGTGCGCGATTGTTCATTTACCCTTCGACATATGAGGGCTTTGGCCTGCCGCCCGTCGAGGCTATGGCATCTGGCGTACCCGCGCTGGTAGCAAGCGCCTCCTGCCTGCCGGAAGTAACGCAGGGTGCGGCCATGCTTGTGGAGCCGGACGACATAGCGGGATTCATGGTAGCGATCGAGCAAGGCCTTATCGACGAAGCTTGGCGCAAAGGCGCTATAATCCGTGGATTAGCCGTTGCCCGCACGTATGACTGGGCGCATTGCGTCGCGGGGACGGTGGCGGTGTATCGTAGATTGGCGGGCCGCGCGGCCATCCAGGATAGAGGGATTGAAATACATGGAAGGTCGAGCGGTGCCCGAATGGCGTCTTGATCGGGTGATGTTGCGCCGCACTGGCATTTTCGGGGGCATGGCGCTGGCCTCGCTGCTGGGGGGGTGCTCCATGATGGGATCGGACGGGCCCTCCTCCCGAACGGTGAATGCCGTTGCAGCTTCGGCCGCGGAGGACACCTACGGCCTCAAGCTGATCGATGTCGACGATGCAGTGGCGCGGCGGATCAAGTCGCTCGATCGGACGAGCCTGTTTTCCGAAACTTTCGGGGATGGGCATCCGGTGGCTACCATAGTGGGATCGGGTGACGTGCTGGATGTCGCGATATGGGAGGCGCCGCCGGCTGCTCTGTTCGGCGCTGCGGCGATGGCGCCGATGGTAGGTTTGCCTGGAGGGATGACCCAATCGGCCCTGCCCGAACAGGTCGTCGACCCGGAAGGCAATATAAGGATCCCCTTTCTTGGTGCGGTAAGGGCCGCCGGGCGATCCCCCCAGCAGGTCGCCGCCGATATCGCTCAGCGGCTTCAGGGCAAGGCGCATCAACCCCAGGTGATCGTGCGGATTGCGCGCAATCAGTCGGCCACGGCGACAGTGGTGAGCGAGGGGGGGGGGAGCGCGCGCGTGCCCCTGACCCCCAAGGGCGAACGCATTCTGGATGTCCTGTCGGCAACTGCCGCCGCGCCGCAATCAGTAAGCAAGACGACGGTTCAATTGACGCGCGGCAATCTCGTCCGCACGATGTCGCTTGAACAGGTGATCAAGGATCCGAGGCAGAACATCATTCTCCAGCCGAATGATGTGCTGACCGCCTTGTTCCAGCCTTATGCATTCACGGTGCTGGGCGCCGCGGGGCGCAATGCGGAGGTCAATTTCGAGGCGCAGGGCATCACGCTCATGCAGGCCATCGGGCGTGTGGGTGGTCTCCAGAATCAACGTGCCAACCCACGGGGCGTCTTCATCTTCCGGTTCGAGGATCCTGCCGCGCTGGGCTATCCCACGGATGCCCCGTTGCGCACTACGCCGGATGGCAAGGTGCCGGTTATCTACCGGCTCGATTTCAAGGACCCCAAGACCTTCTTCATTGCCCAGAATTTTCCGGTGCGGAACAAGGACGTGCTTTACGTTTCCACGGCGCCGTTTGCGGAACTGCAGAAATTCGTAACCATCGTCGCGCAGACGATCCTCCCGCTCGTGGCGGTAGACAATGCGGTCAGCAACAACTGAGCAGAGCTATTGGCCGACGTGATCGCCCACCGCGAGATCTTGCTTGATGTGAGCCGTTTGATCTGGCGCGTCGCGCGCGGTGGGCGGCCGACGGGCATAGATCGCGTCTGCATGGCCTATGTGGCGCATTATGGCGATCGTGCGCAGGCGGTTGTCCAACGCCGGGGGTTTCGACGGATATTGCCTCCGGCGATCTCTACCGAATTGTTCTCGCTCCTGCTGGAAGGGGGGGGGGATTTCGTCCGCCGTGCCGGCGCCCTCGCATTGCGAGCGGCACCAAGCCTTCTGGGCGGGCAGGAAGGACGAAATCGGCTCTATCTCAATGTCGGCCATACCGGGCTTGAGCTTGAGGATCTACCCGCGTGGCTTGCCCGATTGGATGTCCGGCCGGTGTTCATGGTCCACGATCTTATCCCGATCACGCATCCTGAATATTGTCGCGCCGGCGAAAAGGAGCGCCACGTCCGCCGGATGATGAATGTGCTGCAAGCAGGAACGGCCATCCTGGGGAACTCGGATGATACGCTGGTGGCGCTCGCTCGCTTTGCCGGAAGCAGGCAGCTTTCCATGCCCCCGGCGCTCGCCGTCGCGCTCGGGGCGGATGATCCGGTTACCGGTGCCCTTGCGGCTGGTGGGGATTGCGATCCGCCGCTGGCAAAGCCTTATTTCCTCATGCTGGGAACGATCGAGGGCCGCAAGAACCACGCATTGATGCTTGCCCTATGGCGTTCGATGATCGCGGACATGGGGGATTCTGCGCCGGCGTTGGTCATCATCGGCCAGCGCGGCTGGGAATGCGAGCAGGCTGTCGACATGTTGGATCGCTGTGAGATGCTGCGCGGGCATGTCGTGGAGCTTGGAGGTGCCGGTGATGATGTGGTCCGCCATTATATGCGGCATGCGCGGGCCCTGCTCTTTCCGTCCTTTGTCGAGGGTTTCGGCATGCCTCTCGTTGAGGCGCTGGCCGCGGGCCTTCCTGTAATTGCAAGCGATATCGGTGTTTTTCGGGATGTCGGCCTTGGAATACCGCATTATGCGGACCCGCTCGACGGCCTGGCTTGGCGGAACATCATTCTCGATTATGCTTTGTGGGACAGCAGCCTGCGGGCGGCGCAGCTCCGGCGGCTGCTAGATTATGTCCCGCCCAGCTGGGGGGGGCATTTCGTCGTCGTGGATCGATGGTTGGCAGAGCTGTGACGGGCATATTGTGGAAAAGGGAACCTCTCTATGGCGATCGACGATATGGCCGCAACGGTAGCATCATAGGATCATGCGGACGGTCGGCATCATGACGGGATTGCTCTCGCGCGACCGGGTTCGATCCTGCGGAGGAGGCGCTGAATGAAAATCGCCTCTCTCCTCGCGCCGGTCCAATATATGTATTGGGCAGCGCAACTCGGCACAGGTGCCAAATCCTTTCTGGACAATCCTCTTATCGGCTCGTCCACGCTCAACCATCTTGGCTTGCATGTCGGGCGGATGAAGCTGGCGCACGGCCTCGCCTGGCAGCGACGGCGGCGGCTCGAGAAACTGGTTTCCGAACCGGATCGGACCCAGTTCGACGCACAGGGTTTTGTCGCCATTCGGAATTTTCTACCGAATGCCGAATTTGCGCAGTTGCGGGCGATGCTGCTTGGGCGTTCGGCTCCGGCTCGCGAAATGGTGCAGGGCGGTACGATCACGCGGCGGATTGCGCTCGATGCGGCCTATTGCACGGCCGTGCCGTCCGTCCGGCACCTTCTCTCCTCGCCCCGGTGGCGGGGGCTGATGCGTTATGTGGGCAGCTATGCCAGCGAGCCGCTTTACTACATTCAGACTATCCTCACCCATCGCGACGAAGAGGTCGATCCACAGACCCATCTTCATGCGGATACGTTTCACCCCTGTGTGAAGGCGTGGTATTTTCTGGATGACGTGACGGAGGAGGACGGTCCCTTCGTTTATGTCCCCGGCTCCCACCGCTTGACCCGCGAACGCATCGAATGGGAACGAGAACGTAGCCTGCAGGGTGCGCAGGCCATGGATCGATTGTCTGCCCGAGGGTCTATGCGGATCACTCGCGCAGAAATTTCGGCACTGGGCTTGCCTGGACCTCGCGCTCTGGCCGTTCCTGCCAACACTCTTGTAGTGGCGGATACCGGGAGGTTTCATGCACGGGGGCCGGCAACTAGGCCCAGCCGCCGCGTGGAGATCTGGGCCTATGGCCGAAGGAACCCATTCTATCCCTGGACGGGTCTCGATCCTCTAAGCCTACCAGGTATTGCCTTCCGACGCATACCTTTGATGTGGGCGCTCCGTGATCGCTTTGAGAGTCGTTTAGGCCAACCCTGGCGGGATGTGGGAAGCAAGACGCCGTTGGATCCGTGACGCCCCGCTTCATTGTGCCCCGCCGCCGCCGCGCCTAGGCCCTCGTGCGAAACGCCGGGAAGAACAAGTTCAGGCGGCGCCATATCTGACTGAGGTAGCCCCACAGCCTATTTGGCTGTGGGTTAAGCAGATCTTCCAAGGCCTGGCGCCATTTCTGAAGTGACGTCTCGACAGAGTAAGTTTCCGCTATCTCCGCGGCATTTTTGCCGAGTTGGGCAAGGCGTTGCTCGTCTTCGAGCGCCCGCCGCAAGGTCTTGGCGAGCGAGGAGGCGCTGCTCTCTTCGGCAAGAAAGCCATTAACGCCGTCGACGATCAACTCGTTGACACCAGGGCAGCGGCTAAAGCCGATCGCGGGAAGCCCGGAAGCTGTCAACGGCGGAGCAAAAACCGGCCATTGGGCGGCGCAAAACCAGGCCACTGGCGCTGCTGCGAGCGGGGAACGTCGG
>NZ_PHHF01000079.1 GCF_003034225.1 Edaphosphingomonas fennica
CCCGGCACCATGAACCCGCCGCGACAATCTGTTCTCATCCTGATAGTCGCTGACCTCTCACCCAGATCGTCGCGCTATAGCCTCTGACGCCGCAGGCGATTGCGGTGCTCAAGGCCCTATGGCCACTGACCGGGGAAGGTCCGCTGCTGTTTCCGAGTAACCGGCACACGCACCGGCCGATGAGCGAGAACGCCATCGGCTACCTACTGAACCGCGCCGGCTATCATGGCCATCATGTGCCGCACGGGTTCCGCGCGGCATTCTCGACCATCATGAACGAATGGGCTGAGCGTGAGGGCAAGGATCATGACCGAAAAGTGATCGACCTGATGCTCGCCCACGTTCCCAAGGAGAAGGTAGAAGGCGCCTACAACCGCGCGGCCTATATGCCGCGCCGCCGTGAGCTGGCACAGGTCTGGGCGGACAAGCTGAGCGAAGGCCTCCCCGATCCTGGCTCGCTGATCGAGCTGCCGGTCAAGGCGATCGGCGGGCGCTCGCGCCGGAGTTTCGCGCCGCCGGTAGGCGAGGACTTCCGGTTCCCGGTTCGGCGTCGTGCGGCCTGATCGATAGGCCTCTCTGGACAATTGGTAACGTATATGTTACCAAAATGGGCGTGAGTTGATTGTTCAGGAGTACATCCGCGAGGACGGCTCAAGCCCGTTCCGATCATGGTTCGACGATCTTGATTCCCAGGCTTCGGCCAAGGTGGCGACAGCCATTGTCCGGCTGGAGCTGGGCAATTTGTCGAACGTCAAATGGATCGGCGGCGGGCCCGGGGAATACCGGATCGATTGGGGACCGGGCTACCGGCTCTATCTCGCCCGGGATGGGGATGAACTCATCATCCTGTTCGTGGGCGGGACGAAGAAGCGGCAGCAGTCCGACATCGAACGGGCGGGTGTGCTGCTGAGCGAATACAAGGCCCGCAAGGCAGCGATCAGGAAAGACAGGAAGTGACAAGATGGTTCTGACCCGCGATTTCAAGGAATCGGTGAAGGAGCGCGCCGCGCGCGATCCCGCCTTCGCCAAGGCCATGCTAGATGAAGCGGCGCTGCGTTCCTCAATGGGGAACCGCATGTGGCGCGGCTGATCCTGCGCAATCTCGTCAATGCCTCGGTCGGTTTCGAGGAGTTGGCAACCGAGTCCAATCGTCCCAGCAAGAGCCTGCACCGGATGTTGTCGGCGAAAGGCAACCCGAGCATGGACAATCTTGCCGCAATCTTCGGGGCGATACGCAAACGATTAGGCGTTTCCTTCGAGGCCCATGCAGTTGAGGCGGCATAGCCTTTGGCGACAACGCCTTAGGGTGGTCAAGGGACACCCATCGGGCACCCAAGAGGCTGACTTTTCCTGTAAATCAGCAAAAGAAAATCAGCAGTACTATCAATATTACCAACATATCTTTCAAAATTAGGGTGGATCACCTCGGACGGTAGAAAATTTTGTCGTTCGACGAGCACTGTCTCAAAAAATAGCTTACGCTGCAAGTATAACCTGCGCTGCGGGGAATAGTGCCGATCTGTCGGGTACTGCCTGCGGTCAGCGCCAACCCCCAAGTTCCGACCACCTATTCCTTGTTGTGATAAGCTATATTCCTCGCAGCCTACTGCTGATACGCGCAAGTCTGGCTATCTATGCTCTTGCCCTGCTGGGTTTGCAGCAGCCCGTGCCAGGTCGGTCCCGTGGCCCGTAAGTCGTATCACTGCCAACAAAACGAAAGATCAGACATGATCAAGTCATCTCTCCTTGCAGCGGCAAGTGCTCTGCTAGTCGTGGTGCCGAATTTTGCTCCCGTGGCGGCCCGAGCCACCCCTGTGCCGGGCATGTCATCACCAACCGTAAAAACGCTACAGTACGCTGGGACCCTCGCGTTTAGTCCCGATGGAGTGCTGTTCGTCGGCGATAACATCAACGGCGCAGTGTTCGCTTTCCCGATGGACGAAGGGGCCGCACCTGCAACGGCGGCGCCGTTGGATATCGACGGTATCGACAGTCGAATCGCCGTGCTGCTCAAGACGCCCAAGTCTGGCCTCCGTATCAACGGCATGGCGGTCCACCCCATTACCCACGAGGTCTATTTATCAGCTTCTTTCGGCGCTGGAAGACCAGCTTTGGTAAAGGTGTCGCCAACCGGAGTTCTGTCCCGGGTAGACATGGCGCACGCTAGGGTCAGGACCCATTGATCTGCGGGCTCCGATCTGATTCAGTCTCTGTGAGGAGACTGGATTTGAGCGACCTATATTGGCTGACGGATGAGCAGATGGCGCGGCTTGAGCCTTATTTTCCCAAGAGCCACGGCAAGCCTCGGGTTGATGATCGCCGGGTGTTGAGCGGTATTATCTTTGTGAACCGCAATGGGCTGCGCTGGCGCGATGCACCGAAAGACTATGGGCCGCACAAGACGTTGTACAATCGTTGGAAGCGGTGGGGCGACAAGGGCGTATTCCTGCGGATAATGGAAGGCCTGGCTGCGCCCCAGGCATCCGAACGCAAGACGGTGATGATCGACGCGACCTATCTCAAGGCGCACCGCACGGCATCGAGCCTTGCGGTAAAAAAGGGGATGGGGGCCGCCTGATTGGCCGCACGAAAGGCGGCATGAACACCAAGCTTCATGCTGTGACGGATACCAATGGTCGGCCGATCAGCTTCTTCATGACCGCAGGTCAGGTCAGCGATTATATCGGCGCGGCGGCCTTGCTGGACGAACTTCCCAAAGCCCAATGGCTGCTGGCGGATCGTGGTTACGACGCCGACTGGTTCCGCGATGCCTTGCAGGAAAAAGGCATCACCCCCTGCATCCCGGGTCGGAAATCCCGGAACAAGGCCGTAAAATACGACAAACGTCGCTACAAGCGCCGCAACCGGATCGAGATCATGTTCGGTCGCCTGAAAGACTGGCGGCGTGTCGCCACACGCTACGACAGGTGTCCAACCGCCTTCCTCTCGGCCATCGTCCTCGCAGCAACCGTCATCTTCTGGCTCTGATCAACGAGTCCTGACCCTAAACATACCACATGGTTCGTCCCCGACACACCAACGTTGGACCAACACTTCCGTGACCGAACTGGCGATCTGCCCTTGCCGACGGCCACCCGAGATCGCCTCAAAGCGACGACGCCTATGCGGTCTATGACCATCGTCGACATGAAATTCCACAATGGAGAGCTGTTCGTCGCAGGCATCTCTAATGAGGAATTTGCGTCGACGCTGCGACGGGTGCCCTATCCATTTGAAGGCCGATCTTCATCGACCGCCGTTAGAATCTACCACGTCGCCCACGAGCGCTATGAGACCCGAGCTCCCGTCCGAGCCATGGCGTTCGCCACTATCGATGGTCAGGACACGCTCATCGCCGCCTACACCTGCAGCCCAATCGTCCTAATACCTACCGCGGACTTGAAGGATGGTGCCAAAGTGACAGGTCGGACGGTTGGCGACATGGGCAATGGCCAACCGCTCAGCCTGGTTTCGATATCGTTCCACGGCGAACCCAGCCTGTTTGTGACGAATGCCGGGCACGACCCGCGCATAATCCCGATTGCCGGTTTGCAGAAAGCGGTCGCCTATTCGCCCGATAATTCGCCCCATGGCGGCGTTGGCGACTGGCGACCAGAATACCCGCTGGGCCCAGTGGGCAAGTCGCTGATGTTTATTGGGTCATCCCTGTTTGCTGACAAGCTGGACGACAACTATCTGATATCCGTGACCCGTGATGCGCCTTCCGGCTCGCTCAATCTTCAAGCGACACTGACATTTCCTTTGCCGATCAACAATCTCAGCGAAATCTGGTCCGAATATGACTTTAAGGGTGGCGGGCCCGGCGACAAATGATTGCCGACCTCCTAGCCTTGATGGTACTGGCGTCGAGCAGTGCCGCGCCTCAGGTAGTATCGATTTCGCCAGCGGCGAAGTCGATACCTGCAAATACGCTCCGCCTCTATGTCACCTTCGACCGTCCGGCCCGTGGGACAGTGACCACACGGGACATTCGGCTGCTCGACGCTGACGGTCGGCAGATCGACAATGCGTTCATGGACTTCGGTCAGGATATCTGGAGTCCCGACGGACGGCGCCTTACAGTCTTGTTTGACCCAGGTCGTGTCAAACGGGATGTCGAAGGCGCCGACGCCAGCGCTGCCCCTCTTCAACCGGGCCTCAGCTATACAGTTGAGATCAAAACTAAGCGATTTAGATTCCAGGTCACGCGGGCGCTCCGCGAGCCTATTGACCTGCATGCCTGGGGTCTCGCTTCGCCCCGTGCCGGGTCCAGGGGAACTCTTCGGGTCACATTCGACCGAGTGATGGACGTAGCGCTGCTTCAAGATCAGTTGGATGTCGTGGATGGCCTAGGACGATCCCAATTGGGGCAAATGAAAGTCTCCGCTAGTGGAAGCTCCTGGTGCTGGCGTCCCAACCGGAACTGGCGCCCAGGGGTCTACAGACTCGTCATCGGGAGTAGTCTCGAAGACGTCAGCGGCAATCGGGTCGGCGAGGCGCTTGACCACGATGTCGGCGCGCCGGATGCGCCACGCGACCGCAGTGACTTGATCTTCAAAGTTGGGCCGCGAGGCCACCATCGTAAACCCGGTCCTTGTTAGCTCGATCAGCAAACCTTGCGGTGCATAGTCTGAACCCGAGGTTTTTGGCAGATCCTCGGTCCATTCTGGTGCTCGCTTCTGGGTGTGACAGGTACAATCATAGTCATTGGCATTCCCACAATACTGACTCCTTTCGTGGCAAAGCTTGACGACGGTTTTGGCCAGCGGCCGGCCAGCTTTCCAGCCGTGGGTGATCTTGTTCGCTGGCGCACTGCTAGTGGCCGTAATTATGACCGCCGCTATTGACGATCTGCCGTCACCAGCATGATCGAACACCCCCTCTGCAGGAAGGTCGTATGCGGGTTTTCCATCCCCGAAGCTCCACTCCTTCCACACCGCGAGTGCGAGCTGCATTTTGCGACGGCGGTATTCCCGTTTTTCGGCTGCGAGCTAATTTTGGTCGCAGCGAAAACCTTGCACAGGGGAAAATCATGATCACGCTTCGTCGACACATATTCATCGCCGCATCGGTCCTCGCTCTGGGGGCCGCCTCCGCTGTAGTCCTGGCGCAAGGCGTGTCCTCGCCCAATCCTCATGCGATCAAGGCCGGAACCTACGCAATCGATCCCAACCATTCGCAGGTGATCTTCTCGGTCTCGCATTTCGGATTTACCGATTTCTCGGGCTTCGTGTCGGGGGCGTCGGGCACGCTCAGCATCGATCCGGCCAAACCCGCTGCCGCCAAGCTCGATGTCGCGATTCCGATTGCCTCGCTCACCACCACCGTTTCCCAGTTATCCGAGGAGCTGAAGGGCGACAAGTGGCTCGACGCGGCCAAATTCGACACCGCATCCTTTGCCTCGAGCAGCGTCAGGGTCACTGGCCCCGGTCAGGCCGATGTCGCCGGCAGCCTGACGCTCCATGGCGTGACGCGGCCGCTGACCCTCAAGGCGCGGTTCATCGGCACCGGCACAAATCCGATTAACAAGGCTACTACCGTCGGCTTTTCGGCGACGGGCCATTTCAAGCGCACGGATTTCGGTGTGAGCACATTTGCGCCCGTGATCGGCGATGACGTGAAGCTTACGATCGCCGGTGCTTTCGAGCTCAAGTCGTAACGTCGTGAACGAGGGAAACCCGCCGTCGCGCTACACGCTGGTCGCCATTGTCCTTCATTGGGCATTGGCGGCAGGAATCGTGGCCCTCATCGTTATGGGAATGGCGATGACGAAGCTGGACTTGCCCATATTGTTCAAGTTCAAAGTCTACCAGCTCCACAAGTCGATCGGCATCACCGTGTTGTTGCTGGCTGTATTGCGCCTGGGATGGCGGATCTGGCATCCTGCACCCGCTCTACCTGCGACTATGTCGCGCAATGAGCGGCTGCTGGCGCACGCGGGGCATTGGGTGCTCTATCTATTGCAGTTCGCAGTGCCGCTGCTGGGCTGGGCGGTCGTGTCGGCGGCAGTGCTCAATATCCCGACCTTGCTTTATGGCGTCGTGCCCTGGCCGCACCTGCCGCTGCTTTCGACGATCGCGAACCGAGCACAAGTCGAGCCGGCACTCGCGACCACGCATGCCCTCATGGCCTATGGGCTCGTACTGATCGTCGTCGGGCATGTGGCAGCGGCGCTGCGCCATCACCTTGTACTGAAGGACGATGTTCTTGCGCGCATGATCCCCGGTTTGCGCCAACGACCTGGCAAAGATGAGCCGGCCGCAAGTGGCTGATGGGCGATCGTCTCGTATCATGAGTACGAAATGATCGCCCAATGATCTGTATTAAAGCCGCTTAAGCGTTGAATTATAACAACAACCGACAAGCGCCATTACGCCTGCAGTTTGTACTGCATCGGACGATGTTTCTCTGCGAAGCGAAAGAGTGAATCCCAAATGTACGCTCTTGCCCATCTGCACCTTGCCCATTTTCAGCCGATGCCGGCATCACCGCCGTCAGCCAATGAAATGCGTGAGACTTCAGCCGCTCGGCGCGCAGCGCGTGCCTTGGACGCGCTGCGGCGCGGTTGGCCAGTCGCCGTCTTCAACGAAGAGGGCGGTTTGGCGCTGTTGCCGATCGAGACCGCCGATCCGGTTCGGTTCGCGGAATTTACCCCCGATAACAATGCCGCGTTGCTTGTCTCGGCAGGGCGCGTGGTCACGCTCGACTTAGGGCAAAGTGTGGGCTTGCGCGAGCCAGACGAACCGATCCTGTTGAGGCGCAACGGCGGGTTCGACTTTCAGATGGCAACGGCCATTGCCGATCCGACATTCGGCACTGCAACGGGTTTTACGGACGGTTTCGCCGCTGCCGAGCTTTCCAGCGCCCCGCTAGCGGCTGCGGCACTTCGATTGGCAATGCGCGCCGGGATCCTTCCGGCGTTTGTCGCGACGACTTCGGGACAAGTCGCAGTCGAGGTAACGGCCGAAGATATTGCCGCCTATGATGACGCTGACCGTTTGACAATCGCGGCGCGCGCGCGGTTGCCGGTGGCGGCGATCGACGATGCCGAAATCGTCGCTTTCCGCACGCCTGAAATGCCTGGCGAACATATCGCGCTGGTGATCGGCAGGCCCAATGGCCAGCCACCGCTGGTGCGGCTTCACAGCGAATGCCTGACCGGCGATATGCTGGGCAGCCTCAAATGCGATTGCGGCCCGCAGCTTCACGCCGCGATCGAGGCGATTGCCGCCAACGGCTGGGGCATCCTGCTTTACCTCCGGCAGGAGGGGCGCGGCATCGGCCTCGTCAACAAGCTGCGCGCCTATGCCTTGCAGGACCGGGGATTCGATACGGTCGATGCCAACACACGGCTGGGCTTCGCGGTCGACGCGCGCGACTTCCGCATCGCGGCGCGGATGCTGCGCTTGCTGGGCGAGGCGCGCATTCGCCTGCTCACCAACAATCCGGCGAAGGTGCGCGTGCTTGAAGCGGCGGGCATCACCATCGCCGAACGCGTGCCACACCGCCTGCCCGCCAATCCGCACAATGCCCGGTATCTGGAAACCAAGCGCGAGCGGACCGGCCACGCGCTTTGACGCTTGTGTCATGCAACGAAGGAATGATCGATGCTCATCGACGGTAAATGGTCGGCGGAGTGGCAACCCTTTCAGGGCGCCGACGCCAAGGGGCGCTTTGTGCGCAAGGATTCGAGCTTCCGCAATTGGGTGACGCGCGACGGCGCGCCCGGACCCACGGGCGAAGGCGGGTTCAAGGCCGAGCCAGGCCGATATCATCTCACGGTGGCACTCATCTGCCCCTGGGCATCGCGCACTTTGATGGCGCGCGCGCTGAAAGGGCTCGAGGATGTGATCGGCGTGTCGGTGGCCAATCCGCATCTCGGCGCGTTCGGCTGGTCGTTCGATCCGTTCCCTGGCGCTGATGCCGACCCGCTGCTCGGCGCGGCTCATGTCCACGAACTCTACACCGCCGCCGACCCGCGCTACACCGGCCGCGCGACGGTGCCGATCCTGTGGGACAAGCAGCGTGCGACGATCGTCAACAACGAATCGGCCGATATCTTGCGGATGATGACCACCGGCTTTGGCCATCTGGCAACGCGCGATGCCGATCTTTACCCCGCCGACCTCGCAAGCGACATCGACGCGCTGTCGGAGGCGATCTATGCGCCGCTCAACAACGGTGTTTACCGCGCGGGCTTCGCCCAGTCGCAGGAGGCCTATGACGAGGCGGTCGCAGGCGTCTTTGCGATGCTCGACACGCTCGAGGCGCGGCTTGCAACGGGCGGCCCCTATCTTCTCGGCGAGCGGCTGACCGAGAGCGATATTCGCCTGTTCGTGACTCTGATCCGTTTCGACGTTGCCTATCACGGGCTCTTCAAGTGCAACATCCGCCGCATCGCCGACTATCCGGCGCTGTCGCGCTATATGGCGCGGGTGCGCGATCTTCCCGGGATCGAAGGCACGGTGAATATCGATCACATCAAGCACGGCTATTATTCGATCAAGGCGATCAACCCGTCGCAGATCGTCCCCGCCGGCCCGCTCGTTCCCGCCTCGCGCGCGCTGCGCACCGCTGCCTGAGCACGCCTTTACCCGCAAAGGTCCCGCCCATGTTCGTCACCACAGGCTCAGTCGCCACACCCAATGCCGAGCGCTATGTACGCCAGCTCGTCAAACATTGGGGCCACAGGCTTGCGATCATCGAGGCCGAGGGCGTCACCACCATCGCCTTCGGCCCCGAAATCATTCTAACGCTCGAGCCCGACAGGACGCGCATCGTAATGCGGCTGACCACGCCGGCGGAGGGCGAGGCGGTGCGCTTCCGGCGTGTGTTCGAGGAGCATCTGGATCGCTTCGCCTTTCGCGAGGCGCCGCTCGCCTATCAATGGGTGAGCGCGGCGAACTGGGCCGGTTAAATCGCGCGGTTGGTAACAATGCCAGGTTCTTTCGCTCCGGCGCAGGCGGCGTTCGCAGGGACGCTCGCGCTGTTCGCCTACGACGCGGCTGTTGCAGGCCATGTCGTCCGCCAGCTTCGCCGCGCAAGGGGCGAGCGGGCGCGCGCACGTGCGAAGCCGCCGTCGATCACGGTCATCCTTGCCGCCTATAATGAGGCGGCGAACCTGCCCGCCGCGATCGCGCGGCTGCTCAATCAGTCCGATCCTCCGGACGCGATCCTGATCGCCGACGATGGTTCGATAGATGCGACCGCCGACATTCTGGCCACGCAGTTCGGGTTGAATCCCGCCACGGCCGATCCGTACCCTGCCAATGCGCCGATGACGGGCCTTTGCTGGCTGCGGTTGCAGCATGGCGGCAAGGCACGCGCGATGAACCTCGCGGTGGCGCGCGCGCGGAGCGAGGTGGTGATGCTGCTCGACGCGGATACGCTGATTGGCCGTGGCGCAGTGGGCGCGATGCGCGACGCCTTCGCCCATGATGCCGATCTGGCGGTCGCGACCGGGATCCTTGAGCCGATGACCCAGAATGCCGTCGGTGCACGTGTCATGCGCGCGTTTCAGGCGCATGAATATCGCATGACCGCGCTGCAGAGCCGGGCGTGGGAGAAGGACAATGCGCTCCAGCTCGTCGCGGGCGCGTGTATGGCGATCAGCCGCGAATGCTTCGACGCTGTGGGCGGGTTTGATCCGGATTGCCTTGCTGAGGACTATGATCTGGCCCACCGCGCCCATTTGCATGCGAACAGGCACGGGTTGAGCTGGAAGATCGGCGTTGTCGCGGGCGCTGTCGTCCACACTGAAGCTCCGGCGACGCCATTGGCGCTCATCCGTCAGCGCCGCCGCTGGTTCGGGGGATTTCTCCAGACGCATTGGCGATACCGCGGGATGATCGGCAATCCACGCTTCGCGCGGCTCGGCACCCGCCTGATGGTCGCGAAGACCTTCGACGCCGCGCAGCCACTGCTGGGGCTCGCAACCGCAGCCAGTCTTGGCGCGGCGCTCTTCGCGCCGGCGACTCCGGCGCTTGGCCTGGTGCTGACGGCGATCGTCGCGCGCGCGGTGATGAATGGTGGCACGGCGCTTTGGGCGGAGCGGACCTATCGCGCATGGACCGGCGGCGAGC
The DNA here is from genome assembly GCF_003034225.1 of Edaphosphingomonas fennica. Taxonomy (GTDB): domain Bacteria; phylum Pseudomonadota; class Alphaproteobacteria; order Sphingomonadales; family Sphingomonadaceae; genus Sphingomonas_E; species Sphingomonas_E fennica. The sequence goes on from NZ_PHHF01000079.1 coordinate 10,083, forward strand.
GCGAGGCGCGCGCGCCCATCATCGTGCTTGTCGGCGCGGCAGAGGCGCTAAGCTATCGCCTGCTCCGGCATATTGGCGAGCTATTGGGCTGGATGACCTTTTGGCGCGGGAAGGTCGGCTGGCGATCATAGACGAAACATTGCGAGCCGGATTGGGAGGGGCGTCGGGGGAAACGCCCCTCCCGGTGCCGCGTCTTGAAGTCAGGCGGCGGCGAGCTTGCGCGCGAGTTCGGCGACGAATTTGCCTTGATGCGCCGCGAGCTCCAGCTCGTTCGCCGACGGCTGACGTGAGCGGTCAGTCGAGACGATGGTCGAGGCACCATAAGGCGAGCCGCCGGTCACCTCGTCGAGCCGCAACTGGCCCTGTGCGGTGTAGGGAAGCCCAGCGACCACCATGCCGTGATGAAGGAGGAAGGGAATGCTCCCGAGGATCGTGGCTTCCTGCCCGCCGTGCTGCGTACCTGACGAGGTGAAGAACGCGCCCACCTTGCCGAGGAGCTTGCGCTCATACCAGAGTCCGCCGGTCTGATCGAGAAACGCCTTCATCTGCGCGGGCATCGTGCCGAAACGCGTGGGGAAACCGAAGATGATGCCATCATATTCGGGAAGTTCCTCGACCGTTGCGACTGGCGCCGGCTGATCGAGCTTGAATCCGTGTTGCTGTGCGATCTCGTCCGGCGTTGTTTCGGCGACGCGCTTCACTGCCGCCTCTGCCCCAGCCGAGCGGACGCCCTCGGCCACGGCGTTTGCCATGGTTTCTATGTGGCCATGCGATGAATAGTAAAGGACGAGCAGCTTGGTCATAAAGGGTTCCTTATGCTGGGCCAGTCGACGAAATTCCGTGATTGGCAGGTCGCTCCCGCCTACCTTGCGCGTAGGCGCGGGTTAATCCAGCTAAGGAGGAGCATTCTTCGCGCTCCAGGTGTGAGCGGCAGCGATCAACTCACCCCGTAGCGAAAGCCAGTTCACACCAATTCCGCACGTCACTCCTACATTTTTATACATAATTCCCCAAAATCAGGCTATATCTGGCACCCATAGTGGGAGATTGACCGCATGCTCGACAGGTTCCAGGGAATCGAGGTGCTGCTCAAGGTCGCCGAACTCGGCAGCCTGTCGGGCGCGGCACGCGCACTCCATATGTCCCCAACCATGGCGACCAAACACGTCGCCGCGATCGAGGAACGGCTCGGCGTCCGGCTGTTCCATCGTACGACTCGCAAGGTGACGCCCACGGAAATCGGTCGCAGCTATATCGAAGCCACCCAGCGCGTCCTTGCCGATCTTCACGAGGCCGAAGCGGTCGCCGCGGCCGACAAGCTGGAGGTGCGCGGGTTGCTGAGGGTCAATGTGCCGGTCTCTTTCGGGACGACCGAAATCGCTCCAGTTTTGGATGAACTTCTTGAAGCCCACCCCGGTCTCACCATTGACCTTGGCCTAAACGACCGGCTCGTCGATCTGGTTGAGGAAGGGTGGGATCTTGCGATCCGCATCGGGCGGCTGCGCGACTCCCCGATGATCGCGCGTCGTCTCGCGCCGTGTACACTGGCTGTCTGTGCATCACCTTCCTACCTGGCAAACCATGGGCGCCCGAAGACCGTAGCCGATCTCGCACATCACCGATGCCTTGGTTACACACTATCCTCGTCGGTCGGAGCGAACTCGTGGAGTTTCGGCAAGGGCGGCGAAGTCGTCGTCCCTGTCACCGGGCCGCTGCGCGCCGGCAATGGCGATGCGCTGATGGCGGCGGCGATGAGAGGTTTGGGTGTCATCTATCAGCCGACCTTCATCGTCGCCGAGGCGGTTGCCGCCGGTCGACTCGAAATACTCGAACTCGATCATCCCCCGTTCGACATTGGCAATGTCTATGCTGTCTACCCACCCAATCAGCATCTGCCTGCGAAAGTTCGGGTCTTCATCGATTTCCTCGTCGCGCGCTTTGCCAGCGCGCCGCCATGGCAACGCCGGATCGATGAAGCGTTACAAGCAGCCTGAGTTGAGCGATTTCACACCCATGGTGGGCCATGTACCTCGCAGATCACTGAATATCGGCGGAATTGGAAATCACCTAAATATTCGGTTCCAGTTCTCGATGGAGCCGTCCGAAATATGGGATTGTCAGTGCCTCCCAGCCTGTTTGTGAGCCATGGTGCTCCAAGCATGATGCTCGAGCCCAGCCCGACGCGGGCGTTCCTCCAGACGCTGCCCGCGCTTCTGCCAACGCGACCAAAGGCAATTCTCATCGTTTCGGCGCATTGGCAGGCGCCGGTCTCAATGCTGAACGGGCTCGGCGCGCACCGCACCATCCATGACTTCGGCGGCTTTCCCGAAGCGCTTTATGCGATGCACTATCCGGCGCCGGGTGCGCCCGGTCTCGTGGAGCGCGCGCGGGTGCTGCTTGGCGAACAGGGCGTACAGGTGGTGGTCGACGCGCAGCGCGGGCTCGACCACGGCGCATGGGTGCCGCTGTTGCTCGGCTGGCCCGCCGCTGACATTCCCGTCGCGCAACTTGCGCTCGTCGCTGGCGCGGGCGCGGGCGTGCACATGGCGTTGGGTCGGGCGCTCGCCCCGCTGCGGCGCGAGGGGGTGCTCGTCATCGGCTCGGGCTCGTTCACGCACAACCTGCGCGAATGGATGGTCGGCGCGGGGCGGGGGGCGGGCGTGTCGTCACCCTCGCCCGGCTGGGTCGCCGAATTCGCCGACTGGATGCACGAACATCTCGACAGGGCTGATCTCGCCGCGCTCGGCGATTATCGCGAACGGGCGCCTTTCGCCCGGCGCAACCATCCGACCGACGAGCATCTGATGCCGCTGTTCGTCGCGCTTGGTGCGGCGGGCGAACGCCCCACCGCGATCCGGCTGCACCAGTCCGCCGAACACGGCGTGATGCGAATGGACGCCTACCGGTTCGACGGTTGACCAGCCGGCATCAGGGAAGGCGCGTCGCCCACAGGTCGATCCGAACCTGAACATTGCCGCCGACCAAATCGGTGGAGGCATATTGGCCCTGTCCCACACCGAACGCACGCCGGTCGATCGCGATGGTGGCCCGCATATGCGCCCGAGTGCCCGCCACATCGAGTTGAAATGGGAACGACAGGGGCCGCTGAACATTGCGAATGGTCAGTGTTCCGCTCGTCTGAAAGCGATTGCCGCCTAACGCCTTGAAACCATGCGCCTCGAAGGTTGCACGAGGGAAGCTCTGGACAGCGAACCAGTCGCCGCCGGGCAGCGCGCTGTCGCGACTCGGGTCTCCGGTCGTCGCCGAACCCATTGAGATTGTGGCCAGTACGCTTGACTGCGCGAGTGCCCGTGGATCGAACCGGATGCTCGCGTCCCACCGCCGGAAGGCCCCGGTGAAGGCCGCGCCGCTGACCGTGCCTTGAAAACCTAGCGAGGAATGGGCTTTTTCCACGCTCCAGCTCGCGGGAGCAAGCGCCGGTGCCGGGGCGGCGGGCGCGACGGACGCTGCCATGGCCAGGCCCATAATTGATGCTGAAGCAAGTAAACGCATGGCTCGAACTCCGTATCGACCGTTGTCCCGTCTACAGGGCCTTCGGCACGAACCATCTGGCGGCTTAGTTGAGGCGCGCCAAGCCCTGCGCGGTCCGAACAGCTCGCACTCGCAGGCGGGCAAGAGGCGCGGGATGGGTAAGCGTTGTCGCCTCGCTGCGTTGGCCTTTTGGCGCCGATCCTCATTTATGATGGCAGCAAATGCCTCAGGCGGCCGCGCCCGCCGCGTGCCGCAAAGCCGGCAGAATGTCTTCGGGTTCCGGGCGATGGGTGTAGTCCGGATTGACCTCGGCATAGAGGATTGTCCCGTCTTGCCCGATGACGAAGCGCCCGGGCATCGGCAGGGTCCAGCTATCGTCGCCATTGATCGAGGCCAGGTCGTTGCCGAAGCCCCGGTAAACCTCCGCCAAATAGCCGGGCAAGGTGAAGCGCAGGCCGAACATGGCGGCGACCTCGTTGCGAGGATCGGACAGGATCGGGAAAGTCAGCGCGTTCTGGCGGACGGATTTTCGGCTGTTTGCCGCAGTCTGCGGCGATATCGCGACGAGGCTGGCGCCCAGTTCGGTGATCGCCGGCAAAGCCGCCTGCAAGGCTTGCAATTCCATATTGCAGAACGGGCACCAGACGCCGCGATAAAAGCTGATGACGAGCGGCCCCTTCGCCAGCAGTTCGCTGGTGGGAATCGGGTTGCCCTCGGCGTCGTCAAGCGTGAAAGCCGGCGCCGCTTCGCCCGCCTTCAATGCGCGCGCGGCAAGGCCGCTGGCGATGAGGTCCTGGGTGGACTGGTTCAATTTGGCGAGGATCTCTGGCGGCACTTTGCCTGCGGCGAGGCCGGCCTTGAATTCGTCGAGCTTGGCTTGCAGGGTCATGCTGGATTGTCCTGATATTGGCGGCGACCATCCGCTTGGTTGAAAGCCGGATAGTCGGTGTAGCCCCGTGCGCCACCGCCGTAGAATGTCGAACGGTCATAGGCATTGAGCGGCCGCCCCAGTCGCAGCCGCTCGGGCAGGTCGGGATTGGCGATGAATGCCCGGCCGAAGGCCACCGCGTCCGCCTCGCCCGCGGCGAGGGCTGCTTGCGCGCTCTGCTTGTCGAACCCGCCCGAGACGAACACCACACCGCTGAACAAGGCGCGCAGGTGACGGATCGATTCGGGGATAGGCTTTTTATCCGCCGCTGGTGCCGCGCCTGGCTCGGCTTCCTTGTCGAAAGGGACGATGAGGTGGATATAGGCGATCCCCATCGCATCGAGCGCGCTCGCCACATAGCCATAGGTCGCGCGCGGATCGCTGTCGCTCGCGCCTTCGGGGCTCAACCGGACGCCCACGCGGTCCGCGCCGAAGACATCCGCGGCCGCCCGGGTGATTTCGAGCAGGAAGCGCGCGCGGTTGGCGATCGTGCCGCCGTAATCGTCGTTTCGCTGGTTGGTGCCGTCGAGCAGGAATTGTTCGGGAAGATAGCCATTCGCGCCGTGGATCTCGACACCGTCGAAACCGGCGGCCTTGGCGCGCGCCGCGCCGGCGCCATATTGGGCGACGATGCCGGGAATTTCATGCTGCTCGAGCGCGCGCGGCAGAGAAAACGCAATCGGCCCGTCGCGCGTAATCGCCGAACCCTCAGCCTGGATGGCCGATGGCCCCACGGGTTGCTCGCCATTGGGCTGCAAGGCGGGGTGAGACTTCCTGCCGACATGCCACAGTTGCAACAACATGCTGCCGCCGCGTTCGTGCACGGCATCGGTAATCGCTTTCCAGCCGTCGATCTGACGGTCGTCATAGATGCCGGGGGCGCCGGCAAAGCCGTAACCATTGCGCGAGACCGGCGTCGCCTCGGAGATAATGAGTCCGCCCGCAGAGGCGCGCTGTTGATAATATTCGCGCATCAGCGGGCTGGGGCTGTCGTCGGAATTGGCGCGCATCCGGGTGAGCGGCGCCATCACGACGCGATGTTCCAGCGCGAGCGCTCCGACAGAGAGGGGTGTAAACAGCTTCGGCATAGAACCTTCTGAATATTTTCGTGCCCGCCGAACAGCAGCTTCATGCGGAGCGACCTGGCGATCAGTACCATTCTGCTATCGACGTGGCAGCGCCGAGAAAGTAATATTGGTCATTCCAAGGAGGAATGGTGTGGATCGGTATCGCGAGATGCTCACCTATACGCGGGTGATCGAGGCGGGCTCGTTTTCCGCCGCGGCGCGCCAGCTCAACCTCGGCCAGCCGGCCGTCTCGAAGATTGTCGCGCAGCTGGAACACCGCCTTCAGGTCAGCCTGCTCATCCGGTCGACTCACGGCCTCTCGCCGACCGAGGCCGGGCGCCATTTCTACGAACGCGCCAAATCAGCGATTGCCGAAGCCGACGAGGCCGAACGCGCGGCGCGCGGAGCCGGCGCGGCGCTTTCCGGGCGTCTGCGCGTCTCGGCGGCAACGACCTTCGCCAGATTGCATATCATCCCGCGCCTCCCGGGCTTCCTGGCCAGGCACCCTCAACTCGAAGTCGAAATCATTCTCGACGACCGGATTATCGATCTTGTCGCCGAAGGGATCGATTTGTCGATAAGGATGGGACGTCTGACAGATTCCTCCGCCATTGCGCGCAAGCTGGCGACGGGAGCACGGTCGGTGCTGGCCACTCCCGGCTATTTCGCCCGCGCCGGGGCACCGCGCAGCCCTGCGGAACTCGTGGAACATGAAGCGGTGACCAACAGCCACCTGGCCGACACATGGGCGTTTGAGCGCGGCGGCAAGCAGGTCTCGGTCGCGGTGCGTGGGCGCTTGCGCGTCAGTGCGGCGGAAGGCCAACGCGCCGCCGTGCTCGCCGATATGGGCCTGACGATCGCATCCGACTGGATGTTCGCTCCGGAACTCGACCAGGGCCTGGTGACGCGCGCCTTGGCGGACTGGTCGCTTCCCCCGGTCGACCTGTGGGCGATCTTTCCCGGCGGACGGATGACCAGCGCCAAAGCGCGGGCTTTCGCCGGCTTTGTCGAACAGACGCTCGCCGTGCCATCTGCCGGTTGAGGCTTACCCTTGCCTAAAACCGACCTGCGGGTGGGTCTGACTCAGCGCAGGTCGGTATCAGCCCGCGCGGCGCCTGAGCGTCACCAAGCTGCGATCGGTCACGATCAACGCAAACGTGGTATAACTTGTCAGCGGCGGCCAGCCCGGCTCACCCGAAACGCAAACTTGCCTGGCCCGTATTCGGGCCCATGTCGCTGCCCTTCACACCCGCTCGAGCGCGAGGGCGAGGCCCTGCCCCACGCCGATGCACATCGTGACGAGCGCGCGCCGCCCGCCGCTTGCCTCGAGCCCGCGCAGCGCGGTGAGCACGAGCCGCGCCCCCGATGCTCCCAGCGGATGGCCGAGCGCGATCGCGCCGCCGTGCGGATTGACATGATCGGCGAACGGGTCGGCGCCGAGGAGGCGCATGCTCGCGATGACCTGCGCGGCAAAGGCCTCGTTGATCTCGATGAGGTCGAAATCGCCGAGCGTGAGCCCCAGCCGTGCCATCAGCCGCTGCGACGCGGGCGCGGGGCCGATGCCCATGACGCGCGGCGCCACCCCGGCGCTCGCCATGCCGAGGATGCGCGCGCGCGGGACGAGGCCGTGGCGCGCCGCGGCGTCGGCCGAGGCGAGCAGCACCACGCCCGCGCCGTCATTGACCCCCGAGGCATTGCCCGCCGTCACTGAGCCATCGGCGTGGACGACGGGCCTGAGCTTCGCGAGCGTATCGAGCGTGGTGTCGGGGCGCGGATGCTCGTCGCTGGCGACAAGCATGCCCGCCTTGCCGGCGCGGGCGGGCGTCGCGACGATCTCCTCGGTGAAATAGCCGGCGGTTGCAGCGGCGGCGGTGCGCCTCTGGCTCGACAGCGCGAAGCGGTCCTGCTCCTCGCGCGAGATCCCGAAATCGGCCGCGACATTCTCCGCTGTCGCGGGCATCGAATGCGTGCCATGCGCCGCGTCCATCGCCGGATTGACGAACCGCCAGCCGATCGTCGTATCCTCGATCGTCGCGGCGCGCGACCAGGGCTTGTCGGCCTTGCCGACGACAAAGGGCGCGCGGCTCATGCTTTCGACCCCGCCGGCGACGGCGATGTCGATCGCGCCGACCGCGATCGCGCGCGCCGCCGTGCCAATCGCGTCCGCCCCGCTCGCGCACAGGCGGTTGACGGTGACCCCGGGAACGCTTTCGGGAAGCCCCGCGAGCAGCGCCGCCATGCGCGCGACATTGCGGTTATCCTCGCCCGCCTGATTGGCGCAGCCGAGCACGACTTCATCGATCGCCTCGGGCGCGAGGGCGGGATTGCGCGCGATCAGCGCCTTGATGACATGCGCGGCGAGATCGTCGGGCCGCACCGTCGCGAGCGCGCCGCCATAGCGGCCAAAGGGCGTGCGCACTCCGTCGCACAACAGCGCGTCGCGGATCACGAGACCGCCTCCAGAAACGGCGCGGCAGTCGTCTCGCGCAGCTCGGCGATCGAGACCCCCGGCGCGCATTCGACGAGGCGCATGCCCTCGCCGCGCTTGCCGCACGCGAACACGCCGAGATTGGTGATGACGATATCGACGACATTCCGGCCAGTGAGCGGCAGCGAGCAGCGCGCGACCAGCTTGGGCTGGCCCGACTTGCCGACATGATCCATTACCGCCACGACCCGGCGCACGCCCGAGACGAGGTCCATCGCGCCGCCGATCCCCTTCATCATCTTGCCCGGCACGCTCCAGTTGGCGATGTCGCCATCGGCGGAAACTTCCATCGCGCCCAGGATCGCAAGATCGATATGGCCGCCACGGATCATCGCGAAGCTCGCCGAGGACGAGAAGAAACTCGAACTCGGCAGCGCGGTGATCGTCTGCTTGCCGGCATTGACGAGATCGGGGTCGACCTCGTCGTCATAGGGAAAGGGGCCCATGCCGAGCATGCCGTTCTCGCTCTGCAGCGTAACGCGCATCCCTGCCGGAATATGGTTGGCGACGAGCGTCGGAATGCCGATGCCGAGATTGACATAATCGCCGTCGCGAAGCTCGCGCGCCGCGCGCGCGGCCATCGCGTCACGGTCCCATCCCCGGCTCATGCCACCGCCTCCCGCGCGCGCGTCGTCCGGTTCTCGACCCGGCGCTCGTTGATCGTCGCCTTGACGATGCGGTCGACGAAGATGCCGGGCGTGTGGATATGGTCGGGGTCGAGCGCGCCGGCGGGTACCAGCTCCTCCGCCTCGACGACCGTGATCCGCGCGGCGGTCGCCATGTCGGGGTTGAAGTTGCGCGCGGTCTTGCGGAACACGAGATTGCCCTCCGGATCGGCGCGACACGCCTTGATGATCGCAAGGTCGGCGCGCAGCCAGCGCTCGCGGACATAGGTCACGCCGTCAATTTCCTCATGCGGCTTGCCCTCGGCAACCACGGTCCCGACGCCGGTGCGCGTGTAGAAGGCGGGAATGCCAGCGCCGCCGGCGCGAATCCGCTCGGCGAGCGTGCCTTGCGGATTAAGCTCGAGTGCGAGCGCGCCGTCGAGCACGCGTTGTTCGAACAGCGCGTTGTCGCCGATATAGGAGCTGATCATCCGCTCAATCTGACTGTTGGCGAGCAGCCGCCACAGGCCAAAGCCGGTCGCGCCGCAATTGTTCGAGATGATGGTGAGCCGCGACACACCATCGCGCGCGATCGCGTCGATCAGCGTCTCGGGATTGCCGACGAGGCCAAAGCCCCCCGACATGATCGTCATCCCAGGAACGAGCAGCCCGTCGAGCGCCTCTTCTGGAGTTTCGCAAAACTTCCCTTTCACAATCAGCCTCCTACTTCAGGCCGCAGCGCGCGGCCGGTCCGAGGCCATTTCGCCTTCGCCTGCGGTCGCGGCGATTTGAAAGTCAAAATTAATTGCTTTGAAGGGAGTATCGAGACCGGCCGCGCTGATCGCTGCTGGATTCTCGATCCAGGTAACCGCGGGGATCAGTTCTTCGCGCGTTGCATAGGCGAAGTCATCGTGCAGATAGGGGTCGCCATCGATGTTGATCTGCGTGGTCAGGTGCCGAAAACCAGGCGCGGTGACGAAGAAGTGGACATGCGCAGGCCGCCGGCCATGCCGTCCGAGCTGGTCGAGCAGTCGCTCGGTCGATCCACCCGGCGGACAGGCATAGCCCGACGGCACGATTGACCGGAAGCGATAGCGCCCCTCGCCATCGGTCTCGATCCGGCCACGATTGTTGAAAGTCGATTGCGAAGGGTCGAAGTGGGAATAATTGCCAAGCGTGTTGGCGTGCCACACATCGACGATCGCGCCTGGCACAGGCCTGCCCTCGGTGTCGCGGACCTGACCGGTCATCACCAATATGTCGCCCGACTCGGTGCCGTCATCGAGCCGCGCCTCGCGCTTCGACAGCGGCGCGCCCTTGACGTGGAGCGGCCCTTCGATCGTGCGGGGAGTTACGCCAGAGATACCATCGGCGACATCGATCGCGTCCATCCGCACGTCGAGAAAATGCTCAAGCCCAAGCCCGGCCGCCCAGAGACCGAGTTCGCCCGCCCCCCCTTGCAGGAAATTGAGCGCCAGCCAGAATTCGCTTTCGTTCACGTCGAAATCATCGATGGCTTGACAGATATTCTCCACCAGCCGGCGCACGATTGCCTTGATGCGCGGGTTGCCCGCCGTCTGATCGAGCCCCGCCACCTTGTCGAGCAGTGCCTGGATTTCTGCGGTATTGGTAATGGTTACGGCGCTCACTGGCGTTCCTCTCGGTTTGGGTGACATGTCGTTATCGATCATCATCGCGGATGGAGGAGGGGTGGTGGCAGAGTGCTGCGACCCGGATCTCCATCAACGCAAACAGCGGTAGCGTGCTCAAAAGCTCATGAAGCTCGGCGGGACTTTCGACATCGAAGATCGAAAGATTGGCGTAGCGGCCCGCGACGCGCCAAATGTGCCGCCATTTACCCGAAGTCATCAGGGCGTGGCAGCGAGCCTTTTCCTCGACCTTCAGCCGCTCAAGCTTTTCTGGAGCGAAGTCCGGCGGAACACGAACATCCATTTCGACCTGAAAAAGCATGGCTAGCCTCTCGACGCGCTGGCCGACGCGCGCCGTTGCGGGCCATCAAGGCGGTGGAACGCCACGGCTTCCTCGTCCAGCATGACACCCAACCCCGGCCCCGCCGGCACGACCATGCCGAAATCGCGATAGGCGATGGGTTCCGCGAGAATGTCGGCGGTAAGTAGCAGCGGGCCGAACAGCTCGGTTCCCCAGGTGAGCGCGGGCAAGGTCGCACAAAGCTGCGCCGAAGCCGCCGTGCCGACGCCCGCCTCGAGCATCGTACCCCGTAAAGGCCAATGCCCGCGGCGTGGCCGATGGCGGCGACATTGCGTGCGCCGAACAACCCTCCTGATTGAGCGATCTTGACTGCGAAGGCGTCCGCAGCGGCGGCCTGCGCCAGGTCAAAAGCGTCCACGGGGCCTTGCAATGTCTCATCGGCCATGATCGGCACGCGCGTCCGTGCCGACAGTCGGGCGAGCGCAAGGCGGTTGTCCGCCGCGACTGGCTGTTCGACCAGATCGATACCTGCATCGGCGAGCATGTCGAGCCCCCGCCGCGCGGTGATTTCGTCCCACGCCTGATTGACATCGACGCGCACGCTCGCGCGCTCGCCAAGCGCCGCCTTCACGGCTTGCGCGTGGGCGACGTCCTCAACCAGCGATCTTTTGCCGATCTTGATCTTGAATGCGCGGTGGCGGCGACGCTCAAGCATCTGCTCAGCCTCGTCGATGTCACGCCCCGCATCGCCCGTCGCAAGCGTCCACAGGACCGGCAGATGATCGCGCACGCGGCCACCCAAAAACTCGCTGACCGGCAGGCTGAGCCGTTTGCCGTGCGCATCGAGCAGCGCGGTCTCGACGGCGCAGCGCGCGAAGTGATTGCCAATAACCGCCTTTCTCACCGCATGCATCAAGGCCGCCGGTGCGGTCGCATCCTTGCCGACGACGATTGGTGCAATGTGCTGCTCGACCGTGAGTTTGATATGCGCGGGACTCTCCGCGCCGTAGGCAAGGCCGCCGATGGTCGTGCCCTCACCAACGCCCTCAACCCCATCGGAGCAACGAATACGCACAAGGGTGACGGTCTGCGTTCGCATGGTCGCCATTGCGAGCACGTGCGCGCGTACCGTCGGTATCTCGAGAATTTGCGCTTCGACCTTCTCGATCCGAATCATAGCTGTGGCTCCCCGCCGTCGTAGGCCGCAGCGATCAGCTGCTCGATCTCGTCGGCAGAGGCGGCGCGCGGATTGGGGTAGCTGCTCGCTGCCGCCGCCTCGGCAGCCGGGCGAATGTCGGCGCGCGCCATGCCGAGCGCGGCGAGCGACTGCATCGGGCAGGTCTCGCGCCGCAGCGCATGGAGCAGCCGCGCGGCGTCGCCCGCCTCCGATCCGCCGAGCGCGGTCGCCACGCGAGCAAGGGCGTGCGGTGCCGCGCCCGCGTTGAACGCCGCGACATAAGGCAGCATGATCGCGTGCATCTCGGCATGGGGCAGGTCGCACATGCCGCCGAGCGTGTGGCAGATCTTGTGGTGCAACCCCATGCCGACGGCGCCGAGCACCGCGCCGCCGAGCCAGGCGCCGTAAAGTGTCGCCGCCCGCGCCGCGATATCCTCAGGCGCCACGACCGCGCGCGGCAGGCCCTGTGCCATCGCGCGGATCGCTTCCTCGGCCATCAGCGCGGTGATCGGATTGATGTCGGGCGCGTAAAGCGCCTCGACCGCGTGGGCGATCGCGTTGAGCCCGGACGGCCCCGTGATCGCCGGCGGCAGCGAGAGCAGCAGTTCGGGATCATAGATGACGCATCTGGGCAGCACCGCGCGGTGGCGCCCGGTGACCTTGCGCCGGTCCTTGGTAATGCCCCAAATCGGCGTCATTTCCGAGCCGGCATAGGTCGTGGGAATGGCGATAATCGGCAAGCCGGTCTCGAGCGTGAGCGCCTTGGCGAGGCCGGTCGTCGATCCGCCGCCAATCGCCACGGCGCAATCAGCGGCAGCCGCATCCGCCTGTTCACGGCACGCCGCGATCGTCTCGACCGGCACATGCATCACCGCGCCGTCGAAAATGCCGGCGCCAAGATCGCCGAGCAGCAGCGCGACCCGCTCGGCAAGATCGCGCTGATTGGGGGTGCACAGGATCAGCGCGCGCCCGGCGCCCAGCCGAACGATCTCGTCACGCACGCTCTCGACGCTTCCCGGAGCGAAGACGATCCGTCCGGGATTGGCCTCGTAGGTGAATTGCAATGGCATGAAGATGCTACTTTCGCGAGTTCGGGAGCAAGCGGCCTTTTTCGCGCGCGGATCAGCCCTGCCCCCTTGAGAGGAAGGAGGGCAGGGCTGAACCATTGGCACGCATCGGGAGCCTCGCGCCGTCTGCCCGCGCCCGGCCCCCCGTCGTTTCGGTCGGTCAGGCAGCGAGCGCTTGCGTCACGGCTTCGGGAATGACGAAATCGACCTCCACGATGCGCACGCCGTCGTCGGTCTTTTCGGCGACGACATGCTCGGCGCAGACATCCTCGCAGCAATCGTCATCGACATAGTCGCCGCCCTCGAAATAGGCTTGGCTGATGTGCGTGTGCATGCCGAGCGCGGTGATCTTGTAGTGGAAATGCGCCGGCCGCCAGGTGTGGCGCCCCATCGCCGTCAGCAACGCGCCGGTCGGCCCATCGCTTGGGATCTGATACGGCGTGGGCATGATCGTCCGGACGCTGTAACGGCCATCGGCATCGGTGATGATCCGGCCGCGATGATAGTGCGGCGCAATGCCGTCGTGGAAACCGCTATACCGGCCGTCAGGCGTCGAGTGCCAGATATTGATCGTCGCGCCGGCAAGCGGTTTGCCATCCAAGTCGGTCACTCGCCCGCGCAAAAGCGCCTTCATACGGCCCTGATCCTGTTCACGTGCGGCGAGTTCGCCATCTTGAGGGATGAGCGGGGAGTCCTCGATGAAGTAAGGGCCCTCAAGCGACGGTTTGGAGCCGCCCATCATCTTGCCCTCGATCTTGACGATCGTGGTGTTGAAGAATGTCGTCAGCAGCAGAGGAATGTCCTTCTTCGCGAAAGCATCCAGAAGGAATGACTGCGCTATTTGATATTCATCGTAAGTGACATTGTGTTTGAACATCGCCGCGCGGATGCCTTCGACAATATCCGACACGACAGCATTGATGCGTGCTGTATCCGCCATGATCGACTCTCCCAAAAGCTGGTCTAATATGCCGAGGAGCAATATTTACGACACGACACATTCGTTCAAATTCCTTTTTGGGCCCTGCTCCATACCTTTAGCGTATCGGTGGGCTTCCCGGCCGAGGTTCAAACTCAGTCCGATCGCATTCGGCTTTTACGCTGGTGGCGCGACTGAAATGGCGCGGGTGTTGGCTGGAGCCGAGAGTGAACCGCCCCATCGCGGGGCGACCTTCGTCCATCAATCTGGTCGGTAGCCGGCTGCGAGGATGGCGACGGCAAAATATATCGGCAACGACGAAATCGCGTCCGCTTCGAGTGCGGGGCAGGAACTGCTCCGCTTTCAATTAGGCTGGCCTGCGAATGTCGGCGTGGGCCACGAGTATGTCTTGAGCGGCGTCGATGCGCTCAATCGCACTGATCAGTGGCGTAGGCTGCAAGGAATGTGAAGACTGCGGCGTTCACCGCTTTGTCGATCTCATCTTCGGTCGGCGCTCCACGAATGCAGAACCAGAAATCTTGCACGATGCGCGCTTGGCACAGCATCAAAAATTGTTCGACGGCCATAGGCACGTCGCCGATCTCAAGCTTTCCCTGTTCGATGCCCTGCGCGAAATAGTTCGCAAGATGCCGCTTCGCGGGTTTGGGCCCCGCATCGTTGAACATGTCGCCGATCTCGGGGAAGTGTGGCGCCTCGTGAATTACTACTCGGTAAATCGCAGAAACGACCGGGTCGGTTATGAGGCGCAGGTAGCGACGGCCCAGTTCGTTCAGGGCGGTCCTTATTCCGCCAGCTTCGGAAAGGACCTCAAAGGCGCCGCTAACGCGCGCTTGGATCGCCTCAAACATGAAGGCTTTGAACAGTTCTTCCTTGCTCCGAAAATAGCTGTAGATCGTACCCTTTGAGCCGGCCCCAGCGGCGGCAACCTCTCCCATAGACGTGCGGCCAAAACCTCTTTCTAGGAATAGCATCCCAGCAGTCTTCAGGATGTGGGAGCGCTTATCGCCCTCTACGCCGCTGCCTAACATTACATCACCTCGATCCTTGGAACGCCACCTTATGCATCCTGAGGCGGCGAGGCAATGTTGACCGAACCGTTCGGTTAAGATATTTGACCGAACGGTTCGGTCGATTCATTCTTGAAAGTCCTACCACTAATTGCACTTGCTAGAGAGGGGACAGCTGTCGCCATGAATTGCTGCTACCGCAAACCAAGTGTCATATCGGTTGCGGTCCTGTGCAGCGCGGTGGCGCTGGCGTCCTGCGCGCCACGCCTCGGGCCGTCGCCCACCATCGCTTCGGTCACGCAATTCGAAACTTCGGCAAGCCTGCCCGGTGGCGATCAGCAGTGGCCTAAGACAGACTGGTGGCGTGATTTCGGCGATCCGCAGCTTGACCAGCTCATCGCCGAGGGCATCGCCAATTCGCCATTGATGGCCGAGGCCGAGGCGCGCGTCGCTCTGGCCAGAGCTCAGGCGATCAGTGCGCGGGCGGCGCTGCTGCCGCGTGTAGACACGTTGGGAGCGGTTCAGGACACCCGCATCTCGCAGAATATCGAGCTGCCCACGTCGGGAGGGTGGAGCTGGCTGGGCTCGGCGCTGCTCAGCGGCAGCTTCGAGATCGACTTCTGGGGCAAGAACCGCGCGGCCCTGCGGGTGGCGACCTCGCAGACGCGGGCGGCGCAGGCCGACATCGCCGCGGCGCGGCTCATGCTCACGGTGCAGATCGCTTCGGCCTATGCCGATTTTGCGAGGCTCGAGGCGAACAGGAGCCTCGCGGCTGCCGCGTTGCGAACCCGCACCGAGGCGCGCGACCTCGTGGCGGTGCGCATCCGCGCGGGCACGGCGCCGGCACAAGCCATGGATCAGGCCGAATCGGGCGTTCAGTCCGCCACCGCGCAGCTTCGCTCGGTCGATGAAGCGATCATGCTGGTCCGTCACATGATTGCTGCGCTGGCGGGCTCGGGGCCGGACCGTGGCGACCGGATCGCGTCACCGGCACTGATCCACCGCCGCAGCCCGGACTTGCCGAACGATCTGCCGCTGGAACTCGTGGGGCGCAAGCCCGAACTGGTAGCGGCGCGTTGGCGTGCCGAGGCCGCCGCGCAGCAAATCCACGAGGCGCGGACCGCCTATTACCCCAACGTCAATCTGTTGGGCGTGTTCGGGGTCGTCTCGCTGGGACTCGACAGGCTGTTCACTGACGGTTCTCAACTGGGAACGGTCGGCCCCGCGGTCAGCGTGCCGGTATTCGAAGGCGGACGGCTGGCGGCGGGCTATCGCGGCGCCCGCGCCGAATATGATCTTGCCGTTGCCAGCTACCGCGAGGTGTTGCTGCAATCGCTGAAGGATGCGGCCGACGCGGTGACCTCGCTCAAGGCGCTGCCCAACGAGGCCCAGGCGGCCGACGCCGCCGAAGCAAAAGCGCAGAATGCCTACGCACTCACCAAGCTCCGCTACGAGGGCGGCCTTGCCGACTTCGACGCCGTGCTGATCAGCGAGAACGCGCTCATCGCCGCGCGCGATGAGGCCACCATGCTTCGGTTGCGGGGCTTTCAGCTCGATATCACGCTCGCCAGGGCTCTCGGCGGCGGGTTCAGCGGCAGAGCACCTACCCGGAGGACCACGTCGTGACAAACGAGACACGCCCTGCCGCGCGCCGGCCGGCCGACCACCACGCTCAATCGGGCGGTCAGGATTCGCCGCCCGGCGAAACCGCCGAAGAACTTGCGCGCGATCCGCGGAAGACAGCGAGTCGCAAACGGTTGATCACGGGTTTCACCGCCGCCGTGGCGGCAATCGGTGTGTTCTGGTGGATCTGGACAGCGTTTCTCGCACCCAGAACCGAAGAAACTGACAATGCCTACACCGGTGTCGAACTCTCGCAGGTGACGCCGCTGACGGGCGGAGCGGTGAAAGCGGTGCTGGTGATCGACACCCAGCCCGTGCAGGCGGGGCAGGTGCTGGTCGTGCTCGACGATACCGATCAGCGGCTCGCCGTCGATCAGGCGGCGGCGGTGCTGGAGGGCGCGCGGCGCCGGGTGCGCCAACTGATCGCCAATGACACCAGCCTCGCCGGCCAGGCCGCGATGCAGCAGGCGGGAATCGAGGCGGCCCGCACCAACCTTGTCCAGGCGCGGTCCAACCTCGACAAGGCCGATCTCGACGTCAAACGGCGCAAAATCCTGGCCGGCCCGGGGGCTATTTCCGCGCAGGAATTGAGCGACGCGCTGACCCTGCAACACAATGCCCAGGCGACCGTGGCCGAGGCCGGTTTCAGGGTCAAGCAGGCCGAGGCCGCCGCCTTCGCAGCGACCGGCGCGCGCGGCGCGAACCGTGCGCTGTTCGCCGACGCGACCATCGCAACCAACCCGGAGGTCCTCGCCGCGAAAGCCCGGCTGGACGCCGCCCGGGTCGACCTCGCGCGCACGGTGATCCGCGCGCCGGTCGCTGGTGTCGTCGATCAGCGGCGGGTGGATGTCGGCCAAAGGGTGCAGCCCGGCGTTCCGGTGATGGTGGTGGTGCCGATCACCGCGATGCATGTCGACGCCAATTTCAAGGAAGGGCAGCTCCGTGACGTTAAGCCCGGCCAGCCGGCGACGCTCACCTCGGACCTCTACGGCTCGGGTGTCGTCTATCATGGCCGCGTGCAAGGTTTCGGGGGTGGTTCGGGCAGCGCCTTTGCCGCGATCCCCGCGCAGAACGCGACCGGCAACTGGATCAAGGTGGTCCAGCGCCTGCCCACCCGGATCGCCCTTGATCCAAAGGAATTACTCGAACATCCGCTCAGGGTCGGCCTCTCGATGACCGTCACCGTCAACACGTCGAGGCCGTGACCGATGGCCGGCGCGGCGGAACATGGCCCCGGATATCCGCCGCTGAAGGGAGCCGCGCTGGTCCTCGGCTGCCTCGGTCTCTCGCTGGCCAACTTCATGGTCGTGCTCGACACCACCATCTCCAATGTCGCGATGCCGACCATCGCCGGCAATCTGGGGGTATCCACGAACGAAGGCACGTGGATCATCACCGCCTATGCCGTGGCCGAGGCGATCACCATTCCGTTGACCGGCTGGCTGATCGAGCGGTTCGGCCAGGTGAAGCTGTTTCTCACCAGCGTGGTTGCATTCGTTATCTGCTCGGTGCTGTGCGGTCTTTCGACGTCGCTGGAAACACTCGTCCTCTTCCGCGTGTTGCAAGGCATCGCCGGCGGGCCGCTGATCCCGCTTTCATCGACGCTGACGATTTCGATCTTCCCGAGAGAGCGGACGAATATCGCGATTGCGCTGTGGGGAATGACGACGGTGGTGGCGCCGATCTTCGGCCCAATTCTCGGCGGCTATATATCAGACAATTACTATTGGGGTTGGATTTTTTACATCAACATCTTTTTCGGCTTCGTTGTCGCGGGGTTGACGTGGTGGCTGATGCGCTCGCGTGAGACGCCGACGAAGCGGTCGAGGATCGATGTCGTCGGCCTGGTCCTGTTGGTCTCGTTCGTCACCGCCTTTCAGGTGATGCTCGACAAGGGGCGCGATCTCGACTGGTTCGAAAGCCCGCTCATCATCGCCCTGTCGGCGGTTTCCTTCATCGCGGCCGTTCTGCTGGTCATCTGGGAACTGACCGACGACGAGCCGATCATCGATCTTTCGGTGTTCACTTCACGCAACTGGCTGATCTCGACCGTGACGCTCAGCCTGATGTTTGGCGTGTTTTTCGGAAACATCGTGTTGACGCCGCTCTGGCTCCAGCAGCAGTTGGGCTATACCGCGAGCTGGGCGGGTTTCGCCACCGCGCCAATGGGCATTCTGGCGGTGACCACGGCGCCGATCGTCGGCCGACTGCTTTCGAAGGTCGATCCGCGGCTGATCGTCACCTATGGCATGGGGGTCCTGGCGGTCTCCTTCGCCATGCGCCTGCAACTGACAACCCAGGCCAGCTTCGGGTCTGTCGCCTGGGCGATGTTCGTGCTGGGCGCGGGTGTACCGGCGTGCCTCATCACCTTGACCGCGCTTGGCGTTTCGGACCTTCCGCCGGAAAAGGGTGCCGGCGGTTCGGGATTGCAAAATTTCTTGCGCGTGCTTTCCATGGCAATCGGCACGTCGCTCACCCAGACCTATTGGGATAATGCGACAAAGGCCCGCCGCGCGGACCTCGTCGCCATCATCGACCCTACCACGCGCCCACAGCCGCCGGCCAATCTACCGGGGTCGGCGGCACTTCCGCTGTTCTCGCGGGTGGTGGATGGCCAGGCCTCGATGCTCGCCACCAACAGCTTCTACGAATGGGCAGCCATCCTGATCCTCGCCTTCGCGGGCCTCATCTGGCTGGCGAAGAAGCCGGAGGCTCCGTTGGAGCAAGCTGCGCACGGATGAGCAGCAGCAACTGCAGAAGATCATTGTCAGGAGTTGCGTCGATCCCGCAAAACCAGTATTTTTTTGTTGTCTGAACCTGCAGGAGCGTTTGACGTATTTCCTACAGTGGCGCGCTAGCGTATAATGTATGAGTGTTATTAATAATGTTATCAAAATTTCAGTGATGACTATATCAATTATTTGCATTTTACGCGCTGGTGATTTTGACGAGACCTAGCTGATTTGAAGCTACCATTGTCATTGATATTTTGAGTTATTGCCCATCCCGAAAGTGCTGGCCGCCAGGACTATCCACCCCGTCAAAACCACAAATATGGCAATCAGTTGACCTGCCCTATAGATTGGATCTGTGCATTCCGGGCAGATATACATCACCGTGCTAAGCGGCACTCCGCCTCCAAGAAAAAAGGCAGGCGCGCGCCGAGCGGCGACCGCCTCGATGTTCATGAATGTTGCACAGCTGACCGTTGCCATCCCATGTGCGAGTTGCAGTTGCGCCGCGAAACGCAAAGTATTTGCCGCGGCTAATCCGGGATCAATCACTGTGACAAAAATCAAAACCGCAACGGCTACAAGATTATTGAACGCCGCCAGGCCCATCCACACGCGGCGCGTCCACCACTTTTGTCTCATGCCGCAGTTAGGCTCGCGTCGATGAAGATCAGTTTTTCCGTGCGCATGGCGGCCTGAACAGCTGGCCGCTTTATCACTCTCGCCGCCAAGGCATGGAGGTTGGGCGTTGGGGTCACGAGCAACCGGGCGCTTGGCTTTTGCGTCCACAACGCAAACACCAAGGTATAGGCATCGCATAACGAATATCCGCTTTCGAGCACGAATTCGGTAGCCGAAAGCTCCGCCTCAAGCTTCTTCAAGACATCATTCAGCGCTTCAACTCCGGTTGCGATGACGTCCGCTTGGCCGAGTTCCGTCGTGGCAAGCCGGTTGGGGCGAAATAGGGGGCGGAAGGCGATGTGCACAGTGCTCGACAGGAGCGATAGGAACCTGTTTGCCCGGGCGCGCTCCAGCGTTGCTGACGGGGGAAGCAGGCCGCGATCAGGCACAAGGTCCGCAATATATTGGAGGATTGCGACATTTTCTGTCAGCACGGCGCCAGCTGTTTCAAGCGCAGGAACTCTGCCCCAGGGGTTTTTAGCCAGATAGTCCGCTTGCTGAATCTGCCCTGCAGCCAGAGTTACGCACACTGTTTCGAACGGGAGGCCGCTTTCCTCAAGCGCGATATGGGACGCGAGCGAGCATGAACCATTGTTGAAATAGAATTTCATGACCACCTCCTTGCCGTGCCAGCTCGCGAGTATCGCACCTCATCAGATGCTATCGAAAGAGATCGAAAATTCGCCGCCGCGCTCGGTGACTCGCCCGGCGTGGGGTTTACCGAAGTGGGCGGGGAGGATGAGTCCGTTCGCGCTCGCGCAGCGTTCAAGCAGTGCACGGCGGGTTTGCCGGGCAAGTTCGGGCTCGGCGCAGAAACAGCTGTTGAGGTGCGGTTCATGGACTTGCACCGGCTGGTGCATAGTGTCGCCCGAAAATATCGCCGTCTCGCCCTTGCTGCGCAGGACCATGATGCAATGGCCGGGCGAGTGGCCGGGTGCGGCCTCGATCGTCAATTCGTCGGTGAGCGCGTGCGGCGGATCAATCAAATCGGCGAGTCCGGCTTCGATGATCGGGCGGACACTGTCCTCGAACACGCCATCGTTGATCGGCAGCCGTCCGCCTTCGCCGCTCCGGGTGTCCCAAAATTCGCTCTCGCGCCGCGAGAACAGGTAGCGGGCGTTGGGAAAGGTCGGCACCCAGCGGCCGTCGAGCAGTCGCGTATTCCAGCCGACATGATCGACATGGAGGTGAGTGCACAGCACATGGGTGACGTCCTCGGGCGCGACGCCCGCCGCGCGCAACCGCTCGAGATAGGGCGTGCGCTGCATATCGAACCGCGCGAAGGCGGGGCGCGGCTTGTCATTGCCGGCGCAACTGTCGACGAGGATGACATGGCCGCGCGTGCGGATGAGCCAGCTGTGAATCGAGGAAATCAACTTGCCCGACTCCAAATCGTAGAAATTTGGCGCGAGCCAATCGCGATGGCGGTCGAGATAGTCAGGATGCCATTCGGGAAACAGAAATTCCGGCGGATAAGCGGGAGTAAGGCTTTCCTCGATGCGCGTGATCTCCACATCGCCGACAATGAAGCTGTTCATGAGCCATGCACTCGCCCGCCGCTCATTTGCGGCGATAATGGTTGAACTTGTCACGATCGAGCGTCATGCCGATCCCCGGTCGCGTCGGCACGAACACGTGGAAATCCTGGTAGACCAGCGGCTCGGTCACAATTTCGTCAGCCAGCCAGATGCCGCCGATGAATTCCGAACCGAAGGTGACGCTGCGCTCCGCCGCCGCGACCTGAAGACCGGCGGAGGTGCCGATCGAGCTTTCGAGGAAGGTGCCGCCGTAGCTCGCAATCCCCGCCGCCTCGGCGATGCCAGCGATCTGCCGGCAGGCGTGCAGGCCGCCCGCCTTCATCACCTTGAACGCAAAGACATCGACCGCCGCGCTGCTCGCCAGACGCATCGCGTCCTGGAGCGTGAACACGCTCTCGTCGGCCATCACCTTGATCCCGAAACGCTCGCGAATGCGGCGCAGCGCGTCGAAATTCCAGCCCTGAACCGGCTGTTCGACCACGGTGACGCCGCCCTCGATCATCACCGGGATCCACTGATTGGCGGTGGTCTCGTCCCACACCTGATTGAGGTCGATGCGGATCTCCGCGCGACCCGCCAGCGCCTGCGCCACCGCGACCGCGCGCTCGGCGTCCTCGCGCGGCGGCTTGGCGCCGCCCTTGAGCTTGAAGACGCGCGCCGCGCCGCGCTCGACCATGTCCTCGGCCTCGGCGATGTCGCTTGCCGCAACCCCTGTCGCCAGCGCCCAGCTGATTTCGGTGCTGTCGCGGACCATGCCGCCGAACAGCGCGTAAACGGGCGCGTCGAGCGCCTTGCCGACGATGTCCCACAAGGCGGTGTCGATCGCGGCCTTGGCGAACTGATTGGCGAACACGGCCTTGTTCATGAGGTTGTGGAGCGCGGTGATGTCGCCCGCGCTCTGCCCGATGATCGCCGGCGCCAGATAGGTGTCGACCATCACCTTCATCGTCTCGATGCTGTCGCCGCTCCACCATGGGCCGCCAGGAGTCGCGCCCTCGCCAAGGCCAGTGATCCCGCCCTCGGTCTCGATCTCGACGATCAAAAACGCCTGCGTGCTAATCTTTGCCTTGGCGAACTGATGCGCGCGGCGGATCGGCAGGTCGACGATGGCGGTGTTGACCGCGCGGATCCGCAGCGCCTCGGCGCCGAGGTCCGATACGGCGACGATCGGGGAAGCCAGTTGGTTCACGCCATTTCCTCCTTGAGCGCGGGATTGTCCGCGGGGTTGATCGACGACGGGTGCGCGACGAGCGGCGTCGCCTCGACGCTGAGAAACGGAAAGAAGGGCAGGCTGCCGATCGCGGCGTGCAACTGCTCGGGGCTGTCGACCTCGAAGATCGAGACATTGGCATAGGCGCCCGCCACGCGCCAAAGATGCTTCCACACACCTTCGCGTTGCAGACGGATCCCGACTTCTTTCTCCTGGTTTTTGAGCCGTTCAAACTCCTCGGGCGGCATTCCATAAGGCGGTGAGACCGTCATTCGAACCAAATATAACATATATCGTGCTGCCTTTTTTATTTTGCATCTCTGCCGATCATTGCAGGATTCGCTTGTCTTGATCTTCGTTGCGGAGCAGTATCGCGGGATGTTCGTCGCTGTAAAATACCGATCCAGTCGCTCCGCGATACCTTTTGGGAATGAGGCAGACGCTCTGTGGAGCTGAGGCAGTTGCGCTATTTCATCGCTGTCGCCGAGGAAGGCAGCTTCGGCGGCGCGGCGCTGCGCGTCCATGTCACCCAGCCGCCCGTGACACGGCAGATCCATGCGCTTGAACAGGAGTTGGGCGTCACCTTGTTCGTGCGTACGCCACGCGGCGCTGTCCTGACCGAGGCAGGGCGCGTGTTTCTCGAGGAGGCACGCGAGATTGTCGACCGGGCGCACCGCGCCGGTGAACGCAGCCGCGCAGCAGACAGAGGCGAGATCGGCAGATTGACAGTCGCTTTCTTCGGATCGTCCATCTATCAAGCTGTGCCGATGATTCTACGCCGGTTTCGCGCTTTGGTCCCGCAAGCGCAGGTCACACTTGTGCGCATGGGCAAGGACCGCCAGCATGAGGCGCTGCGCTCCGGCGAAATTGATGTCGGGTTCAGCCGCTATTTCAATCCGGCGCCCGACATCGAGGTCGTCGCGGTGGCCGAGGAGCCGCTGTTCGTCGCGCTTCCGGTCGAAGATAGCCTGGCAAGCGCGACATCTCTGCGGCTCGGCGATCTCACCGGGCGCGCGCTAATCCTGTTTCCGTCGGGCAATCGCCCGAGCTTCGCGGACGCAGTGTTGAACGCCCTCGCTGCGGCTGAGGTCAAACTCGCGGTAGCAGCCGAAGCCGAGGATCAGACGTCCGCGCTCGCGCTTGTTTCGATCGGTGCGGGCATTTGCATCACGCCGCAGTCGGTGACCACCATTCAGATGCCCGGCGTCGCCTTTATTCGTCTGTCCGACCCTGGAAACACCGCCCCGACCCACTGCGCCTATCTCAAGAACAACAAGGCCCCGATTTTCACGGCGTTCATGCGAAGTCTGGGCGAGAGGACACGAATTTAAAGCGATCGATTTCGTCCCATCCGATCGAAACCCCGGCAGCGAAGGCTACGGTCCGATTTTACGGAGCGGAGATCGCAGGCTGCAGACCTTCCGGCTTCCTCGCAAGAACAGGCGTTTCCTGTCGGGCAAGCGCATCCGTAGCCGCAGTGGGCATGATACGATCATACCAGATTCGCAGATTAGTTTTCGATCTCCTATACCAAAGCGGTATGTGTATCGGCATAAAAACGAATTGGATGGAGAAAATCTCCCCTGCTGACCCATCTAGCCGGACGCAACAATCTGGCGTCTGTAAAAATAGAATGGACAGGGGAAGAAAATGTCTGAAATAAGCAATGATCGTCGGAGAATCTTTAATAATTTTTGGCTGATCGCATCAAGCAGCATTTTTTCTTTTGTATTTGCAAACCCTGCCTACGCCAGCGAAGGCGGGAAAAGCGAATATTCCGCCGGGGTGGATTCGATTGCCACCGCGGTTACCCCTCCGCCCAAGAGCACGATCTTGCTGAACTACAACACCTTGTTTGAGGGCGACATCTTCGTAGGTGACAAACGCCTGGACGGCTCTCACGTTGAAGCATACGTTTCGGCATTTCGCCTCGTTCACAGCTGGCCGGTGTCGTTGGACGGCGGCAAAGTGACATTTACTTCCCAGATCGTTGCCGGCGTTGGGACGGTCAACGTAAAAGTTCCCACGCCGGGCGGCTCGGCCTCACGCAGTTCGACCGGTTTTACCGATCCAATTTTGTTCCCGATTGCGGTGAACTACAATGACGGTCGCCTTTCGGCATCGCTTTCGACTGCTGTCTGGGTGCCTCTTGGGACATATAATCGTGGAGACCCGATCAACACTGGGCTTGGTACAAATCATTTTACCATCGCGCCAGCCGTTTACGTTACCTATCGGCCCACGAAGCATGTGAACTTGGACATCACGTCCGTAACCGAATTTAACACGATCAATCGGACGACGCGATACGAGTCGGGTAGCATCCAGACGTTTACGTTTGGTGCCTCATACGTGAAACGCAGACTTCAAATTGGTCCGGCCGCCTATTATTCTACTCAATTCACCGACGATCGATCGTCAGGCGTCGTGGTACCCGGTGGAAATCGGAGCAGGGTTCTCGGCGTCGGCGCGCAAGGTTTTCTCGCCATCGGTCATGGCGGTATTTCATTCGCCTACTTTCGCGATACGCTCGTCCGCAATCGCGCAGGTGGTAACAATTTCTGGTTGAAATTTGGCGTTCCGCTCTGAATCGCTCTGCGGTTTGCTGAGTTCTGACAAGGGCTGCCAAGGCTAGTCGCCCCGCCACCGATCCTAGCAGCAGCGCGGCGGGCAGCGACACAATATATCCGGTCCAAATGGACTTAATACCAGGGTAAGGAGGCCTTTATGTTCGATCAGATCCAGTCGATCGAGACCCGTTTAGGTATCATCGGTGAGACCCGTTGATCTCGACGCGATGGACACTGTAGTTCGGCGGGGGCGACAGGCCTTGGCCTGGGAAGTCCTGCGCCGAAATCCCGGCTATCGAGCAGCATTTCGCCAATTGACGTCGGAAAAGTCTGATAGTGCCACCGCTGACCCTGCTTTTGCGGCGGACTGGGGGTTGCACTTTCCCCGAAAACCCCGAATTCGACTTGGTCTGAGCCCCGCAAACTCTTCCAGATTTGAGTAGAGTCCGGCCCATGGAAGGAGTCGGACGGAATGAAGCGGAGCAGGTTCAGCGAGGAGCAGATCATTGCGATCTTGAAGGAGCAGGAGGCTGGTGTGCCGACGGCAGATGTCTGCCGTCGGCACGGGGTCAGCAGTGCGACCTTCTACAAGTGGAAGGCCAAGTTCGGCGGTCTTGAGGTGTCCGAGGCCAAGCGCCTGCGGCAGCTCGAGGATGAGAACAGCAAGCTGAAGAAGCTGCTGGCCGAAGCCATGCTGGACAATGCGATGCTCAAGGAGATCACATCAAAAAAATGGTAGCGCCCGCCGCCAGACGGGAAGCGGTGGCTCACCTTGAGCGGGTGTTCGAGGTGAGCCAGCGGCGGGCGTGTGATGTGCTGGGTGTAGACCGGACGATGGTGCGGTATCGCAGTCGGCGCGGCGATGACGGTGCGATCCGGGAGCGGATGCGGGGCCTCGCGGCTGAGCGCCGCCGGTTCGGCTACCGCCGTCTGCACTGGCTGCTGGGACGTGAGGGCGTTCGTATCAATCATAAGAAGTTCCGACGGCTGTACCGCGAGGAGCGTCTGCAGGTGCGGCGCCGCGGCGGCCGCAAACGGGCGCTGGGCACACGGGCGCCCATGGCCATCCCGCAGGGCTGCAACCAGCGCTGGTCGCTGGACTTCGTGTCCGATGCATTCGCCTGTGGGCGTCGGTTCCGGATCTTCGCCGTGGTTGACGACTTCACTCGCGAGTGTGTCCGGCTCATCGCAGACACCTCGATTTCAGGCCTGCGGGTCGCCCGGGAGCTGGACTGGGCGATTGCCGAACGGTCCCGCCCAGCGCTGATCGTCAGCGATAACGGCACTGAACTGACCAGCATGGCGATCCTGCGCTGGTCCAAGGAGCGCGAGGTCGAATGGCACTACATCGCACCGGGCAAGCCACAGCAGAACGGGTTCATCGAGAGCTTCAATGCTCGCCTGCGGGACGAGTGCCTGAACGAGACGATCTTCACCAGCCTGGCCCAGGCCCGTTCGGTGCTGGCCGCCTGGCGGCACGACTACAATCACTATCGGCCCCACTCGAGCCTGGGAAACCTGACCCCGGCCGAGATGGCCACCAAATCAGTCGGCAAACCGGGTTGGGGGTTAACCCCCAACCCGGTTGTCATCACGCCCAAGCATGGGCATCAATCGGGCTAGCGGCTCTACTCATAGGTGGAGGATAATCGGGGCTCAGACCAGACTGCTCGGTTGTACTACCGATTTGGTCGGCGGCGTTCGATCCGCAAGTCATCACCGTGCGAGCGTTCCCGCCCTCGCGAGATGGGGGGTATATCCGTGATCTAGCTAACGAAGCTGTGCGGATTGTTGATGATGAGGCGGGAGAACACCTCTGGATCAATCGCGGCGGCAATCTGATCCGGCTCGATCTGATCGAGGGAAGGGTTTCAGCGGGCCCGGCAAGCCTGCACTTCGATTTGCCCGACGATTGTCATCTGGAGTTGAGATTGACGGTGATCCGTTCGCTCGTGACGGCGCGCCCAGCCCCAGGTCGTAATACACGGCTGGCCGGCAGACTCCGAGCGCTTCAAGCCGCTGATGCACGCGCGGCAGGCGCCAGCCTCAGGGACATCGCGGACGCGTTGTTTGGGCCTGGACATTGGCCGGGCGACGGCGAGCATCGAAAATCACTCGTGCGGCGCCTCGTAGCGACCGGCAAGCAAATGGTTCGCTCTGGACCTCGCGCTGTCTTGATCGAGAAATCCGGCTGAGATCGGAAGAATCTTGATTGAGATAAACCCTTGATTCTCACTTAGAGGGCGGGGCTGACGAGCAGCCATCGATCAATAATCTAAGAAACTTGAACCTATCTGTAGACACCCGGGCGTCTGGCCGCAGTGAAACGGAAATTGCGCGTCCGGGAACTGCGATCGGACATTCTGCCTTGCCAGTCACGGACACGCGCCGATCATTTGGCCGATTGGCTCGCCTCGCACCGCAGTGCGACCGCGCTCTGCTTCGACCGCCTGAGGGCGGTCTCCGCCGAGCCCCGTTGCCGGGTCTCGGCCTCCCGGTGACGATCGCTGGCGTGGCTGTGGACGCCGCGCCGGCGGGCGCGGCGGCTTTGCTTGTGGCCTCTCCCGGTCAGGCGGGTGCGGGCGGCGCTCCCGGCTAGGCCCGTCGCGGCCAGCGGCAACCCCTCCGCTGCGCTTTGGGGTGCTTCACTTCGTTCCGCCCTGCGGTGCCGCCGGCCACTGGAGCCGGGCCTCTTGGTCGCGTCTCGCCGCCCACCCCCGCCTTCCGGGGAGGCCATGCGCTTTTTGGGGTGGCGTGGAGGACCGATCATGTCGAGACAATCGAGCCGCAGCGCCCGCCGCGAGGGTGCCGAACCGAACCGCAACGAAGGTCGCGCGAACCTCTATGATGAGGTTACCGCCCGGATCGTCGGCGAGCTAGAGGCCGGGCGCTTCCCTTGGGTGCAGCCTTGGGGGCGGACGGGCGGGACCGGCCCCGGATTGCCGCGCAATGCGCTGACCGCGCGCAATTATTCGGGCGTGAATGTCCTGATCCTGTGGGGCGCGGTTATCGAGCATGGCTGGTCCTCGCAAAGCTGGCTGACCTTCCGGCAGGCACAGGAGGCGGGCGGCTGCGTCCGCAAGGGCGAGCATGGCGTGACCGTAGTCTATGCCGACCGCTTCACCCCCGAGGCCGAGAAGGAGCGCGCCGCGCGCGAGGGCGGCGATCCCAAGGCGGTGCCGTTCCTGAAACGCTTCATCGTGTTCAACGTCGCGCAGTGCGAAGGCTTGCGGGTCGGGTTGGCGTCCGATCCCGCGCTGCTTCCCGAGCGCGAGATCGTGCCGGTTGCCGAGGAGATGATTGCCGCATCGGGCGTGGATTTCCGCATCGGCGGCGACCGCGCCTTCTATGTCCCGAGCGAGGATTTCGTGCAGGTGCCGCCGCAGCCCGCCTTCTACGAGCAGATCAACTATTACCGGACCTGCCTTCACGAACTGACCCACGCCACCGGACACCCTACACGGCTGGCGCGCGACCTCCGCAACGCCTTCGGCAGCAAGGACTACGCCCGCGAAGAACTGGTCGCCGAGATGGGATCGGCGTTCCTCTGCGCCGCGCTCGGCATCGTCCCGACCGTCCGCCACGCTGACTATCTGGCATCGTGGCTGGAGGTGATGCGCGAGGACAATCGCGCGATCTTCCGCGCGGCGAGCGCCGCCAGTAAGGCCGCCGAGTGGCTGCTTGCGCGCCACCGCGCGGTGCAGGACGCCAGCGCCGAGGGGAGGCTGGCGGCATGATCCTCCTGACCCCTGAGCTTCGCTTCGCGCTACGCGCGAACGAAATCAACCGCCACGCTGCCGCGATGGGCGGACGGGCCGAACCCGACCCGGTGCCGGTTGCCAAATTCTTCAACCCGCTTGGCGCGGCGACTTGGCTGGCGACCGAGCTTTACGACGATGGCGACACGCTGTTCGGCCTCGCTGACCTCGGCTTCGGCTGTCCCGAGCTTGGCGTGTTCAGCCTGTCCGAAATGGCCGGCGTTCACCTGCCGTTCGGCATGGGGATCGAACGCGACCTGTCGTTCGAGAGCATCCACCCGATTTCGACATGGACCGAATGGGCGCGCCGCGCCGGATCGATCTTGTGGGCCGAAACCCTTTTGCGCCGTGCCGCCCGAGGCGGTGACGGTCCTGAGCTTCCGCCCTCTGGCGGATGACGCGCGGCGCGTTTTCGCCGCTTTCGTAAGCCGGTCCGCCGTCCGGGAAAGAAAGACGGACCGGCACTCACATGGAGTGCGTAAGATGAAACTCGACTTTATCGACCTTGGCAAGCTGTCCGTCAGCAAGGCCAACATGCGCTATGCCAAGAAGGCCCCGGACGTGTCCGACATCCTTCCCACCGTGCGCAAGCGGGGGGTTCTCGTGCCCCTGATCGTCCGGCCCAGTTGCAGTCCCGACGCCTTCGAGATCGTCGCGGGCGCGCGGCGCTACACCGCCGCCAAGCTCATCGCCGACGAAAAGGGCGAGGCCGAGCCGCTGCCCTGCGCCATCCTTGAGGATGGCGACGACGCCGACGCCATCGAGGCGTCGATGATCGAGAACATGGCACGGCTCGACGCCGACGAGGTGACCCAATGGGAAAATTTCGTCCGGCTGGCGAAGGAAGGCCGCAGCATCGAGGACATTTCGGCGACCTTCGGGCTTCCCGATTTGATGGTCCGGCGCGTGTTGGCGCTCGGCAATCTCTTGCCGCGCATCCGCGACCTCTATCGCAAGGAGAAGATCGATGCTGCGACCGTCCGGCATCTGACCCTCGCAAGCAAGAGCCAGCAACGCGCATGGCTGGCGCTGTTCGACGACCCCGGCGCCTATGTTCCCACCGGGCGACAATTGAAAGCGTGGCTGTTCGGTGGGCAGGAGATCAGCACCGACAAGGCGTTGTTCGCACTGGACGCCTACAAAGGCCAGATCATCGGCGACCTGTTCGGCAAGGAACAGTTCTTTGCCGACAGCGACGCCTTCTGGACCGCGCAGAACGTCGTGATCGCGGCGCGCAGCGAGGACTATCTGGAGGCCGGATGGTCCGACGTGGTGGTCGTTCCGCCCGACACCTATTTCCACGTCTACGAGTTGACCAAGGCCCCGAAGCGCAAGGGCGGGCGCGTCTATATCGACGTGCGCGCCAGCGGCGAGGTGACCTTCCACGAGGGTTATCTGACCGCCAAGGAGGCGAAGCGGCTCGAACGGGGCGCAACGCCGGACACCGGCATCAAGACCGCCCGGCCCGAGGTGACGAGCACAATGCAGACCTATATCGACCTGCACCGCCATGCCGCCGTGCGCGCCGCGTTGACCGGCCATCCCAAGGTCGCGCTCCGCTTGATGGTGGCGCACGCCATCGTCGGATCGCATCTGTGGAGCGTGAAGCCCGAACCGCAGACCGCGCGCGGCGACGAGGTGCGCGAGAGCGTCGAGACCTGCCGTGGCGAGGCCGATTTCGACGAGAAGCGTCGGGCGGTGCTGGCGCTGCTCGGCTTCTCTGCCGACGAGCCGACCGTGACCGGCGGCAATGGTGACGATTATGGTCTGGCGGGCGTGTTCCTTCGTCTGCTCGACCTGCCCGACCGCGCGGTGATGGACGTTATCGTGATCGTCATCGGCGAGACGATGGCCGCAGGCAGCGCCGCCGTCGAGGCGGTCGGCATGACGATTGGCATCGATATGGCCCGCTACTGGCAAGCGGACGATGCGTTCTTCGAGCTTCTCCGCGACAAGGAGGTGCTGACCCGGATCGTCGCGGAGGTCGCGGGCGAAACCGTCGCCGCCGCCAATACCAAGGAGAAGGGCAAGACCTTGAAGCGGATCGTCGCCGACCATCTGGCGGGCGGGAACGGGCGCGCCAAGGTCGAGAACTGGGTGCCGCGTTGGATGGCTTTCCCGCCGTCCGCCTACACCACGCGCGGCGGCGTGGGAACGATCAAGGCCCATGCCAAGGTCGAGGCCGCGCGCCGAACCGACGACGAGCCGGACCCCGCAGCGCCGGGCGCAGTGCTGGCGCTCCCCGCGCCGGACCACGCGCCCAAGCGTGAGCCGGTGCCGCTCGCGGCGTGACCACCGACGGGCGGCGGCACGTCCGCCGCCCGTTTCTTCCCCCAATTTCGGCCGCGCCGCTCGGCCAATGGCCTCGCGGCGCGGCATCTTTTCAAGGAGATTTGTCATGGCCGACCGCGTTTCGGCATCCATCACCATCGGCGGCAATCTGCCCGCCAATCTGCTGCTCGACCTGGCCCGCGTCATCAACGCCGAAGGACTGTCGACCGATTGGGATGGATCGGACTTCACGATAACCGAGCTTCCCGACCGGCAACCCCTTACCCTGATGGCGCATGAAGTCGCGTGGGGCCGGTTCGAGGGACTGGAGGCATTCTGCATCGAGAACGGCTTGCCGTTCACGCGGTGGTCCGGGGCCTATCCCGGCCAATGGGGCGCAGAGCGCACCGTGTTCACCGGCAGCGGCGAGCCGCAATGCTACGCCGCCGACGAGGACGATTATGTCCTCATGGGTCGCTGCACCGCCGAGCGGCTCGGCAGCTTCGCGGCGATCGTCGCGCACTTCGATGCCGCCGATTTCGCGGTGCCGCCCTTCGTTATCGGCTGAAAATTCGCGCCGCGTGGCCTCCGCCTTTGGGCGTCGGCCACGCGGCGAGCGATCCCGCTCAGAGGTCGTCGGCCTCGCCGAGGGCGGCCTCGATCATCGCGCGCCACGCCGCAATATCGGCCCCTGCCGGCGCTGAAGGGCGAATAGCGTCGAACATCGCGCGTGCCTGTGGGACGTAGCTCCGCCACATCGGCGCGCCCTCGAACTTGATGTTCTCGGCATGGCCGTCGAATTTGCAGAGCGCGCGGGCAGCCCGTTCGATCGTCTTCATCGATTGGAACCTGTCGGCGCAGGAGGCGGCCTCAACATACCCTTCGGCGATGACCGATCAACCCGGCTTCAGGGCATCTATCCGCACCAGCTCGGCTTCGGCCGACCGCGCGGCCACCAGGCTGCGACCCCGATCCGCACGAGCTCGGTGCCGAGGTCATGGCCGTCGAGAAAAACCTCAGCGACGGTCCGGCTGTAGCTGCGACCGACGCGGCGGAAGGTCACGTCGCGCCCCGCGAGCAGCGTCGTGGCGCGGTCCTTCGCGCGCAATCCCAGCGTTACCTCGCCTGCGCATCTGGCCTGGTCGCGGTGCGTCTCCGGCGCGTCGATCCCCGCGATCCTGATCCGCTCCCCGCTTTCCAGCCGGAACGTGTCGCCGTCCGTCACCCAAGCCACGCGGCCCGAGCCGTCATCGCCGGCCGCGCCGGCGATCGGCGTTGCCGATGTCGCGGCGGCGAGGGCGAGGATCGAAAGAACGCGAAGCATGGAGGGGATTATCGCCGTGCAGCAAGCCAATTGTCGAGGCTGGACCGCATCTGCTGTGAACCTCCCGCATATCGACTGCCGCCCTGAACGGACCTCTCTCGCGGCGGGTCTGGCGGGGTCCGCCGGTCCCGCAACGGCGTCGCCGACCTTCTTCCCCGGCGCATGCGCGCCTTCCTCGCGAGGCATGTGTGGACACCCCTTCGGTCAAGGCCTGATTTGATTCTGATGAACTCCGGCAGAGTGCTCACATGTGTCCGGCCTTGA
>NZ_PHHF01000006.1 GCF_003034225.1 Edaphosphingomonas fennica
ACGATCAGACCAGACAACCGATCCTACCGGCCATCATAGTCGCCGCTCAACCGGCCATCGTAGTTGTCGCCGCGCACTCGATGGTGCCGACAGCGAGGATCTTGCCAAGCCACATGCCTGGGACATGGCTGCTATCATGCGCTTCACGGCGATCATGGGTCCGCTCTCGTCGATCTTCGACATCGCGACCTTCGCCTTGCTGATCGGCGTCGTCCATGCCGGCATCGGCGAATTCCGCGCCGCCTGGTTCATCGAATCCATGGCATCGCAGATTCTCGTGGTGTTCGTGATCCGGACCAGCCTGCCGTTCTGGCGGAGCAAGCCGCACCGCGCGCTGACGGCAAGCGCCCTTCTCGGTCTCGCCAGTGCGGTGGTCCTTCCATTCGGACCTTGGGCAGGCCTCCTCGGCTTCACAAGCCCCAGTATCGGGCTCGTGGCCGGAATTGCGGCCCTCATCCTGATCTACCTCGCCGCGGCCGAACTGCTCAAGGGCTATGCGCTCCGCGCGGCACCCGCAAAGGCCCTGAGCGCGCGTCTCACCAGAATGCCGGTCTAGGCGTGCATGCGGTGCGGGCGTGAGGTTTCGTCCGACGGCACGATACCTGGCCGACGATCGAACCAAGCGGCAGATTTCCTGCGGGGAGCGCCAGCTGGACCTGATCTACTGCGCGCTGCCCGGTGCGCCGCACCTGTCGGCTTTACGGCTTAGGAGCCTATGCTCCTTCGTCCGCGCTCACACCCCGCACGCGGACATCTGCTCCCGGGCAAAGATGCTCGATGCTCTCGGTGGGTTTTGGCTCAGGACGCTTTGCCGAGCGCGATCGGCGCCGGGAAGCCTGAAGGTCGCCCTCCGCATCATCAGGGATGCGCGCATAGCGGGCCGAGACCGTGCTGCCGGCCCGCTGTAGTCCGATATGCAAATGCGCCGGCAATCGCCATGCTTCGCGAAGTAAGGCATGGCGATTGCCGGTCAGCGCGTGATCAGTCGGCGAGCTCCGGCTCTGCGGAGAGTTCGGCCGGCCCCTTGGCGGTCATGCCGAGTGCCTGCGCTACGCCGGCGCCATAGGCCGGATCGCAGCGCGTGCAATTGTCGATGTGGCGCTGTTTGATGAAGTCAGGGGCATCACCCATCGCCCGGGCCGTGTTCCCGAACAGCACCTGCTGCTGCGCGGGACTCATGATCTGGAACAGCCGTCGAGGCTGCGTGAAATAATCATCGTCGTCCTCGCGGTAATTCCAGAAATCGGCGTCGCCGCGGATTTTGAGCGGCGGCTCCCGATAGTCCGGCTGGTCGACCCACTGTCCGAAGCTGTTGGGCTGGTAGTGCGGCAGGCCGCCATAGTTGCCGTCGACGCGACCATAGCCGTCGCGATGGTTGCTGAAGACCGGGCAGCGCGGGGCGTTCACCGGGATCTGGTTATAGTTGACGCCGAGCCGGTACCGCTGGGCGTCCGCATAGTTGAAGAGACGCGCCTGAAGCATCTTGTCGGGCGAAAAGCCGATGCCGGGCACGACGTTCGACGGCGCGAAGGCCGACTGCTCGACGTCCTGGAAGAAATTGTCGGGGTTGCGGTTCAGTTCGAACTCGCCGACCTCGATCAGCGGATAGTCGGCTTTGTACCAGACCTTGGTGAGATCGAAGGGGTGGAAACGGTAGGTTTCGGCATCCGCCTCCGGCATGACCTGAATGAACATGGTCCATTTCGGAAATTCGCCGCGTTCGATCGCGTCGTAGAGATCGCGCTGATGGCTTTCCCGGTCGCCGCCGACCAGGGCCGCGGATTCCTTATCCGAGAGATTGGCGATGCCCTGCTGCGTGCGGAAGTGGAACTTGACCCAGAAGCGTTCGCCCGCCTCGTTGTAGAAGCTGTAGGTGTGGCTTCCGAAGCCGTGCATGTGGCGATAGCTCTTCGGAATGCCGCGGTCCGACATCACGATCGTCACCTGGTGGAAGGCCTCAGGGAGCAGCGACCAGAAATCCCAGTTGTTCGTGGCGCTGCGCATATTGGTGCGCGGATCGCGCTTCACCGCCTTGTTGAGATCGGGAAACTTGCGCGGGTCGCGCAGGAAGAAGACCGGCGTGTTGTTGCCGACCATGTCCCAGTTGCCTTCCTCGGTGTAGAATTTGAGAGCGAAGCCACGAATGTCGCGCTCGGCGTCGGCCGCGCCGCGTTCGCCGGCGACCGTCGTAAATCGCGCGAACATTTCGGTCTTCTTGCCCACTTCGGAAAAGATCTTCGCGCGCGTGTAGCGGCTGATGTCGTGGGTCACCGTGAAGGTACCGAACGCGCCGGAGCCCTTCGCGTGCATCCGGCGTTCGGGAATCACCTCGCGCACGAAATTCGCCAGCTTCTCGTTGAGCCAGACATCCTGAGCGAGGAGCGGGCCGCGCGGCCCTGCGGTGAGCGAGTTCTGGTTGTCGGGGACCGGGGCACCGAAGGCCGTGGTCAGGTGGGTGACGGGGCATGTGCCCTTGTTCAGAATTTCGTCGGACATCGGGATGTCTCCTCTCCGGTTTTGGCGAGCCGACCCTGCCGGGCCCGCCTGCGAGTGATCAGTGCGAGAAAAGCAGCGGGAGCGGCGCTCCGGCGATGAGCTCGCGGGTAACGCCGCCCAGGACCATCTCCCGCAGACGCGAATGACCATAGGCGCCGAGCACCAAGAGGTTTGCGCTATGCTGGCGAGCACCCTGGACCAGCGTCTCGGCATCGGTCTTTTCGAGGGCGTTCAGGGTGACGACGTTCGTCGCGAAGCCATGCCGCGAAAGATGACGCGCGATGTCCGCGCCCGGGTCGGAACCGTGTCCCTTCGTCGACGGGCGGCCGTCGAGCACGAGCACCTCGACCTTGGCGCCCGATGCGGCGATGCCTGTCGCATCCCGCAGGGCATGGGTCGCCTCGCGCGACGCATTCCAGCCCAGAGCGATATGATCGAAAGTGCGCGGCTGATAGCCATTCGGGAGCACGAGTACGGGCCGTCCCGACGCGAAGAGAATACTTTCGATCGTGTCGCGCCGGACCGGGGGATATTCGTAGGTATCGGCGGGGCCGAACAGGACCATGTCGGCGTAGCGGGCCTGGACGGCCGCCTTCGTCAGCATGACGCCCGGCTGGTCTGAGATGGTCCGAACCTCGATGTTCGAGAGCCGGGTGCGCTCTACGAGACGCTTCTCCTTCGTCTCGACCGCCTCGACGAAGTCCTGCAGGATGACATAGGGCGCGCCCCACATGACCGCATAGTCGCCCGAGGGGATGACGGAGAGCACCAGAAAGGTGAGCCGGGCCTCGTGAAACTCGGCAAAGCTTAGTGCATCCTTGATGAATTGCTCATCCTTGTCGCCTGTGTCGACGACTGCGAGCAGATCCTTGATCGCCATGCTGACCTCCATGCTGGTTTACACCACAGCTATCGGAAGGCGGGCGGCGGTTCATTTGGGTGTATTACGTAATTCGTTTCGCGGCCGGAGCGCCGGTTTCGTGCGCCAGCGCATCGCACAGAAGCGGCGCGAGCTCGATGGCGTTGCTCGGGTGCATGACGGCGTTCGTCGTCACCGCGCGGCAACCTAGTGCGCTGAGCGCTTTCTCGGCGCCTGGAGCGAAGATGCCGTGGACCGCGACGCAGACGGGCGGCGGGAAATCTTGAGCGATGATGCGGCGCGCGGCGTCGGCGAGCGTCTCTCCCGAGGAGATCACATCGTCGACGAGCACCGGCACGCGCCCACGCCAGGCGGAAAGATCCGTCGCCTCGACGCGCACGTCGCGATCGCCCATTCGCGACTTGGAAAAGACGACATGCGGCGCGCCGCAGGCGGAGGCGATCGCGCCGGCCCATTGCTCGCTTTCGCTGTCGGGCCCGATGATCAACGGCCGCGCGATATTGGCGCCGATCCATTCGGCGAGAAGACCGGAGGCGCTGAGAGCGACCGCGTCGATCGTGTAGACCTCGGAGAGGCTCCGGTAGCGGTGGAGGTGCGGATCGACGGTGATCAGCCCGTCGCATTCCTGCGATAGCAACTCGGCGAACTGCTTCGACGTCAGGGCTTCACCGTCGTGGAACCGGCGGTCCTGGCGCATATAGGCGAGATAGGGAGCGACGAGCCGGATCGATCGGGCCCCGCTTTCCCGCAGGAGGCGGCACGCGAAGAGGAGCGAGAGAAACTGTGCATCCGGCCGCGCGAGCGTACAGACGATGGCGACGTCCTGGCCCGCGACGTCCGAGTGAAGCCGAAGGTAGCTTTCCTCGTCGGGAAACCGCCGAACCTCGAGAACGCCTACAGGCCAGCCGCGGCGGTCCGCAATGGCGGCGGCAAGGGCTTCATTGCCCGGCATGGCGAACAGCATCGGCATCAGCCGGCGATCGCGATCATATCGGGGTTCGCGGCAGCGTAGGCCAGGGCATAGGCCATTTCGCCCTGGGAGTCCGCGTAGAGGGAAAGGAGCGGCTGGCCGGCCGCAATATCGTCGCCAAGCCTGACTGCGAGCCTGAGGCCGGCTGCGGGCGTATCGGGGGCGCCCGCGAGCTTTGCGAGACGCGCGATCCGGCGGTTGTCGATATGGGTGACACGCCCGCTATGGCGGGCGGTAATCTCCTCGACCAGCGCAGCTGCCGGAGGAATACGGGCACCGCCTTGCGCGGCCCTGATCCGCTCGAACTTCGTCCACGCGGCTCCGCTCGTGAGCGTGGTTTCGGCAAGCGCAAGACCGCCGCCGGCCGCCGCCGCTCCGCCCAGTTCGAGAATCGCGCCGGCGAGAAGGCAGGCGCGATCGCGCAGGTCAGGCGGCGCGTCGGGTTCGCCTTTCAGCACCGCCAAGACGTCCAGGGCTTCGAGAGCTGGACCCACCGCCCGGCCGACCGGCTGGTTGCCGTCGGTCCGGATACACTCGATCTGGACGCCAAATCGGGCTGCGATCGCCGAGAGCCGCCCCGCCAGCTGGTCGGCCGCTGCAGCGCTTCGGACCTTGGCCGTTGGTCCGACGGGGATATCGATGACGACATGGGTCGCGCCTGCCGCTATCTTCTTCGACAGCACCGAAGCGACGAGCTGTCCCTCGGTGTCGATGTCGAGCGCACGCTCCACGCCGATGAAGATATCGTCGGCCGGGCTGAGCCGGACGGCCCCGCCCCAGGCAATGCACCCTCCCTCGGTCGCGACCACCTCACGCATCTGGGCCACGTCGAGGTCGACGGGCGCGAGCGTTTCCATCGTGTCGGCGGTCCCTGCCGGCGACGTGATCGCGCGCGAGGATGTCTTCGGCATGGTGAGGCCGCGGGCCGCGACGATGGCGACGATGATCGGAGTCGTCCGGTTGCCCGGCAGGCCGCCGACGCAATGCTTGTCGACGACTATGCCTTCGGGCCAACTCAGGCGCTCGCCCGCATCGACCATCGCCTTTGTGAGGAAATAGGTCTCGTCCTCGTTCAATGGGAGCGCGGCGCCCGCGGTCAGGAACGCGGCGAGATGGACATCGGAATATCGGCCCGCAACGACATCCTGGACGATCTGGGCGATGGCGCGCTGGCCAAGCCTGTGGCCGTAGATACGTTGCCGCACGCAGGCGATCGATTCGAGTGGCGGCGCATGACTGACCCTGACGAGCTTGCCCTCCTCCGCGCCGAGCGCGGCCCATGCGGATTCCGAGAGGCCGATCTCATCCGGCCCCAGCATGTCGCCCTCGACCTGGAAGAGCGTCGCCGCGATCGGGCGTCCTCCATTCTGCACGAAGATCTGGGTATGGGCGGCGAGCCCTTCGGCACGGCAGACCGGACTGTCGGTGCTCATGAGAGCCACGAGCTCGTGATGCGTATGGAGGCCGAGCTTGCGCGCCCTGGCCAGAGACGGTTCTCCGTCAACCGCGACGTCGAGACCCTTCGGAACTGCGCCGCCGCTGGCCGTTACCGGGACATTCACGCTTCGATGACCACCTTGAGAGCATGGCTGTCGGCCGCATGGCCAAACGTCTCGTAGGCTTGGAGGATCTCGCCGAGGCCGAAGCGGTGGGTAATCAGCTTGGCGGGCTGAAGGCGACCGGACTGTACTGTCTTGAGAAGCATGGGCGTGGTCACGGTATCGACGAGGCGGGTGGTGATCGTCACGTTCCGGGACCATAGGTCTTCAAGGTGGAGATCGACCTTCGTGCCGTGCACGCCGACATTTGCGATGACGCCGCCGGGCGCCACGAGCTTCTCGCAAAGTTCGAATGTCGCCGGCACGCCGACTGCCTCGATTGCCGTGTCGACGCCCTGGCCGTCCGTGAGCTCGCGTATCTTCTGCGCAACGTCTTCGCGGCCACTGTTCAGAACGTGGGTGGCACCGAACTGCTGCGCGACGCCCAGACGATTGTCGCCGAGATCGATCATGACGATCGATGCCGGAGCGTAGAACTGCGCGGTAAGTAGCGCCGCGAGCCCGATGGGCCCCGCGCCCACGATCGCGACGCTGCTGCCAGGGCTGATCTTGCCGTTCAGAACCCCGCATTCGTAGCCGGTGGGAAGGATATCGCTCAGCATCACGAGGGCTTCCTCGTCGGCACCGGCGGGGATCGGATGAAGGCTGTTATCCGCGTGCGGAATACGGACAAATTCCGCCTGGGTGCCGTCGATCACATTGCCGAGGATCCAGCCGCCGTCGCGGCAATGGGAATACATGCCGCGGCGGCAATAGTCGCAGCGCGCGCAGGACGTGATGCAGGAGATGAGGACATGGTCTCCCGGTTTGTAGCGGCTGACGGCCGAACCGACCTCCTCCACGATCCCCACCCCTTCATGGCCGAGGATGCGGCCGGGCGCGCATGTGGGGACATCGCCCTTCAGGATGTGGAGATCCGTGCCGCAGATCGTCGTGCGGGTGATCCGCACGATGGCGTCCGTGACCGCCTGGATCGCAGGCTTGGGACAGTCGTCGAGGCTTTTCTGGCCGGGGCCGTGATAGACGAGAGCTTTCATGCGGGATCTCCTCGCGCGTTGGCGCGTCATCTGAGGATCAATGAACGAGGACGACCGGGACCTGTTGGTAGCCGATCAGTTCGCGCGTCACGCCGCCCAGGATGAATTCGAGGGCACGCGAGCGTCCATAGCCGCCGACGACAAGGGCATCGGCACCATGCTGCGCGACGAACCTTTGCATGGTGTAGGCCGCGCCACGCTTGCAGGAGGGGATCGCATGGACCTCGACCCGAAGGCCGTGCCGGGCGAGGTGGCGCGCGATGTAGCTGCCGGGCACGGCCTGGCCAGCCTGATAGTTTTCGATCTGGTCGACGACGAGAA
Source organism: Edaphosphingomonas fennica (assembly GCF_003034225.1). Taxonomy (GTDB): domain Bacteria; phylum Pseudomonadota; class Alphaproteobacteria; order Sphingomonadales; family Sphingomonadaceae; genus Sphingomonas_E; species Sphingomonas_E fennica. Next base: position 7,264 of record NZ_PHHF01000006.1, read on the forward strand.
TGTCGGTGCTCGCTCCGGGCTCGGCCAGGGTCAGCAGAGTGCGCGTCGCCCGGAATGATTCCAGCGAGGCATTCCATCCCAGCGCCAGGTGGGTGAAGGCGCGGGGCGTCCAGTCGGCCGGCATGATGAGAATGGGAGTACCCGTGAACAGAACGGTCTCGCTGATGTGCCGCCGCAGTGCGTCGTCACGCCAGCGCTCCGCGCCAGGAATGAGCACGATGTCCGCGGACCGGCTTTCACCTCTGGCCGCCCTCGGCAGGACCGCGGGGTCATCGAGAAGTCCATGGACGTCGACATCGACCGGCGAATCCTTGACGCGCGTTCGCACGGCGGCGAGATGCTGGGCGCCCAGCTCTTCGGCGACGCTCAGCGCGAGCGCATAGCCATATGGTTCGGCCGCGGCCGCGAGAGAAACATTCTCGCTGGCGACGATGATCGTCAGGCAGGCATCGTGCAAGGCGGCGAAGGCAACGGCCTGATCGACGGCGGGCAAGGATGCGTCGTCGCCATCGACGATGGCGAGGACGTCTTTGATGAGGGAATTGTTGGTCATGGCGCAAGGATGACGCCAATCCAGGACGCCAGCACTCCGTAACTTTACCAAGGTCTCCGCTGGCTTACGTATAGTCCCCGATTGGCCCCTGAGGCGCCTCAGGACATGTGATGCTCCCGGCCAACTGTTGTGCCGGACTTTTGACGTTCGATGGCAAAGGTGAGCAGATGACGAAGCGCGCTATCCTTGCTCTGGTGGATCCATCAGAGGCTTCCGAGGGATCGGCGGCGGCGGCCCTCGCCTTTGCTGGACCGTTCGGCGCGGACGTGACGGTAGGGCTCGTCGCGGCGGTTCCCGTCCCAGGGGACAGGACCTTTCCGCCTCACCTCTCGAAGCAGCAGTTCAACGAGCTGCTCGAAAAGAAAGAGCAGCAGACCTGGTCCTTGGCGCACGCCAGTGGCTGCGAGGTTCGGATATTCATCGATCCTGTCGATGCATTGCTCGACGCGATTGTCCGGGCAGCGCGGTGCTTCGATCTCATTCTGCTCGGGCCGGTCACGGCGTTCGACCGGGACCTGCGGTTGATGCTGATCGAAAAGCTCCTGCTGCATGCCGGCAAACCCCTTGTTCTTTTGACTGGCCAAGGGCCGGCGCATCGGCCGGCCAGGGTGGTTGTCGGCTGGGATGGCGGAACCGAGGCGTCGATCGCGCTCGATCGTGCGCTCGAATGGACCGATGCGCACGCGCGCTTCGATCTGATCTCGGTTTTGCCGATGAACTCGCCGCTGTCGCTGCGGAGCGAGGCCGACGACATGTGCGCACGCCTCACGCGCCGGGGCCACGCGGCGGTCAGCAGCATCGCCCGGCGCGGTCATCTGTCGACAGCTGCGACATTGCTGGGCCGTGCGGTCGCCGAGAGCGCCGACCTGGTGGTCGTCGGAGGTTTTGGGCATTCTCGATTGCGCGAAGCCCTGGTGGGCGGGGTTACGAGCGAAATCATCCGGGGCGAGCACACCCTGCCGGTCCTGATCGCGCACTGATCCGCCGCGGAAAGTCCATCAGGCCAGCGCCCCGTTCCAAACGGCTTGATCGGGCACCAGCACGGCGGCTCCCACAAGCGTGCCCTCCCGCAGCTCCCCCAGGGCAATATTGGCATCGGTCATCGGAAATCTGGTTGTGACCGACCGGACCGCGGCCTTCTGCGCGACGTCGAAAAAGCTGATCCCGTCCTCTCGGGTCAGGTTCGCGACCGAAGCGATCGTTCGTTCTCCCCAGAGGTCAGGATAGGGGAAGGCGGGGATATCGCTCATGTGGATCCCCGCGCATATCACCCTCCCGCCCTTGTGAACCGCTCTGAGCGCAATCGGCACGAGTGCGCCCACGGGGGCGAAAATGATCGCCGCATCGAGTTCGTCAGGGGGAAGCTCGTCGGATGACCCCGCCCAGCAGCAACCCAGCGAGCGGGCGAAGCTTTGCCCTTCGAGATCGCCAGGCCGGGTAAAGGCATAGACGTCGCGGCCCTGCCAGAGAGCGATCTGGGCAATGATGTGGGCGGCCGCCCCGAAACCATACAGACCGAGGCGCGCTCCGTCGCCCGCCGCACGAAGCGACCGCCAGCCGATCAGGCCTGCGCAAAGCAGCGGTGCGGCCTCGACATCCGAAAACAGGTCCGGGATCTTGAAGCAAAAGTGGGCGTCGGCAATGGCATGAGTCGCGTAACCGCCGTCGCGCGTGCAACCGGTGAAGCCGGGCGTATCGCAGAGGTTCTCGTGGCCGGTGCGGCAATAGGCGCAAGCGCCGCAACTGTTCCCCAGCCAGGGCACCCCGACGCGCTCGCCCGTTCGAAAGTCGGAAACGCCCTCGCCTATCGCTGCGACACGCCCAACGATCTCATGGCCTGGTACGATCGGCAGCTTCGCCGTGACCTCGCCGTCAAGGATGTGGAGGTCGGTGCGGCAAACGCCGCAGGCCGCGACTTCGATGAGCAGCTCGCCAGCTTGCGGGACCGGCAAGGATCGAGCGACGGGATGGAGCGGACCGCCCACCGCGTCGAGTTGCATCGCGAACATGGGCTGGAGACGAGATTCGACTGCCATCAGCCCAGTTGCTTGGAGACGACGACAAGGGTGGGATCGTCGCCGTAGGGTTTGACGGTGAAGCCGGAATCGCGTTCGACGTCGATCGCAGCCTGATTGTGACGGTCCTCGACCGATTCCAGCGTCTTGATCCCGATCGAGCGGGCATAATCGGCTATGTGGTCGAGAAGGGTCCAGCCGATGCCGCGCTTCTTGTGATCGGCGCGCACGACGATCGCGACTTCCGCACGGTTACGGCCGCTATCGCTGGCAACGAGCCCGGTCGCGACCAGACTGCCGTCGGCAAGGGCCAGAAAATCCTCGGTCTGCTTGTGGTCGACATCGACCATTTGCGCGATCTGATCATCCGAGACGCTGTTCACGCCCGAGAGGAAGCGAAAACGAAGATCATCGGTGGCGACCCCGGCGAAGAACTCGCGCAAGAGAGGGCCATCGTCTCGTCGCACCGGCCTGATCTCGAGTTCGAGTCCCGAACGGGTCTTCAACCGTGTCGTGTCTTCCATCGCAATCGCCTCCGTCATGGCATGCTCCATCCGTTCGTCAGTTTTCCGCGATTCCGCGCGGATGGACCAGGCTTGCGATCCGGCGCGCGGCCTCTTCGACCTCGACCAGATGCTCGCCCACGAAGCGCGGCCGAAGCCCTTCCACGATTGATCCGAAATGGATGTGTTCGGTCGATTTGAAGAGCAGGGCGTTCCGCAGATAAGTGTCGAACAGGTTTTTGAGCGAGAGCCAGGCCCCCTGCTCGTCGAGCCACTGCTTGGCTGATCCCGAGGATGAGAAGCTGACCAGGTGGCCGCGCTCTCGCCCCGGCGCATCTTCGCGCTGCCGGAAGCCGCCGTAACGGGTGCTCGCCGCAAAGACTCGATCGATATAGCCCTTCAGCATCGCCGGCGGTGCTCCCAGCCAGATCGGGTAAACCAGAACGATAACGTCGGCCCGGTCTATAAAATCGAGCTCGGTCGCGACATCGGCGGGCGGCGAACTGCTCTCTCCCGGCGACAGCTCGCCGGCCGAGAGGACGGGATTGAAGCCCAGACGGTACAGGTCGCGCAGTTCGGTGCGGTGGCGGTAGCCCTCGACGGTTTCGCAGTATCGGTGTGCCACCGCCAGATTGAAACTGTCGGGCTCGGGATGACAGACGACGACCACATGCAAGGGATAGTGTTGCAGGGGCTGGGGCTCGGGCATGGCGGATCTCCGGTTGCGATCATAACGCCGACAGGCCCCCGAAGGTGCTGGGAACATTACGTAGCCAGCGACGAAGGGATGGGGGTTTCCCGTAATGCCCCATTCAAGAGACGGTGTCAGAAGCGGGCGGCGAAGGTGATGCAGTCCGTCACGCGCGATCAAATCTGTTGGAGCGTAATTCATGACCGGTGGGGAGCTGATCGAGAACCGCACCTTCGACGAGATCGCGGTGGGCGACGAGGCGAGCGCGACGCGCACCCTGTCCGTGGAAGATACCGAGCTTTTTGCTCTCGTCTCGGGGGACGTGAACCCTGCCCAGCTCGACCCTGGCGACGCGGCGACGAACCTGTTCCACCACGTGATTGCCCATGGGATGTGGGGCGGAGGGTTGATATCGGCTGTCCTTGGCACGCAACTGCCCGGCCCCGGCTCGATCTATGTCAGCCAGTCGCTCCACTTTCTGAAACCGGTGGATCTCGGAGACACCATCACCGCTCATGTTCGCGTCGTGGAAAAGCGCGCGGAGGACTGCACGGTCGTCCTCGACTGCCGCTGCCTGAACCAGGATGGCGCCGAGGTGATCACCGGCCAGGCGGAGGTGCGGGCGCCCTGCGAAAAGATCAGCCGGCAACGGGTCGCGCTTCCCGACGTCCGTGTCTCGCACCACGACGCCTATAGGCTCCTGATCGAACGAACGCAGGGTGCCGATCCGCCCGCCACGGCAGTCGTCCATCCCTGCACGGCGCAAGCGATCATCGCCGCTGTCGATGCGGCCCGCGAGGGATTGATCGAACCGATCCTGGTGGGGCCTGCGAAGAAGATCCAGGCGGCGGCGAGGGAGGCCGGCCAGGACATCTCGGCATTCCGCCTTGTCGATGCCGAGCACAGCCATGCCGCCGCGGCCAGGGCAGTCGCGCTCGTGCGAGCCGGCGAGGCCAGGCTGCTGATGAAAGGCTCGCTCCACACGGACGAGCTGATGGGCGCGATCGTGGCGAGGGACACCGGGTTGCGCACCGAGCGGCGCATCAGCCATGCCTATGTCATGGACGTGCCGGGACATCCCGCACCGCTGATCATCACAGACGCGGCGATCAACATCACCCCCTCGCTTGAGGAAAAGGCCGACATCATCCGGAACGCGATCGATCTGGCCCACGTTCTGGGGATCGCCGAGCCTAAGGTCGCCATTCTTTCCGCGGTCGAGACGGTCAACCCGATCCTTCCCTCGACGCTGGAGGCGGCCGCCCTTTGCAAGATGGCCGACCGCGGGCAAATTCTTGGCGGTATCCTCGACGGACCACTGGCGCTGGACAATGCTATCAGCGAGGCGGCGGCACAGGAGAAAGGGATCGTTTCGCCAGTGGCGGGCAAAGCCGAGATCCTTGTGGTTCCCAACCTCGAGGCCGGGAACATGCTCGCCAAGCAGTTGACCTTCCTTGGCGGCGCGGATGCTGCAGGGGTCGTGCTCGGCGCCCGCGTTCCGATCATCCTGACCAGCCGAGCGGACAGCCTCCGAACGCGGCTCGCCTCCTGCGCGATCGCCGCCCTTCTCGCCCGCGCGGCGCCAAAGGCGGCCCCTGGTCTTCCGGTACCAGCATCATGAAGGCGGTCGTCAGTCTCAACGCGGGCTCGTCGAGCATCAAGTTCGCGCTGTTCACGCTCGACGATCCTTCTGTTCCGCTGCTCGCGGCGAGCGGCAAGATCGAGAAGATCGGGATCGAGCCGTCGCTGCGCGCACAATCGGCCGCCGGTAGCGTGCTGGTCGAGCGGACATGGCCAGGGGGCGCGGATCTCACCCATGCCGATCTGCTGAAAGACCTGTTCGCCTGGGCGATCGACCATCTCGGAGACCGCGAGGTTGTGGCTATCGGGCACCGTGTCGTCCACGGCGGAACGCAGTTTGCTGCGCCGGCGCTGGTGGACGATGCGCTGCTTGCCGAACTCGAGACGCTGTGCCCGCTTGCGCCGCTTCACCAGCCTCACAATCTCGCTGCGATCCGCGCGGTGCGCAGTCTGAGGCCCCATCTGCCGCAGGTCGCCTGCTTCGACACGGCATTCCACCACGGCAAGCCGGAGGTTGCATCGCGGATGGCGCTGCCGCGCGAATTCCACGATCGCGGCGTGCGCCGCTATGGATTCCACGGGCTGTCCTACGAATATATCGCAGCGGAGCTTGGTCGCATCGCTCCGGACCTCGCGGCTGGACGCGTCATCGCGGCCCACCTCGGGAACGGCGCCAGCCTTTGTGCGATGGCGAACGGACAGAGCATCGACACGACGATGGGTTTCACTGCCCTTGACGGCCTTATGATGGGGACACGATGCGGGTCGCTCGATCCGGGCGTGGTGCTCTACCTCCAGTCCGAACTTGGCCTGAGCGTGTCGGAGGTCGAGGACCTGCTCTACCGAAGATCGGGACTATTGGGGGTCTCGGGTATCTCGAGCGACATGCGCACCCTCTCGGCCAACGAGAGCCAGGCGGCCGCTGAAGCGATCGAGTTGTTCGTATGGAAGGCGGCGCGCGAGTTCGGAGCGATGACGGCCTCCCTTCAAGGGGTCGACGCGCTCGTGTTCACGGCCGGCATCGGGGAGAATCATGCCGGCGTTCGAAACGGGATCTGCAAGCGGCTCGAATGGCTTGGTGTGCGGCTCGACGATCGCGCGAACGAAGCCAATGATTTCCGAATCAGTGCGCCCGAAAGCCAGGTCGCAGTGCTCGTCATTCCGACCGATGAAGAGCGGATGATCGCGATGCATACGATCGCCGCCCTCAACCGGATGGCAGGGTAACCGCCAACCGCGCCTCAGACAAAAACGACCTCGGCTCCTCCGCGGATGCGAAAGGCGTCGGCTAGGACCTTGCGGATCATGATCCGCGCCGACCAGACCGCCCACAGGAAGGGCAAGCCCTCGGTGGGAGCAGAAGGCTTCCTGTCGTCCGCGCATTGCAGGATGTCGACGAGCGCCTGCTCGTCGCTCGTGAGCGCATCGGCCGAGCCGACCGCGAGCGGCCGGCGGATCGTCGTCTCGAAGAACCGGATGAGGCTGTCGAGCACGGGGGCGAGCATTCCGCAGTCATGCGGCGCAAGCGTCCGGTAAAGATATTGCTGAACCGGGAGCGCCCGCCGACGCGCCTCGTGCCACGAACGGATCGCTGCGACCACGAGGCTGGCGCCCGCGGGCACGGCGTGAGTGGGTGGCATGGATATATGCAGCACGATCGCGCTCCGCCTCCTTATTGCGACTAATTCGCAAACTAGCGGAGAGTGTCTTCTCCGGCAAGCAGCGCAAGCAGATAGAGGCGAGGCGACCGGCGGGGCGCGATGATGCGGTTGCTAGGGGTCTTTGCGTAGGACCTCGACCAGACGGCGCCCAAGCTGGTCTGGTCCGAATGGCTTCTGGATGAAGTTCACCCCGGCATCGACGACGCCGTTATGAACGATGGCGTTGCGGGTATAGCCGGTCATGTAAAGCACCCTGATCGCGCCATGGTCCGCCTGCGCCTTGTCGGCCAGTTCGCGCCCGCTCATGCCCGGCATGACGATGTCGGTGAGCAGAACATCGACCCGATCGAGACTTGCGAGCTTTTCCAGAGCTTCGCCGCCGTTGACGGCTATGGCGACGCGGTAGCCGAGCTCGAGCAGGATTTCGTGGGTCAGGTTGCGGACCTGATCGTCATCTTCGACCAGCAGGATCAGCGCGTCGAACGGAGCCTGATACGATTCCGCATCGAACGCCGAGGTCTCCTGACTTTCAGGGCGCGCGAAGCTGCGGCGCAGGTATAGCTTGACCGATGTGCCCTGGCCGATCTCGGAGTAGATCTTGATGTGGCCGCCCGACTGCTTCACGAAACCGAATACCTGGCTGAGGCCAAGCCCGGTGCCCTTGCCGACACCCTTGGTCGTGAAGAAGGGATCAAATGCCTTTTCGATGACCTCGGGCGGCATTCCCGATCCGTTGTCGGTGATCGAGACCAGCACATATTGGCCGGCGGTCACCTCGGTGTGCGCGGCCGCGTAATTCTCGTCGAGGAAGGCGTTCGACGTCTCGATCGTCAGCTTGCCACCATCGGGCATTGCATCGCGCGCGTTGACGCACAGGTTGAGGATCGCGTTCTCGAGCTGATGCGCGTCGATCTCGGTGTGCCAGACGCCGCCTGTCAGCACTGTCTCGATCGCGACCGGCTCGCCGATCGTGCGGCGCAGCAATTCCGACATGTTGATGACGAGCTTGTTGGGATCGACGACGCTGGGCTCGAGCGGTGTCTGGCGCGCGAAGGCAAGCAGCCGCGCCGTCAGTGAAGCCGCGCGCTTCGCGCCTTCCTGGGCAGTCCTGAGCGCGTCTGCGGCCTTGTCCGGTTTGCTGGTCAGGCGTCGCATCGCGAGTTCGATGCTGCCCATGATGACTGACAACATGTTGTTGAAGTCGTGCGCGATGCCGCCGGTAAGCTGGCCGATCGCCTCCATCTTGTGAAGCTGGCGAAGCTGGGCCTCGATTTGTTCGCGATGAGTGACTTCGTCGCGCAAGACCCCGTAAGCATTGTCGAGATGATCCCGGCTCTGCTCCAGCGCCTGGTAGCGTGCGCTGGCGTCCCGGAGGGCATAGGCCATGAGCGCGATCAGTCCGACAAAACCTACGCCCAGGGCGATCTGCAACCCGCTTCGCTGCCGCGCCGCGCTTCGCTGCCTTTCGGAGAGCAGCCGGTTCTCCTCTGCGCTCATCTCGCCCAGGGCCGCCTTGGCCCCTTCCATATACGCCGTGCCGGTGCCACTCGCCGTATGCTCGGCCGCCGCGGCAAATCCTGCGGCATTGAGCTTGGTGAGGCCGAGATTGAGGGCGTCGATGCGACCGGCGAGCTGCGGCTTGAGCTTCGCCATCGCGCGGCGCTGAATGGGATTATCGGACGTGATTTCCGCCAGCTCGGATTGTTGGGTCGCAATCGCCTGGAGGGAGGTTCGAAAATTGTCGAGATATCCGCTCTTGCGAGTGATGAGGTAGGCGCGCTGCTGGGTTTCCGCGGACTGGATGGATGACCATAGCTGTGTGATGCGGTTTTCGACGCTGAGGGTGTGCCTGACCCACTCCTCGCTTCGTCGTTGTTGCTCGCTGAGGTAGAAAGCCCCCATCAGCAGCAGCGCCAGCGTCACCGCGCCGATGGCCAGGAGCAAGAAAGTCGAACGACTCCTGCGCCTGTCATCACTCCGGTCGCCGGTCGTTTGTTCCACGGTTCGTAAGGCATCCCCCATCGTCGTTCTTCCTCGGCCGCGATCTAGCTATTGGGAGACAGGGCGATCTCAGCGATGACCCGTTCGAGATCCGCGAAGGTGAACGGCTTCGCCAGGCAGTGCAGGGCAAGGTCGCCGTCGCTGGCATATTCTCCATAGCCGGAGGCGAGGACAATCGGCAGTTGGGGGCTTCGCTGTCGCACCGCGGCCGCCAGTTCAGTGCCTTTCATGTCCGGCATGGATTGGTCGGTGATGACGAGATCGAAGTGCGAATCATCGGCCAGGAAGGTCAGCGCGTCGGGGCCGGATGAGGCACAGACCGGGACATGCCCAAGATCTTCGATCATGTCTGCCAGATGATAGAGAAGAAGCGCTTCGTCATCGACAACCAGAATTCGCAACGGATTGCTATCAGGCTCATTTTCCGAATTCTTCTGGAGCATTGCCGCCTCTTCTATGGTTGCTTCCGACTGCCAACCTTCTACTGATGGCCGCAGGCCTGTGATCCTTCCATGCGCGGCGAGCGCCCGAGCACAATCTCCCCGGTGAGCGCGGGACTTCTTACAACCGATTAGCCCCATGATGGCAACCGCGATCGCGCCCTGAACGCCGGCGCGCACGAATTGGCGGGTTTGTTCTCCGGCGACGGGAACCAAACGCGCTTTTCTCTGGTTATAGGCGGTTACACTATAATCTCCGGCGCTCCCGGCGCGCCGAAGTGAGCAAAGCAGGGCGGGAGCGGGGTGAGCAGACACGAACTGGGAGACGTCGGACGAACCATCTTGGTCGTCGACGATGAACCGCTGATCCGAATGAGCCTTGCGGCATTTTTCGAGGACGAGGGCTTTGTCGTTTTCGAGGCCGACAGCGCCGACACGGCCGTTGCAGCTCTGGAGAGTCATGCGGCGATCGAGATTGTCGTAACGGACGTCCAGATGCCAGGTTCGATGGACGGCGTTAAGCTGGCGCACGTCATCCGCAACCGCTGGCCGCCGACGATCCTTATAGTGTCCTCTGGTGTCGCAAGGCTGACGGCCGCCGATCTGCCGTCGCGCAGCGCCTTCGTGGCGAAGCCAGTCGACGTTCAGCAGCTTATCAACGAGATCGAGCGGCTAAGCTGGGCCGCTTAGTGGCGCGATAAGACGACCGAAGGCTTTGTGATCGTCGGCACCTGATCCAGCCAGCCCCACCCAAATCGGGCAGTGGGGGGGACCACGGGGCCCCTCTCCCTTCGGTGCGTTGATGGGACGAACGGCTTCCCTAGGTGAGCAACCAGGTCCGGGCGGCCTCGAGATCGCTCTCAGGGAAATGGCGGATCTCCATATGAAGGAGAGGATCGGCGACCTTCGCCACGCCGTCCAGCCAGGAAGGACCTCCCACGACCGCATAGCGGGCAACATGGCGAAGCAGGGTCAATTTGAGCTGGAGATATTGGGGGTCGGCGAGGATCGCCGGGTCAAAGCCCGCGAAATGTTTCACATGATTGAGGAGTTTCAGCTTCGCGCCCGGCCGCGCGAGCGGCGAGAGATGCGCGTAAAGCGCGTCGATGCCGTCGCGGGTCACGCGCCCATCGACCTCGAAGGCAACGATGTCGTCATCCCCGTTGGAGATGACGCGCAGCGTCTCGGGCCGCGCCGTGGCTGCATCGCCCTTGACCCAGGCAAGCGCATGTTCGCGCTGGTCGGGCGTATAGACCTCATAACTGACAAACGGCAGGAGCGCGCTTTCGATGCGGGAGGCGACGCGCACCCAGCTTTGATCGCTCACGATCGCTATACGGCCGAATTGCTTGAGGCGTGTCAGATAGTGGAAGCCTTGGCTGAGATCGCTCCACCAGGCCTCCTTCGGCATGCCCGTGAAGCCCAGAACCTCGACGAACAGGTGAACCTTGCCGCCGCCTTTGAACGCGGTGTCGAGGCGACGCATCGCCTGATCGACATCACCCTTCTCAAGCTTGCCCGAAATGGAGAGGATGACGATGTCGTCGTGCTCGGTCTGATCCTTCAACATGGCTTCGCTTCCTCAGGATTGCGCGTCGTCGCACTCGGCGATGCGGAATGGTTGAACTTCGCCGTCATTCTCGGTGAGCGTCAGATATTCGTCCTTCCGGATCCGATGGGTCTCGAGATGGAAGATCGGCTCGTCATCATCCTCACCGACGGCGTAGGACAAGGCCCATCCCCGCTCGGTCCGGATGACATAGCCGTGGCGATCCGGCTCGCCATCCCAGATGCGTCGGACGGTGGCGCGGGCAGGCTCTGCCTCGATCGCCGCGGCATCGATCCGGCCGGCGTCATCGACAGGCAAGGACAGGATGTATTGCCGTGAGGTGGACCCTTCGGGAAAGTCAGGGGTTCGGGCGAGCTCGAGGCGGATCGTTTTCCAGGTCATGCCTCTGGTCTAGCGCGGGGCCGTCACCGGAGAATTAGGGTCTTTACGGATGCCGGACCCGGCGCGAGCGGGGCATTTTGCGCAGATGGCCGATTTCGTCGCTATCTTGCTCCTGTTTCTGGCCAGTCATAGCATCCCGGCACGCCCGGCGCTGCGCGCGCGCCTCGTGAGGCTGCTCGGCGAGAAGCTCTATTTGGCAATCTACGGAGCGGTGTCGACCGCCCTTCTCGTGTGGCTGATCGTCGCAGCGCGGCACGCGCCCTACATCCCCTTATGGCCGCAAACCCTTGGTCAATATTGGGTGCCGATCCTTGTCATGCCGCCAGCTCTTTTCCTGGCCGTCGGCGGGCTGCTGTCGCCAAACCCGCTTTCGGTCGGTTTCCGGGGCGCAAGCTTCGATCCTGCTCGGGCCGGTATCGTCGGCATCACCCGCCATCCGCTTCTTTGGGCCTTTGCGCTCTGGGGGCTCAGCCATGTGGTTCCCAACGGCGATCTCGTTTCAGTCATCATGTTCGGCGGATTTGCTCTATTCGCGCTCGTCGCGATGCCGGTGATCGACCGGCGCAAACGGCGTGAGCTGGGACCACGGTGGGAGGAACTGGCTGCTATTGGCCCCACTCTGCCGTTCGCGGGAGTATCCAGGCGCTGGGCCTGGCCGAGGGGACTCCTGTCCGTCGCGATCGTGGCAACGATCGCCGCCTATGCTGGCTTGCTGTTGACCCATCCGTGGCTTTTCGGCCCTGATCCCACAGTCGCTTTTCAGAAGGGCTGAGCGCGGGACAGTTTAAGATGTATTTTGCTTGCATATTTCGGGCCCGCCCTATAGATGCATTTGTAATGCATGATTGGAGCCTGAGTCGTGGGCCAAGAATCCGGGATCGATGAAGCTGGGCTGCAACGGCTCGTGGACCGTTTTTATGCGCGGGTTCGAGAGGATGCCGAGCTCGGCCCGATTTTCAACGACGCGATCGCGAACTGGCCCGAGCACCTCGAAAAGCTGACCGCGTTCTGGTCCTCCGTGATGCTGACCAGTGGGCGCTACAAGGGCCAGCCCGTTCCTGCCCATATGAAGCATGTCGGCCGCATCACTCCCGAGCTGTTCGACCGGTGGCTCGACCTCTGGAACGAGACGACCACCGAACTGATGTCGCCCGAAGCGGCGGCAGCCTTGCAGGCCAAAGCGGCAAGGATTGCCGAAAGCTTGCAGCTCGCTTTGTTTTTCAAACTCGATCCCGCGAAGCCGCGGGCAGCGGCGTGAGGCGCGCGACATGGCCGAACCCTATCGCTCCACGCCCGTCTTTGATGAAAGCACGATCCCGGCCGCGCTTCGCGGCGAGCATCGCACGAAGCCCGGCGTCTGGGGCCTGATCCGCGTGATCGAGGGGGAACTCAATCTCACCTATTGCGAGCCGCACGCCGAGAAGGTCCTGAGCCCCGGCAACCCGGGTGTCGTGAACCCCGAGCAGACGCATTTCGTGACCCCTCTGGGGCAGGTGAAAATGCAGGTCGATTTCTACACAGAGCCGCCCGACCCCTGAGCCGGTTCGCGGACCAACTTTCAACACAGCCTGGAGATATTGATGTCGCAGACCCTTAGCGACGAGACCATTGCGCTCGTCAAAGCCACCGTCCCTGCCCTCGAAGCCCACGGGCTCGACATCGTCCATGAGATGTATTCGCGGATGTTCCGGAATGAGCAGATCCGTGACCTGTTCAACCAGTCGCACCATGGCGACAGCGGTTCCCAGCCTCGCGCCCTCACCGGGGCGATCCTCGCCTATGCGAGCAACATCGACAATCTGGGCGCGCTCGCGCCGGCCGTCGAGCGCATCGCCCAGAAGCACGTCGGGCTTCAGATCCTGCCCGAGCATTATCCGCACGTCGCCGAAGCGCTCCTCGGTGCCATCAAGGCGGTGCTGGGTGACGCCGCGACCGATGAGATCCTTGCTGCCTGGGGCGAGGCCTACTGGTTCCTTGCGAACATTCTCATCGCGCGCGAGGGCCATATCTATCGCGACCTCGCGGACGCTGACGGCGGCTGGACGGGCTGGCGCGAATTCAAGGTGGAGGCGGTGGAGCGCGAAAGCAGCATCATCAGCTCCTTCACGCTGCGCCCGGTCGACGGCGGCCCGGTCATTCGTCACAAGCCGGGACAGTATCTGACGTTCTGGTTCGAAATTCCCGGACATCCTCCGGTGAAGCGCAACTATTCGATCTCGGATGCGCCCAATGGCACCACCTATCGCATCTCGGTGAAGCGTGAGCCGCTGGGGCTGGCCTCGGGCTGGCTGCATGGCGACGTCAAGCCGGGCGCCATCCTGAAGGTCGCGCCGCCGGCCGGCGAATTCTTCCTCGCGGCCCGGCCCGAGCGGCCCGTAGTCCTCCTTTCGGGGGGCGTCGGCCTCACTCCGATGGTGTCGATGCTGGAGACGATCACGCGGGAGCACCCCGAACTTCCCGTTCACTTCGCGCATGGGACGCTCGACGGAACGACCCATGCCATGGGCGCGCATGTCCGCGCGCTCACCGCGCAGCACCACAATGGGCGGACCACGATCTTCTATCAGACGCCGCGCGCCGAGGACACGCAGGGGCGCGACTATGACGTGGCAGGCCTGATCGATGCCGACTGGCTGACGGCCAATACGCCGGTCGGCGAGGCCGACTTCTTCCTGTGCGGCCCGCGCCCGTTCCTGCGCGCGCTTGTCGCTGCCCTGTCGCTTAGCGGTGTCGCGAACGACCGTATCCATTATGAATTCTTCGGGCCGGCGGACGAATTGCTCGCTGCCTGAAGGCCCTGACGAGGTGGCACGATGGACGACTTTACCCTGGCGCGTGTCCTGCACGTTATCGCCATCGTTCCCTGGATCGGTGGCGTCGCCTTCGTGACAACGGTCCTGATGCCGGCGATCCGGCGGGGAAACCCGCCGGACCAGCGCCTCGCCGCGTTCCACCGTTTCGAGAGCGGCTTTGCCTGGCAGGCCCGGCTATGGGTGGCTCTGGCCGGGCTGTCCGGACTCTGGATGATCCATCGCGCCGACCTGTGGTCGCGCTTTCTCGATCTCCATTACTGGTGGATGCACGCGATGGTCGGGCTTTGGGCGATCTTCGCGGCGATGCTGTATCTGATCGAACCTCTTTTTCTGCATCGCCGGATGGAGCTATCGAACGACCCTGCGGGCGATTTCGACCGAATGGAGCGAATGCACCGGATCCTGCTTGGCATCGCCCTCGTTACGGTGTTTGGCGCCATGGCGGGTGCGCACGGCCTTCTGGGCTAGTTTTTATCTGTCTCGGGAGGGTGCCAAATGAACCTCCTGCGAAACAGACTCCGATACGGATCGTTTTTGGGTCGGCGCTCCCGGCCTTTTCTTGCTTTTCTTAACCTGTTGGGCTTACCCTAGCCGCGCCCATGGAGACATGGGTGGAGGCGTGGAAACCTTCGTAGAGTTAGAGCCGGTCAAGCTTCTTGACCGGGTGGCGGACGCGTATGTCCAAGGCCACCCGGCCCAAAGGCGTCCGCGCCTGAACTAACTCTCAGGTTTCCAACACCCGGTTCCGGGGCCGGCACGTCTCTAATGGGGACGTGCCGCCGGCTGGGCGTTATCCCATTCCACTATCGAGTCGGAACTTCGAGGATCGAGTAGGGTCAGTGCGTGAACAGCCATTTGCCGGTAGGTCGACTAGCAGAAGCCTTGGAGGCGATGCCACGCGAGCGGGCCTGGCTCTTCGTCGTCAGCGCGACCGCCGCGCTGTCCTTCGCTGACAGCCGGTTCCCGGACGCTGGGCTCGCACCGCTCTACATTCCGATCATCTGCGCCGCGTGCTGGGCTCTGGGTGAAAGGGCAGGTTATTTCGTCGCGCTGATCTGCGCGTTCACCGCCGTGATGCCGCATATCGGCGTCCCCGCATCGTCAGCGACGGCGCTCGCGGTGCGTGTCACGGTCCGTATCGGCACCTATCTGTTCGTCGCAGGCGCGATCATGAGCTTCCGCCGTGCGTTCGATCGCCAGCAGCACCTGGCGCATGTCGATCGTATGACCGGCGCTCTCGACAACGAGAACTTTCACCTGCGGCTTACCGGGGCCTTGCACGCCGCGCGGCAGAGCCGCGAGACGCTGCTGCTCGCCATCCTCGATCTCGACGACTTCAAGGCGGTGAACAATCGCTACGGCCATGCGGCCGGCGACAGGGTGCTGAGAACCTTCGCGCGCGGCGCTGCCCAGATGGTGCGGCGTCAGGATGTTTTTGGCCGGATCGGCGGCGATGAATTTGCGCTCCTGCTGCGCGTTCATCCTGCGGACGCGGGCGAGAGCTTTGCGCGAATACTGCATGAGCGCGTTTCTGCCGTGCTTGCGGCGAGCGAACGGCCGGTAACATGCAGCATGGGCGCGCTCGTGATACCGCCTCATGTCGAGCGGGACGCGCCGACCCTGATGAACGCGGTCGATCAGATCATGTATGAGGCCAAGCGAAGCGGGAAGAACGCGATCCATATAGGTTCGGCGGAGAGGGATTCGAACTCAGGCGCTAAGCGATTGATTTATCGCCACCCTGCATCGACCATTTTCGCCGCGTACCATGAAAAGTACCATACCGACTTTTCCGTCCGAAATCAGACCTTTGCAGGTTCAGTTCGACGGGCGCCCACTCTATCGAACCCACGATACGCATTCAACCCCGATGCGACACTATGGCCGTTCCGGATGTGGGGGGCGAGATGCTAAAGGCCGAGGATGGATTCAATTCATCTGTTCTATTCTTGGCAGTCCGATCGCGAACGGAACCTCTGCAGCGATTTCATTCAGATCGCTCTAGAGATGGCGAAAGCGCGGCTCGAATCTCAATACGATATCGATCTCAACATCGATAGGGACACCCAAGGTGTCCCCGGGCAGCCAGAGGTTACCCGAACGATCCTAGGAAAGCTTCGCACTTGCGACATTTTCGTCGCCGACATGAGCTTCGTTGGCCGCGCCGATCCCTTGGGGAGGGAACCGGGCAAGCTCATGCCTAATCCCAACGTCATGATCGAATATGGCTATGCCCGCCATGCCCTCCAAGACGACCGCATTCTCTTCGTCTTCAACGCTGCGTTCGGATCGTTCAAGGACTTGCCGTTCGACCTTGCGACTATACGCCGACCCACGGAATATACCGCAGCCCCCGGTATCAAGGATGGGCCGCGCCGTGCAGCACGTGAAGCGTTCGCAAATCGGCTGGCCGACCATCTCGGCGAGATCATCAAGGGTATCCTTGCCGCGCGCGCTAACCCCTCAGCAGCCGACACGGAAGCTACAGCGCGTGCATACGAAAATCTCACTCATCTCGATGCGCATGCGGCGCTGCATATGCCCACTATCGTCTCGCGGCCCTTCCTGAGGGTACGCCTCGTTCCCTTCGACTTACGCGATGATCACGCCTTCGACCTCGCCCAGGTCAAGTCTCTCCGTCCCAGCTTCGCGCCCGGCGGATTCGCGTCCGAGCGACGAAAGGATACCATTAGCGCGCGAATGTTCGCGAGTTTCGAGACTCCGCGTCCGATGGCCGAACGCCCAAATCCCGAATCTCGTTGGTACACCCGTATTCTGCGTCCGGGCCTGTTCGAGCTGGCGGTGACGATCGGCGAACGCATCGACGATGATCCCACCATCGTCGTGAATGGCCATCAGCTAGAAGCGCGCATCGTCGATGCTGCTACTCGTCTTGCTGGACTGGCCCAGGCCCTTGGATTCTCGGGGCGAGCGCTCGTCTCTGCCTCGCTCCATCAGATGGACGATGTCGAGATTCTCTGCGGTCGAATCAGCTGTCGCTTACTTGGGCCGCCCGACCACCACATCTCGACTTTGCCCATTCCCTCCGTCGCGGCCGTTAATGGGATGGCGTTACGCCCTATCATCGATGCGCTGTGGCTTGACTTCGGAATGGAGGACGGGTCGCCTTCCTTCTCGTCAGGAAGTTGGGCTGGCGATAGCAGTCAAGGGCCCTATCGCCTGGATTGAGGTAAGATCGGGTAGTCGCGATCGCGTGCGGAGTTCAGCGAGAGACGTCGTCCAGTTGCTATCGACCGATCTCAATATATTCCATATCGATCGAGAACTCACCATCGATCAAGGGCTGAAAGAAGTGCCACTGATCGGAAGACGTGTCGGCTAGAAACACATAGTCAGGCCAATCTACACGATCGGCCAGCGCAGCCTGCAAGGCCTCGGCGATGACCACCTGATTGCTGAGCGCGATGTCGTGCCATTCCAAGATGAGGAACGTGGTATCTCCATCGGCCGCGCATTCATTGAGCTTAGGGAGCTTCTTGCTCAGAGCCGTGCGCATCCGGACCAGTCGCAGATCCTCGATGTTCTCCCCAACGGCGCGCGATAGAAACAGCGCTCCATCATGGCGGCCCGAGTCTTGCCAGTGCACACGTAGTGAGAGTGATAGGGGAATGCCATCGACCTCTCCGGTGCGCGTACCCCTATAACCGTGGGGACAACGGTCCCTGTCCTTTCGCATCGGGCACTCCGCGTGAAGCTCGGAGCCCGCTTGCACGATCCAGGCGGTTATGCGCTCCCGCAGTCCGTCATGTTCACGTCGATGGCGGCCATCGGTCGGGTGAACCGGGAAAACAAGCGTGTATGTCCCGGGCTTGGGCATATTCCCCTGAAGCTGTTTCTCGATCTCTGCGGTGAGTTCGACGAACTCCTTTCCGGTCTGGATCGCCTTGGGAAAGGGCTCGATGAGCGTATGCTCGATCGCGACCTGTCGATCACCGATCCTCAATCTGATCTCGACGGGCGGCCCGGAACCATCCCGTTCCGGATATGTGACATCTACGCGCTTCGCCTCGAATTCTTCTTCGAGGAGTTCGATTAATGCTTCACACAATGCTTCTTCATTGCCCATGCCCGACTATAGCATGGCAACGCGCCGGAAGGGACGGCCATCAAATTTTGCGGCGCTTACCTTCGAAACCATCCTTCACATCGTCGATCCAGGCGACGATCTCCCGGTCGCTCCATCGCGCCGCGAAGGGTGAGAGCTTGTACGGTGGTGGAAACTTTCCTTCCTGGATCAGACGATAGATCATAGTCTTGCCAAGCCCGACGCGGCGCTTGACCTCATCGAGCTTAACGAATCGATCCGGGATTTCTGTCTCGCTCATTTTCCGGTGGGGCGGCTGCGAACGAAATTGCGATCGCTCTCGAGGAACGCCGCCAGCATGGCAGGCACGAGTTCGGTGACAGATTCCTCACGCCCGTATGTTTCCGCATAAAGTGCCGCATATTGCTGCAGCATCAGGTGCAGATCGGGAGTGACTGTGATCGCCAGCTTGATTGGGGTCCTGTCCGGCAGTCTTGCCAGTTTAAGTTCGGGCATGACCTGCTCCTAACCGCGCCAAGGCGCGAGAATGAGATCCTTGTGGACGACCAAGCGGACCGTCGCGCCGGGCCGGATCGTGATCGTCGGCTGGATGTTGAGATTGCGCGACGTGAGCTGATCGCCGGCGCGTGACACATTCTGCTGCGTAGACTCGCGGATCGCCTGGACCAGATCGCTTTCGCCGGTCACCGTCAGTTCCGAACCGACGCCGAGCAAGGTCGCGAGCGTGACACCCTTGAGCAGTGCCCAGGTGTGGAAATCGACCTTGTCCTGCAGCCCCGCATAACCCGACGCATCGGTAGCCGGTACGTTGTCGATCCGGAGCGAGCTGCCGTCGGGCAGCATGATCCGCTGCCACACGATCAGCGCGCGCTTCTGGCCGAAAGCGACGACGCTGTCATAGCTGCCGATCAGCCGCGCGCCCTGCGGTATGAGCAGGATTCGCCCGGTGGGGCTGTCGAACACTTGGGCCGTCACCTGCGCCGTGACGAGGCCGGGCAGGTCCGAGCGCAGCCCGGTGATCAGGCTCGCGGAAATCACGCTTCCCGCCGACAGCAGATACGGTGACGGCGCCGCGATAAGCGCGTGCGGGTTGACGTCGCCCGACTTGTCGAGCGCGCCGACGAACTGCGCCTTTCGGCCCTGCGCATTCGGATCGCGATCCGGATCGAGCGCTGGCTTGGCCACGTCGGCCGCTGCCGGTGCCGGCGCGGTCGCGGCATCTGGAGCCGTCGGCATCGACGCAGCCGTCCGACCTTGAACCAGGATGCCCGACTCTCGTGCTGCCTTGAGCTCGGCCAACTGACGTTCGCGTTCCTGCGCAGCCATCTGAGCTGACGCATCAGCGCCGATCCCGGTTTCCGTTGCCATGCGGCGCTGGCTTTCGAGAATCGGCCGGCCCAGATCGCCCGGCAAAGGCGGGCCGAGCTTCGGGGCGTCGCCATAGGTCGAGGGCAGGCCGTTCAACGCATCGGTCGCCGGCCGATTGCTCGGTTCGGACAATTCCTGCCGATCTGCAACCGCGCTAAAAACGCGCGGTTTCAGGGCGATCCAGGCGACCGCGATCAGGCTGACCGATCCAAAGGCCGCGATGGCGATAATGACGCCGCGGCGAAACCGGATCGCGCGCGCCGGCTTGGCACGGATCGCCAGCGTCTCGGGATCGAGCTTCGGCGCGGGCGAGATGACAGCCTTGCTCATGACCGCTTGCCCTTGCGCGACGCGTCGCCCTCGGCAACGCGATCGATCCGGACGATCTGCTGCTTCTTCGTGCCGAGCCGCAGCTCTGCCGCATCGAAGATGCGATCGACGACGTAGAACCGTCCGCGCACCCGGTAGTTGACCAACTCGGCATCGCCGGTCGGGCCGATGACGAAGAGCGGCGGCGCCTCGCCGACCGCGATGCTCGCGGCAAACTCCACAAATGTCTGCCGGCCGTCGTCAAATGCGCGGAGCGGACGCCACGCCGGACTGTCGCCACTCAGCCTGTAGTTGAAATGCAGACTGTCGATCGAGAGGCCATCCGCGACCGGCGCGGCTGCCGCGGCCTGGTCGGCGGCGCGACGCAGCGCGATCAGCTGGTCCGCCGGGTAGGTCCAGGACAACGCGGCCATCGCGGTGCGCGAGGTCGCCGTGAGTTGGAGGTGATAGCTCCGGCGATCGGTGGTGATGATGAGGTTGGTGGCGAGCCCGGTGGCGAACGGCTTCACCAGAATGTGCGTCCGCTTGTCCGTGCCAGCGCCGCTGGTTGTGTCGCCGATGACCCAGCGCACCGTATCGCCGGCCGCGACGGCAATGAGGTTCTCGCCGGGCTGCAAGGCAAGATCGGTCACCGCGCCGGGCGCGGTGTAGACCTGATAGATCGTCCCATCGCTGAAAGGGTAGACCTGCAACGCGTTCACGAATGCCTGCGCCTGCGGTTCCTGTGTCGCCGCACGATTGGCGGCTGCGACGCGCGCGACACCGGGGCTGACCGGCTTGCGGACGCGGGCGCGGCGGACGGGCGGCTTGACAGGCTGCGTCGTGACGGGCGCCGCCGTCGCAATCGGCGTGGGCTTCGGGGTCGTTGGCGGCAACGCGGCATTCTGCGCCGACGCGGGCGCGATGCTGAGGGCGAGCGCCGATGCGGCGAGGACGAATTTCATTGACGGGGCTCCGAATTGGGCTGCGCCGGGGCAGCAAGGGTGGGATCGAGGGGCGAGCCGAGCGGCACCGTGGCCGGCGCTGCCTGCGCGGGCGTAGGCGCCGGAGACGGTTTCGGCGGGGCCAGCGGATCGAGCTCGCGGCTCCAGTCGACCGCATCGACATAGACGCCGAGCGGATTTCGGCGGAGCGTGTCGGCGTCGCTCGGTGTCTTGAGCACGACCGTCAGGATCGCGGTCCAGCGCGACGTGCCGGTCTCGTTGCCGCGCTCATAGGCGGTCTCGGTCCACTTGACCTGGAACGAGCGGTCGGATGCCCGCACGACGCTGGTGACCTGCACCGACACCGTGCGCTCGCCAATATTGGCGAAGGGATCGGCCCCGCGTGCATAATCGCCGAGAAACTGGCTGCCGCGCTTCGTGGTGAAATCGTAGGCCTCGAGCCAGTCCTGTCGCACCAGCACCGGATCAAGCGAGCGACCGCGGACATTGGCGATGAAGCGTGAGAGGTGCCACGCGATCTGCGGATCGGTCGGATGGTAGCCGGCTTCGGCTTCGGTGACGGCCCGGGCCTCGCCGAGCCGATCGACCTCGACGACATAGGGCGTCACCCGGCTCTGGATCGATTGCCAGACGAGACCGCCCGACAGGCCAGTGGTCAGCGCGAGGCAGCCGAACGCCATCAGCCGCCAGTTGCGTGCCTGCACGCGAGCCGAGCCGATCCGGTCGTCCCAGAGCTGGCCGGCACGCTGGTAGGGCGTCTCCGGCTGGGGGGTTCGTCCATAGCGCTGGACGGCGCGCTTGAAGATCATCGGTCATCCCTTTCCTTGATATCGGGTGTGGCGGAGGCGCCGCCGCGGTCGCCCTGCTGGAGGGTGTGCAGCGCGATCTGGCGGTGGTGGCGGGCGGATTGCTGGTTGCGCATGGCTCGTGCCCATCCCGGCGCGTCGTCATGGCTGGTGGATTGCGCGGCGTCATTGCTGCCCGTGCGATTGAGCGCATTCCATGCCGCCGCGCGGCCTTGGGACGCGGCCTCGCCCAATCCGAGCGCAGAAGATGCGCGATCGCGCGCCGCGTTGCCGGCGGCGCGCGCAACACCGCCAAGTCCAGCTGACATCGTGGGCGCCGCGGCGGTTTCCTTGCCGAGCGTATAGGCAGTCGACGCCGCCGATCCCATCGACGTGCCGGCGCGGACCGCGCCGAGCGCGGCACCGCCGAGCATGCGCGCGCCGCCGACGGCAGCACCACCGGCGAGCATCGTTATGCCGGCCGCACCGACCGTCGTGCCGAGCGCTGCGCCAGCGCCGAGCTGGGGTGCGCCGGCGACGAGCCCCGACGCGATGCCGGGTCCGAAGATGCCGAGGCCGAACAATGTCAGCGAAGCGAGAAGCAGGCTCGCGGCAGCCGCCAGGTCCGGTTCGCCTTGACCGGCCGTCGCGAACTCGGTGAAGAAGTTCGAGCTGATGCCGATGATGACGGCAAGCACCATCACCTTGATGCCCGAGCTGACGACGTTGCCGAGCACGCGCTCGGCGAGAAAGCTGGTACGGTTCCAAAGTGCGAACGGCACGAGGATGAAGCCGGCCAGCGAGGTCAGCTTGAACTCGATGATCGTTACGAAGACCTGCACCGCTAAAACGAAGAAGGTGATGATCGTCAGCGCCCAGGCGAGGAACAGCACCGCGATCGTCGCAAAGTTCGTGAAGAAGGCGATCGGGCCGGTGAGGTCGGATATCTGTTGAAGAAGCGGCCACGCGGCCGAGAAGCCGACGCCCGCAAGCCGGCCTGGCTTGAGCAGGTCGTCGGCATTCATTCCGCCGCCACCCGCCGTGAGGCCCGCGGCAGTGAATGAGCGGAAGATGATGTCGGCGAGCGTCGAGAAGCTGTTCAGGATGAACGCAAACGCGCCGATATAGAGGATTTTCTTGATGAAGCGGCCGATGACATTGTCGTCACCGCCCATCGCCCAGAACAGGCCCGCCAGCGTGATGTCGATCCCGATCAGCGTCACGGTCAGGAAGTGGACGTCGCCGCCGAGGAGCCCGAATCCGCTGTCGATGTAGCGGATGAAGGCCTGCATGAAGCGGTCGATGACGTTGAGGTCGTTCACGTTGGCGGTGTCCTGAAAAGATGAACAGATGCCGCGAGGCGGGACCGGGGGAGCGAAGCCCCGCCCCGCGGCGGACGATGACGGGATGAAGACGCGTGGGGCGCGTCTTCATGGCCGCCGTCGCCCCTGACCGGCGGCGCTACTGGGGCGTGTAGGCCGTGCCGGAGCCGAGGAATCGTTTGGCCGCCGCGCGCGCATCGATCTCGGCCTGGCCCTGGCGCGCCCGCTCGATCGCCTCGGCGCGGTATTGCGCGGCCATCATGTTCTGGATCTGGAACTGCTGCTTGGCGGTCAGCGCGAGCAGCTGGTTGGTGGCCTGCTGCGCTTGCAGCGACCCTTCGGCACCCTGGCTCTTGGCGATGATCGCGGACAAGGTCTGGGTATCGGCGGCGACGTTCTCGGCGATCTGCGCCTGCACCGTCATCGTGTGCTGGTAGGCGGACATGCTGGTGTCCAGCCGCGTGCGTGCGGCAATGACCTGTTGGTTGGTGCTGAGGGCCTGCCCGAAACTCTGCGGGAAGAGCTGGCGGAACCGCTGATCGAGGCCGGACACTTGGAACTGGATGCCCTGCGCCTGGCCCATCAGCCGGTCGACCTGCTGGAGCGTCTGAGTGAGCGCCTGCAGCTCGGGGAAGTCGATCCTGGTCAGGTTCTTGGCCTGATTGATCAGCATGTTCGCTTCGTTCTGAAGCGACTGGATCTGATTGTTGATCTGCTGGAGCGTTCGGGCAGCGGTCAGAATGTTCTGGCTGTAGTTGCCCGGATCGAACACTGTCAGCTGCGCGTGGGCGGGCGTGCTGGTCGTGACCAAGCCCATGAAGAGCGAGCCAACGGTGCCGACGCTGAGGGCGCTCGCGATCAGATATTTGCGGGTGAGGAAACGCATCACATTACTCCTGTGCCTAAGGGATGGGGCTTGGGGTGGGGAAATTGGCGAGAAGCTCGGCGGCCCAGTCGAGGCCGGTGCCGGCCAGGAAGCGGGCGGCGAATTCCGCCTGGCCGCCCTCGGCGATCAAAGTGTCGATGCGCGCTTGCGTGACGGGGTCGGAGGCGCCGCAGAGCGCCAGCGCGATCGGTCCAAGGCCAAGCTCGAACAGCCGGTTGCCGCGTGCCGATTGCAGATAATATTGCCGCTTGGGGGTCGCGCGACTGACCAGCTCGATCTGGCGGTCGTTGAGTCCGAACCGCTCATAGGCCTCGCGGCTCTGCGGCTCGATCGCGCGGTCGTTTGGCAGCAGGATGCGCTGCGGGCAGCTCTCGATGATGGCCGGCGCGATGCTGCTAGACGCGATGTCGGCAAGGCTCTGCGTCGCGAACAGCACCGCGACATTCTTCTTGCGCAGCACCTTCAGCCATTCGCGGATGCGTGCGGCGAACAGCGGATGGTCGAGGAAGATCCAGGCCTCGTCGAGGATCAGCAGCGTCGGCCGGCCGTCGAACCGTTCCTCCAGCCGATGGAAGAGATAGGTCAGCACGGGCGCGACCACGCCCGCCTGGCCCATCAGCGCCTCGGTCTCGAAGCACTGGACATCGGCGAAGGCGAGATGCTGTTCGGCCGCGTCGAGCAGCCGGCCATAGGGACCGTCGAGCGTGTAAGCGCCGAGCGCGGTGCGCAGCGCATTGGACTGGAGCAGCAAGGTCAGGCCGGTCAGCGTGCGCTCTTCGGCCGGCGCAGACGCTAGGCTGCCGAGCGCGGACCAGACCGCGTCCTTGACCTCAGGCGTGACGGTCACCTTCTCGTGGGTCAGGAGAGCCGCGATCCATTCGACGGCCCAGCTCCGCTCAGTCGCATCGTCGATCCGGCGCAGCGGCTGGAACGCCAGCGTCTCGCCGGCATCTGCTCCGAGGCCCAGGGCATGATGCGCGCCGCCCATCGCCAGCACCGCGGCACGGGCGGAGAAGCCCTTGTCGAAGATGTAGACTTGGGCATCGGCGTACCGCCGGAATTGGAGCGCGATCAGTGCGAGCAGCACCGACTTGCCGGCGCCGGTCGGTCCAACCACCAGCATGTGCCCGACATCGCCGACATGCATCGACAGCCGGAACGGCGTCGACCCCGCCGTACTGGCATGGAGCAGCGGTGGTCCGCCCAGATGCGCGTTGTGGGTCGGTCCCGCCCAGACGGACGACAGCGGCATCAGGTGGGCGAGGTTGAGCGTATGGACGAGCGGCTGCCGCACATTGGCGTAGGTCTGGCCGGGCAACGACGACAGCCATGCCTCGACTGCGTTGACGCCCTCGCGGATCGTCGTGAACCCGAGCCCGCCCACGATCCGCTCGACCTGCCGGACCTTGTCCTCGACCCGGCCGCGATCGGTGTCGGTCACCGTTATCGTCGTGGTCAGATAGCCGAATGCGACATGGTCGCCACCGAGGACCTGGAGCGCGAGATCGGCGTCGACCACCTTGTTGTCGGCGTCGGTATCGAGCAGCTGCGAGGGCTGGTTGTACATGATCTCGCGCAGCAGCGCGGTGATCGACTTGCGCTTGTTGAACCACTGGCGGCGCAGCCTGGTCAGCGCCTTGGTCGCATCGCTCTTGTCGAGCGCGATGAAGCGCGTGACCCAGCGATAGGCGAAATCCTGATGGTTGAGCGCGTCGAGGATGCCCGGCCGGCTCATGCTCGGGAAGCCGAGCACGGTCAGTGTCCGGACATGCGTATCGCCAAGTCGCGGCTCAAGCCCGCCGGTCAATGGCGTGTCGACGAGCAAAGCGTCGAGATAGATCGGCGTGTCGGGAACCGCGACCCGGTGCGGACGAGTCGAGATCGCGGCGTGCAGGAAGGTCAGTGTCTCGCCATCGTCGAGCGCGCGAACCTCGGGCATGAAGCTGGCAAAGAGATCGAGTGCGCGGTCGCTCTCGGCGATGAAGCTGGCGAGCGTACTATGCCAGTCGCGGCCCTTGTCCGCATCGGGCCGCTCGACCAGCGATCGGCCTGCCGCCTCGGCATTGTCCGGCGTCGGCAGCCAGGTCAGGGTGAGATGATAGCGGCTCTCGAAATGCTCGCCTTCTGCCCGGAAGCTGGCGCGCCGTTCCTGATCGACGAGCCAGGATGCGGCATCCGGGAAGGTGCTGTCGGGATAGGCGGATGCCTCGCGCCGTTCCGCCTCGAAGAACAATGCCCAGCCGGTACCGAACCGCTTGAGCACATTGTTGGCCCGCGCACAGGCTGAGATCAGCTCGGCTTCGGTCGCGGATTCGAGATCGGGACCGCGGAACCGGAGGGTGCGCTGAAAGCTCCCGTCCTTGTTGAGCACGACACCCGGCGCGATCAGCGCCGCCCAGGGGAGATGATCCGCGAGGCGGTCGGCCCGGCGGCGATATTCAGCGAGGTTCAGCACGCGAGATAGCCCTTCTGGCGGAGGTGGCGGATGAGGACCGGCGCGAAGTCCGGGTCGCGGCGTGCGGCGAACACGGCGATGCTGTGCCCGACCGCCCACAACACGAGACCGGCCAGCCACTGCTGGAGGCCGAGCCCGACCGCGGCCGCGATCGTGCCGTTGACGATCGCCAGCCCACGTGGCGCGCCGCCGAGCAGGATCGGCGATCCGAGGCTCCCGTGGATGGGAGCCTCGAAGCCTTCGATGTGCTGGCCGCTGTAGGTGTTGGGGCCGATCACGAAATCAGCGCCCCGCCGCCGAAGCTGAAGAAGCTGAGGAAGAAGCTCGATGCGGCGAAGGCGATCGACAGGCCGAACACGATCTGGATCAGGCGGCGGAAGCCGCCGCTGCTCTCGCCGAACGCCAGCGTCAGACCGGTAACGATGATGACGATGACGGCGACGATCTTGGCGACCGGTCCCTGCACCGATTCCAGCACCTGCTGGAGCGGTTGCTCCCAGGGCATGCCCGAACCGGCGGCCTGCGCGCTGGTGGTGATGGCAAGGCTGAGGCCAATGACGGCACTGACGAAAAGGCAAGATCCGCGCGACGGAATTCGGGCAAGCTGCATGGTCATTCTCCTTGAGGTTTTGCGGGGTTGAGAAGGTCAGTGAGCGCGTAGGTGCCGGTGTCGGGATCGAGCCCGGCGACGCGCGCGATGCTGGCGATGCGGCGCTGGAGGCCGCGGCCGGAAATGAAGACGATGATGTCGATGGCCTCGGCGATCAGCCGGCGCGGCACGGTGACGACGGCCTCCTGGACCAAGCCCTCGATCCGGTAGAGCGCGGAGAGGGCACTGTTCGCGTGGACCGTGGCAATGCCGCCGGGATGCCCGGTGTTCCACGCCTTGAGCATGTCCAGCGCCTCGGGACCTCGTACCTCGCCGACAATGATGCGGTCGGGACGCAGGCGGAGTGTCGAGCGGACGAGGTCGGCCATTGTGATAACGCCCGGCCGCGTGCGCAGCGCGACGGTATCGGCGGCCGGGCTCTGCAGCTCGCGGGTGTCCTCGATAAGGATGACCCGCTCGTCGACCCACGCCATCTCGGCGAGCAAGGCATTGGCGAGGGTCGTCTTGCCCGAGCTCGTCCCGCCGGCGACCAGGATGTTGTAGCGTTGGGTGACGCAGGTCTTCAGTCGATCAGCGGCCGCCTGGCCCATGATCCCGTCCGCGACATAGTCGTCGAGGCTGTAGAGCCGCTCGGCCGGCTTGCGGATCGAGAAGCAGGGCGCGGTCGATACCGGCGGCAGCACGCCTTCGAAGCGTTCACCGGCACGGCCTTCGAGATGGGGCGGCAGTTCCGCTGAGACGATCGGCGCGCTGTCATGGACCTCGGCACGCGCATGGCTGGCGACGAGGCGGATTATCCGCTCGACCTGCTCTGGTGCGATCCTGACCTCGGTATCGACGCGACCTTCGCCGAGAATGTCTACCCGCAGCGCCCCGTCCGGGTTGACCATGATCTCGATGACGCGGGGGTCGGCCAACGCCGCGGCGATTGTCGGCCCCATTGCCGTGCGCAGCATCGCCCGGCGGCGATCCGCAGAGACGCCGGCGATCATTGGCCGGACTCCGTGCCGCCAATCGTGCGGCGACCGGCTGCGATCTGCCGTCCAACCTGGGCGACGAAAGCTTCGAACCTCTTGGCGGCGATAGCGCGGCCGGCCTGATCGTTCTCGGCGAGCGGCGCCTGGATCGCGAGTTCGTAGCGAACGAACAGAGCCAGCGTTTCAAGCTGGATATGGCCGTCACGCTCGAGCCTGCCGATCGCCGCGGTCATGCGATCGAGTCGGAGACCGAACCGATCTTCGAGTTCGGACGCCCCGCGCCGGTTGAGCCAGGCGGTGACGGCGTCGGCGAGGATCGCCGACTTGGATGCGCCGGGTTTTGCCGCGAGCGCCTCGAGACGGTCGCTGACCGGCTTCGGCAGAAAGAGTTGGTGGCGGATCTTCTCGACCATGTTCACAGGTCCAGCTGCAGGTCGCCGGGCCGGTGATCGGCGGCGTCGATCGCGTAGACGGTCCGGGGGGTGCCCAAGGCGCGGGCCTGGTCCATGACGCGCTGGTCGGCGGCGACATCATCGTCGTCGGTGCCGAGCCCGAGCAGATCGGCGGTCGCAGGATCGGGTGTCAGTGGGCGATCGGGCTCCTGGCCGGGATGACGGGCCTGTTCGAGCCCACCGCCGGCGTCGTTGCCATCGTCATCGCCCGTGGCCGCGAGGCGCGCGTCGGTACCGCGGACGATCCCGGCCCAGTCGTCGGGGCGTGATGCCGGCCGGTCGGCATAGTCGCCATCTGCGAGCATGGGCGGCGGCAGGACGCGCGCCTTGAAGGTGCCGTCCTCGTAATAGCGCAGCTTTGTGGCACGGATCGGTGGCGTGCCGGCCACAAGCACGAGCTCGTCGGTCGCCGGAAGCTGCATCACTTCGCCGGGGGTCAGCAGCGCGCGGGCTGTCTCCTGCCGGCTGACCATGACGTGCGCGAGCCAGGGCGCGAGACGATGCCCGGCGTAGTTGCGCATTGCGCGCTGCTCGGTCGCGGTCCCGAGGGCATCGGAAATGCGCTTCGCGGTCCGCTCGTCGTTGGTCGCGAACGCCACCCGAACATGGCAGTTGTCGAGAATGGCGTTGTGTTCACCATAGGCTTTCTCGATCTGGTTGAGGCTCTGGGCGATCAGGAAGGCGCGGACGCCGTAGCCGGCGAGAAAGGCGAGGCTCGTCTCGAAGAAATCCAGACGGCCGAGCGCCGGGAACTCGTCGAGCATCATCAGTAGCTTGTGCCGAGCGGCAGCATTGGCGCCGTTCTCGGCGTGCAGATGCTCGGTGAGCCGGCGGCCGATCTGGTTGAGCACGAGGCGGATAAGCGGCTTGGTGCGGCTAATGTCCGACGGCGGCACGACCAAGTAGAGCGAGACCGGGGATTTGCCTTCGACCAGGTCTGCGATGCGCCAGTCGCAGCGCGACGTGACTGTCGCCACTGTCGGGTCGCGGTAGAGACCGAGGAAAGACATAGCCGTCGATAGGACGCCGGACCGCTCGTTCTCGGACTTGTTGAGCACCTCGCGCGCGGCCGATGCGACAACCGAATGCACGAGCGGCGCCTCGGCAGTGCCGAGATGGTTGGTCGTCATCATTCGCCGCAGCGTGGCGGTAAACGGGCGCTGAGGATCGGACAGGAATGACGCGACGCGGGCTAGAGTCTTCTCCTCCTCGGCATAGAGAATGTGGAGGATGGCGCCGACCAACAGCGAGTGACTGGTCTTTTCCCAATGGTTGCGACGTTCGAGCGCACCCTCCGGATCGACCAGGATGTCGGCAATGTTCTGGACGTCGCGCACCTCGTCGGTCCCGCGGCGAACCTCGAGCAGGGGATTGTAACGCGCCGAACGGGCGTCGGTCGGATTGAACAGCAGGCAATGCGAGAAGCGCTGCCGCCAGCCGGCCGTCAGTTGCCAGTTCTCGCCCTTGATATCGTGAATGACGGCCGAACCGGACCAGCCCAGCAGCGTGGGAACGACCAGTCCGACACCTTTGCCGCTCCGGGTCGGCGCGAAGGCCATGATGTGCTCTGGACCGTCATGGCGCAGATAGCGGGGACCAGTCCGGCCGAGAAATACGCCTGCCTCGGTGAGCAAGCCCGCTGCGCGGATGTCCTTTCCATTGGCCCAGCGTGCCGAGCCGTACGTTGTGAGATTATGGCGCTGGCGGGCACGCCACAGCGATCCGAAGATCGCAGCGCCGCATCCGACGAGGCCGCTCGCTGCCGCAATCGCGCCCGCTTTCTCAAACAGGCTCGGTGCATAGGCTTCGAACGAAAACCACCATCCGAACAACGCCCAGGGCAAGTAGATCGGGTGGCCGAACGCCACGAACCAGGGCGGCCCGAGTTCAGGCTGATACGCGAGTTCGGCTGCGGCCCACTGCGTGGCGTACCAGACGCCCGCGAGCACGATCGCGAACACGACGAAGATTTGTCCGAGGAGGAGTTTGGTCGGTGTCATGCGGGCCTCAGCCCGCCGCAGAATCAGTCCGTGCGGGCTCGGTCGCTAAGATCGGCCGGAAGGCGATGATGCGTCAGGGCCTGTCCGAGGACGCCAGATGCCTTTGCGAGGACACCCATGCCCGACGCTACAAAAACGCGATTGGAGGCGCTTTTGAGTGTTGGACGGCCGGCCATTCAGTTGGTCAACGGACTGGCCATGCGATTTTTGTCAGGTGTAGAAATCGGGGCTGCGTGGGCCTGGCCATTGGTCCTGCTCCAGTTCAGCCGCAAAATCCTGGTCGCCAATTCTGCGACAGGCCGATGCCGCCATGAATTGCACGCCAAGCGCAAGCCTCACGACCGAAAGCCTCGTCAGCCCCGCCGCCGCGTAACGGCTCTGCACATAGTCTGGGAGCGCAGCGGCAACCGCAGCGACGATGGGATCGTCACGATGGGGACTGAGCGTCGCCAATCTTCGTGCCAGCTCTTCATGATTGTGTCCCACGTCACGCCGCGCCAGCGCCTTAGGATCCGCACCGAGATCGATGAGAGCGGCTTTCATCGACAATTCGGCGGTCAGGCAGATGGGCTGAACGACGGAATCGACGCTAAAACCGGTCGCCAGGATGTTGGCTACGTCCTCAAGGTTCGACAGCGCCATGCGCCAAAGTTCGGAAGGGGGCCGAACTTTCCCGCCGTCGATGCCATAGGTCAAATCGTAGAGGTCTGCGAACGCGAATGCGCTACAGGCCGCGATAGCCGTGTCACCTCGGCACCAGCGAACCCATTCTTCGTGCGACCCAAAGCCCAAGCCCTGGTGAACCGAGACAGAACAAGTCCCGAATATCACGGCGACTGTCACCTTGCGGACGACATCCACGGACGCTGCAAGGCCGACGCCTTTCCCAGGCCAAGCCTCGTCGACCTGCGGAAACAGCCGGCGATAATCCTCCATGACCAAGTCGACATCGGGATTGCCGAGGACTCCGATGACGAAGCCGCTCCCAAGGATCGACATCGCCGCATGCATTGGACGGGCATGCATCGCAATGCCGGCCTGGGCGAACTCAGCGTCGAGCCGCAGGAGATCCTGATCGCTCCAACTCTTCACGCGACCGAGACGTCGAAAGACGGCCAGGCTCGCCGGAATGTCTGCAATGCCTTGGTCCGGGCCTCATCCAAAGCGCGGGCAGCACCGTGATCGACCATGAAAACGGGACAGTTGGGATCGTCGCAGGAACAGTGCCGAATGGTCTGATCCGCTAGATGGCGTTTGAAGATTCGGCGGATCTCATCCAGTTCGCGCACGACTTTCGTCAATGTGGCCCGCGTTCCGGCGTCTCGCAGGGTGTGCAGCGATGGCAGTCGACGGATTTCTGTTCCGTCCCGTGTTCGCCAAATTCCCGTATTGAGCGCGCTGATCGTGTCTTCGATCGCCTGCTGAAAGGCGGGCAGTGAGCTTTCGGCTTGGAAAGGCGTTCGGAAGGCTGGCCGCTCGAACACCGCGGCCATGATCCGAAGTGTGTCCTCGTCAGACAGGTCAGGAAAATCATCAACGAACCGGCGTAGTTCGCTCGCGGCATCGGGGAACACAACGCCTTCGACGAAGCGTTGAAGCAGGAACTCGGCGCGCAGCCGGAGCGCTTCTTCGAACTCCACACCTGACCAGATTTCGACGTTGTGGATGCCGAGCTTGCGGCCTGCGGCCTTTACCCGATCACGCTGGTCGCTGGAAACGGCGCCCCGACAAACAAATTTGAAGGCGTCCGGCACGCCGCCCGGCGCGCGGCACGCCTTTTCCATGTCGCGCGTGGCCTTCGCTTCGGTGAGGCTCGCGCGATTGACGCATTGGATCACGGTGTTGCGCGGTTGCCAATCTTCGAAATGTTCGACCCCGACAATGTCGCGTCCGAGATCACTGCCAGTCTGGCCATACCATGCGAGATCGCTCCAACCCGCGCGCAGATGGTAAACAAAGACCAGACGCTCGAAGTCCTGCCCGCCAAAATCCTCGAAATGGACTGGACGGACAGTGCGGGCGATGATGTTCGTCATGGAGCCGTCCTCATTTGTGAGGCTCTCTGAGGAACATCGGATAAAAGCTCGTTTGCGGTTTGAGCTTGAGCATGTCCCCTATGGCGATCGTGTTGGCCTTGCGGCGCTCACCTCCCGCGGGCGTTATGACCTCGACATCGGGATTCTCGATGATCGCGCTATGCACGTCATCCGTATGCGCCGGCGTCGTGTTGTAGATGCTCTCGTAAAAATCGCCCACGCCAATGACGTCGCCTGATCCAGAAATCAGCTTGGGAATGTCGGTCAGAAGCTGAGTCTTCGCGGCCTCGCGGCCGGAGAGATCGAAGAGGTATAGCGATCCATCTTCGTGGCTCGGGTCATAGCTCAGCATGTTGAGACCCGAGCGGCCGAAATGCGCCTGGGCACTGCTGTTCTCGTGCAGGATGTTGTTATAGACCTGACGCGCTCGGTAAAAATTGCCGAAGTGGATCAGCCAATATCGCCATCCATCGGGATTGTTGATCGAGAATGGGCTGACGAAGGGCGCGCAGGTCCGGAAGGTTTCGAAAACCAGTCGTTCGGCTGCACCGAGCCAGTTGCCTTTGCTCATCGCACCATTGAGCGTGCCCAGATTGGTGGCATCAATGTCGAACGGGCGAAGCTGGGCTGCGAGCTGGACCGGGTCCGACTTCTGCAGAAAAGACACCAGGGCCTCGATCGCGAAGGTGTAGAATATCTCGACCGAGTGATAGGATCGCATGATATCGAGCAGCGTCTGGCGCTGAACATGGCTGTGGCCGCACTGGTCCAGGTTGAAGAGAACGTTGCGGTAACGGCCCTGGTCGAGCAGCGCCTTCATTTGCGGATAAACGGCCTCGAACGCTTCGGTCAGATACGCGATGCGCAGATGAAGTTTGGGGACATTCTCGACGATCTCCGCCTGCAAAGGCGCGATATTCCCCTTCAGCGCCTCGATCGCGTCTCGATTGTGATCATTCAGGATCAGCAGGCATTCGATCTCGATAAGTCCGAGGCCCTGCGCCGCGCGTTGGACATTGACCGTCTCGATCGCCCGCTTCAGTTCCTCAACGAAAATCAGAGGCGACCCGGCGGTGCCACACTGATAGCGGCCGCCCCCGGCAAACCCATCGACGATCGCCAACCGGAACCGTTCTTGTTTTGGAAGTTGGCAGCGGACAGTCAGATATTCGGAGAAATACTCCCGAAGTATCTTGTGCTTGCGCCGCGAATGATCCTCCAGCGTCGCACCATCAGCCCACTCATAAGGCTTTTCCGCCATCTCGCCCCCCTATCAACGCCGTTCCCCTTGCGACTACACGGCGCCCACAAAGGCGGACGGCATTTCATCCCAGGTCTGCCCGCGATATTCTCTGCCGTTGGCCTTCTTTGACCGACGCTTATTATCTTTGCCCCACGTTCCCCACTGCTTGAAGAAAAAGGCAGTTTCGTATTCCGTGCATTGCTGATGAATTTGGTCGATCCATTCTTCCCGAATCGGTCGAGCCGATCGGCCGCTCTCGCCGCCCACGATAGCCCAATGGATGTCGGATAGATCGACTTCGCCTACGGCACCAATCAGCGGCTCGAACGACAGGAAGCGAATGGCAGCCGGCACCGTTCGAAGATAATCGATCCTGCTCACAACGTCGGCATCTTCGACACTCGTGCCCAACCATACATTGGGCAGGACATCCTTGATCTGGGTCGAGACGAGGGATGCCATACGCTCAGGGCGTTTGGTGAGGATCTGATAATTGTGCTGTGGAGTCTCGCGCATGACTCGCCACACCTCCAGGATGAAGGCGTCGCTCACCTGTTCATGGAACAGGTCGCTCATTGAGTTGACGAATATCTTGCGCGATTTTTTCCAACGACGGGGGATGGCGAGCGATGCCGGATCTTCCCTGACAACACCGCTCCAGATCGTGCGCTTGCCGCTTTGCCGAGTCAGTCCGGCATATTTCTCCATGCGCATCGCCTCGAGCCGCTTCGCCATCTCCATGGCGTAGCAGTTCGTGCATCCGGCGCTGATGATCGAGCATCCGGCGACCGGATTCCAGGTGGCGTCCGTCCATTCAATCTGCGTTTCAGCCATGCCGTTCTCGTTGCACCGTCCGGGCCTGGATTCGTGCACCGATTGCCCGTCGCGCGGCCTTTACATCATCTGGAACATAATGGGAACTACCGAAAGAAGCGAGGTTCATGCCGCTTCAACTGTGTGAGCCTGGATATCTACGCCGAGCCGCTTGCGGACGGCACCGAAGATCGCAGCAAGGTTATCCATGCTCGGATTGCCCTTTTCGGAAAGCATCCGATGAAGGCTCTTGCTGGGCTTGTTCGTCTCTACGGCGAGTGTCTCGAAGCCCACCGAAGCGTTCACCAGATCACGCAGGATCAGGCGCGCGGTATGTGGCTCGCCATTGAGAAACAGCGTCGCCGCTTCATCGAGCATGGCCTTGGCGAAGGCGGGATCACGCACAGCGCGTTCCTTCACCGTCTCCTTGAATTCGCGTGTCAGTTCCATGTCGTCACCTCCTGCCCGATGGCTTCACGGCCGCCTTTCGGGCTTTGTATTCTGCAAGCAGCGCGCCGGCCCGATCGATATCGGCCTGTTGCCGCTTCTTCGTTCCACCCACGAACAGGATGATGAGGGCATCGCCGTCCTGCGCGAGGTAGAGGCGATAGCCTGGTCCCCAATCGATCCGATATTCGCCCAGCCCGCCGCCGATCCATTTGACGTTCGAGGTGTTGCCCATCTCCAATCGCAAGGTCGCTGTAGCGACTTTCGCCGCTGCTTGCGGATCGAGATCGCCAAACCAAGACCCAAACGGATTTGAACCATCCTCCCGAATATACTCTTGAACGATCATCCAAACGATCCAAATAGTAACATATACGTTACTGCCTGTCCAGCGGGCTGTGACGGTGCCTTAGCGCATCGCAAGTAACCAATGCTTACCGGCGGGACCAGTGCGTATCTCCGCAGGCTTGGATTTCTAGATGTTCGCCAAAGCGGTGAACTTCGCACGTTCCGTCGACCGCTGCTCCGCGATCTGCGGCTAATAAGGCGGATCGAGCACCGCCATGGGCAGCGGGTCTACATGGCCCCAAAACCGTCCAATCACACGCGCGTAGCGGAGGATATCCCCCGCCCGAATCCGAAGCATATCGCTTGCTGGTGTCGGGGCGGGCGCCAGATCGTAATAGTCGAGCGATGGGCTGTCCCAAAGCAGCGGTGCAATCCCCTGCAGTTCCTTGCATGACCGACCTTCGCCATGGCGGACCACATTGGCGACCAGGTGCAATTCTTTGATGTCATCCGCCATTCCTGCTGCCACCAGATCGAGGCCACCAATCCGCACGCAAGCGGGAAGCGCCGTCTCCATGCTGCCGGCTTTCGCGCCATGGGCATGAGCCCAACGGCACAACTGGCGCTCAAATAAGCCGTCCAAGGTAAGCGCAAACGCCTTGGCGGCTTCATTTGCCGTGTGGTTGTCGACCTGCGCTGCGCACCGGTCCAAGAATTCATCCATGCCGCTCGTTTGCCCAACCGCAAGCGCATCTTGCACCGGAAGCTGATCAAGCGTCACGACGATCACCTGACGATAAAGGCGGTCGACATTGGCTTGGAATATGCGGGGCAGCTGATCGGCGATATTCATGCCACGAGCATAGCGCCTGCTCCGCAGACGACCAACGCTACCAACTTTTCGCTGTCGCTCTGCTTGGCACCAAGTGTAGCTTCTGCTGCGATGACGGTGCCCTCATGACCCGCGGACCCTCGGGAATTCCTGACCACATACGAAAGTGGATGGAAGACCGCGTGCGTGAGCGCGGTCCTGTGCCGATGACGGACCGGATGTTTAATCACGGCCGGAACTATCACGAGTGCGCTTTGCGCTGCCTCGAATTGCGGGGAGACGGCCAGACCTTTTTGTTCCCGCCGGCCCTCGTATTGCTTGCGTTTGTCGTCGAGATCTACCTCAAGGCGCTGCTCACTATCGAAGACAAGACTGGCAAGGATCTCCACGGCCACGATCACAGTGATCTCTACGGCCGCCTGACAGCCGATACCCAGGCGAGGATCGCTGCCCGTTACCAACAACGCCACCATCAGACGCTATCCGAGGACCTGCCGGAATATGCCGATCTATTTGTCAAACACCGCTACGCTTATGAGTTGGAAGGCGCGCATGAAACCGACATATCGGGCGTCGCCCAACTCGCTTCATCGCTGTACGAAACCTTGACCGAATTGCAGCCCAATCTGGTTCGTACTGGATTGGTCCATGATCGCATCATCGCCCCGAACCAAGGAGTTCCGATAGTCGCCGGGCCTACTTAAGAAATCACCGGCCCGCTTCTGCCCCGGCCAAATCGCCAGTTCACAGCGTCGCCGTGCATGATCCCGCCGACCTGTTTGCCGATCTGCTTTTCTAGCGCCGGCCGCCACGGCACCAGCGTGAAGTCTCGGCCCTTTTCGACCAGCGCGAACTTGCCGCTGACGAGCTCGATCTTGCGCGTGAGCTTCCCGTCGATCGCGTCGCCGCTGTGGCTCTCTGTGAACGCCTTGCCCAACTCGCCGGACAGCCACGCGCCCTCGCGAAGCAGTTCCCGACGCTGGAGGATTAGCAGGGCGTTGG
Source organism: Edaphosphingomonas fennica (assembly GCF_003034225.1). Lineage (GTDB taxonomy): Bacteria > Pseudomonadota > Alphaproteobacteria > Sphingomonadales > Sphingomonadaceae > Sphingomonas_E > Sphingomonas_E fennica. The sequence continues at coordinate 44,329 of NZ_PHHF01000006.1, forward strand.
TGCGCATCCTGACCTGCCCGCCATCACTCTCCGCCAGTTCCTGCTCGACCAGCCACTGTCTGCGCGCGGCCATCGCGCTTCGAACCTCCCGACCAAAACCGGCATCACGGATTGGCAGCGGCACTTGCGATGCGAGCTCGCGATCGACCCAGGTTGCCGCGTCGGCCTCGCACAACTGCTCGATTGGTATCGCCGACAGAGTCTCGACCGCGACCGGTTGGTCGCGGTGGCGCCGGGCCTCGTATGCGGCGGCACGATCAACATGATCGGGCGCAATGGTCCAACTGCCGTCGGGCTGGCGTTCCACCCCGGCACCGGCGCGGCGCATCGCTTCCAATCGGCGGACATGGGTCTCGGCGAATGTCTGCGTAGCGGATGGATCGTGGCGCAGATGTAGGTCCGTCGAGTAGCGGCCGCCATTGGCTGCAGCCACCTCTGTAACGACACGATCGGCATCACGGACCTCCAGCCTACGCGCCGACACGCGAACGATCGCGCCCTCGGCGATCGGCGCGACGGCATCGCCGCGTCCGATGTCGACATAGTGGGCATGGCCATCCACGCCATCGACGAGCAGATAGTGGCGATCGCGATGCTCGTCGGCGAGGCCACGGGCGATCACGCGTCCGATGATCGGCTCGGGATCGGTCTCGCCCGCGCCGAACAGGCTGCGACTGAGCCAAGGCCGCTCGAGCTTTCGTGCGGTCAGTTCGCGCTGCATCGTGCGGATGATGTCGCCTCGTTCGCCGAGCGTCCGGAGCGTCGCTTCGAGATCTTCGGCGAGTAGCCAGCGGCCGGCGCCGACATTCTCTGCCAGCCCCAAGCTGGCGAGCTTCTGTAAGCGGCCCGCCCGAAGCGATTGCTGGAAGGGATCGCGATCCGCCGATATGACCAGGCGGTCGGCATCCATCGACCGGGCCAGGCGGCGGTCGATCGCCGTCAGCCGCTCCTCGCCGATATCATGCCGCAGCCGCGCCTCGATTTCCTGATCGGTGCGTGGCCCGAGATCGAGCGTCACCAACTCGGCCGCCCGCTCGCGGATGCCGTGCGCGATATACTCGCGGGCAATGATCAGATTCTGACCCGTATCGTCGATCCCGCGCAGCATGATGTGGGTGTGTGGATGCGCCGTGTTAAAATGGTCGACCGCGACCCAGTCGAGCCTGGTCCCAAGATCGCTTTCCATCTGGGCCATCAGCCGGCGGGTGAACGGCTTGAGGTCGGGATATTCCGACCCGTCCTCTGCGGACACGATGAACCGGAACTGGTGGCGGTCGCCGTCGCATCGCTGGAGGAAGGCCTTGCCGTCGGCCGTATCGTGCTCGGCAGAGTAGAGTTCGCCGGGCGCACCTTCGCGCGTGACGCCGTCGCGCTGGATATAGCGCAGGTGAGCGCGCGCCGCTGGCATGCCCTTCGTGCCGATGCGCATTAGCCGCGTCTTCACGACCGCGCGCCGCGCGCGCAAGCCGCCGAACCGACCGCGGCTGGAAAGCAGCCGCCCCATGCTGGCGCCGCGACCGATCCGACTGCCGTCGAACCGCAGGCTTCTGATCGCGCCCTTCTCGGCCGACCGGATCGCGGCGCCGACGATGCGACCAAGGTAGCGCCGGGCCTTCTTGCCGCTTCGCTGTCGCTGCCGGCCGAGCCGAGGGGTGAAATCCTCGTCGTCGCTCATCGCAAAACCCCGACAGGGCCGCGAATCTCGCAATTGCCGAGCAGAAATGGCGGATTTCCGCCAATCTTCACGAACATGTCTCGCGCGCAGCGTGGCATGTCTCGCAAGAAAACGACGTGCAGACAAATACTTAGCAATGCCCGCGAGGCATTGCCTTTCTCTTGCTTTCGCCTTTTCCCTTCCTCCCCTCCCGATCCCCCCGCTCGGATCAAAAAGAAAGCCGGGCCACGATGCCGATCCGGCACCGCGACCCGGCCTGAAATGATGTGACGATCAGGCATCTGCGAACGCCGCCAACGCCAGCCGCCGCCGACTGAATTCGCGCTTACCCATCAATCCGTGCGGGTTCCCGTCGCCATCCACGATCATCACCGCGACGAACCATTTGCCGTCCAGTCGCCCGAAAATCCGCACCCGATCCAGGTCGATTTCGTCATCGTCGACGCTCTCGAAAGCGCCGATCCAGCGCTCCATTTCCCGCGCATCCCAGAGGAAATCGCTCTCTTCCGCCTCCAGAAACCGATGCGCCAAGGCCTCTCCGGCACCGTGCCCGAACTCGATTTCGAGTCCGGAAACTAGCGCCGCCATCACGCGATCCGCCGCCACCGATATGGGTTGAAACATGGTCATGATGATCTCCATCGCTTGCGTTCCCATCATCGAGAACAGCGTGGAGAAGACGGGTGGCGGAGCGGCTGTCAGGGCCGCGGAGCGAAGCGAAGCGCCGCGAAGCGGACGTGGGGGGAACCGATTTGCGCAGCAAATTGGGGGGCACCCACGGGCCTTGAGAGCCGCTTCGCCACCCGTCATGCTGGGCCTATCGATACGAGCCCCTCCACCGACCGCGATCATGGCACGTCCTTACGAACCGCGAACAGCGCCCCCTGCTCGCGGATGGGATCGGGGGCTGCGGCCTGCGCGGAATTGTCCCGCCGCACCACGAACAGGCTCGGGGGTGGAGTTGGGACGTCAACAGGCAGGGGCGGTCGCGGCGCGCCGCCGACCGTCCCGAGATAGGCGATCGTCTCGCCGGGCAAGCGGCGCTTTCCGGCGAGCCACTCGGCATAAGCGCCCGGGCCGGCATTATAGGCGCCGAACAGCCCAGGATAGCCGAACCGGTCGTACATCAGCCGAAGATAGAAGGTGCCGGCCAGGATATTGTCGCGCGGATCGTCCGGATTGGCGCCGAGCGCGAGCCGCGCGCGCATCGCGGCCCAGGTCGCCGGCATTAGCTGCATGAGGCCCATCGCGCCCGCGCGGCTGCGGATCGGCCGACCATCGAGCGTTGTCAGGCCGTTGCTTTCGGCACGCATGACCCGCTCGATCCAGCTGGTCGGTATGCCGAAGCGGGCCGATGCCTCGTCGATATAGATCGTCCAGCGCCCGACCTCGTCGGCATGCGCCGGCGTCGCGACCAGCATCAGCGCGGCCATTGCCAGCCGCTTCAGCGCGTCCATAGCGGACGCGCCTTGCCAATGATCTGGCTGCTCTCGGTAAGCCCGAAATAGCGCCCGTCGAACGATGCCGGGCTGCGCGCCATCAGTAGGAAGAATTGATGTCCGCGTAACCGCACGCACCCGCTCCACCAGGGCATCGGACGCCCATGGGAGTCAGCCGCGACCCGCTCGGCGGCCCATTGGCCGTTGATGAAAATCTGCGTTTCGAGCGCACAAATCTCATCGCCCGGCCCGGCTGCAACGCGCTTTACGAGCGGTACGTTGGCCGGGAGGTAGCGACGGCTGGCCGCCAAGGTCCGCCACGGATCGGGTAGCCAAGCGATCACCATGTCGCCGGGGTCAACCGCGCTGCCCGGCGTCACGCCATAGAGCCCGACCGGGGCGCTGGCGCTGGCATTCCAGACGAGGCGCGGCGATGGCGGGAACGCCATCGTCAATCCTAGAACGGCGATACCGGTGCCGGTGATCGCGATACGACGGCCGAGCCGACGGCGCTTCGCGCGATCCGCGCGGAGTTGGTCGCCCCACGCAAGGAGCGGCAGCTCAAAGCGGTGATCCGAGCGTCTAGCCATGACGCTTCTCCCCCACCGCCTGCTCCTCGGACCAGGCATCGAGATCGTCGATGTGATATTGCACGAAGCGGCTATGAAGGCGGAAAACCGGCCCCTTGCCGTAGCGCCGCAAACGCCGCAGCAAACGGCCCGAGATCTTCAGATAGGCCGCCGCCTGATCGGTATTGAGATACGGGGAGCCGCGCTTGGCGCGGTTCGCACGCGCGATATCGTCATCACTATCCATCTTGGCTGTCCGATGCTCATGTCGGACGACGATATGCCGTCCACGGCCCCGGGAATGGCGGGCGTGGCATCGGACGGGGAGTGTCGGAATCGGGCAGGCCATTTTCGACACACCCGAGAGGATCGGCCCCGCGCCGGAGCACGGGGCCGGAGAATTCAGCGTGACCAGATGAGCTTGTGCTCGCCGTCATCGCCCTGACTGAGCGTCGCGTAGATGGGGGCCGGGAAAGACGGATCGTCGAGCTTGAGGCTCAGATATTCCGCGCCGGTCTCGCGCGCCGCCTTGGTCCAGGCCGCGCCAAACTCGGTCCCGCCAGCGCTGACGCGGTGGTCGGGGGACTTCTCGTTGTCGCGCTCGCACGGGCGGATCGTCGCCTTGACGCGAAGCGTCAGGGTCCGGATCTCGCCGGTGTAGACGCCGTTGTCGCCACGGGTGAAGCTGCCAATCTGTGCCATGATAACCTCCTTCAAGTGATGTGATGCCGCCCGATGCGGCCTCGACAGGCGGTCGATCAGGCGGGCGGAGGACGGTCCCGCACCCGCAGGGCCGGAGCACAGCGGAGGACGGCCAAAGCCGGGCTTCTTGATGTTGTGGACACCCCCAACCTTCAGCCGCAGGCTGCGGATCTTGGTCCCTATCAACTATCTATCGGAGGGTGACATG
>NZ_PHHF01000040.1 GCF_003034225.1 Edaphosphingomonas fennica
ATACGCCCGGCGCCCCGCCGCCGACCGCTCCACCACCCGAGACGTAACTGACGATATAATCGGGTGAAGATCAGTCATGCCGCGGACCAGTGGATATCGATCGGCTGTTCGGCATCGGCCAGCACCCGGCCGATCGGCACGGTCGAAAGCGGGCCGTCCGCGATCGCCTTTTCCAGCACCTTGCGCTTGGCGTCGCCGGAAAGGGTGATGAGGATGGTGCGCGCCGAAAGGATCGCCGCGCGGGTCAGCGTGACGCGGGCGACGGGGGCCTCGGGCGGCAGCGGATCGGGCAGCACGCCCACCGCGCGGCGCGCCTTGGGGCCGTTCAGCGCCTCGTCCAGATCCGGCCCGGCGAAGATCGAGGCGGTATGCCCGTCCGCGCCCATGCCCAGCCAGACGAGATCGGGCGGCCAGTGCAGATCCTGCAGCCGCGCGTCGGCGGCCTTGCCGGCCGCGTGATGATCGGTCGCGGCCTCGCTGACGATCGGCATCACCCGCGCGCCCAGCGGCAGGAAGGTGCGCGCGATCATCGCGACATTGCTCAGCGGATCATTGACCGCCACCAGCCGATCGTCGGTGGGGATGATGGTGACGTTCTTCCACTTGATCTTCGCGTTCGCCAGCTTCGCGAAGACCGGCGCGGGCGTCTTGCCGCCCGGCAGCGCGATCAGGGCCTGGCCGCGCGCGTCCAGTGCGCTTTCGATGATGAAGCCGACGTCGCCGGCGACGGCATCGGCCATCTCATCGGCATCGTCATAATCCCACCATTCCGCTTCAATCATGCCAACTCACTCCGTCACGTTCGGTCAGCGCTATCGCCGCCGACGGGCCCCAGGTGCCCGCCGGATAGCTCTTGGGCGTCATCCCGTTCGCCGTCCAGCCATCGCGGATCGCATCGACCCATTCCCACTGCGCCTCCACCTCGTCGCGGCGGACGAACAGGGTGGGATCGCCCTCGATCAGGTCGAGCAGCAGCCGTTCATAGGCGATGCGCCGCCGGCTGCCGGCGAAGGCGGTGGTGAGCGAAAGATCGAGCGGCACCTCGCGCAGGCGGATGCCCTCGCGATCGAGGCCGGGCTCCTTCGCCATCACCAGCAGGCGGATCTCCTCCTCGGGCTGGAGGCGGATGACGAGCTTGTTGGCATGCACCCGGCCGCCGCGCTCGGCGAACATCGAATGCGGCACGGGGCGGAACTGGATGATGATCTCCGACTGGCGGTTGGGCATGCGCTTGCCGGTGCGCAGGTAGAAGGGCACCCCCTTCCAGCGCCAGTTATCGACATGCGCCTTCAGGGCGACGAAGGTCTCCGTATCCGAAGGCCGGCCCAGCTCCTCGACATAGCCGGGCACCGGCACGCCGCCGACCGCACCCTTGGCATATTGGCCGATCACCGTGTGGGTGAGCGCGGTCTCGCGATCGATCGGGCGGAGCGAGCGCAGCACCTTCACCTTCTCGTCGCGCACGGCGCGGGCATCGAAATGGGCGGGCGGCTCCATGGCGACCAGGGCGAGCAGCTGGAGCATATGGTTCTGCACCATGTCGCGCAGGCTGCCCGATCCGTCGAAATAGGCAGTCCGCCCTTCGAGGCCGACGGTTTCCGATACGGTGATCTGGACATGCTCGATCCCGGCGGCGTTCCACAGCGGCTCGAACATCAGGTTGGCGAAGCGCAGCGCCAGCAGGTTCTGGACGGTTTCCTTGCCGAGATAATGGTCGATGCGGAAGGTCCTGGCCTCGGGGAAGACCGCCGCCACCGCATCGTTGATCGCCCGGCTGGAGGCGAGATCGGTGCCGAGCGGCTTTTCCAGCCCGATGCGAACGTTGTCACCGGCCAGACCGGCAGAGGCAAGACCGGCGATCGTGGGCTCGAACAATTGCGGCGCGGTCGACAGGAAGATGGCGAGATTCTCCCGCGCGGCGCCCACCTTCTTGCCCAGCGCGGCATAGCCTTCCGGGTTGGACGCATCGAGCGGAACATAATGCAGCCGCTTCAGGAAGCCCGGAATCGCATCGCGCGCCATCCGTTCTTCCGGGACATGCTTTTCCAGCGCCTCGCCCGCGAAGGCGCGGTAGCCGGCATCGTCCAGGCCGCTGCGCGCCGTGCCGGTGATGGCGAGATCGGGCGCGATCAGCCCTTCGGCGTGGAGCGCGAACAGCGAGGGCAGCAGCATCCGCTGCGCCAGATCGCCGGTGGCGCCGAACAACAGAAGACCACGCGCTCCACTCGTCATGGGATTCCTTTTCGATCGGGTAGGCCCGGTCGAACCGGACGCCGGCATATCTGCGCGTTTCGGGCGCATCCGTCAAAGCCCGGACGGCCCGCGCGTGACAAATTTTCCCGCGCCGATAGAAGGCCCGGCATGAACCGGTCCCCCACCCCCTGGCGCGACGAGATGCGCGCGACGCTGGCGCTGGCGTGGCCGCTGGTCCTGACCAACCTCGCCCAGGCGGCGATCCATGCGACCGACGTGATCCTGCTCGGCCGGCTGGGCGCGCGGCAGCTGGCGGCCGGCGCGCTCGGCACCAACCTGATGATGGCCTGCGTCGTCATCGGCAGCGGGCTGGTGATGGCGGCATCGCCGATGATCGCCAAGGCCGTGGGCGCGCGCTTCAACGCGGTGCGCGACGTCCGGCGCACGGTGCGGCAGACGATGTGGGCGGCCGTCGCGGTGGTCGTCCCCTTATGGCTGCTGCTGTGGCAGGGCGAGCGGGTGCTCCTCCTGCTCGGCCAGGAACCGGCGCTAGCGGCGGACGGCGGACATTTCCTGCGCGCGATGATGTGGGGGCTGCTGCCCTACATGTTCTATCTGGTGCTGCGCGTGTTCGTCGCCGCGCTGGAACGGCCGGCCTGGTCGCTGGTGATCGCGGTGGGCGGCGTGATCGCCAACGCCGTCATCAATTACGGGCTGGTGCTGGGCGGGTTCGGCATGCCGCAGCTAGGCCTTGTCGGCGCCGGGCTGGGATCGACCATCGCCAACAGCCTGATGTTCGTGGGGCTGGCGACGGTGGTGAGCGTGCATCCGCGCTTCCGCCGTTTCCACCTGTTCGGCCATTTCTGGCGGGCGGACTGGCCGCGCTTCCGCGCCGTCTGGCGGCTGGGGCTGCCGATCGCGATCACGCTGGGGCTGGAGGTGACGGTGTTCAACGCCGCCATGTTCCTGATGGGGCTGCTGGGGCAGGACCCGCTGGCCGCGCACGCCATCGCCATCCAGATCGCCAGCGTCACCTTCATGGTGCCGCTGGGGCTGGCGCAGGCAGCGACGGTGCGGGTGGGGCTGGCGGTGGGGCGGCGCGACCGGATCGCGATGGGCCGCGCCGGCTGGACGGCCTGGGCGATGGGCGTGGGCTTCATGGGCCTGACCGCGATCCTGATGATCACCGCACCCCGGCTGCTGATCGGCATCTTCCTGGATGCCCACAACCCCGCCAATGCCGAGGTGGTGAGGCTCGCCATATCCTATCTGGCGCTGGCGGCGCTCTTCCAGATCGTCGACGGCGCGCAGGCGGTGGGCGCGGGCATGCTGCGCGGCCTGCACGACACGACGGTGCCGATGCTGTTCGCGCTGGTCGGCTACTGGCTGATCGGGCTGGCCTTCGGCGCGTGGCTGGCCTTCCACGCCGGCTGGGCGGGGGTCGGCATATGGACGGGCCTCGCGCTCGGCCTCGCCATTGTCGCCGTGCTGATGACGGCGCGCTGGGCCTTGCGCGAGCGGATCGGGCTGGTCGATGCCGGCCCCGCCGTCAGCCGATCGACGGGCGGACGGTGAATATCGCGAGCTGATCGGCGAAGGCGCGCTTATAGGCCGGCCGCGCTTCGCCGCGGGCGACATAAGCGGAAAGGTTGGGATGTTCCTCCAGCAGGCCCGATCCGTTCAGCCTGCGCAGCACCGTCATCATCAGCAGGTCGCCGGCGCTGAACGCATCGTCGAGCCAGTCGGCATCGCCGAGCCGGCTGGAAAGTTCGGCCAGCCGGCCACGAACGCGATCCTCGAGGAGAGGCAGGCGTTCCTCGTGCCAGCTCTTGCCGGCCTCCAGGAGCACGGCCATCGCCCGGTCGACGATCGGCGGCTCCACCGTGTTGAGCGCGGCAAACATCCAGGCGATCGCGCGCGCCCGGCCGTTCGCGTCGTCCGGCAGCAGGCCGGCATGATGCTCCGCGATGTGCAGCACGATGGCCCCGGACTCGAACAGGGCGAGGTCGCCTTCCTCATAGGTCGGAATCTGCCCGAAGGGGTGAAGCGCGCGATGCGCCGGCTCCTTCATCGCATCGAACGAAAGCAGGCGGACGTCGTAAGGCTGGCCCGTTTCTTCGAGCGCCCAGCGAACGCGCATGTCGCGCGCCAGCCCCCGGCCGCGATCGGGGGAGCGTTCGAAGGCGGTGATGGTGATGCTCATCGCGAAGGCCTCCGTATGGCCGCACGATGCGCGGCAAGGCCGCCTTCTGGCAACCGGAAGCCGATCGGCCGCCTTCCTCCCCGGATCAGTCGTCCGAAATCTGGCTGATCCGGCGGGTATCGGGCAGCGCCACGAAGGCGATCAGCGCGATCGCGATCCCGGCGGAGACATACCAGTAGAAGGCTTCCTCGACGCCCGCATTCTTGAGCCACAGGGCGACATATTCGGCGGTGCCGCCGAAGGCGGTGTTGGCGAGCGCATAAGGCAGCGCCACGCCGAGCGTGCGGATATGGGCGGGATAAAGCTCCGCCTTGGTGATCGGGCCGACGGACGTGTAGGCCGACATCAAGGTGAGCGGGATCAGCGCCAGCCAGAAGGCGGTCACGGGATCGCCCGCATCCGCCAACGCGTGGAAGATCGGCACCGTCGTGACCGCGCCAGTGACGCCGAAGAAAATCATCTGCGGCTTGCGGCCGATCCTGTCCGACAGCCAGCCCCAGAGCGGCTGCTGGAGCATGAAGACGGCGAGCGCGGCGGCCGTGATCGCGGTCGCCTGCGGCCGGGAGAAGCCGGCGCTGTTGACCAGGAATTTCTGGAGGTAGGTGGTATAGGCATAGAAAGCGAGCGTGCCGCCAATCGTCATCGCCACGATCATCAGCGTCGCGCGGCGATGCCCGGCCCAGAGGTTGCGCGCGGAGGATGCGGGCGTCGCGTCGCGATCGATCGCGGCGAACTGCCGGGTTTCGGCCAGGCCCCGGCGGAACAGGAACACGCCCAGCGCCAGCACCGCCCCCAAGGCGAAGGGGATGCGCCAGCCCCAGGCTTCCAGCGCCGCCTCGTCCAGCAGCGCCTGCAGGACGATGAGGACGCCAAGCGCCGCGAGCTGGCCGCCGATCAGCGTGACATATTGGAAGCTGGACCAGAAACCCCGCCGTTCGGCCGTCGCCATTTCGCTGAGATAGGTGGAGCTGGCGCCGAACTCGCCGCCCACGCTCAGCCCCTGCAGCATGCGCGCGAACACCAGCAGCACCGGCGCCGCCCAGCCGGCGGCGGCATAAGTGGGCGCGAGCGCGATCAGCAGCGATCCCGCGCACATCAGCCCCACCGACAGGGCCAGCCCCGCCTTGCGGCCATGGCGATCGCCATAGATGCCCATCGCCCACGCCCCCACCGGCCGCATGATGAAGCCGACCGCGAAGATCGCGGCGGTGTTCATCAGCTGGATGGTGGGATTGTCCTCCGGGAAGAAGGCCGGCGCGAAATAGATGCTGAGCGAGGCATAGGCGAACCAGTCATACCATTCGACGAAATTGCCCGCCGATCCGCCGATGATCGATCTCAGCCGCCGTGCGCCGTGCGCCATTCACCATCCCCTGCCCTTTTCAGCACGGATATGACGGGGATAGGCCGGCCGGGCAATCCGATCGGGTGCGACAGACAGGGCTTTTCAGATGCGCCGAGATCGATCATTCCGCTGACATGGCTGGGTTCCCGCTTTCCTTCCGCGCCGCGCTGACGGCAATCGCCCTTCTGGCCGTCGCCGGATGCGTCGCCCCCGAGGCCCCGCCGCCGCCGCCACCGCCGCCGGCCCCCGCGCCTCCCCCGCCCCCGTCGCCCCTGGCCTGGGAGGATGCGCCGCTGACGCCGGGCGACTGGCGCTATGATCGCGGCACGGCGCGCTTCGGCGTGGCCGGGCAGCCGGCGGAGCTGGTGCTGGCCTGCCAGGCCGATCGCACGATCCTGCTTTCGCGCGCCGCGCCGGCGGGAAGCACGGCGAACGGGATCGACGTGACGACCAGCTACGGCAAGCGCCGCTTGCCCGCGACGCCGGCCGCGCAGGGGCTGACCGCCCGGCTGGCGGCATCGGATGGCCTGCTGGACTGGATGGCCTTCAGCCGCGGGCGCTTCCGCATCGACACGGAAGGCCTGCCCGCGCTCACCATCCCCGCCTGGGCGGAAGTGGCACGGGTGGTGGAGGATTGCCGCAAATAACCGGGCGCAGGATCAGCGCCGCCAGCTGCGCCGGTTGGTGCGCTGTTCCAGCAGCCCCTCGCGCACGCGGATGGTGAGCAGCGCCACGCGCACCTCGATCAGGAACAGGAACAGGCCCGATACCAGCAGCAGCATCGCCGCGATGAAGCCGAAGGCCATCGTCCGCGCGAAGCCCAGGCTGGTGAGATCGGCGATGAACAGGCCGGCCACCACCGCGCAGATCAGCGCCGCGCTGGCCGTGCAGAGGAAGATCGCCATGTTGGCGAGCATGATCCGCCGGTCGAGCAGCCGCAGCTCATGCACCTGCGCCTCGTGATCGGGATGATCGGTGGGGGTGAATTCGCGCGCGAGCTGGCGGGCGCGATCGACGACGCGGGCGAGCCGGCCGGCCAGCACGTTGAGGATGCTGCCGATGCCCGCCAGCAGGAAGACGGGCGCCACGGCAAGCTGGATGGTGTGCGCGATTTCCGCGACGGCGACGTTGGATGGCGGCAGCATCCCCGCAGGATTGCGGGCGCCGCGACCGGCCGTCAAGCGCCGCCGCGGCGATGGCGGCGGCGCCGTATCCGATCAGCCATCAGGCGACGGCGGGGTAATCCGTATAGCCTTCGCTGCCCTGGCTGTACCAGGTGCGCGGATCATCCTTCTGCAGGGGCAGCCCGTTCGCCAGCCGGTGGGGGAGATCCGGGTTGGCGAGGAAGGTGCGGCCGAAGCTGACGGCATCGGCGATCCCATCGTCCAGCAGCGCCTGCGCGGTATCGCCGACATAATCGGAATTGAGCACCAGCGGGCCGGAAAAGGCCTTGCGGATCAACGGCGCCACCGCCGGCCGATCCGATGCGCCGAAGGTGCCCTGGGGGCCGGGCTCGCGCAGTTCGAGGAAGGCGAGGTCGAAGCCGTCGAGCGCGGCACCGGCGGCGGTGAACAGCGCGTTCTGGTCGCTGTCGTCCACGCCCTGGATCTCGCCATTGGGCGAGAGCCGGACGGCCGTGCGGCCCGCGCCCGCGACGCCGGCCAGCGCCTCCACCACTTCGGCGAGCAGGCGGATGCGGTTGGCGACGGGGCCGCCATAGGCATCGTCGCGATGGTTGGAATTGTCGCGCAGGAACTGATCGATCAGATAGCCATTGGCGGCGTGGAGCTGGACGCCATCGAAGCCGGCGGCCAGCGCGTTGCGCGCGGCGCGGGCATAATCGTCGATCAGCCGGGGAATCTTGTCGAGCCTGAGCGCGCGCGCCTCGGCATAAGGCTGCTTGCCGTCATAGGTGTGCGCCTTGCCGGGCGCGGTGGTCGCGGATGCCGATACCGGCGCGGCGCCGCCGATGAAGCTCGGATGGACGATGCGGCCCATGTGCCAGAGCTGGGCGAAGATGCGCCCGCCCGCCTTGTGGACCGCCTCCGTCACGGGCTTCCACGCTTCCACCTGCCGGTCGCTCCACAGGCCGGGAGCGAACGGCCAGCCGGTGCCTTCCTGGCTGATGCCGGTCGCTTCCGACAGGATCAGGCCGGCGCTGGCGCGCTGGGCATAATATTCCGCCATGATCGGCGTCGGCACATGATCGCGGGTGGCGCGCGCGCGGGTGAGCGGCGCCATCAGGATACGGTTCGGCGCTTCCACGGCGCCCAGGCGGATGGGATCGAACAGCGACGGCATGGCTTAGGTCCCTTTTTGAAACTGGACTGCACCGACATAGGCAGCCAGATGGCGCGATGCACGATTCGGATGCGTCAAGATTAACTTCTGCGGAAGAAAGCCGGGAACGGGGTGACGGCGGGCGCGGTCGTGGCCGGGCGCTGGCCTTCGCCGCGATGGTGGCGGCGAACGTCGCGCTGGCCTTCGGCGCCTGGTTCGTGCGGCTGGCCGATGTCGGCCCGGTGGCGGCGGGATTCTGGCGGCTGGCGATCGCGGCGCCGCTGCTGCTGATCCTCTGCCGGGCGGCGGGCCAGCCGGTGCCGGCGATGCCGCGCCGGCTGTGGGCGGTGCTGGCGTGCGGCGGCTTCTTCTTCGCCGCCGACCTCGCATCCTGGCATGTCGGCATCCTCCACACGACGCTGGCCAACGCCACCCTGTTCGGCAACATCACCAGCCTGACCTTCCCGATCTACGGCTTCATCATCGCCCGCGCGATGCCGGGACGGACGCAGATATTCGCGCTGATCCTGGCGGCGGCCGGCGCGGTGCTGCTGATGGGCCGATCCTACCAGCTTTCGCCGCAGAATCTGGTGGGCGACCTGCTCTGCATCCTCGCCGGCATCCTCTACACCTTCTATCTCGTCGCGGTGGGCGCGGCGCGCGGGCGGCTGGCGCCGCTGCCGACGATCGCGCTTTCGACCCTGTTCGGCACGCTGCCGCTGCTCATCTTCGCCATGCTGATGGGCGAGGCGATCCGGCCCGGCAACTGGACGCCGCTGCTGCTGCTGGCGATCGGCAGCCAGGTGATCGGCCAGGGGCTGATTGTCTATGCGATCGGCCATCTGCCGCCGCTGGTGATCGGCATCGGCCTGCTGATCCAGCCGGTGGTGGCGGCCGCCGTCGGCTGGATCGCCTATGGCGAGCGGCTGGGCGTGGTGGACGGCATCGGCGCGGTCGCCATCGCCGTCGCCCTGGTGCTGGTGCGCCGGCCCGATCGATCGCGCCCGGCCTGACGCCGCTGTTGGCGCGCGCGGCGCACCGGCCTATGCTCCGCCCATGACCGAGACCGCACCCGACCTCACGCTCGACGAAATCCGCCAGGCGCTGGCGCCGCGCCTCGCCCGACACGCCGCCTTCGACGGCTGGAGCGCCGCGGCGCTGGACGCCGCCGGGGCGGAGATCGGCCTGCCGCCGGGGCAGGCGGCGCTCGCCTTCCGCGGCGGCGCGGTCGCGATGATCGACGCCTGGTTCGCTTATGTCGACCGGACGATGGCGGAAAGGCTGCCGGGCGAGACGCTGGCGGCGATGAAGATCCGCGAGCGAATCTCGGCACTGGTCACCACCCGGCTCGAACTGGTCGATCCCGACCGCGAGGCGCTGCGCCGCGCGCTTTCCATCCTCGCCCGCCCCGCCCATGCCGCCCACGGCGCGAAGCTGGGCTGGCGCGCCGCCGATGTGATGTGGCGGGCGGCCGGCGATACCGCCACCGACTTCGCTTATTATACCAAGCGGGCGACGCTGGCCGCCGTCTATGGCGCGACCCTGCTCGCCTTCCTCGACGACGAGAGCGAGGATTTCGCCGACACCCGCGCCTTCCTGGCCCGGCGGATCGACAATGTGATGCGGTTCGAGAAATTGAAGGCGCAGCTGAAGCCCGATCCCGATCGCCATTTCAGCCCGGCGCGCTTCCTGGGCCGGCTGCGTTATCCTGTGCGGTGACGATCGGGCTGGCCTTTTCTCCGTCCTATTGATAATCACTCGCAGAATATTGACTTGCGGGTGATGATCTTGCGTCTCGATGAACTGCCGCTGCGGCGGAACGCCACGGTTTCCGCGATCGACTGGGACGGAATCGGCCCGGCCGAGGCGAAGCGGCTGCGGGAATTCGGTTTCGACGAAGGCGTGGTGGTGCAGAAGCTGCACACCGGCCCCATCGGCAGCGATCCCGTCGCCTGCCGGGTGGGGCGGATGACGGTGGCGCTGCGACGGCGCGTGGCCCTGGCGATAAGCGTCACCGGCCACGAAGCATGAATCCCCTCCCGCTCGTCGCGCTGGTCGGCAATCCCAATGCCGGCAAAAGCGCCCTTTTCAATGCCCTGACCGGTGCCCGCCAGAAGGTGGGCAATTATCCCGGCGTCACGGTGGAGCGGAAATCGGGCCGCTTCTCGCTGGATGACGGCCGCCCGGTCGAGCTGGTCGACCTGCCCGGCACCTACAGCCTCGATCCCGGCAGCCCGGACGAAGCGGTGACGCGCGACGTCGTGACCGGCCACCAGGCGGGCGAGCGGCCGCCGGCGGCGATCGTGATCGTCGTCGATGCCGGCAACCTGGACAATCATCTGCGCTTCGCGCTCCAGCTCGTCGCCCTCGGCCTGCCGACGGTGATGGCGCTCAACATGGTCGACATGGCCGAACGCGACGGGCTGACCATCGATGCCGAGATGCTCGCGCGCGAGCTGGGTATCCCCGTGGTCCCCACGGTCGCGGTGCGCCGGCGCGGGCTGGACGAGCTGCGCGCCGCGCTCGGCAAGGCGGTGGGATCGAACGCCGCGCCGGTCGCGCCGGAGGTGGCCGAGGCCGCCGAACATTCCAGCTACACCGCGCTCCAGCGGCGCGCGCGCGCCATCGCCGCGGCGGCGACCACGCGGCCCGAGGTGACGCGCGACGCGGCCGAGCGGATCGACCGCGTGCTGCTCCACCCGGTGGCGGGCCTCGCCATCCTGCTGGCCCTGCTGTTCGTGATGTTCCAGGCGGTGTTCGCCTGGTCCGAAGCGCCGATCGGCTGGATCGAGGACGGCTTTTCCGTGATCCAGGGCGCCGCGACCGATGCCCTGCCCGCCGGCCTGCTGCGATCGCTGGTCGTCGACGGGCTGATCGCCGGCGTCGGATCGGTTGTGGTGTTCCTGCCGCAGATCCTGATCCTGTTCCTGTTCATCCTCGTGCTGGAGGCATCGGGCTACATGGTCCGCGCCGCCTTTCTGATGGACAAATTGATGGCGGGCGTCGGCCTGTCCGGCCGGGCGTTCATCCCGCTTCTCTCCTCCTTCGCCTGCGCCATCCCCGGCATCATGGCGACGCGCACCATCGACGATCCGAAGGACCGGCTGACGACGATCCTGATCGCACCGCTGATGACCTGTTCGGCGCGGTTGCCGGTCTATGCCGTGATTATCGGCGCCTTCATCCCGGCGCGCGACATGGGTTACGGCATCGGCCTGCAGGGGCTGGTGCTGTTCGGCCTCTATATCGCCGGCATTCTGGGCGCGATGGCGGCCGCCTTCATCCTGCGCCGCACCGTGACGCGGGGGGCCGCCGGCACCTTCATGATGGAGTTGCCACGCTATCAGTGGCCGGACCCGCGCGACATCCTGATCGGGCTGGCCCAGCGCGCCTGGATATTCCTGCGCCGCGCCGGCACGCTGATCCTCGCGGCATCGCTGCTGCTGTGGCTGCTCCTCTCTTTCCCGCAGGCGCCGGAGGGGCGGAGCCAGGTGGAATATTCCGCCGCCGGCCGCATCGCATCGGTGCTCGAACCCGTTGTGCGGCCGATCGGCTTCAACCATGAAATCGCGCTGGCGATCATCCCGGCGATGGCCGCGCGCGAGGTGGCGGTGGCGGCGCTCGGCACCGTCTATTCGATCGAATCCGATGACGAGACCGTGCTGGAGCAAACGGTGACGGAGCGGCTGAGCGGACGCTGGCCGCTGCCGACGGCGCTGGCCTTCCTGATGTGGTTCGTGTTCGCGCCGCAATGCCTGTCCACCATCGCGGTGATCCGGCGCGAGACCAATAGCTGGCGCTGGCCGCTGTTCGCGCTCGGTTACCTCTTCGTGCTGGCCTATATCGCGGCGGGCGCGACCTTCTGGACGGCGACCGCGCTGGGGCTGGGATAGGCGCGAGGCCGGGAGGCCGGCCCTCCCCCGGTCACCCCGCCGCGCGCAGCCGTTCGATCGCGCGGTCCTTGCCGATCAGCGGCAGCAGCGCGGCCATGTCCGGGCCGTGATCCCGGCCGGTGAGCGCCTGGCGCAGCGGCAGGAACAGCGCCTTGCCCTTGCGGCCGGTGGCATCCTTCAGCAGCGTCGTCAGCGCCGGCCAGGGATCGCCGGCCCAGTCGAGACCGGCGGCGACGCCGGCCGCCTCGGCCAGATAGGCGCGATCCTGTTCATCGAATGCGGGGGCCGCGACCGGGCCTTCGACCACGGCCCACCAGTCCGCCGCATCGGCCACCTTGTCGATATTCGGCCGGATCGCCTGCCAGGCGGCGGCATCCATGCCGGCGGGCAGCCGATCGGCGACATCCTGATAATGGAGGCGGTGGATGATGCGGGCGTTAAGCGCGGTCAGCTCCTCCAGGTCGAAGCGCGCGGGCGCACGGCCGAAACGGTTGAAATCGAAGGCGTGGAGCAGCTCGTCCACCGTCGCCACCGGCTCGACCGGATCGCTGGTGCCGATGCGCGCCAGCAGCGCCAGCAGCGCCAGCGGCTCGATCCCCATTTCGCGGAAGGCATCGCAGCCGAGCGCGCCGAGGCGCTTGGAAAGCTTGCCCTCGCTGCCGGTCAGCAGCGCCTCGTGCGCGAAGGCCGGCGGCGTGGCGCCCAGCGCCGCGAACATCTGGAGCTGGAGCCCGGTATTGGTGACATGATCCTCGCCGCGCACGACATGGGTGACGTCCATGTCCACATCGTCGATCACGCTGGGCAGCATATAGAGCCAGCTGCCGTCGGCGCGGCGGACGACCGGATCGGACAGCAGCTTCGGATCGAAGCGCTGCGGGCCGCGGATCAGATCGTCCCAGGCGATCGGCTCGTCATGGTCCAGCCGGAAGCGCCAGTGCGGCCGATGCCCTTCCGCCTCCAGCGCGGCGCGATCGGCATCGCTCAGCGCCAGCGCCGCGCGGTCATAGACCGGCGGCAGGCCCCGCCCGGCGAGGATCTTGCGCTTGAGGTCCAGTTCCTGCTGGGTCTCATAAGCGGGATAGACCCGCCCCGCCGCGCGCAGCCGATCGAAGGCGGCCTCGTAGAGCGCGAAGCGGCGCGACTGCCGTTCCTCCCCATCGGGCACCAGCCCGAGCCAGCCGAGATCGGCGCGGATCGCCTCGACGAACGCCTCGGTCGATCGTTCGGCATCGGTATCGTCCAGCCGCAGCAGGAAACGGCCGCCCTGCTGGCGCGCGAACAGCCAGTTGTGGAGCGCGGCGCGGATATTGCCGACATGCAGCCGCCCGGTGGGCGACGGGGCGAAACGGGTGGTCACGGTCATGCTTCGATCCGATTGAGCGCCGGCGCGGAGCCGGCAGGGATGGCCAGAACGGGCGCGATCACGCCGTGCGGAAGGCGTTGGTGATCGGGTAGCGCCGGTCGCGCCCGAAATTGCGCGTGCCGAGCTTCACCCCCGGCGGGGCCTGGCGGCGCTTATATTCGGCGATGTAGAGCAGCCGCTCCACCCGCGCGACCGTATCGCGATC
Source organism: Edaphosphingomonas fennica (assembly GCF_003034225.1). GTDB lineage: Bacteria > Pseudomonadota > Alphaproteobacteria > Sphingomonadales > Sphingomonadaceae > Sphingomonas_E > Sphingomonas_E fennica. The sequence continues at coordinate 13,486 of NZ_PHHF01000040.1, forward strand.
GAAGCCGCGCGCGACGAGATCGGCGACCGAAAGCTCCTCCTCCACCAGCCCGCGCAGGATGGGATCGAGCACGTCGTAAGGCGGCAGCGAATCCGAATCCTTCTGGTCGGCGCGCAGCTCCGCCGTCGGCGGCTTGGTGATCACGTTCGCCGGCATCACCGGCCCTTCCGGCCCCAGGCCCAGCGACGGGCGATTGGCGTTGCGCCATTCGGACAGCGCGAACACCGTTGTCTTGTAGGCATCCTTCAGCACCGAATAGCCGCCGGCCATGTCGCCATAGATGGTGGCATAGCCCACCGACATCTCGCTCTTGTTGCCGGTGGTGAGCAGCATGTGGCCGAACTTGTTGCTGAGCGCCATCAGGGTGACGCCCCGGATGCGCGACTGGATATTCTCCTCGGCCAGATCGCGCGCGCGGCCGGCGAAGGCGGGGGCCAGCATGGCATCGAAGGCCGTCACCGCCGGCTCGATCGGGATGGTATCGAGCCGCACGCCCAGCAGCCGCGCGCATTCGGCCGCGTCGGAGAGGCTTTCGTCGACCGTGAAGCGCGACGGCATCATCACGCACCATACCCGGTCCGCCCCCAGCGCATCGACCGCGACGGCGGCGGAAAGCGCGCTGTCGATGCCGCCGGACAGGCCGAGCACCACGCCGGGGAAGCGGTTGCGGTTCACATAATCGCGCAGCGCGATCATCATCGCGTGGTAAAGATCCGCCGGCGCGGGATCGAGCGCATGGCGCTCCCCCGCCTCGCAGGTCCAGCCGCCCGCGCCCCTGTCCCAGAAGGTGAGCGTTTCGGCGGCTTCCCAATCCGGCATCTGCACCGCGACCGCGCCATCGGCGTTGACGACGAAGGAGGAGCCGTCGAACACCAGCTCATCCTGCCCGCCGACGCGGTTCAGATAGGCGAGCGGCAGCCCCGTCTCCTCCACGCGGCGGCGGACGAGCGCCAGGCGCAGATCGTCCTTGTCCGGCTCATAGGGGCTGCCATTGGGGGCGAGCAGCAGCTCCGCCCCGGCCGCCTTCAACTGCTCGCACACCTTGGGGAACCAGATATCCTCGCAGATCGGCACGCCGATGCGCACGCCGCGGAAATGGATCGGCTCCGGCGGCGGGCCGGGCATGAACAGCCGCTTTTCGTCGAAGGTGCCATAATTGGGCAGCTCATGCTTGCGGATCATCGCCGCCACGGCACCGCGATCGAGCAGCGCCATCGCATTGTATAGCCCGTCGTCGAGCGCGATCACCGTGCCCACCAGCATCGCCGGCCCGCCATCGGCGGTGGCGGCGGCCATGCGGTGCAGTTCATCATGCGCGCGAGCGATCAGCGCGGGCTTCAGCACCAGATCCTCGGGCGGATAGCCGATCAGCTGGAGTTCCGGGAACAGGATGAGATCGGCCTCGGGCCAGCGATCGCGCACCGCCAGCATGGCATCGGCATTGGCGGCGAGATCGCCCATATTCTGATTGAGCTGGGCGAGCAGGATGGAAAGGCGCATGGTCATGACCCCTGCTTTAGAGCGGGACGGATCGAACGGCCAGAGCGGGCCGCCGTTCCATCGAATGCCCTACCCCCTTCCCCCGCGCGCATCTGACGACTAATAGGCCGCGAAACGCGGCAGCGAGGACGAACATGAAACTACTGGCCGGCAATTCCAACCTGCCGCTGGCGCGAGCGATCGCCGCCTATCTCGAAATCCCGCTTACCGAGGCGAGCGTGCGCCGCTTCGCCGACGAGGAGGTCTTCGTCGAAATCCACGAGAATGTCCGCGGCGAGGACGTGTTCGTGGTGCAGTCGACCGGCTATCCCGCCAATGACAACCTCATGGAGCTGCTGATCTGCATCGATGCGCTGAAGCGCGCGTCGGCCAAGCGGATCACGGCGGTGATCCCCTATTTCGGCTATGCCCGGCAGGACCGCAAACCCGGCCCGCGCACGCCGATTTCCGCCAAGCTGGTGGCGAACCTGCTGACGACGGCGGGGGCGAATCGCGTGCTTTCGGTCGATCTGCACGCCGGCCAGATCCAGGGCTTCTTCGATATCCCGACCGACAATCTGTTCGCCGCCCCGGTGATGTCCGCCGATATCCAGGCGCGCTTCGCCGGCAAGAATTTGATGGTCGTATCCCCCGACGTGGGCGGCGTGGTGCGCGCCCGCGCGCTGGCCAAGCGGCTGGAGAACGCGCCGCTGGCCATCGTCGACAAGCGCCGCGAGCGCGCCGGCGAATCGGAGGTGATGAACATCATCGGCGACGTCACCGGCCGCTTCTGCATCCTCGTCGACGATATCGTCGATTCGGCGGGCACGCTGTGCAACGCCGCGGCCGCGCTCAAGGAAGCGGGCGCGGAGGACGTGGTCGCCTATGTCACCCATGGCGTGCTTTCGGGCGGCGCGGTCGCCCGCGTGGAGGGATCGCAGCTGCGCGAACTGGTGATCACCGATTCGATCGGCGCGCCGGAAGCGGTCGCGGCGGCGGAGAAGATCCGCCACCTGACGATCGCGCCGCTGCTTGCCGAGGCGATCAAACGCATCGCCGACGAGACGTCGGTATCGTCGCTGTTCGACTGAGGCCATCGCCCGGCCGCCATCCTGACGAAAGCCGCGATTCATTGTCGCTGCGCCCGATATTCGGGCGTTGCGGCGATGGATACCGAAACCGGGCCGGCACGGCGGTTGTGCGTGCGGTCAGCGAATCTCGACGCTTTCGCCGCGCCCGATCAGGGGCAGCAGGTCGAGCAGTGCGGCCTTTTCGATAGCGACGCAGCCTTCGGTCGGTTTCGCCTCGTTCCAGCAATGCAGGAAGATCGCGCTGCCGAGGCCCGGCACGGGAGGCGCATCATTGTGGCCCAGCGTGACGATCACGTCGTAAAGCCCGTCCTCCCGCCAGAGATGCTCGGCCGAAGCGGCACGCGGATGCCGGACCGGGCGATTATAGGCGGGGTCGGCGGGATCGTCCGACCAGCCGTCGTCCGCGCGGGTCCAGCGCCATGGCAGGGCGAGGCCCGCCGGCGGCCCAGCGCGGCCGGGGCGGAACAGCACGGTGCGGATCGCCCAGAGGCCGAGTGGCGTCATGCCGTCGCCCTCGCGCTTGTCCGCCGCCGGGCAGGCGCCCGAACGGCCGATCGCGCAGGCGATCCGCCGGCCGGCGGCCTCGAGCGTCAATGCCCCGGTATCGACGCGGATCATAGCTGGTGGCCGGTGCGATCGCGCTTGGTATCCAGATAGGCGCGATTGTGGGGGTTCGCCTCCATCGCATGCGCCACCCGTTCGACCACCGCGACCCCCGCCGCCTCCAGCCCCGCGACCTTGGCGGGATTGTTGGTGAGGAGGCGCACCCTGTCCTGCCCCAGCAATTGCAGCATCCGCGCGGCCACGCCGAAATCGCGGGCATCGACATCGAAGCCGAGGCGGACGTTCGCGTCCACCGTGTCATAGCCCTGATCCTGCAGCGCATAGGCGCGCAGCTTGTTGACCAGGCCGATGCCGCGCCCTTCCTGCCTGAGATAGAGCAATATGCCCCAGCGCGAATCGGCGATCTCGTGGAGGGCGGCGTGGAGCTGCGGCCCGCAATCGCACTTCAGCGATCCCAGCACGTCGCCGGTCAGGCATTCGCTGTGGAGGCGCACCAGAGGCGGCGTCCCGTCCGGCTCGCCGATGATGAGGGCGACATGCTCGGCCGCGTCGTCGGCATTGCGGAAGGCGACGATCTCGCTGCGTTCGGACACCTCGACCGGCAGGCGCGCCCGCGCGGCGACGACCAGCCTGCCCGGCGCATCCTGCCCGGCAATGGCTTCGGCCGAAACCTCCACCTCGCCGGCCCCGTCGTCCAGCACGAAGAAGGCGGGCAGCAGGCCGGCCAGCCGCGCCAGCCGCAGGGCGGCGGCGGCGGCATCCGGCGCGGACGTGGCTATCGCGCGGAACGGCCCCTTCAGCGGCGTCGCCAGATCGAGCGCCGGATCGGCCAGCGCCACGGCCGCCGGCAGATCGAGCCAGGGCGCGCGTTCGATGCGGACGGCGGTTCCCGGCGTCGCCGCATCGCGCTGGTTGGCGAGCTTCAGCGTCGCGGCCCGGCCGCTCGACAGCAGCACATCGGCGCGGCCATCGGGATCGAAGGTGGCGAGCCGGCCGTCGTCGGCGGTCTCGATCGCCAGCACCGCGATCGCCCCTTCGGCCGATAGGATGCGCACCGGCCAGCCCCGGCGCAGCGCGTCCAGCGCGCGGGCGGCGTCGCGCAGGCCCGTCAAAAGGAGAACTCCGTCACCAGCGGCACATGGTCGGACGGCTTGAGCCAGCTCCGGCACGGTTCGAGCACGCGATGGCCGGTCGCCGCGGCGGCGACCGTGGGGCTCGCCCACATATGATCGAGGCGGCGACCGCGATCATTGGCGGTCCAGTCCTTCGAACGATAGCTCCACCACGTATAGAGCCGCGCCGGCGCCGGGTGGAAATGCCGGCCGAGATCGATCCAGCCATGGCTCTGCTGCAGGCGAGTCAGCGCCTCCACCTCGACAGGCGTGTGGCTGACGACGTCGAGAAGCTGCTTGTGGCTCCACACGTCGCATTCCAGCGGCGCGATATTGAAATCGCCGACCATCAGCGTCGGTTCGGCCAGCGTTTCGGACCAGCGCGTCATCCGCTCGATAAAATCCAGCTTCTGCCCGAATTTCGGGTTCAGCACGCGATCGGGAATATCGCCGCCGGCGGGCACATAGACATTTTCCAGCCTGACGCCGTTGGGCAGGCGCACGCCGACATGGCGGGCCTCGCCATTATCCTGCCAGTCATGGTTGAGATTCTCGTCCAGCGGCACCTTGCTCAGGATCGCGACACCATGGTGCATCCGCTGGCCGTTCAGCACCTGGTGGACATAGCCCATGCGGCGGAACGGATCGCCGGGGAAGATGTCGTTCACCACCTTGGTTTCCTGGAGGCACAATATGTCCGGCCGCTCCTCCTCGAGGAAGCGGGTGACGATATCGATGCGGGCGCGCACCGAATTGATGTTCCAGGAAGCGATCTTGAGCGTATCGGACATGGCCGCGATGTAGCGATGCCGCCGCGCCGGCGCCAGTCACCAGCCCGACCGGGCGGCTGCAATCCGTTACGGGGCGCGAAGAATCATGATAGCCTCGGCCCGCCGCCTATCATCGATATGGGGAAGATCGAATGAAGCAGGTCGTTTCCGGCGCCGCGATGGCGTCGTTCCTTATCGCCATGCTGCCGGGGGCGCCGGCCCTGGCGGCGACACCCGGCGACGTCCGCGATCTGGTGGGCGCCCGCGCCTCGGCAGGGGAGTCCGCGCTCGAATCGCGGGGCTATACGTTCCAGCACGGCAGCACCGGCGACGACCGCAAATGGACCTATTGGTGGAACGGAACCGCGACAAGAAGCAGTGCCTGTCGGTATCGACGGTGGACGGCCGCTACGACGCGATCACATCCACGCCGGCGGCGGATTGCGGGCAGAAAGGCGGTGGCGGCGATACGGCGGCGGCGGTCGCCGTGGGCGCGGCGGCGCTGATCGGCGTGATCGCGCTGGCCCACAAATCCCACAATCATGACGACGGCCAGCATTATTCGGACAGCCAGTCCGAAGCGGATTATGAACGCGGCTATCGCGACGGGCTCTACAACCAGTCCTACCATAATTATTCGCGCAGCGACGCTTATGCCAACGGCTATTCGGCGGGCGTGGAGCAGCGGAACCAGGAAACCGCCTACCGGCCCAATCATCCGCGCGGGGGCTATGGCGACTACGTCAACCTGTCGGACATTTCCTACCAGGACTGGGACCGGGCGCAGTCCGAACTGTCGCGCCGCGGCTTCCGCCAGGTGGATCGGGACAGCAATTCGGATGGCGGCCACACCGCTTATTACTGGAACGGCGGCACCAGCCAGTGCGTCGCCATCGCCACCCGCAGCGGCCGGGTGACGGACGTCACCACGGTGCGCAAGCGCGTCTGCAGCTGAAGGGCGGCCACCCTGAAAAGGAATGGCCCCTGCTCCGGGGGCGTGGAGCAGGGGCCGACCTTGCGTTCGTCACGCGAAGGCGGGACATGGATATGTGCGACGCGGGCAACAGGGGGAAATCCCGCGCGGCTTCCATGGCCGCTTGGGAATATCTACGCCCCCAAAGCTGTCGCCGGGATGAATGGACATTACAAATCGTTTACCGTCGCGCCGATCAGCCGCGCGGGCCGCGCGGGCGCGGGTCGGTCCAGCGGAAGGCGCCGTCGGCGACGGGCATGTTGAAGGCCTGGCTGTCGAGTTCGATGGTCGAACGGTTGTTCTGGGCGTCGACGATCGTCCAGCCGCGCAGCATCAGCCCCGCCGGCGCCGAGGGCGCGCGGCTGAAGGCGATGGTGATCGTGCCGAATTCCGGCCGCTTGGGATCGCGCGCCTGGACGAGGAGCAGCTTCGGATCGCCGCTGGGCACCACCTTGGCGAAGCGCGACAGATCGCGTGACGGATCGAGCAGCACCGACAGCGGCGAATCGCCGATCGGCCAGCGGGAAACCTGCTTCACCTGATAATCGATCATGGTGAGCGCCTTGCCGTCGCCCACCACCAGCAGGGGCACGCCCTTCTGATATTCGAAACGGATGCGCCCCGGCCGCTTGAGGGTGAGCGTGCCGGTCAGCGTCTTGCCGTTGCGGTCGGTCTGCGCGAACGCCGCGGTCATCGTGTTCACGGCCCTGAGATGCGCCGAAACCTGCGCCAGCGGATCGGCCGCCTCGGCGGCGGCCGGCGCCGCGACCGGGCCGGCGCCGATGACGGCCGCGGCGGCCAGCGGCGGCGCGGCGAGCGCAAGCAGGAAGGGGCGGATCATGCGTTTCTCCGGGTAGGTCATGGCGCGGGGATGCCGTCTGCGGCTTGAATAGGCTGTGAACCGGCGGCGAATCGATCAGCCGAGCCTGCGGCCGAAATCGGGGAGATCGCCCACGTCCAGCAGCACCTCGCGCCGGCCGACATGATCGGGGGACGAGATGACCCCGTCCTTCTCCATCCGCTCGATCAGCCGCGCGGCGGAGTTGTAGCCGACGCGCAATTGCCGCTGGAGCCAGCTGGTCGATGCCTTGCGGTTTTCGACCACGAGCTGCACGGCGCGGCGATAATCCTTGGTCTCGGGATCATCCGGCCCGGTGGGCGCGCCTTCCAGCTCATAGGATTCGGCCGGCTCCTCGGTGACGGCGTTGATATATTCGGGCGTGCCCTGCGCCTTCCAATGCTCCGCCACGGCGCGCACCTCGTCGTCCGAGACGAAGGGGCCATGGACGCGGGCGATCTGCTTGCCGCCGGGCATGAACAGCATGTCGCCCTTGCCGAGCAGCTGTTCGGCCCCCTGTTCGCCCAGGATGGTGCGCGAATCGATCTTGGAGGTGACCTGGAAGCTGATGCGCGTCGGCAGGTTCGCCTTGATGACGCCGGTGATGACGTCCACCGAGGGGCGCTGCGTCGCCATGATGAGGTGGATGCCGGCGGCGCGCGCCTTTTGCGCCAGCCGCTGGATCAGGAATTCCACCTCCTTGCCCGCCGTCATCATCAGGTCCGCCAGCTCATCGACGATAACGACGATCTGGGGCAGCACCTCGAATTCCAGCGTCTCTTCCTCGTAGATGGGCTGGCCGGTCTCGGCGTCGTAGCCGGTCTGCACCCGGCGGGTGATCGGCTTGCCCTTGGCGCGCGCGGTGCGCAGCAGATCGTTGAAGCTGGCCAGGCTGCGCACGCCGACCGAGGCCATCATGCGATAGCGGTCCTCCATCTGCTCCACCGCCCATTTCAGCGCGCGGACGGCCTTCTGCGGCTCGGTGACGACGGGCGAGAGGAGGTGGGGGATATCGTCATAGACACTGAGTTCCAGCATCTTGGGATCGATCATGATCATCCGGCACTGGTCCGGCGTCAGCCGGTAGAGCAGCGACAGGATCATGCAGTTGAGACCCACCGACTTGCCCGATCCGGTGGTGCCGGCCACCAGCAGGTGCGGCATGGGGGCGAGATCGTGGATCACCGGATCGCCGGCGATGTTCTTGCCCAGCACCAGCGGCAGCGCGCCGCCCTGGGTCTCGAAGGCGGCGCTGTCGATCAGCTCGCGCAGCACCACCGCCTCGCGCACCTTGTTGGGCAGTTCGATGCCGATCACGGTGCGCCCCGGAATGGTGGCGACGCGCGCCGACAGGGCGGACATGTTGCGGGCGATGTCGTCGGCAAGCTGGATGACGCGGCTGGCCTTGATGCCGGCGGCGGGCTCCAGCTCATACATGGTGACGACGGGGCCAGGGCGGACCTCGACGATGCGGCCCTTGACGTGGAAATCGTCGAGCACGGTTTCGAGGAGCCGGGCATTGCGTTCCAGCGCGGTGCGGTCGATCGCGGGGCCAGCGGCTGCCGGCGGCTCCGCCAGCAGGGTGAGCGGGGGCAGCGTGTAGGTATCACCCAGCGGCAGCTGGCGCTGTTCGCGGCGCGCCTCCTTGGGCGGCGGCCGGCGCTCCGGCTCCTTGATCGTGGGGCCGGAAGGCGCCTCGCCCTCACCCTCGTCGACAAGGGCGGTGGCGCGCGGGCGCGGCGCGGGCGTCGCCTCGCGAATCCGCGCGGGCTGGCGTTCGCGGCGCGGGGTTTCGTCCGCATCCGCATCGGCGGCATCGGCGGCCGCGCGATCGCGGCGGCGGAACAGCCATTCGCGCTCGCCGGCCTCCAGCCCCAGGCCCCAGATCCACAAGGCGATGCCACCCGCCCCGAACAGCAGGATGGCGGCGACGCGCAGTGCCGAGATCCAGCTCGCATTGCCGGCAAGGCCGATCAGGGCGTCGAGGCCGTTGGCGAGGACGAGGCCCAGCACGCCCCCCCAGCCGGCGGGCAGGCCGGAGACCGAGCCGCCGCGCAGCAGCGAGAGCGCCATGCCCAGCAGCAGCAGGCCGGCGATGCACAGCAGCAGCGATCGCTTCCACCGGCCCACGGTGGCGCCGCGCCACAGCCTGAGCGCCGCGATGATCCCGATCGGCAGCAGCAGCGCCGCCGGCGGGCCGAACAGGCTGAGCAAAAGATCCGCCACCCATGCGCCCACCGGCCCCAGGATATTGCCGATGTCCCCGCCGGCGGCGGTGTTGAGCGCGGCATCGGTCGGCTGGTAGCTCGCCAGCGCGAAGGCCAGCGCCAGCATCAGCGCGAGCAGCGCCAGCGCGCCGCCCATCGATCCGCCACGCTGCGCCGCGCGACGCGCGGTTTCCCGCCAGACTGGTTGTTCCATCGCCATGCTGCTTGCCCGCCATGCGCACGTCCGCGCGGCCGGGGCCGGCGGGCGTGCCCGAAATGTTCCGTCCGCCGACAATCGCCTGCGGCGGACTCCGGGTCAAGCGCGACGCCCGGCGCGGCCGGTTTTCCGTATCGTCCGGGCCGTCGGGTGTTTCCACCCGGCTCGAAAATGCTTTAGCAGGCGGGAATGGAAAGCAGCGACCTCAGAAGCGATGTCATCATCCTGGGCGGCGGGCTGGTCGGCCTGACGCTGGCGATCGCGCTCGATGCGCACGGCCTGAGCACGATCGTGATCGACCCCGCCGATCCGGAAGCGACGCTTACCGCCGGCTTCGACGGGCGCGCATCGGCGGTCGCCGCCGCGCCGTGGCGGATGCTGCAGGCGATCGGCGTGGGCGACAGGCTGGCCGGCAAGGGCTGCCCGATCGAGACGATCCGGGTGACGGACGGGCTGACCCCGCAGGCGCTGATATTCGAGCCGGGCGAGGATGAAGGCGCCGTCGGAATCATGTTCGAGAATCGGGCGCTCCGCGTCGCGCTCCGCGAAACGGCGCTGGCGGCGAAGAACATCACCCTGCTGATGCCCGCCCGCCCCGCCGCCGTGGAGCGCGACGGCACGTCCGCCCGCGTCACGCTGGCCGATGGGCGGAGGGTGCAGGCGCCGCTGCTGATCGGCGCCGAGGGCCGCCGGTCGCCCACCCGCGACGCCGCCGGCATCCGCATCGCCCACTGGAAATATGATCACGCCGCGATCATCGGATCGGTGATCCACGAACATCCCCATCAGGGCGTGGCGCACGAGATATTCTATCCGCAGGGCCCCTTCGCCATCCTGCCGCTGGTGGACGATGCCGAAGGCCGCCACCGCTCGGCGATCGTCTGGACGGTCGCCGGCAAGGATGCGCCCGCCATGCTCGGCCTCGGCCCGCGCGCCTTCGCGGCGGAGGCGGCCGGCAAGATGGGCGGCCTGCTGGGCGCGCTGGAGCTCGCCTCGCCGCTTTCCAGCTATCCGCTGGGCTTCCACCATGCCGCGCGGATCACCGGCACGCGGCTCGCGCTGGTGGGGGACGCCGCCCACGGCATCCACCCGATCGCCGGCCAGGGCCTGAACCTCGGCTTCCGCGATGTCGCCGCCTTCACCGAGGTGCTGGTGGAAGGCGCGCGGCTGGGAATGGACCTGGGCGATGCGCAGCTCCTCGCCCGCTACGAACGGTGGCGCTCGCTCGATACCTTCATGGTCGCCGCCGCGACCGACGGGCTCACCCGCCTGTTCGGCGTGCCCGGCCGCACCGCATCGGCGATCCGGCGCTTCGGCCTGGGCGCGGTGGAGCGGATCGCCCCGCTCAAGCGCCGTTTCATGGCGGAGGCCAGGGGCGAAACCGGCAAGCTGCCAAGGCTGCTCCAGGGCGAACGCATCTGACGGGCCGGCCCGCCGCCGGCCCACTCCCCCTCGCGATGATTTTACTCCGGCCGCCGCGCGAGGCCATCTGTTCGCCGCGCCTGCGAAAGGCTATGCGCGGGACACCCACCGGATGAAAGCCAGCGCATGACCGCACCCCGCCTTTCGGTAATCGTGCCTGTCAAGGATGAGGAGGCCGCGATCGCGCCATTCGTCACCCGCGTCGGCGGCGTGCTGGACGGGCTGCGCGAGCCGGACGGCACGCCGTTGAGCTGGGAGATCCTGTTCATCGACGATGGCAGCAAGGATGCGACGCTGGCCGCGATCCACGCCGCCCATCGCGCCGATCCGCGGGTGTGGGCGCTCTCGCTCTCCCGCAATTTCGGCAAGGAGGCCGCGCTTTCGGCGGGGCTGGACCATGCGCTGGGCGACGCGGTGATCCCGATCGATGTCGACATGCAGGACCCGCCCGAGGTGATCGGCGAGATGCTCGATCGCTGGCGCGCGGGCTGCGAGGTGGTCTACGGCATCCGCCGCGATCGCCAGACGGATTCGCTGCCCAAGCGGATGACCGCCGATCTCTATTATCGCGCGCACAACTGGCTTTCGTCGGACAAGATACCCGAGCATGCCGGCGATTTCCGCCTGCTCGACCGCAAGGTGGTCGAGGTCATCAAGCTGATGCCGGAACGCAACCGCTTCATGAAGGGCCTGTTCGCCTGGTCCGGCTTCCGCCAGGCAGGCGTGGAATATGACCGCGCCGAACGGCAGGTGGGCCGCACCAAGTTCAACTATTGGAAATTATGGACGCTGGCGCTGGACGGCATCACCTCCGCCTCCACCGTCCCGCTGCGGATATGGAGCTATCTGGGCGCGATGATCGCGTTGGTGGCACTGGTCTATGCGGCGTTCGTCGTGATCCGCACCGTGATCTACGGCGCGGATGTGGCGGGCTATCCCTCGATGATGGTGGCGATCCTGTTCCTCGGCGGCGTGCAATTGCTGTCGCTGGGCGTGCTGGGCGAGTATATCGGCCGCATTCTGGTGGAGGTGAAGCGTCGCCCCATCTATGTGATCCGCGAACGGATCGAAGGACAGGACTAGCTTGGAAGGCAGAATTGGATGAATCGCGCCATCTATGACCGGATGGCCGAGATCGATGGCGCGCATTGGTGGTTCGTCGCCCGCCGCCGCATCATCGCAGCGCTGATCGAACAGCAGGTCCGGCCCCGGCCCGGCGCCCGCATCCTGGAGGTGGGATGCGGCACGGGATCGAACATCCCGATGCTCCAGCGCTACGGCACCGTCGACGCGATCGAGCCGGACGACGCCGCGCGCGCGCTGACCACGGAGCGCACCGGCGTCGCCGTGAAGGGCGGCCTTCTGCCGCATGACGTGGTGCTGGACGACGGCGCCTACGACCTCATCGTCCTGCTCGACGTGCTGGAACATATTCCCGGCGACCGCGAGGCCCTGTCCGCGCTGGTGCCCAAGCTCGCCCCCGGCGGACGCATCCTGGTGACGGTGCCCGCCGCGCCCTGGATGTGGAGCGCGCATGACGTCGCCCACCACCACCAGCGGCGCTACACCATGGCGCATGTCCGCAAGGTCGTTGCCGATAGCGGGCTGAAGGTGCGCCACGCCACCCATTTCAACACCCTGCTCTTCCCGCTGATCGCCGCCGCGCGCGGGCTGGGCAAGCTCAGGGGGCAGGAGGACGGCGACGATGCGATGCCCTCCCCGCTGGTCAACCGCCTGCTTCAGGGCATATTCGCGGTCGAGCGGCGCTGGGTGGGCCGGCGGAGCCTGCCCTTCGGCGTATCGATCGGCCTGGTCGCCGAGCCCGCCTGACCTCAGGCCGCCTGAAGCCCGCGGCGGGCGGGCTTGATCCCCAGCAGCGCGATCGCGCTCCATTCATGCCGGATCGCGACGCGATGGAGCAGGATCGGCCCCGCCAGCCCGCAGAAGGCGCTGGCGAGGAACAGCATCGGCACATCCTCATGGCCCGCCGCGCGCAGCGCCATCCGGCCGCCGGCCAGGAAGAAGACGTGCCAGAGGTAGATCGAATAGGAATAATGGCCGATCGTCGCCAGCGCGCCGATCCGGGGCAATAATGCGAGCAGCGCGGTGCAGGCCGCCGCCCCGCAGGCGAAGGCGAGGATTCCGCCCGGCCGCAGCCGGGGGACGATCCCCAGCAGGCCGCCCTGCGCATAGGCCATGATCGCGAGCGCCGCGACCAGCGCCGCTATCCCGTTCCGCCGGGACAGGAAACCCGCCGGCAATTGCGACAGCAAGAGGCCGTAGAGGAAGAAGGGCAGCAGGTAGATGGCGCGTTCCAGCGAGAGGAAGGAAGTGGTGTGGGTCAGCGCCGAAAGCAGCGCCGCGCCGCCGACCAGCATCGCCAGCCGGACGGGCGAAGGCCGCGCCAGGCAATCGACCAGCGCGACGAACGCGAACACCCAGAGCAGCGCCTGCAGGAACCAGAGATGCTCATAGCTGTGGGTGAGCGCATAAGGCAGCGATACATCCTCGCCATGCACCAGCGACCGGCCGGACCACATCAGCAAGGTCAGCACCAGCAGCGGAATTCCCAGCCGGCGCAGCTTCTTGATCGCGAAATCCTCGATATTGCGCAGGCTGGCGCGGTGGCAGCCGTAAAGCAACCCGGACAGGATGGTGAAGACCGGCATGCGGATCAGCGCAAGGCTGTCGCTGGCATAATGCCAGCCCGATTCCGCCGGCAGCCCCAGCCCACGCGCCGGCGTATCGCCGACGACGTGGAAGCAGACCAGCAGCAGGCAGGCGAGGCCGCGCACCGTATCGAGACTGGCGGGCAATCTTTCCGCGACGGTCCCGCCGGAATCGGATGAAGGCAATATAGGATACTCCGCATTGCCCCCGATGCTCGCCTAAAGGATTAACCCAAAAGGAAGAAGGGTCAATCGACGGATCGCTCCGCCCTATCGACCAAGATGCTTCCCGCACCGGCATCGCGGTTCCGCCGCCCTTTTCCGCACAACCCGCGATTGCAGGCGGGCACGGCTACGCATATTGGCGATGCAGAGCATCGAGGGAGGATATATGCGTCGCCTGGAGAACAAGGTTGCCATCGTAACGGGTGGCGCGCGCGGCATCGGCGAGGGGATCGTGCGCCGCTTCGTCGCCGAGGGCGCGCGCGTGGTGATCGCAGACGTGCTGGACGATGCGGGCCGGGCGCTCGCCGCCGAGCTGGGCGACGTCGCCGCCTACGAGCATCTCGACGTCACCTCCCGCGCCGACTGGGATCGGGTGATCGCCGCGGCCGAGGCGCGCTTCGGCCGGATCGACAGCCTGGTCAACAATGCCGGCATCATCGTGTTCAAGGGGCTGGACGACCTGAGCGAGGCGGAGATGCGCCGCATCATCGACGTGAACCTGATGGGGGTGATGATCGGCACCCAGGCGGTGATCCCCGCGATCGAGCGCGCGGGCGGCGGATCGATCATCAACATGAGCTCGGCCGATGGCATTTCCGGCGCCAATGCACTGACCGCTTATTGCGCGTCCAAATTCGGGGTGCGCGGCTTCACCAAGGCCGCCGCGCTGGAGCTTGGGCCCCGCGGCATCCGGGTGAACTCCATCCACCCCGGCGGCATCTACACCCCGCTCGCCAACCCCACCGGCGTGCCGCGTGCGGATTATGACCGCAATTTCCGCATCTATCCCGCCCAGCGCGCGGGCGACCCGGCCGATATCGGCGCGGCCGCCGCCTATCTCGCGTCCGACGACGCGGCTTATTGCATCGGCACCGAATTGTCGGTCGATGGCGGCCTCAACGCGGGCCATTATTATATGGGCATGCCCGGCGCGCCCGTGCTCGACTGACGCGCCACCCGGCGGGCGGAGGGATGCCCCTTCGCCCGCAGCTTCCTGAGATACTGAAGGAAGTCTGGAGCGGGTAAGGGGAATCGAACCCCTCTAGCTAGCTTGGAAGGCTAGTGCATTACCACTATGCTATACCCGCTCGCCTAACGGCCAAGCGCTGCCACTGCCATCAACCGCCCCATGTCGTCAACCTGTTCGGCGGCGGAGCCGAAGCCGGCAAGGATCGTTGTTTCGTGAAGCGCGCCTGCACGCGCAACGGAGAGCGCCATGCTGGAAATCCTGCCCTCGCCCGATCATGTCGCCGCCTACCGCCTGTCGGGCATCCTCGACGATGGCGATTATGACCGGATGATCGCGGATATCGAGGCGCGGCTGGGCCGGCACGACAAGATCGCCATCCTCGCCGACCTCGCCGATTTCCACGACATGACCTTCCAGGCCGGCCTCAAGGACATGCGTTACAGCCTGTCCAAGCTGTTCCAGCTCAACCGCTTTTCGCGCGAGGCGGTGATCACCGACAAGGAATGGATCAGGACAGCCATCCGCCTGCTCGATCCCGTCATACCCTTCATGGCGATCAGGACCTTCGAACCAGGCGAAGCCGAAGCGGCGATGGCCTGGGCCTCCGCCAAGGATTGATCGCGGGCCCCGGCGCGGGCACATCGGCGCGCGAGGGAGACGTGCCGCCGATGATCGCAGCCTTGGATAACGGGGAGAGCGCCGCTTATTGCGCGCGGATCGGCCTGGCGGCATTGCCCGCCGCCGATGCCGAGGGGCTGGCGCTGATCCAGCGGGCGCACCGGCTGGCCATCCCATTCGAGAATCTGGATATCATGCTGGGCCGCGGCATCGATCTGGCGCCGGATAGCGTGTTCGCCAAGCTGGTGACGGCGCGGCGCGGGGGATATTGCTTCGAGCAGAACCAGCTTTTCCTGCGCGCGCTGCTGGCGGCGGGCTTTGCCGCGCGACCATTGCTGGCGCGGGTATGGCTGATCCCCACGGGCACGACGCCGCCCCGCACCCACAGCTTCAACCTCGTGGAACTGGGCGGCCGGCCGTGGATCGCCGATGCGGGCTTCGGCGGCGCCTTCACGCCGCCCATGCCGATCGGCGACGGTGCCGAGGCGTCGTCACCCGATGGCGCCCGCCACCGATTGTCGGCACGCGTGATCGGCGGCGAATCCGCCTGGATACTGGAACGCCACGACGGCAATGGCTGGGCCGATCAATACAGCTTCACCCTGGCGCCGGTGGTGCCCGCCGATCTAGAGATGGCGAACCATTGGACGGCGACCGCGCCGGCATCGCGCTTCACCCGGCTGCATATCGCCAGCCGGGTGACGGAGACGGGATTCCTCTCGCTCACCGACCGCAGCTTCACCGAACGGGCGGACGGGCGGATCGTCGATCAGGCCGAAGCCGGCGACGCCGCAGGCTGGTCGCGCCTGCTGGCCGACCGGTTCGGGATCGCGCTCGATCCCACGGCGGTCGCGGGGCTGGGCTTGTTCGCGCTCAGTCGCTGATCTCGCCGGTCTCGACCGCCTCCGCCGCATCGAGCGCGGCGAGGCCGTCCCGCTTCAGCGCGGCGAGCGGCAGGCGATAGAGGGTGACGGGCGGCGGATCGCCTTCCGTCTTGATCAGGCGCAGGCTCCAGCCGCCATGGGCGTGGCCGAAGGGATCGATCCAGTTGCCGCCGATACCGGGGTCCTCATCGGCCACCACCAGCAGCACCGACCCGTCGGATTCGTAGCGGGCGGTGTATTTCTGCACATAGCCCTGGCCGTCCTCATAATTATCCAGATTTTCCTGCCAGATGTTGCAGAGCTGGAAGATCCAGTAGTCGCAGGGCGTTGGCGTGAAGCGCAAGACGATCGCCTCGCCGGGCGCCTTCTGCCACGTGCCGAAGCCGTGATGGCGATCGGGCACGCCGCCATTGGAGAGATAGACGGCGCGGCTGAAGCGGATGCGGTTGGGCCGCTTGGCGAGATTGTCCTGCCACCAGCTTCGCACCAGTTCCGCATAGGCAAGGACGAGCTGGCCCGCCTTGGCGAGCCCGTCGCTCATCTCCGCCGGGCGGATCGGGCGCGGATCGGTGCCGTCGAGCCGCTGGATCCGCATCACCGGCGGCACCGTGGCGCCGCGGTCATGATAGACGGTGCGGACCAGCAGGCCGACGCAATGATCGGTGATCGGCAGCCAGGCGACGTCGCCCGCCGGCTTGTTCCGGCTGACGATCACCTCGAAATCGCCATTGGCGTCGAAACGGATCGCATCGCTTTGCAGGAAGCCGGTGGTGCGCAGCGTCGCCGGATCGAATTCGGCCAGCCCCTCCACCTCGCGCCCGGCCCAGTCGCGGGCGCCGATGTCGGCGGGCTGCTTCGCCTCCCACGCCGCCATCACGAAATAGGGGATGGTGCCGCGATTGCCGGTGATGCGGTAATCGGCCGATCCGTCGACGAACTCGGCGAGCAGGTGATCCTGATCGGGCGACTGGAAATTGATGCCCTGCCGCCAGGGCGCATCGCGCAGCCGGGGGCGATCGGGCTCGCAATTCTCCATGAAGCGTTCGAAGCCGTTGCGCATCAGCCGCGTCATGAAGCGATACCATTCGGCCCGGTCCAGCGCGTCGGCATCCTCGCCGAAGCGATCGACCATATGGCCGGTGCAGCGGATGGTTTCGCAGAAATCGTCCCACGCCTTGCCGGAAAGCAGGCGCTGGCGCGCGGTTTCGCTGGTCCTATCGGTCATGGGGCCTCCCCGGCCATCCGCTCCCGCCGGACGGGGAAGCGATCGTAATAAAAGGCGAAGCGTTCGCGCAAAGCGCCGATATCGACGCCGAAATCGCCGGCGAGGTCATAGGCGACCTGCCCATGCTTGCCGCGCCGGTTGGCGGCGAGATAGCGATCGATCGCGGCTTCGGCCTCGGGCGTGAGATCGAGATCGGCGAGCGCATAAGCGCGGCGGATCACCGCCTTCTGATCGGCCATATATTCGTGGAACAGCACGTCCATCGACCGGCCCGGCGGCAGCAGATCATGATCGCGAACGCAGGCGCGCAGCAGCATCTCGATCCGGTCGATCCAATAATCGGCCAGTTCCTTGAGGTCGATCGGCAGGGTACGGCGGATGCGATCGCCATAGGCCAGCATGGTGACGGCCGACTGGATCACCGCCAGCGGATCGCGATGGGTGACGATCACGGTCGCGTCGGGATAGGTCGCCAGCAACGGCCCGAAATTCTCCATGTGCGGCGGCGACTTCATCACCCAGCGGTTCGGCCCGCGCAACCACGTCATCGCCTGCAGCACGCGCCGGCCATAGGCATAATGCGGCGTCTGATCGTGCGCCGCATAATAATCCCGCCAGGCATAAGGCCGGCTCAGCCATTCGGGCAGGTAGGAGGAGAAGTCCGCGCCCTGCAGCTCGATATCCTCATGGACATGATCGGGCGCCATTTCGTGCATCGCCGGCATCAGCGGCACGATCGCCTCGAACTGGCCCCACATCACCCGCGTGCGGGTGAAGCGCGGGTCCTCCCCCGGCACGGCCGGCGCATCATCGGCCGGGATCGGCTCCATCGTTTCCCAGAGCGGCATGGACCTGAGGCGCGGATCGGCCGCGAGGATGTTGACGAGATGGGTGGTGCCCGATCGCGGCAGCCCGGCGATCATGATCGGCCGGTCGATCGCGACATCGACGATCTCGGGATGGCGGCGATGGATATCCTCGACGCGCAGCCGGGTGGAGGCATAGCGCACGCAATCGCCGAACAGGCCGGCGCGGCCCAGCGGGCCGAGGCCCTTGTCCGCATCGAAGGCGGCAAGCCATATGGCCAGCCGCTCGCGGAAATCGGGCGCGCCGAAATCGGCAAGCCCGGTGGCGGCCCGCGCGGCGGCGAGCACCGCCTCCACCTCCATCGCGACCGGCGGGGCCGCCGCGATCGCGGCCGCCTGCATATCGGTGAGCACGGGCAGGGCGAGATCGGCGATGCGGATCGCCGGCGCCTCCTCCATCCCGGTCTTCGCCTGCATCCCCGTCATCGCCCGGATCTCGGTCATCGCCTGAATCTCAGTCATCGAAGGTCACCAGCACCTTGGCCGAGGCATGGCGATCCTGCGCGGTAGCGAAGGCGGCCTCGAAATCGGCGAAGGGCAGGACGTGGCTGATCATCGGCGAAAGATCGACGCCGCCTTCGATCGCGGCGATCACGTCCGGGAATTCATCGGGATAGGCCATGGAGGTGACGATCGTCATCTCCTTGCCCAGCGCCATCTGAAAATTGACCGGCACCGGATCGTGGTGGACCGCCACCAGCACCATGCGGGCATGGAAAGGCGCGAGCGCGACGATCGAATCGACCACCGCCGCCGATCCCGTCACCTCGAACCAATGGGTGGCATTCACCACCGGCCAGCCGAACAGCTCGCCCGTGCCGAAGGCGACGCCGAGCGCCTCGCGCAGATCCTGCCGATCCGGGTTGACGGTGAGGGTGGCGCCGAGCCGGCGGGCGCGATCGAGCCGGTGATCGGTGGTGTCGACCACGGCGATATCGGTGATGCCGCGCTGCTTCAGGAAGATGAGGATGCCGAGCCCGATCGGCCCCGCGCCGAACAGCACGACGCGATCCCCCGGTTTCGCTTCCGATCGGTTGACGGCGTGGAGGCTGACCGAGAGCGGCTCCGCCAGCGCGGCGCGATCGAAGGAGAGATCGTCCGGGATGCGGTGGATCGCGCCGCCCAGGGTGGCGTCGCGCACCAGCAGCCGGGGGGCGAAGGCGCCTTCCGGCACGCCGGCGCCGATGGCGTTGCCATCCCCCATCGGGTTGACGATCACCCGGTCGCCCGGCCGGATGCCCTGGACGGCCGCGCCCACCGTTTCGACGGTGCCGGCCAGTTCATGCCCCAGCCCGAACGGCTCGGTCGCGGGCGCGGCGACGCCGCCGGTGCGGACATAGGTGACGTCGCTGCCGCAAATGCCCGCGGCCGCCACCCGGACCACCACGTCGCGCTCGCCCGCCACGGGCGCCTCGACCTCATCCAGCCGGACATCGCCCGGCCCGTGGACGCGCACGGCCTTCATCCAACCCTCCCTTGCTTTTGCCGGCAGCATAAGCCCGCCGGCACAAGCGCGCGCCGGCTATGTCTTCCGCATACGGGCAGGCTGTTGCGCCGCCCGGTCAACGATAGGCGTCGCGATAGGCGCTGGGGGTCATGCAGGCGATGCGGCGGAAGGCGGTGGAGAACACGCCCTGATTGGCGAAGCCCAGATCATAGGCGATCGCCTTCAGCGGCAGATCGCCCTCGGTCAGCAGCCGCCGGGCCTGCTCCATGCGCCGGCCCTCCACCCAGGCGCGGACGGTGAGCCCCGTGGTATCGCGGAACAAGGTGGTGAGGCGGCGCGGGCTGATGCCCAGCAACCTCGCCAAGGTGGCGATGGTCGGCGGCTGGCGGGGAAAGGCGTCGACATATTCCTCCAGCTGGCGGAGCTGGCCCGCGCTCAGCCGGCCGCTCTCGCGCGACTCGTGCACCTTGCCGGCGCGCAGGAAACGGGCAAGCTCCGCCAGCGTGGCCAGGCCCAGCCCTTCCACCATGATGTCGGCGGCGAAGCCAGGCGCGCGCAGTTCCTCGGCCATGCGCCGGAGCAGCCGATCGATCGCGCCGCCCGCCGTGCCGCCGATGTCGAGCGTGGCGGCAAGCCGGCTGCGGCTCCAGCCCTCGCCGATCGGCACGACGCGATCGAACAGGGCCGGATCGAACAGGCAGCTGATGCTCACCGGCCGGCCGCCGTCCCCGCGGAACTGGCAATCGGCCGCCGCCGGCGTGAAGACGATGTTGCCGAGGCCGTGATAGTCCGCGCCCGCGCCTTCATAGCGACCCAGCCGTTCCACCGGATAGGGCGGCATCATCATGCTGATGACGGGCTGGGTCTCGCGCACGGTCATCTCCACCGGCGTCGGCAGCTCATATTGGCGGAGCTGGGCGACGACCCCGCCCGCCCGCGTTTCCGCCAGCGTCGTCCAGTTGGTATGCGCCATCACCCGCCTCTCGCTTCGAAGGATGACATTGTTCGCGCCGTCAATTCCCATCTTGCGTGGACAGGACGGCAGTTGAATCAGCATAGCGCCGATAGGCAGCCGTGCAAACCGGGCGGGCGGACGCCGTTCCCTTCCCGGAAACGACGATGCCGCCGGCCCCTCGCGTGGAGGCCGACGGCATCAAGGCGGGCCGTGCGCCGGAAGGCCGGCGCCGACCGTCAGTTGCCGGCGGGCGGCGCCTTGCGATCGGCCCGCTGGGCGCGCATCTGATCGAAGGCGGCCTTGCGTTCCTCGGGCGAGATGGTGCCATCCTTGTTGGTGTCGATCCGGTCGAACCAGGCGAGCCGCGCCGCGGTCGCCTCGGCCAGCGAGACCTTCCCGTCCTTGTTGGCATCGGCCATGGCGAACATCCGGTCGCCCCAGCCGCCAGCACCCTGGCCGCCCCAGCCATGCCCGCCCATGCGGTGATGGTCGCGCATGCCCCGGCCCTTGCCGGGGCCGTGATCGCCGCCGCGCCGTTCGGCGAAGCGTTCCTTCGCATGTTCGCGGCCGGCATCCCACTCGGCACGGCTGATCTGGCCGTTCTTGTCACTATCCAGCGCCGCGAAGCGCTGGTCGGCCCGCGCCTTCGCCCGCACCTCGCGGCCGGCCTTGATCTCCTCCTGGGTGACGAAGCCGTCCTTGTTGAGATCCATGCGGGCGAAATGCTCGGCGACCTGCGCCTGCACCTCGGCCCGCGTCTGCGGAGCCTTGGGCGCGCGCGGCGCATCCTGGAAGGCCAGGGCCGGCACGGCGACCAGGGCGGCCAGCGAAGCGCCGATGACGAACTTCTTCATGGACTTGTTCCTTTCATCCTGTCGATCGAACGTGCGATTCTCGTTCTGCACCCTCCCTGATTCGCAGGGGGATGTTGCGGCCCGTGTTCGACGCTGAAAGCAAGTTTCAACGCTGACATCTTTGGCCCGCCTGCCTGTATCGCGCTTGAACCGTGGCCAAGCGCTGTGGCAGAGCGCGCCCGCACCGGGAATCCGGCCCCCTTTCGGAGATCAAGATGACGAACGATGTGAAGCGCGTGGTGCTGGCCTATTCGGGGGGGCTCGACACGAGCGTCATCCTGAAATGGCTGCAGCAGACCTACGGCTGCGAGGTCGTGACCTTCACCGCCGATCTCGGCCAGGGCGAGGAACTGGAACCCGCCCGCGCCAAGGCCCGGCTGATGGGCATCAAGGAAGAGCATATCTTCATCGACGATCTCCGCGAGGAGTTCGTGAAGGACTATGTCTATCCGATGATGCGCGCCAATGCGCTCTATGAAGGGCTCTACCTGCTCGGCACCTCGATCGCCCGGCCGCTGATCGCCAAGCGCCAGATCGAGATCGCGAAGCAGGTCGGCGCGGACGCGGTGTCCCACGGCGCCACCGGCAAGGGCAACGACCAGGTGCGCTTCGAGCTGGGCTATTACGCGCTTTCGCCCGACATCAAGGTGATCGCGCCGTGGCGCGAGTGGGACCTGACCAGCCGCACCGCGCTGATCGAATTCGCCGAGAAGCACCAGATCCCGGTGCCCAAGGACAAGCGCGGCGAAAGCCCCTTCTCCACCGACGCCAACCTCCTCCACACCTCGTCCGAGGGCAAGGTGCTGGAAGATCCGTGGGAGGAGGTGCCGGACTATGTCTATTCGCGCACCGTCAATCCCGAGGACGCGCCCGACCAGCCGGAGATCATCACGATCGATTTCGAGCGCGGCGACGCGGTGGCGATCAACGGCGAGGGGCTGAGCCCGGCCACCCTGCTGGCGAAGCTCAACGATCTCGGCCGCACCCACGGCATCGGCCGTCTCGACCTGGTCGAAAACCGCTTCGTCGGCATGAAGTCGCGCGGCATGTATGAGACGCCGGGCGGCACCATCCTGCACCTCGCCCATCGCGGGATCGAGCAGATCACGCTGGATCGCGGCGCGGCGCACCTGAAGGACGAGCTGGCGCCGCGCTATGCGGAGCTGATCTACAACGGCTTCTGGTTCTCGCCCGAGCGCGAGATGCTGCAGGCCGCGATCGACCACAGCCAGGAGAAGGTGACGGGCACCGTCCGCCTCAAGCTCTACAAAGGCGGCGTGCATGTGATCGGGCGGAAGTCCCCCTACACGCTCTACAGCGAGAAGGTGGTGACGTTCGAGGACGACGCCGGCGCCTACGACCAGCGCGACGCCGCCGGCTTCATCAAGCTCAACGCGCTGCGCCTGCGCCTGCTGGGCCGCCGCGACGGCCGCTGAGCGCGGCCCGCTTCTTCTTCGTCGAGAAACGATCGCCGTCCCCGTCACGCGGGGGCGGCGATTTCATTTTGTGGCGGACGGGCGGCTTGTCATCTGGCTCGCAGGGCGCGCGATCCTCGGGGAAGATCTGTGGCGGGCCGGCGACGTCGAGCCGGGCGAGCCCGATGATGTCGATCGGATAGCTTTCGCAATCGCCCACCCGCACGCGGGTGCGATCCAGGGCGTCGAGCAGATGATCGCCCTTGTCGTAGGCGTTGGCGCCCAGCCGCAGCAGCCAGATGGTCGGCACCGCGCGGGCATCCGGCGCATCGGCGATCGCCGCCAGCCGATCCGCCGGCAGCGAGAAGACGCCCCGGCTGCCGGTGGGATTCCAGGCGCCCGGCCCGCCATCCAGCGTCGGTATCGGCGTCGGGATCGGCCGGGTGGCGATCCTGAGGCCGAGATCGCGGACCGCATAATCGAACGGCAGCGCGCCTTCGTTGGGATAGGCCCATACCATGTCGCCGGGGCGGTAGCGCTGCTCCAGCCAGCGGACGGCGGCATACCAGTCCTGCATCGGCGGGCTGGCGCGACGGCGGACGTCGATCACCGCCATCCGGCCCGCCAGCAGGATCAGGCAAACCCCGGCGGCGACCATGGCGATGCGGCGCAGCCAGCCGGGAAGCCCGAATACGCCGCCCATGCCGATGGCGATCAGGATCAGGCTGGGCACCGCCGCCGCCGTCATCGTCCGCACGATGAACACCGGCGCCACCAGCAGCGACAGGGCGATGGAAGCCGCGACCGGCAGCAGCGCCGCGACCAGCAGCGCCGCCGCCAGCCGCCAGCCGCCCCTGCGCAAAGCCAGCAGGACGATCGCGCCGAGCAGGAGCAGGCAGCCGCCGACGATCCCCTTCGTGCCCTGCGCGACATAGATTTCCGCCAGGCGCGGCACGAGATTGACCGTGGAGAAATGCAGCCAGGTGGATTTCACCCAGGTCGGCGCCTGATCGATCAGGATGAGGAGGCCCGGCAGATAGAGCAGCCCGGCCAGCGCCTGCCCGCCGATCAGCAACGCCCAGTCCCGCCGCGAAAGCCCCGGCCGGGCGATCAGCAGCAGCGAGGCGAGCCCGAGCGCGGCGGCATAAAGCGGGCCGAGATTGTGGAGCCAGAGCACCAGCAGCAGGCAGGCGCAATAAGCGGCGAAGGGCCGGCGCGGGATGCGCCCCGCCGCCCCCACCCCGCGCGCGGCGCGGATCAGCGCGAGGAGCGCGGCGGCATAGACGAGGATCAGCACCGGATAGGGGCGCACCTCGCGCGCCATTTCGACCAGCGCCGGCGAAAGCGCCGCCACCAGCCCCGCCGCCAGCATGACCGGCATCGCCGGCAGGCGGACGAGCCGCGCCGCTTCCCGCGCCGCCAGCACCGTCACCGGCACGGTCAGCAGCCCGCAGGCGATGCCGAGCGCGCGGAGCGCGGCGAGCGAATCGCCGAAGCCCAAGGTCCAGAGCCGGAGCAGCGAATAATAAAAGGGCGGATGGGTTTCGTAGAGCGGAACGATATTCCAGAGGAAATCGAAGCCCTTGGCGGCGGCATAGGCGCTATAGGCCTCATCCAGCCACAGCGGTTCGGCCAGCGTGCCGCGGATGCGGAACCAGCCTGCGATCGCGAGGATGAGGATCGCGGCCAGCGCGATCGCGAAACGGCGGATCAGAATCACCGGCGGGCCTGTACTGCCTCGCGCCGGCGATTTGAAGCGGCACAAGGCGCCGAGCGCGATGAAATCCCCGCTTGCGGCCGCCCGCGCGGCGGAGAATAAGCCGCGCGCATGAATCCGCCCCCGACCGACGCTGCCCCCTGGTGGGCCGACTGGCGCTATGCCGCGGCCCTGGTGATCCTCTGCGCGATCCCGCTCGTCTATCCGCCGCTGCCGCCGCTGACCGACCTGCTCGGCCATCTGGCGCGCTACCATGTGCAGCTGACGATCGACAGCTCGCCCTATCTGTCGCGCTATTTCGGCTTCGAATGGGCGCTGCTCGGCAATCTCGGCGTCGACCTGCTGGTGATCCCGCTATCCAAGGTCTTCGGCCTCCAGCTCGCGGTGAAGCTGATCGCGCTGTCGGTGCCGCCGATCACCGCCGCCGGCCTGCTGTGGATCGCGCGCGAGGCGCATGGCCGCATCCCGCCCACCGCTGCCTTCGCCCTGCCGCTCGCCTTCGGCTATCCCTTCCAGTTCGGTTTCCTGAACTACACGCTGGCGATGGCGTTCGCCTTCCTCGCCTTCGGCCTGTGGCTCCGGCTGGCGCGGGCGGAGCGCTGGGCGTTGCGCGGCGCGCTGTTCGTGCCGCTGGGCGCGGCGATCTGGCTGGTGCACAGCTTCGGCTGGGGCGTGCTGGGGCTGCTGGCCTTCGCCGCCGAGCTGGTGCGCGATCGCGGCCATGGCGGCACCCGCCTGCACGCGATCTGGAGGGCGGGCCTTTCCACCTGGCCGCTCTGGCCGCCGGCCGCGCTGATGCTGGCCTGGCGCAGCGGCAATGTCGCCGGGCAGACGGCCGACTGGTTCAACTGGGAGATGAAGGGCTATTGGCTGTGGTGGGCGCTGCGCGAACGGTGGGAGCTGTTCGATACCGCCAGCATCGCGCTGATCGGCCTGCTGCTGCTGGCCGGCCTGTTCCGGGTGAAGCTGCGCTTCGAAAAGATGCTGGGGCTGGCCTTCCTGATCCTGGCGATCGCCTTCGTCATGCTGCCGCGCATCCTGTTGGGATCGGCCTATGCCGACATGCGGCTGGTGCCTTATGCGCTGGCCATCGGCGTGATCGCCCTGGCGCCGAAGCCGGGGGCCGGGCGCGGTTTCGTGCGCGGCATCGCGGTGGCCGCCGCCTTGTTCTGCGTGGCGCGCATCGGCGCCTCCACCGTCAGCTTCTACCAATTCTCCCGCGCCTATGACGACCAACTGGGTGCGATTGACCATATCCGCCCCGGTTCGGCAGTGATGGTGATGGTGAACCTCAAATGCCGCACGCAATGGATCACGTCGCGCATGGACCATCTCGGCAGCCAGGCGATCCTGCGCCGCGATGCGTTTGCCAACGGGCAATGGACGATGGCGGGCGCGCAATTGCTGACGGTGAAATATGCCGCCGCCGGCCGCTTCGCGCGCGATCCCTCCCAACTGCTCCGCCCGCCGGAATGTCACGGCCGGGGCGAGCCGACCTGGGAGGATACGCTCGCCAACTTCCCCCGCGCCGCCTTCGACTATTTCTGGCTGATCGACATGCCGCGCGAACGCTGGCCGCATGAGCCGGATCTGATCCCGATCTGGCATGGGCGCGAGCGGGGCGTGCTCTACCGCGTGGTGAAGCCGGCCGCTCCGGCGGAGACGCAGGAGAAATAGACCCGCGCCGGCGCGCCTAGAAGAGCGTGGCGCCTTCCGTCGGGCGCGGCGGGCGCGGCGGCGCTTCCGCCTCGGCCGCCGTGGCCGCCGTCGTCCAGCCCAGCCGAGGGATGGCGATCGATCGCTTGCCGCCGAGATCGGTGCGCACCACGATCAGGTCGCGTGCCTCCATATAGGCGATCAGGCGGCGGACCCGGCCCGGCGATCGGGTGCCATAGACCTCGGCCAGTTCCGCCTCGCCCGGCGCCTCGCGGCCCTCGCGCGCCGCCCGCGCGATCAGCAGGAAGGCGCCCAGCATATCTTCCGGCAGCTCGGCGGCGAGCGCCAGCGCCTCGGCCCAACCTTCCTCCCGCTCGTCGAAGATGCCGGCGCGCGCCATCGCCATGCGCCGGCGGAAGGCGACGAGATCGACGCCGGAATCCGTGAGCCGCCGCATCCGGCAGCGGAGCTGGAAATCCTGGAACAGCACCGCCACCGGCCGGAAGGCGGCCTCGGGATCGGCGGCGACATCGGCCAGCACCGCCGCGACGATATCGGCACGCTCGTCCTCCGCCATCGCCGGCCCGGCGGGCGCATCCACGGCCGGGGCAAGCTGCGGCCGGGCGATGGCGCGGATCAGGTCCTCCGAGGAGACCGCCGGCCGCGCGGGCGGCGGCGGAGGCGGCGGAGGCGCCTCGTCCCGCGCGAGGATGAGATTTTCGACATCCTCGGCCGGCGCGGTGGGCAGCGGCACCAATTTGGGGCTGCCGCTGCGCGCGGACGTCTTGACCGGGCCGATGTTCACCGCGACCGGCCGGCGCGAGACCGCCGGGCCGAGCGCCAGGAACTGGCCGCGCGCCAGATCGCGGATGGTTTCCGCCTGCCGCCGCTCCATGCCCAGCAGATCGGCGGCGCGCGCCATGTCGATATCGAGGAAGGTGCGCCCCATCAGGAAGTTGGAGGCTTCGGCCGCGACATTCTTGGCAAGCTTGGCCAAGCGCTGGGTGGCGATCACGCCGGCAAGGCCGCGCTTGCGGCCGCGGCACATCAGGTTGGTCATCGCGCCCAGCGACGCGCGGCGCGCCTCGTCCGAAACCTCGCCGGCCACGGCGGGCGCGAAGAGCTGCGCCTCGTCCACCACCACCAGCGCGGGATACCAGTGATCGCGCGGCGCATCGAACAGGGCGGAAAGGAAGGTGGCGGCGCAGCGCATCTGGGCTTCCAGCTCCAGCCCCTCCAAGCTCAGCACCACCGACACGCGATGCTCGCGCACGCGCGCGGCGATCCGGGCGATCTCGCCCTCGCTATAATCGCCCGCCTCGATCGGCAGATGGCCATAAGGGCCGGAAAGCGTGACGAAATCGCCCTCGGGATCGATCACCACCTGCTGGACGACGCTGGCGCTCTCCTCCAGCATCCGGCGCAGCAGGTGCGACTTGCCGGACCCGGAATTGCCCTGCACGAGCAACCGGGTGGCGAGAAGCTCCTCGACATCCATCGCCACCGGCCGGCCGGCGGCATCATTTCCCATCTCGATCCTGATCGTCACATATCAGCCTTTGGACGATCCGAGCGGGCGCAAGCAAGGGCCGCGATGCCCCGGCACCCATCTTCCGGTCGCATCAGCCGCCGGCCGCGGCCGGCACCGGCCCGCCAAGCTCCCGATCGAGATGATGGATGGCGAGATCGAGCGTCGGCGGCGGCCGGCGAGCGGGAATAGACATCCAGCCGCTCCAGCGCGTCCGCCATCATCGCTCGTGCAACCCGAAGCGCCCGCCGCGCTTCCTCCTCATCCGCTACGCCACGCATGGATACTTGCTCCCTGCCCCGTCATTGCCAGCATCCGGCGTCAGGCGGGAGGGGATAATCCCGTCCCCGTGCGGGACAAAAAAGGGCCGCCCGAAGGCGGCCCGCTTTGACGGTT
This sequence comes from Edaphosphingomonas fennica, assembly GCF_003034225.1. Classification (GTDB taxonomy): domain Bacteria; phylum Pseudomonadota; class Alphaproteobacteria; order Sphingomonadales; family Sphingomonadaceae; genus Sphingomonas_E; species Sphingomonas_E fennica. The sequence goes on from NZ_PHHF01000040.1 coordinate 41,584, forward strand.
TCGATTTTGACGGTTGGGGGGAGAGCCCCGTTCAGCGCTGCCGATCGCCGCCTTCGCGATCCTGCTTGCCGCCGCGATCGCCCTGCTGTTGCTGGCCGCGCTGCTGCTGTTGCTGCTGGCGTTCGGCCTGGCGCTGCTGTTCGCGTTGCTGGTTGCGCTGGCCCTGGCCGTCCTGCTTCTGGTTCGCCATGTCCGTTCCTTCCTCGTCCCGGAAAGGGACGGACAGTGAACGAAGGCCAAGCGCGGCGGCTCCGTCGGCCAATGCGAAAAGCACGGAAAATGCGATGTTCTGCAACTGAAACGGCCCCGCCGGTGAGGGCGGGGCCGCTTGAGCGATCAGCCGATCCGCCGAAGCGATCGGCGGGCGATCAGTTGGAAGCGAGCTCGGCAGCGTCCTTGCGGCGGAACTCGACATTGGTGTTGTTCACCTTGCCGCGCACGCGATCGCCGCGCACGTTGAGGTCGAAATTCACCATCTTGCCGACCACATAGCCCTTGAGGCGGGTCGTTTCGCCGACCTGGCTGGTCTTGACGACATATTCGTCGCCATCGCGCTGGAAGCGGCTTTCGGTCCATTCGCTCTGGGCGAAGGCCGGCTGCGCGGCAAGGGCGGGGGCGGCGACGGCGGCCAGCGCCGCGACGGTCTTGATGAAACGCATCGAACGATCTCCTGTGAGGGGTATCGATCCGGCTTTCCCGTCCTACCCCGATTTCCCGTTCGAATTTATGTTGCAGTGCACATGCTGCAAGTGCGAAGAAAGCGCCTACGGTTGCACGAAATGCAATCGCTTTCCATCCTGCTGGAAAAACTGGTTCCCACCCCTCGCGCATCTGCTCTAGGAGGCGGCGTGGTTAGAGGCTGGAGAATCTGTTCATGACGCAACCGCTGCGAATCGCGCTCGCGGGGCTCGGCACGGTCGGTGGCGGGGTGGTCAAGCTGCTGGAGGCCAATCGCGCGCTGATCGAGCGCCGCGCCGGCCGCCCGATCGCGATCACCGCCATTTCCGCGCGCGATCGCACGCGGGATCGCGGCGTGGACCTTTCCGGCTTCGCCTGGGTGGACGATGCCGCGACGCTGGCGACGCGCGACGATGTCGACGTGGTGGTCGAGCTGATCGGCGGCGCGGATGGCCCGGCGCTGACGCTGGCGCGCGCCACGCTGGCGGCGGGCAAGGCCTTCGTCACCGCCAACAAGGCGATGATCGCGCATCATGGCGTTGAGCTGGCCGAAGCGGCGGAGAAGGCCGATGCCGCGCTGAAATATGAAGCGGCGGTGGCCGGCGGCATCCCGGTGATCAAGGGCCTGCGCGAGGGCGCGGCCGCCAACGAGATCGGCCATGTCTACGGCATCCTCAACGGCACCTGCAATTATATCCTGACCAAGATGGAGCAGGAGGGCCTCGACTTCGCCGACGTCCTCGCCGAGGCGCAGGCGCTGGGCTATGCCGAGGCCGATCCCAGCTTCGACATCGACGGGGTCGATGCCGCGCACAAGCTTTCGATCCTCGCCAGCCTGGCCTTCGGCACGACGCTCGATTTCGATTCCGTCGCCATATCAGGCATCCGCCACGTGATCGCCGCCGACATCGCCGAGGCGCAGGCGCTGGGCTTCCGCGTCCGCCTGGTCGGGCTGGCCGAAGCCGGCGGGGGCGGCCTGTTCCAGCGCGTCCATGCCTGCCTGGTGCCGATCAGCCACCCGCTCGCCCATGTCGTCGGATCGCTGAACGCGGTGGTGGCCGAGGGCAATTTCGTCGGCCGCCTGTTCTTCGAAGGCCGCGGCGCCGGCGAGGGGCCGACCGCATCGGCGGTGGTGGCCGATCTCATCGATATCGCGCGCGGCGAATATGGCCCCGCCTTCGCCATGCCGGTCGCGAGCCTCGCCCACCTGCCGCCCGCGATTCCCGGCGAGCGCAACGGCCGTGCCTATCTGCGCTTCACCGTGGCCGACCGGCCCGGCGTGCTGGCGGAGATCACCGCCGCGATGCGCGATGCCGGCGTCTCGATCGAAAGCCTGATCCAGCGCGGGGCGGCGGCCGATGGCGGCGTGCTTCTGGTGATGGTGACGCACGACTGCCCGGAAAGCGCCGTCGCCGACGCGCTCGACCGGCTGAAGGGGTCGGCCAGCATCCTGAGCCAGCCGATGCTGATGCACATCCTCGATATCTGAGGATTCCGGCTCGACATCCGAGGATTCGGGAAGGGGCCTGCCCCTTCCCCCGCCGTCAGCCGAACAGCACCCAGGCGACCGCGACGATCCCGGCCCAGAGCAGGCCGTTGATAAGGAGGATGGAGCGCAGCCGCGTGCCGAAGGGCAGCGGACGTTCGGTCTCGCCGGCCGTCGCCGGCGGCGTCACGGCCTCCGCGACGGCGGCGGCGATCTGGATGGCCGCGCCGCGCGACACTGCGGAGGTCATGTCCTCCGATCCGCCGAATTCGCCCCAAACGACCGGGCTTTCCGCCAGCGCCGCGCGCACCTGTTCGCGCAGCAGCGGCTGGACGAAGGCACAGCCGGCATAGGGATAGCCCGCCCACATCACGTCCGCCTCGCGCACGCCGATGCCCGGCAGGTCGATCTCCACCGTCATGCCCGGCGACAATTCCATCGCCGATTCGGCGCGGAAGCCGTCGACCGACAGATCGTGCACGGTGATGTCGGCGAAATCCTCGGTCCCGTGGCGCACGCCACCGTCCAGCAGCAACCGCGTGCGGGTCGAGCGGCGCTCTTCGTCCTCGTCAAAGGTCTGACGTAGCTTGGCCGCGAGGCTCATCATGGTCTCCGCATCGGCTTATCGCCGACAGAGCTAGTTCAGATTGGTTAACCGAAGGTAAAAGACCATATAACCGATCAAAGCACACGGCCCGCCGTGGTTCCATGAATCTTGCATGCGATCGATTCTCGACTTTGTCGCACGCCTTGCCTATCGGGCCGGTGATTAACGGAAAGGCGTGGGAACGATGGTGAAGGCAAGCAAGGCGCTCGATCGCGTGCTGGTTCTGGAAATGGTGCGCGTCACCGAGGCGGCCGCGATCGCCGCCTCGCGGCTGATCGGCCGGGGGGATGAGAAAGCCGCCGACGCCGCCGCGGTCGAAGCCATGCGCAAGGCCTTCAACGGCCTGGAGTTCGACGGCACCGTCGTGATCGGCGAGGGTGAGCGCGACGAGGCGCCGATGCTCTATATCGGCGAGAAGGTGGGCGCCGCCGTCGGCACCGGCCCGAAGATCGACATCGCGCTCGATCCGCTGGAAGGCACCACCATCACCGCCAAGGCCGGTCCCAACGCGCTCGCCGTGCTGGCCATCGCCGAGGAAGGCGGCCTGCTGAACGCGCCCGACGTCTATATGGACAAGATCGCGATCGGCCCCGGCTATCCGGCCGGCCTCGTCGGCCTCGATCGCACGCCGACCGAGAACATCACCGCGCTGGCCGCCGCCAAGGGCGTGCAGCCCAACGAGATCATCGCCTGCGTCCTCGATCGCCCGCGCCACGAAAAGCTGATCGCGGAGCTACGCCAGATCGGCTGCGGCATCGTGCTGATCCCCGACGGCGACGTGGCCGGCGTGATCGCCGTCACCGATCCCGACACCACCATCGACATCTATCTGGGATCGGGCGGCGCGCCGGAAGGCGTGCTGGCGGCGGCCGCGTTGCGCTGCGTGGGCGGCCAGTTCCAGGGCCGGCTGCTCTTCCGCAACGAGGAGGAGCGCGCCCGCGCCCACAAATGGGGCGTCACCGATCTCGATCGCATCTATCATCTCGAGGATCTGGTGAAGGGCGACGCCATCTTCGCCGCGACCGGCGTGACCGACGGATCGCTGCTGGAAGGCGTGAAGCGCCGCAAGAACGGCGTGATGACCACCGAAAGCGTGGTGATGCGCGCCAGCTCCGGCACCGTGCGCTGGGTGAAGGGCGAACATCACAAGGGCGGCTGAGCGCGCCGCCTCCCGCCATTTCCCGATTCCGCCGCCAGCCGATTCCGGCGGGCGCGAAAATGCTCTAGGGCATGGGCATGACTGCCGTGCTCAACATCTCCCGATCGATCCTCGGCCAGCCCTGGCGCTGGCGGGGATCGGGCACCGACGGCCGCGACGCGGATTTCCGCCCGGACGACCTCGTCGCCGGCCTGCTGATGGCGCGCGGCGTCCCGCGCGAGGCGGTGGAGGCGCACCGCGCGCCCACCATCCGCGGCTTCATGCCGGACCCGTCGATCTTCCGCGACATGGACCAGGCTGCCGAGCGGCTGGCGGACGCCGTCACGCGCGGCGAGCCGGTGACCATCTTCGGCGACTATGACGTCGACGGGGCGACATCGGCGGCGCTGCTGATCCGGCTGCTGCGGGGGCTGGGGCTCGATCCGCAGGCCTATATCCCCGACCGGCTGATGGAGGGCTATGGCCCGTCGGGCGAGGCGCTGGTGCGGATCGCGGCCGGCGGCGCGCGGCTGATCGTCACTGTCGATTGCGGCGCCCAGGCGTTCGAGGCGCTGGAAATGGCGCGCGCCACCGGCGTCGACGTGATCGTCGTCGATCATCACAAATGCGCCGCCGCCCTGCCCCCGGCGCTGGCGCTGGTGAACCCCAACCGGCTGGACGAGGCGGCGGACGCCGCCGCCCACGGCCACCTCGCCGCCGTCGGCGTCGCCTTCCTGCTGGGCGCCGCGCTGCTGCGCACGCTGCGCGCGCGCAACTGGTTCGCCACCCGCGCCGAACCCCGGCTGATCGATCTGCTCGATCTCGTGGCGCTGGGCACGGTGGCCGATGTCGCGGCGCTGCGCGGGCTCAACCGCGCCTTCGTCGCCCAGGGCCTGAAGGTGATGGCGCAGCGGCACAATATCGGCCTGGCCGCCCTCACCCAGGCCGCCCGGCTGGATCGCGCGCCGACCTGCACCGATCTCGGCTTCGCGCTGGGGCCGCGCATTAATGCCGGCGGCCGCGTCGGCAAGTCCGACCTCGGCGTCCGCCTGCTGACCACCGAGGACCCGGAGGAGGCCCGCACGATCGCCGCCGAGCTGGACCGCTTGAACGGCGAGCGGCGCGCCATCGAGATGCTCGTCACCGAGGCGGCGGAAGTCGCCGCCGCCACGCAGGGCAACCGCGCGGTGGCGCTGGTTTCGGGCGCCGGCTGGCATCCCGGCGTGATCGGCATCGTCGCCGGCCGGTTGAAGGAGAAGCTCGGCCGCCCCGCCATCGTCGTGGCGATGGACGATGCCGGCATCGGCAAGGGTTCCGGCCGGTCGATCTCGGGCGTCGATCTCGGCGCGGCGGTGCTGGCGGCCAAGGATATGGGCCTGCTCGTTGCCGGCGGCGGCCACGCCATGGCCGCCGGGCTGACGGTGGAGCAGGCGAGGCTCGACGCGCTCGCCGACTTCCTCGACGACAGGCTCGCGGCGGATGTGGCCCGCGCGCAGGACGGCCGCGCCTTGCTGCTCGATGCGGTGCTGACGCCGGGCGGGATCAACCCGGCCCTGGTCGATGCGCTCGATGCCGGCGGCCCTTATGGCGCGGGCTGGCCGTCGCCGCGCGTGGCGGCCGGCCCGGTCCGCATCGTCAGGGCCGATATCGTCGGCCAGGGCCATGTCCGCGCCATCGTCCAGGGCGACGACGGCCGCTCGATCAAGACGATCGCCTTCCGCCAGGCGGACAGCGCGCTCGGCCAGGCCCTGCTCGGCGCGGGCGCGGATCGCCGCCTGTGGCTGGCCGGCCGGCCCAAGGTGGACGACTGGAACAGCCGCCCGGCGGCCGAGCTCCACCTCGAGGATGCGGCCTGGGCGGACGAGCATCGCTGAGCGGATGAGGGCGGGAAATAATATTGCACGGGATGCTTGACCCCGCCCGATCGCTGCTTTAACGGCGCGACACCGATTGACGGCCCCTTCGTCTAGCGGTCAGGACGCGGCCCTTTCACGGCTGAAACACGGGTTCGATTCCCGTAGGGGTCACCAGTCAAGCGAATTAATGTGCTGATTTTATGTGATAAATCGCTTTTCTGAATCAATCAGGACCACGTTCATTCCCACATTTTTCGTGGGAACTGGTGGTATTTTTCGGAACATGGCGGGACGGAATCGATCTTTCATTGATCAGTCTCACGCCAAGCGGCTATCACATGCATGTTACATGCAGACACTTACCTGTTCGCATGGCGGCCCGTTCTTGTGAATATCCGTCTATGCCTTTAGCGCGTGGCTCTTCTGGCCGTCGCCTCGCTGGCCCGCATCGCTTTTCAACCGGTAACCCCCAAGCGGTCGATTGCAGGTGAATGAGGGGCGTCTCGTCGGTTTCGGGTATCAGCACGAAAAGCGGGACAGTTGACGCGTCGACACGCACTGGAGCGAAGCACACGGGTTCCGAATGAGGGCGTATCAGTCTTTGCGAAGATCGGCGCCTATTCCATCGCGCTGTTCGTTTCAAACGTGATTGCTCCCGATCCGGCGACCAAGTTGCTCGCATCACCGTTCAGTCCCCCGCTCTTGATATGCGTTGGAGCGCGGCGGCCCGCCATCCACTGGAAGATCTCACCGCGCTCCAGGGATGGTCAAAAGCGATAGGCGGCACCGACAAGAAGCTGATGGCGGTCGAATTTGTTCGAGCCTTCACCAAGGTCGGCATATCGGTATTCGAGGCGCGCGGAAACATGATCGGTGATCATCCTCTCCGCGCCGCCGCCGACCATCCAGCCGTCCCGATTGTCGGACGATGATATCCGTGTCGAGTTCGTCGAGATCGTCGTGCGAATGCGGGCATTGCTATAGCCACTCCGAACATAGATCAGAGTCTTCGGGGTCACGAGATAGCCGGCGCGCGCGGTCAGATCGAACGCATATCGGGGATCGACCCGGAGCGCACCTGCACTGCCCACCACTCCAAAATCATCGGAAGCAGCGAGGTTGAATTCGGCCTGCGCACCCAGGACGATGCGCGGCGCCACTTCATAATCATAGGCCAGGAACGCCCCGCCGACGAACGCATCCTTGGACTGGTCGACACCGGGAAGCTCCTTGCCGCCTGCCGGAAGGCGCACATCGGTCCTGTTCCACCCCGCCTGAACGCCGACAGAGGGTCCGTTGAAATCCTGCGCGGATGCATGGCCCGACCAGCCAGCCAAGGCAGCGGCAATGATAAGACGGGTTTTCATTACAATCTCCAAAGTCATCGGATCACGGCAACAGCTGCGCGTGCCGGGCGGAGTGTCGGGCCTGCGGTCGCTTGCCGCGATTGTGCGATTGACAGGGCCGCACCAGCGTTTCGCCATGCCGGGCATGATCTTCGGCATGACGGCCGGCTGACGAACCGCATGCGCGTCGCCCCGACATGCGCTTCAGTCGTGGAAGGCTCCGCGCGAAGCCCCATGGTCACGCAACCCTGAGGCCCGCCGACTGCATATGTTCGCACAGGTGATCCGGAACCTTGGTAGAATAGCCGGGCCGGGCCCGACGCGCCACTTTGCCCCCAGCTCACTGAGGGACATCCGATGAAACCCAAGCGTCAGTCCACGACCTGGTGCCAAGTGTCCGCTCTCCTGTGCCCGACGGTCGCCGCCATCGCCGCAGGCTGGCGCATCTTTACCTCGTTCGGCGATTTGCTGCTGTCCCTGATGCTGGGTTGCATCGCCTTCATCGCCCTGACACCGCTGACGGCCACTATGAGCGCCAGGGACGCCGCGCGCAGGCGCCACGACACGTGAACGCCCGGCGCATCGCGCTGGACAGCGTGATCATGATCGCGACGATCGCCATGCGACTCTCGCCCCTCGAACGCGACCTTCTGGCCGCCGGCCTGTTCGCGCTGCACCAGCGATTCTGGCCCCGCGACCTGCTGGACAATGAGGATCGGCCGGGCTCCTGACCGCTATCCGGGGCCGGGAAGCGGAGCGCGGCTCTGATCCGGCGGCTCTCTCGCCTCGCCCCCATGCATCGCTATTCCAAGGCATAGAGATGCATAGCGATTGGCATATCGCGGCTAGCCTCCCGCACGGTAGCGGCGGCGCGCGCCGTTCGCGATCCTCGATCCCGCCTCCAGGCCCGGCAGAAGCGGCCACGCGGGGCACGGCACTCTCAAACGTCGCCCACCGAGGAGAAAATCGCATGTCACAGCATATCGTTATCATAGGAGCCGGATTTGCCGGCCTCCTGGCCGCGCTTTCGGCAGCGCGCCTGCGCGATGAAAAGGGCGTGTCGCCCGAAGACCTGAAGATCACCGTCATCGCGCCCGAGCCGACCCTGATCGTCCGGCCGCGTCTCTACGAGCCGAATCCCGGGACAATGGTGGCGCCGCTGGACGAGCTATTCGCGGCGACGGACATCGGCTTCCATGAAGGCTGGGTCGACACGCTCGATGTGGAGCGCGGTACGGTAACGGTGACCGGGGCGGACGGGATTGCCGCCAAGCTGTTCTATGATCGGTTGATCGTCGCCGCAGGAAGCCAAGGCTTCCAACCACCGATTCCGGGACTTTCGGAATTCGGACACAGCGTCACGGATCGCGCTGGCGCGGTGAAGCTCGACGAGCATCTGCACGGGCTGGCGGGAAAGCCCCTTTCGGCGGCGCGCAACACGGTCGTGGTCGGCGGCGGCGGCTTTACCGGCATAGAGGTGGCGACCGAAATGCCGGCCCGGCTGCGGGAGATACTCGGGCCGAATGAGGCGGTCCGCGTCGTCATCGTCGAGAGGGGGTCGGTCGTCGCCCCGGACATGGGGGCAGAACCTCGCCCCTATATCGAGACGCGGCTGCGCGACCTGGGCATCGAGACGATGCTTGGCTCGGGGATCGCCCGGCTCGATGACGGCAGCGTCACGCTCGAAAATGGCGAACGGATCGAAACCGGGACCGTGATCTGGTCGGCAGGCATGCGCGCCTCGCCGCTGACCGCCCAGTTACCGGCCGATCGCGACACTCTCGGGCGAATCCTCGTCGAGCCAGACCTGCGCGTGCCCGGCAGTCCGCGCATTTTCGCCACGGGCGATACCGCGAAGGCGGCGACCGACGACAAAGGCAATTTCTCGCTCATGTCGTGCCAGCACGCGCGGCGCCTCGGCTCGTTCGCTGGCCATAATGCGGCGGCCGACCTGCTCGGCGAACCCACGCTGCCCTATGATCAGCCCGCCTATGTCGTGTGTCTCGATCTCGGCCCCGACACGGCCATCTTCACGCGCGGCTGGTCTCCCCGCACCGTCGAACTGACCGGCGCCGACGCGAAGAAGGTCAAGATGGATGTCAACGCGGTGTGGATCTACCCGCCGGCGGCGGATCGGCAAGCCGCATTCCAGAATGCCTTCGAGGCGCGGACGGTCGACTTCTGAGACGCGCATGGCCGGTCGGGCGGAACGTCCGGCCGGTGTGCTGTCGCACCTTCAGGTTGGAGCCTTTCATGCGGATTTGTGTCTTTTCCGGATCGAGCCATGGCTCGGCACCGGCCTATCGCGCCGCGGCGACAGCGCTGGGCGCGCTGCTGGCACGCAACGCCGTCGAGTTGGTCTATGGGGGAGCCGCAGTCGGATTAATGGGTATCGTCGCAGATGCCGCGCTTGCCGGTGGCGGGCGGGTGACGGGCGTCATCCCGCAAGCGCTGGTGGACAGGGAAGTCGCGCATACCGGCCTGACCGACCTACGCATCGTGGGATCCATGCACGACCGCAAGGCCCTGATGGTGTAGCGCGACGATTACGGAGTCCGGTCGGCGTCAATTTTGATGGCCGATAGGTGGCCGCGCCGGTTGGTGAATTCT
>NZ_PHHF01000043.1 GCF_003034225.1 Edaphosphingomonas fennica
CGCCGCGCCGATGTCTTCCTCGGCAGCATCCACCTCGCCGCCGCCATCACATGGTGGTTATGAGTCCCGGCCCTAGCTTGAGCAGTTCGCTGCGCCTGAGGGCTGTTTCCACAGCCAGTAGGATCAGGGGACGGATAAAGGGATTGCGGGTTTCCGCAAGCGCTGCCTCCAATCGCTTTAGCTCGCCCGGACGTAGGCGACGGTCGCGAGCATTTTGAATGCGAGGCTTGCGAACCAAGGCAATAGAATTGGTTGGTAGATGATAACCCCAATCCCGTCGCGCAACGTCGATCACATTATGAATGAGCGACAGTTCGCGGGCGATGGTAGCGGGTTTCACCGTCAGCAATCTTTGATCCCGGTAGGCCGATATCGGTGCCGACGAAAGCTCCAACAGGGATAGCTCGCACATCGGGGCGGAGAGCATCTTGGTCATCCGCAACTGCTCGCTGTGGGCGCTTTTCTTAGTCGGGGTAATCTCATCCATGTAGCGGCGCATCAGGTCGCCTAGGGTGGTCGCCAGAAGCGTTTTCCTATCGACCGGAGCATCACCCCTGTCAATTTCAGATTCGCGTTCCCTTGCCCACTTTTCCGCAGCAGCTTTGGTGGGGAGGGTGCAATATTCGGGTTGATATCCCTTGCGGCGAATCTGAACAGACCAACCCGACTTCCGTTTCGTAATAGTCGCCATGTGGCGGCTCCTGTGTTGAAATTGTGTCAGGAGCGGCGAAACGGCGTTGGTCAGGCCGGATAGAAACAAATAAGGCCTCAGAAACCCGAAGATTTCCAAGGCCTTATCATGGTGGGCGTGGCAAGGATTGAACTTGCGACCCCTGCGATGTCAACACAGTGCTCTACCACTGAGCTACACGCCCGCCGTGAGGCGCTCCCCCTAGCGAAGGGCCGGGGGCTGCGCAAGCCGGTTTGCGAAAATTTTGCGCCTTATCCTCAGATTTCCGTCGCGCTGCCCACTTCGAACATGCGGTCGACCTCCATCACGAGGTCGCGCAGGTGGAACGGCTTGGACAGGACCTTCGCGGTGGGCGGCGCGGCTCCGCCCTTGAGCGCCACCGCCGCGAAGCCGGTGATGAACATCACCCGCATCGCGGGCGCGATCACCGCCGCGCGCTGGGCAAGCTCGATCCCGTCCATTTCCGGCATCACGATATCGGTGAGCAGCAGATCGAACGTCTGGCTTTCCAGCAGCGGCAGCGCCGCCGTGCCGCGATCGACCGCGGTTACCTTGTAGCCGGAGCGATCGAGCGCGCGCGCAAGATATTCGCGCATCGAATCGTCGTCTTCGGCCAGCAGGATTCGAATCATCACGGTCCCCAAGGCGGCAGACCCGCCGCCCGCGCCTGTGGCTGCTTATGCGCCGGCCAGTTAAAATTTTCCAGTCCGCAACGGCCAGACCGACGCCCCGGATTGCGCGCAGGTGGCGGCCCGCTTAGGTTTGCACATCATGCGCCCGCCGATTTCATCCGTTGAGACAGCCGAAGGCTTCATCCGTCTCGGCCCCACTGCCCCGGCCTGCCCGGTGCTGATTTCGGTTCCTCATGCGGGGCGGGATTATCCGCCGGAGCTGCTGGAAATGTCGCGCGTGCCGCAGGCGAGGCTCGAGGCGCTGGAGGACAGATATGCCGACCTCCTCGTCGACGAGGCCGTCGCCGCAGGCGCAACCGCCTTCATCGCGCGCCGCCCGCGCTGCTGGATCGACCTCAACCGCGACGAGCGGGAAATCGACCCCACCATGATCGATCCCCGGCCCCGTGCGCATGACGTGATCCTGAGCACCAAGGTCAGGGGCGGGCTGGGCCTGGTGCCCCGGCGGATGGCGGGCGTGAGCGAGATATGGGCGCGGCGGCTGGACGCGGAGGAGCTGGAGGCCCGCATCCTTAGGGATCATCGCCCCTGGCACGCGGCCATTGCCTCCACGCTGGAGGAAGCCCGTCGCCGCTTTGGCGTGGCGCTGCTGATCGATTGCCATTCCATGCCGCAGCTTCCGGCCCATGGCGGCGGCCAGCCCCCGCGGATCGTGCTGGGCGACCGCCACGGCCGCACCGCGCCGCCTTTCCTGATGGATCGCCTGACCCGCATCGCGGAGGAGCATGGTTTTCCTTGCGCGCGCAACAGCCCCTATGCCGGCGGCCATACGCTGGACCGCCAGGCCCATCCCGCCCGCGGCATCCATGCCATCCAGATCGAGGTGGACCGTTCCACCTATCTCGCGCCCGACCTGCGCGGCCCCGGCGAGGGCCTCCCCCGCATGCGCGCGCTGATCGCCGAAATGGTGGCCGCGATGGTGGAGGAGCTTTCCGCCCCCCTCGCCCGCGCCGCCGAATGACCTGCGGCACATAAAAAACCACCTCGTGCATTGCGGCACGAGGTGGCCAAGGTTCAGGGAGGAAGCGCGTCAAAAGACGCGCTCATGCGCGGTCGCGAAAGGGGGACACGCCCGCGCACTGATGGGAAGATATGCCTCGCCACCCCCGATTTCAATATCTGCAACCAAGTTTTTCGGCAGTGCGGCGTCCGGTGCAAACCGGACGCCGCTCATTCCCGCTCACCCGGCGGGAAAGCCCGGATCGAACCCGCCGATCCGGGATGGGATGACGATCAGACCTGCAGCTGCGGCTGCTGGGCCGGAACCTTGCCAGCCTGGAGCTGGCGCGCGAACAGATCGCGGATCAGCGAAAGCGAGAAAAGGTGGGCATAGACCAGCGCCAGCAGGCCGGACTGGATCAGCTTGCGAGCCTGATCGCCGCGCAGTTCGCGCAGCTTGTCCTCCGCGATCATCTGGAACCCGCGATAGATGAAGGGCTGCGGCGCGCCTTCCGGCTGGATCGAGACTTCGCCGTCGATCAGCAGCTTCAGATCTACCAGTTCCTGCATGAAGGCGGCGGTGCGCTGGCCGGCCTGCTCGAACTGCTCGCAGAAACCCAGGATGCCCTTGGTCGTATCCGAAGGCTGGCCGTCGGCGAACAGCGCCGCGCCCTCGCCGCCCTGGCCCACCGTGTCGGACGTGGGATCGAAGCAGAGCGAAAGCTCCTCGCTGTTCGGCTGCAGCTTGGCGAGCATGAACGGGTAACGGCGGACATAAGCGGGGATATAGGCATCGCCCGCCAGCTTGCCGTCTTCGCCGACGAACATGTTCACGCCTTCGTTCAGGCCCATCAGCGCGAGCGGAACCGGATTGGGACCGGACGAGAAGACGATCGGATAGTGGCGCTGGGCGAGGCCGAATTCCTCCACCGTCAGCGGCACCGCATGGACGCCGGCCAGGAACGGCACGCTATCCCGCTGGCGCAGGACATAATCGGCGTGGAGGCTGCTCGAAAGCGGCTGGAGCTGGTTGTAGAAAAGCGGCAGGCCGCTCGGCGGTGCGCTCGCCATGTAATGAGGTCTCCCGAACCTGTCTTTGCGGCCCGGGAAGGATTCCCGGACCTGTGAGCCGGTTCGTCTATGGCCCCTCGCGCCGGGAGGCAAGTTCCGCCTGGATCTTCGGCTGCTTTTACCTTGGCACCAACTTGCCCGGATTCATCAGCCAGCGGGGATCGAGCGCGGCCTTGATCGCCTGCTGCGCCGCCAGCCGGGCGGGATCGGCGAGGCGGGCATATTCGGCGAGCTTGGTCTGGCCGATGCCATGTTCGGCGGAGATCGATCCGCCGGCCGCGACGGTGAGGTCGTTGACCATCCGGCTGACGGCGGCGCCGGTTTCCGCGAGCCAGGCCATCCCCTCCGCCCCCGTGGCCGGGATGCCGGCCGGGGCGCGGACGTTGAAGTGGACGTTGCCGTCGCCAAGATGGCCGAAGGCGATGACGCGGGTGCCGGGGAAGGCCGCCTCCACCGCCACGCGCGCCGAAAGGATGAAGTCAGGCATCGCCGAAACGGGAACGGATATGTCGTGTTTCGCCGCCATGCCGTCCGCCCGCTCGGCATCCGAGATGGATTCGCGCAGCCGCCACAAGGCCTCGGCCTGCGCCTCGCTGGCCGCGATCGTGGCATCCCCCACCCCGCCATCGGCCATGGCCTGGCCCAGCACCTGGCCCAGGGCATCGGCGGGATCGGCGGCCCCCTGCGGCGCGGTCGCCTCGATCAGGGCATGCCAGCGATGGGCGCCGCCAAGCGGAGCCCGGCTGCCGGGGATGTGGCGGATCACAAGGTCCAGCGCGTCGTCCGGCACCAGCTCGAAACTTTCGACCGCTTCCCCCGTCGCCGCTTCCAGCCGCCGCAGCAGCGCCAGCGCGGCCTGCGGCGAATCCAGCCCGGCCCAGGCGACGGCCCGCCGGCCGATAGCGGGCACGAGCCTGAGGCTGGCGGCCGTCACGATCCCCAGCGTGCCTTCCGCCCCGGTGAGAAGCTGGCGCAAATCATAGCCGCGATTATCCTTGCGGAGCGCGGAAAGCCCGTCGAAGCGCGATCCATCGGGCAGGACCGCCTCGATCCCCAGCACCAGCGACCGCATCGGCCCGAAGCGGAGCACCTGCGTGCCGCCGGCATTGGTGGAGACGAGGCCGCCGATCGTGGCCGATCCCTTGGCCGCGAGCGACAAGGGGAAGCGCAGGCCGTGAACGGCGGCGGCATCGTGGAGATCGGCGAGCACCACGCCCGCCTCCACCACCGCCACGCCATCGGCCGCCGAGATCGAACGGATCGCTCGCATGCGCCGGGTGGACAGGATGAGCGCCGATCCATTGGCCGGCGGCGTGGCGCCCGCGACCATCGACGTATTGCCCCCCTGCGGCACCAGCGGCACGCCGGCGGCCGCGCACATCGCCACGATATCGGCGGCTTCCGCGGTGTCGGCGGGCGACAGCAGCGCCACCGCGCTTCCCCGCACGCGGCCGCGCCAATCGATCGTCCAGGGATCGATATCGGCGGGATCGGCGGTGAAGCCGCGCGGCCCCAGCCGGTTCGCCAGGCATTCCAGGAATGCGGGGTCGGGTGGAGACGAAACCATCGTCGAACGCTATAGCGGCGGCTTCGCCCAACGGAAACGACATCCAATTAAGCTCTTGTTCAACCGCGACGGGGAATCGATGCCAGCCATTATGCGGGCGAATTCATGATCGGGGCGGAATTGCTGTCCGCGCTGCTGCTGTCGAGCGGCGCGGCGCCCCCACCCGAATCCGCCGCCGTGACGGCGCGATTCGCCCAGCTTACGATTCGGGAAAGCGTGATCATCCGCGTGCCCACCCGCGGCCGCCAGGCCATCGCCCCGATCGAATGGAAGGAAGGCAAGGGCCCGAAATGCCTGCCCATGTCGGAAGTGGCGGGCGCCACCGCGGTGGAGGAGGACAGCGTCGACATCATCCTGCGCGGCGGCGGCCGCGTGCGGGCGGAGTTCGAGGACGAATGCCCCGCGCTCGATTATTATAACGGCTTCTACATCCGCCCCACCGAGGATCGGCGCATCTGCGCGGGGCGGGACAGCATCCACGCCCGATCCGGCGGCGAATGCCAGATTCGCCGTTTCCGCACCCTCACGCCGGTCGAAGGCAAGAAGAAGTAGCTCTTCGAGCGGCCGAATCGCCCGTTCCGCTTGACAAATCGCGCCCTTCCGCCCAAGCGCCCCGGAAGGAGCGGCGTCGTTCTCGCACACCGCCACATTTCCAGGTCGCTTATGACTTTCGCCGATCTCGGCCTTTCTGACGAACTCCTGCGCGCCGTGGCCGAAGCCGGCTATGACGAGCCGACTCCCATCCAGGCCCAGGCGATCCCGCCCGTGCTGATGATGAAGGACCTCATCGGCATCGCCCAGACGGGCACCGGCAAGACGGCCAGCTTCGTGCTGCCGATGATCGACATCCTCGCCCATGGCCGCAGCCGGGCGCGGATGCCGCGATCGCTGATCCTGGAGCCGACGCGCGAGCTGGCCGCCCAGGTGGCCGAGAATTTCGAGAAGTACGGCAAGTATCACAAGCTCTCCATGGCGCTGCTGATCGGCGGCGTGAACATGGGCGATCAGGTGGCGGCGCTGGAAAAGGGCGTGGACGTGCTGATCGCGACGCCCGGCCGGCTGATGGACCTGTTCCAGCGCGGCAAGATCTTGCTGACCGGATGCAGCCTGCTGGTGATCGACGAGGCGGACCGGATGCTCGACATGGGGTTCATCCCCGATATCGAGGAAATCTGCACCAAGCTGCCGGCCCAGCGGCAGACCCTGCTATTCTCCGCGACGATGCCGGCGCCGATCAAGAAGCTGGCCGATCGCTTCCTCAACAATCCGAAGCGGATCGAGGTGGCCCGCGTCGGCACCGCCAACGCATCGATCGAGCAGAAGCTCGTCGAATGCCAGCCCCGCGCCAAGCGCGAGGTGCTGCGCAACCTGCTGAGCGCCGACGACGTGCGCACCGCGATCATCTTCTGCAACCGCAAGACGACCGTGCGCGAGCTGACCACCAGCCTGCAGCGCCACGGCTTCCACGCCAGCCAGATCCATGGCGACATGGACCAGAGCGAGCGGCTGCGCGAGCTGGACCGGTTCAAGAATGGCGAGATCAACATCCTCGTCGCGTCGGACGTCGCCGCGCGCGGGCTCGATATCAAGGGCGTGAGCCACGTCTTCAATTTCGACGTGCCCTGGCACCCCGATGATTATGTCCACCGCATCGGCCGCACCGGCCGTGCCGGTGCCACCGGCAAGGCCTTCACCCTCGTCACGCCCGACGATGCCGAGGCGGTCGAGAATATCGAGAAGCTGGCCCAGCAGAAGATCCCGAGGATCGGCGAGGCGAAACCCGCCAGGGCGCCCGCTGCCGCCGCCGAGGAAAAGCCCGCCCGCCGCGCCCGTGGCGCCAAGGCGAAGCCGGCCGAGGCCGAAGCGAAGCGGGCCGATACCG
The DNA here is from genome assembly GCF_003034225.1 of Edaphosphingomonas fennica. Taxonomy (GTDB): domain Bacteria; phylum Pseudomonadota; class Alphaproteobacteria; order Sphingomonadales; family Sphingomonadaceae; genus Sphingomonas_E; species Sphingomonas_E fennica. The sequence continues at coordinate 6,843 of NZ_PHHF01000043.1, forward strand.
AACCGAAGCGCGCCGATACCGAACCGAAGCGCGCCGATGCCGAACCGAAGCGCGCCAAGGCCGAGGATCAGCCCCGGCGCGAGGAAAAGCCCCGCCGCGAGGAACGTCCGGCCAGGGCGGCTGCCGCTGCCCCGCGTCGCGAACGCCGCCCGGCGGACGATAGCCCCGGCGAAGGCTGGAACGGGCCGATCCCGAGCTTCCTCGATTTCGGTTTCGGCACGCGATCCTGATCCGCGCGTTTCGCGTTCCCCAAAAAAAGCCGGGCCTGCCGTCCGCCTCCTGAAAGGCTTTCGACAGGCCCGTCCCCACATGCTTCGGGGGTTTGATCGAGGACGCCCTGTCAGCGCGATGCGAGCCGCATCGGACCGTTGAGGCGTGCGATCAATCGGGAGTCTCGATTATAGGGATCCTCCAGCATGGCGACCTTGCCGTCCGGCCCGGCCTGGGCCGTGAAATAGACCAGCCAGACCGGCCGGGCTGTGTCGAGCTTCACAGTCGTGGTCGTCCGCCCGGCGAGGCCCCGCTCGATATCGGCGGTGCGACCATGATCCAGGCGCACCATCTCCTCGGCCAGCCGATCGATATCCTTCACCCGGATGCAGCCATGGCTGAACGCCCGGGAAGGCTTGTCGAAATAGGCCTTGGCCGGGGTGTCGTGCAGGTAGATCGCATGGGCATTGGGCATGTCGATCTTGATGCGGCCCAGCGCATTGCCCGGCCCCGGCCGCTGGCGCACCGCATAACGCCCGCCGCCGACCGGATAGAATTCATAACCCCTCGCCGGATTGACCGCCCCCGGCCGCAGCCGCGAGGAGCGGATGATGCTGGCCGGCACGTTCCACCAGGGGTTCACCACGACGGAGCTTGCCGCCATCGCGATCTGCGGCGTGGGCGTGGCCGGCGCCCCGACGACGACGGTGTAGCTCGACACCGGCTTCCCATCGTCGACGAGGTCGAGCGTGTAGCTCGGCACGTTCACATAGATGTGATCGGCGCCGAGATCGCGCGGCAGCCAGCGCCAGCGTTCCATGTTGGCCGCCAGCCGGTCGCGCCGGCCGGCATCCGCAGGCGGCGTCGCCGCCAGCGCCTCGCGCAGCGCGGCATAGCGCGGATCGGCCGGCAGCAGCGACCGCAGCCACGGCCGCACCTGCCCGGCGGCGAGCGCCTGGCGCAGGCCGGCCTGCAGGCGGGCGGGATCGGCATCCGTCCGCTCGATATGCCAGTCGAACCCGGCCCGATCGGTGATCCGGCCGTTGAGATAGTCCCCGGCAAGCCTGAGCGCGGCGGCATCCGCGAGCGCATCCAGCACCGCACCGCCCTGCCCGCTCGCCATTTCCCGCCTTATCGCGTCGCCGCCATAGGGCGCGGCATCCAGCCCTTCGCCCGGCGCCGCGTCGATTTCCTCCAGCAAGGCCGCGACATCGGCGGGCTGCCACCGTTCCGCGGGGGCGGGGGCGGGGGCGGGGGCCGCCGCCATCGCCGCCGGCGCGGCGGTCGATGCCTCGGCCGGGCCGGCGCCCATCGTCATCGGCTCGCCCGCCAGGGCCAGCGTCGTCATTGCGGTGGCGCCCGCCGCCGCCAGCCAGCGAACAAGCCGGCCGGAACGGCGCAGACGGCCACCCACCGTCCTGCTCGTTTCCATGATACGCTCCGCAACTGGCGGCGCGATACATCCGCGCCGATGCACCGCGAGGGCGATGCATGGCGATAGTCCTAACCCCGGCGCCGCCGATCGCACGGCCGCTGCGGCGAGGGCTCCCGCCCGCGCGACCATGATGGCCAGGGGCCGCAGGAGCGCAGATTCGTCGCGCGGACCGTCAATTTCGTCCCGCTGATGTGGCCAGTTGCTGCCGGACTGCCAAAAACCCCCGGCATGGAACTCGCACTGCGTGACGAAAGCGTGATTTTGGGGCAGAACGGCTCGCATACCCACCGGGGGGTCACCACGTTCATGCCAGCCGCGAAATCCGATGCGCGATGGGCCGATGCCGTGCCGCTCACGATCGGACTATGGCTGTTCATGCTGCTCGTCTTCATGCCGGGCATCATCGCGCGCCATCCGGGGGACTGGGTGGGCGTGGCGATCGATTCCTCCACCGTCTGCCTTTCGATCGGCCTCGGGCTGCTCCTGTTCATATTGTTTCGCGGCACGGCGGACTGGCAGGGCGGCCCGCGTCTAGTGCTGATGGTCGCCGCCACGATCGGCATGGCGCTGGCCAGCACCATCTTCGATCTGAAGTTCACGGATTGGGGCGCCCGCAACCTCGGCGGCAACTGGCTGGCGATCCCGGTCGATTTCAAGCGCGCCTCGCAATCGCTGCTCAACTATCTCTGCGTCTTCTCGGTCAATGTCGCGCTGTTCCAGTTCTCCTTCTCCCGCCGCCGTTCGCTGACCCGCGAACGCCAGCTCGCCGCCGCTGAGACCGCCGCGCGGCAGGCGGAGCTGGAGGCGCTGCGGCTCCAGCTCAACCCGCATTTCCTGTTCAACACGCTGAACGCCATCTCCTCGCTGATCGTGACGCGCCGGAACGAGGATGCGGAGGAGATGACCGACAAGCTCTCCAGCTTCCTGCGCGCCTCGCTCGCCTGCAACCCGACCGAGCTGGTCCCGCTGGAGGAAGAGCTGGACCTGATGGCCGATTATCTCTCGATCGAGGCCGTCCGCTTCGGCGAGCGGCTGCGCGTGGAGATTAGCTGCACGCCGGAAGCCCGCGCCGTCCATGTGCCGGGCCTCCTTATCCAGCCGCTGGTGGAAAATGCGGTGAAATATGGCGTGGCCCGCTCCGCCCAGCCGGTGACGATCGCGATCGACGCGGTGGTGGACGAAGGCGACCTCTGCATCGTCATCACCAATGATGGCGGCGCGGGCCTGCCTTCGGTGAAATCGACGGCCACCGGCGTCGGCCTGCGCAACGTGCGGCGGCGGCTGGCGGCGCTTTACGGGGAACGGGCGAGCCTGGTGGCGGAGCCGGTGGGCGCGGGCTTCCTGGCCCGCATCTGCCTGCCGATCGACAAGGATGTCGTGGCCGCCCTGCTGCACCGCCAACAGGGATTGCCCCTTCCGCGCTGATGCGGGGAAGCCGCATTTCTGATATGGGCGGAATCGGCGTGTGGGGGCGATGTGTTGGGGGTGGACGGTATAATGCGCGTGCTGCTGGTCGATGATGAGGTGCTTGCCCTCGATCGCCTGAAGGCGCTGTTCGCCAATGTCGACGGCGCCGAAGTCGTCGGCCAGGCGATGACCGGCGAGGAAGCGCTGGAAGCGATCGTCACGCTGAAGCCGGATCTCGTCATCCTCGATATCCAGATGCCCGGCCGCAACGGGCTGCGCACGGCCGCCGACATCGATGTCGATCCGCGGCCGGAGATCGTGTTCGTCACCGCGCACGAACATTATGCCCCCGATGCCTTCGACGTGGATGCCGCCGATTATGTGCTGAAGCCGATCCGCTTCGATCGCCTGCGCCAGGCGGTGGAGCGCGCGCGGCGGCGGCGCGTGCTGAGGGAACAGGCGGAGCGCGTGGACGTGCTGGAGGAGCAGGTGCAGACGCTCCGTTCCAGCGCGGCGGAATCGCGGGACGACGCCGCCTTCTGGATTCCCGAGCGCCACGGCCAGCGCCGCGTGCCGCTGGAGACGATCAACTGGATCGAGGCCGCGCGCGATTATGTGCTGCTGCATACCGAGATGCGCAGCCACATGCTGCGGACGACGATGAGCGCGCTGGAGGAGAAGCTGGCCGGCAGCGGCCTGATCCGCGTCCACCGTTCGGCCTTCGTGCGGCCGGAAAGGGTGATGGAGGTGCGCCGCGCCAACCGTTCGATCGCGCTGGTGCTGGAGGACGGGGCCGAGGTGCAGGTGGGGCCAAGCTATTCGCAGGTCGTGGATTCCGCGCTCGGCCTGAACTGAGGGGACAGGGTTCGCGCGCCCGGGGCCGGCCCCACGCCGGCGCCGGGCGGCGCATATCGCATCAGAGCATCTGGTGCAGCGGCCCCTGCGCGAAGGATGTCGCGGCCGTCACGAACAGGCTGGTCGTGAACAGGGCGGCGAACCAGGTGGCCGCGGTGCGAACATGATTGCTGGTCATTCTATGTCCTTCCCATGTGATTCCGGTTTTCGGGCACGCGCCCGTCGCGGCTTGGGCATGGCCTGTTTCCGGCCCGGCCCCCGCTTCCCCGCGGGATCGCCGCCATGCCGATCGTTTCCCGTCCGGCGCGGGGGCAGCCATAGGCAGGCGCGCGCCGCATCGCCCCGCACCCGCGACCGCCCCGCGCGGCGGCGCGATGGATGTTCCGGCGAAACGACGAAATCGACGCTTTCATCGACGAAGCCGCGCGCGCCCATGCCGGCGCCCAAAAACCGGCTCCCTCCGACTCCCGAAATGTTCTAGCGCAGGGCCATGACGACGCCCCCGTTCCCGACCGATGCGCTCGCCGCTGCCGAGCGGCTGGCATGGCTGGCTGCCGAGATCGCCCGCCACAATGCGCTCTATCACGACAATGACGCGCCCGAGATTTCCGACGCCGAATTCGACGCGCTGGTGCGCGAGAATAACACGATCGAGGCGGCCTTCCCGCATCTGGTGCGGGCCGATTCGCCCTCGCGCGCGGTGGGTTCCACGCCGAGCGGGCCGCTCGCCAAGGTGACGCATGCCAAAGCGATGCTGAGCCTCGACAATGCCTTCGCCGACGAGGACGTGGCCGAGTTCGTCGAACGTATCCGCCGCTTCCTGCGGCTGGCGGACGACGTTCCCGTGGCGATGACGGCCGAACCGAAGATCGACGGTCTTTCCTGCTCGATCCGCTACGAAAACGGCCGCCTCGTCCAGGCCGCCACGCGCGGCGACGGCCAGGTGGGCGAGGATGTGACCCCCAACGTGCTCACCATCGCCGATATCCCGCACCGCCTGCCGGCCGGCGCGCCCGACCTGTTCGAGGTGCGGGGCGAAGTCTATATGGCCAAGGCCGATTTCCGGGCGCTCAACGCCCGCCTGCTGGCCGAGGCGCCCGACCCGGAAAAGGCCCGCCAGTTCGCCAACCCGCGCAACGCCGCCGCCGGATCGCTCCGCCAGAAGGATGCCGCCGTCACCGCCGCCCGGCCGCTGCGCTTCCTGGCCCATGGCTGGGGCGAGGTCTCGGCCCTGCCCGCCGACAGCCAATATGGCGTGATGCGCGCGATCGCCGGCTGGGGCCTGCCGGTTTCCGACGCGCTCGTGCTGGTCGATAGCGTGGCGGCGATGCTCGCCCATTATCGCGCGATCGAGGCGGAACGCGCCGATCTGCCCTTCGACATCGACGGGGTGGTCTACAAGGTCGATCGGCTCGACCTGCAGGAACGGCTGGGCTTCGTCGCCCGCGCGCCGCGCTGGGCCATCGCCCACAAATTCCCCGCCGAACAGGCGCAGACGACGCTGCGCGCGATCGACACGCAGGTGGGCCGCACCGGCAAGATCACGCCTGTCGCCCGGCTGGAGCCGGTGACGGTGGGCGGCGTGGTCGTCACCAACGCCACGCTCCACAATGCCGACGAGATCGAGCGGCTGGGCGTGCGCCCCGGCGACCGGGTGGTGGTGCAGCGCGCCGGCGACGTGATCCCCCAGATCGTCGCCAACCTGACGCGCGAGGAGCCGCGCGCGCCATGGCACTTCCCCACCCAATGCGCCGAATGCGGATCGGCTTTGGCGCGCGAGGAAGGCGAGGTCGACTGGCGCTGCACCGGCGGCCTCATCTGCCCCGCCCAGCGCGTCGAGCGGCTGCGCCATTTCGTGAGCCGCCATGCGCTGGACATCGAGGGGCTGGGCCTCACCCATATCGAGGCCTTCTTCCGGGACGGCCTGATCCATTCGCCTGCCGACATCTACCGCCTCCACGAAAGGCGCGAGGCGCTTATCGCGCGCGAGCGCTGGGCCGAAACCTCGGTGGACAATCTGATCCGCGCGATCGATGCGCGCCGGACGCCGCCGCTCGATCGCCTCCTCTTCGCGCTGGGCATCCGCCATGTCGGCGAGGTGACGGCGCGCGATCTGGCCCGGCGCTATTCCACCTGGGATGCGCTGACCGCGATGATCGACGCCGCCCGCGCCCGCCGCGCGGAGCTGGTGCAGGCGGTGGGCGAGACCGACGAGAAGTTCCGCGCCCGCACCGCCAAGGAACTTGCCGCCATCGTCGAGACGGCCGGCGTCGGGCCGGAGGTGGCGCAGGCGCTGGTCGATTTCTTCGACGAGCCCCACAATCAGGAGGTGCTGGCCGATCTGCTGGCGCAGGTGACGATCGAGCCCGTGATCCACCAGACCCGCGCCTCGGAGGTCAGCGGCAAGACGGTGGTGTTCACCGGCAGCCTCGAAACCATGTCGCGCGACGAAGCCAAGGCCCAGGCCGAGGCACTGGGCGCGAAGACGGCGGGATCGGTTTCCAGCAAGACCGATCTGGTGGTGGCCGGCCCCGGCGCGGGCTCAAAGCTCAAGAAAGCCGCCGAACTCGGCATCCGCGTGATCGACGAGGCCGAATGGCAGGCGATCGTGGCGGCGGCGGGATAGGTCGCGGCGCAATGCCGCGCCCTTTGGAAGGCGGATAAGCAAAAGGCCGGCGGCCCCCATCCGTCATGCTGAACTTGTTTCAGCATCCATCCATCGACGCACACCAAGCTCGGTTTGGAGAGATGGCGCCTGAAACACGTTCAGGTGGCGATGGGGCGGTGCCCCTGATGGGGGCCAAATTCGAAGGGCTGCCTTCTAAGCGCCCGCATCGACGTCCGCCCCCGCCCTACGCCCGTGCTGGCGCTGCCCCGTTTTCTCCCATAGCCTCGGATAAGGCCGGTCGTCCGAACCGGCCGGGGGGAGACATGCCATGACGATGAAGGAGCTGTTCTACGTCGCGATCGGCCTCGTGGCGATTGCGCTTACCATCTATCCCAACCGCCACCTCCTTTCGCGCCGGGCGGGCGGCGTTTCCGCGCTGGAGGGCTTTTATTACCTGATCGCGATCGCGGCCCTGCTGGTCGGCTGGTATTTCAACTTCCGCTTCATGCGCGAATATGGCGACGAGGCGACCTGGGCCAATTGGGTGCGGCTGCTGTTCGTCAATCCGGCGTCCGCCTCTGGCGGGCAGGACCTGCTGTTCGCCAATGCCGTGCTGTTCATCCCCTGGACGATCGTGGACGGGCGGCGCGCCGGCATGAAATGGAACTGGATCTGGTTCCCGATGAGCGCCGTCACCAGCTTCGCCTTCGCCATGGCCCTGTTCCTGGCGCTGAAGGAACGGCAGTTGCGCTGGAAGGCCGAAGCCTGACGCGGGTGCGCGGGGCCGGGGTTCAGTCCCGGCCCTGCCAGCCTTTGCGCAGATCGTCCAGGTCGTGCGCCCCGCCTTTCTCCAGCGCCCGCCGGTAGGCCGGGCGGGCCTGCATCAGCGCCAGATAGCGGCGGAGCGCGGGATAGGGATCGAGCATGCCGCGCAGCGACGCCGCCTCCATCACGAAGGCGGCCTGGATGTCCGCGCCCGTCAGCGCATCGCCCACCACATGGTCCCGGCCGGAAAGCTCCCGCTCCATGAAGCCGAAATGGCGATCGATCTCGCCATGGATGCGTTCATGGATCGGCGCGCCGGCCGGCCCCAGCATCTCGAGGTAGATGCCCATGATATAGGGCAGCATCACCGATCCCTCGATCAGATGCATCCATTGGAGATAGCGCACCCAATCGTCGCTGCCGACCGGCGGCCGCAGCCGCCCGCCGCCGTGCACCTCGATCACATATTCGATGATCGCCCCCGATTCGGCGACCACCCTGCCCCCGTCGGTGATGACCGGCGCCTTGCCGAGCCCGTGCAGCCGTTCATATTCCGGCGGAGAAAACAGCCGGTCGCGCCGCTTGTAGCGTTCGATCGCATAATCGAGCCCCAGTTCCTCCATCAGCCAGAGGATGCGGTGGGATCGCGAATTTTCGAGATGGTGGACCGTTATCATCAGGGCCTCCCGCCAGGCGAGCCCCATCATAAGCCCGCCCGGCGGCGCCCGTCATGCCGCCATGAAGGCCACCCCCATGATCCGGGCCGCCATTTCCCCTCGCCGCCCGAGGCTGCTACACTCGGGCCCATGGAACTAACGCTGGAACGCCCGCCGGAGGGCGCCGCCGCCGACTGGACGATTGATCAGAACTGGGAACGCTTCACGCCGCAGGAACATGCGGTGTGGGACACGCTGTTCGAACGCCAGGCAAGATTGCTGCCCGGACGCGCCTCCAAGGCGTGGCTGCGGGGGCTGGACGTGCTCAGGCTGTCGCGCCCGGGCATCCCCAATTTCGAGGAGCTTTCCGAACGATTGATGGCCGCCACCGGCTGGCGCGTGGTCGCCGTGCCAGGGCTGGTGCCCGACGACATATTCTTCGACCATCTCGCCAACCGCCGTTTCGTCGCCGGCAATTTCATCCGCCGCGCCGACCAGCTCGATTATCTCCAGGAACCGGACGTGTTTCACGACGTGTTCGGCCATGTGCCGATGCTCGCCGATCCGGTTTTCGCCGATTATATGCAGGCTTATGGCCAGGGTGGCCTCAGATCGCTGGGCTTCGGCGCGCTGCACAAGCTGGCGCGGCTCTATTGGTATACGGTGGAATTCGGGCTGGTGGAGGAGGAAGGCGCGCTCCGCATCTACGGATCGGGCATCGTATCCAGCCGGGGCGAAAGCCTGTTCGCGCTCGACGATCCCAGCCCCAACCGCATCGCCTTCGATCTCCGGCGCGTGATGCGCACCCGCTACCGCATCGACGATTATCAGCAGACCTATTTCGTCATCCCGAGCTTCGAGGAGCTGCTGCGCTGCACGCTGGAGACGGATTTCGCCCCGCTCTATGCCGAGCTGGAGGGGATTGAGGATCTCGATCCCGAAACGGTGCTGGCCGAGGACAGGGTGCTGACGCAGGGCACCCAGGCCTATGCGCGGAGCCGCCCGCGCGGCTGAAACGGAAGGCCGGCGGTCGAACCGCCGCCGGCCCTTTCCATCCCTTATTCCGCGGCCACCCCGGCGCGGCTGAACATATCCTCGCCGCCGGCATCCTCATTGGCGGCCGGCCCGTTATGCGCGGCCTTGCGGCGATCGAAGGCGTCCCACACCTCGCCCCAATTGCCGCGCGTCGCGGCCTTGGAATATTCGGTGGCGCGGGTTTCGAAGAAATTGGCGTGCTCCACGCCGTTCAGCAGCGGGGCGAGCCACGGCAGCGGATGCTCGTCGATCATGTAGATCGGCTTGAAGCCGAGCTGCCCCAGCCGCCAGTCGGCGATGTAGCGGACATATTTCTTGATGTCCTTGGGCGTCATGCCGGGCACCGGCCCCATTTCGAACACCAGGTCGATGAAGGCGTCCTCCAGCCGCACCGTCTTCTGGCACTGGTCGAGAATGTCGTCGCGCACCGCCGGCGTCAGGCAGTTCCGTTCCTTCACGAAGGCGTGGAACAGGCGGATGATGCCGTCGCAGTGCAGGCTTTCGTCGCGCACGCTCCACGACACGATCTGGCCCATGCCCTTCATCTTGTTGAAGCGCGGGAAGTTCATCAGCATCGCGAAGCTGGCGAAGAGCTGCAGCCCTTCGGTGAAGCCGCCGAACATGGCCAGCGTGCGGGCGATGTCCTCGTCCGTGTCGACGCCGAACTGGGACAGATAGTCGTGCTTGTCTTTCATCTCCTTATATTGGAGGAAGGCCGAATATTCGGTTTCCGGCATGCCGATCGTATCGAGCAGATGGCTGTAGGCGGCGATGTGCACCGTCTCCATGTTGCTGAACGCGGTCAGCATCATCTTGATCTCGGTCGGCTTGAACACGCGGCCATATTTGTCGTGGTAGCAATCCTGCACCTCGACATCGGCCTGGGTGAAGAAGCGAAAGATCTGCGTCAGCAGGTTGCGTTCCGACTGGTCGAGCTTCTGCGCCCAGTCGCGGCAATCCTCGCCCAGCGGCACCTCCTCCGGCAGCCAGTGGAGCTGCTGCTGGCGCTTCCAATATTCGAACGCCCACGGATATTCGAAGGGCTTGTAGGTGCGGGAGGCCTGGAGGAGAGGCATGGTCTTCGTCCCTTCGTCAGTCCCGGCCGGGCCGGGCGGTAATGGCTTGGTCCGCCGAGGGACCGGCAATGGCCGGCGCCTCGGCGCGGAATTCGTGGGCCGCCGTCATCCGGCCCAGGGCAGATAGAGCAGCATCAGCAGCACCACGCCGGACAGCAGCAGGATGATGCCCTTGGCGCGGGCGGAGCTCACTTCCTTCAGCCCCGGAAAATCGGGGTGGCGGCTATGTTCCTCGAACAGCGGGTCGTTCGCGCCGATGCGGCTCTTTATATAGTGATTGTGGCGCGCGGCGTCACGCAGCGTCCACAGGCCGATCACGATGTTGAACACGGCGATCGGCACGATCAGGGTCCAGCCCGGCGCGGTCATCGCTGATTCGCCTTCCGGCCTGTGCCCATATTCCCGACAATCGCGGGCATCCCCGCACCCTTATCCATAGATCGGCCCCGCCAGTTCCGGGCCGCCTGATCCGACGCCGAACGGCTAACCGGATCGAACGCTGCGGCACCCTTTCCGAACATGAAGGCAGCCTATTCAATCGGCCCCGGCATGGCTACCCGGAAAGTGGGCCGTGATCGACAAATCTGGGGATAGTCTCGCAACAGCTTGTGGCCCGGCGGCTAACCGGGCACAATTTATGGGTGAAGCCGCGACATGCGGGAAGCCGGCTTCAAGGCCGGATCGCCACGTCTTCCGCCACGGGATCGGCACCGTAACGATTGGGTCCGCTCGTCCCCGGCAGGCACATGAAATAGAGGATGGCGAAGACGCCGACGACGGGCACGAAACCGATCAGCACCATCCAGCCCGGACGCCCCAGATCGTGGAAGCGACGGACCTGCACGGCCAGCCCCGGCACGAACATCACCGCCACATAGAGGCCCAGCAGCGGCACAATCACCCCGAGCGTAGCCGGCAGGACGCCGGCCATCCCCCGGAAGAAAATGCCCGACAGCGGAACATAGAAGAGCAAGGCGACAAGGGCGTGGAGGGCGGCGAACATCCAGAATTCCCTGCGGCTCGAACGACCGTTGAAATCGGCATAACGTTTGAGCGGCAGCAGCATCCACTCCATTCCCAACCCCCTGTTTTGGCGACCTTTGCCCGTTATTCGGGCCATCATGCCTCGTGCCGCATCGCCGGAAAGGCGGCCACGCCCGCGCGACGAGCACGCATTTCGGGACTGCGAACGCGCAAGGGCATACGACGAAAATGCCATTTCCTTCGACGAAAGCCCTTTGTCGGGGTGACTCGAAGGCCCTTTGTTCCTATGATGTTCCAAAAGGGAAGCCATGGGCCAGCCGGAACGGCCAGCAGTGACGCGCAAGATCATCCACATCGACATGGACGCCTTCTACGCCTCGGTGGAACAGCGCGATTCCCCGGAACTGCGCGGCAGGCCGGTGGCGGTGGGCGGTTCCAGCGCGCGGGGCGTGGTGGCGGCCGCCAGCTATGAGGCGCGGCGCTATGGCGTGCGATCGGCGATGCCTTCGGTCACGGCGACGCGCAAATGCCCGGAGCTGGTGTTCGTCCGCCCGCGCTTCGATGTCTACAAGGCCGTTTCGCGGCAAATTCGGGAGATTTTCGCCGAATATAGCGATTTGGTGGAGCCGCTTTCGCTGGACGAAGCCTATCTGGACGTGACGGCCAACCGCCAGCAGCTGCCTTCCGCCACCGCCACGGCGGAAGCCATCCGCGCCCGCATCCTGGCGGAAACCGGGCTCACCGCATCGGCCGGCATCTCCTACAACAAGTTCCTCGCCAAGCTGGCTTCGGACCAGAACAAGCCCAACGGCCAGTGCGTCATCACCCCGGCGCAGGGCGAGGCCTTCGTCGCCGGGCTGGAGGTCGGCCGCTTCCACGGCATCGGCCCGCGCACAGCCGAAAAGCTCAACCGTTTCGGCATCCATACCGGCGCGGACCTGCGGGCGAAGGACGCGGAATGGCTCCGCCGGCATTTCGGCAAGTCGGGCGCCTGGTATCATGCGATCGCGCGCGGGATCGACGATCGGCCGGTGACGCCAGACCGGCCGCGCAAATCCAGCGGATCGGAAACCACCTATTTCGAGGATCTCGCCACGGCGGAGGCGGTGGAAAATGGCGTCCGCGCCATGGCGGACGAGGTGTGGGGCTGGTGCGAACGCACGCGGGCCGCCGCACGGACGGTGACGGTGAAGGTGAAATATGCCGATTTCCAGCAGATCACCCGCAGCCGCACCCTTCCCGCCACGATCGACAGCCAGGCGATGCTGCATGCCGTCAGCGTCGATCTGGTCCGCACCATCTTCCCGCTGGTGAAGAGCGTGCGGCTGCTGGGCGTCACCCTCTCCAATTTCGAGGATGAGCAGTCGGCCGCCCAGGCGCAGCTCGCCTTCGTGCTTTGATCGCAAGCGGCGGGATGCGGGCCTGCCGCGTTCCCGCCAGGGAAGGCCGATGGAACGACGGGACATGACAAGGCATCGGATCGAGGCCATCGACAGGCAGGCGATCGCCGCCGGGCTGGACGGCGGCGGCTGGGCATTGCTGCCCGGCCTGCTCGATCCAGCCGGCTGCGCGGACATGGCGGGGCTGTATGACCGGCCGGCCGGCTTCCGCAGCACGGTGACGATGGCGCGGCACGGCTTCGGCCGGGGCGAATATCGCTATTTCGCTTATCCCCTGCCCCCGCTGGTCGAAACGCTGCGCGCAGCCTTCTATCGCCTGCTCGCGCCCATCGCCAATCGCTGGCAGGAACGGATGGGGCTGGCGGCGCGCTTCCCGGAGGAGCATCGCGATTTCCTCGCCCACTGCCACGCCGCGGGGCAGGCGCGGCCCACGCCGCTGATGCTGCGCTATGGGCCGGGCGATCATAATTGCCTGCATCAGGACCTCTATGGCGAACATGTGTTTCCGCTGCAGGCGGCGATCCTGCTTTCGGCGCCGGGCGCGGACTTCACCGGCGGTGAGTTCGTGCTGACCGAGCAGCGGCCGCGCATGCAATCGCGGGTCGAGGTGGTGCCGCTGGCGCAGGGCGATGCGGTGGTCTTCGCGGTGAACCAGCGGCCGATCGCGGGCGGCCGGGGCGACTATCGCGTCACGATGCGCCACGGCGTCAGCAGCGTTCGCAGCGGCCGGCGGCACATGCTGGGGATCATCCTGCATGACGCGGCCTGAGGAGATGTCGGCCGGCACCGACCTGTTCGACGCCGAGCCGCGCGATCAGGCGCTAAGCCCCGGCGCGATGGTGCTGGGCGGATTCGCCCGCGACATGGACCGGGATCTGCTTGCCGCGATCGAGGGCGTGCTGGCGGACGCCCCGCCGCGTCACCTCGTCACGCCCGGCGGCCGGCGGATGTCGGTGGCGATGAGCAATTGCGGCGGCGTCGGCTGGGTCAGCGATCGGCGGGGCTATCGCTACGATCCGATCGACCCGGAAAGCGGGCGGCACTGGCCGGCCATGCCGGATATCTTCACCGATCTCGCCATCCGGGCCGCCGCGGCGGCGGGCTTTGCCGGGTTCGCGCCGGATGCCTGCCTGATCAACCGATACGAGCCCGGCGCGCGGCTGTCGCTGCATCAGGATCGCGACGAGCGGGACCGGGCGGCGCCGATCGTCTCCGTCTCGCTGGGATTGCCCGCCACCTTCCTGTGGGGCGGCGAGAAAAGGAGCGACAGGCCGCGCCGGATCAGGATCGTCCACGGCGATGTGGCGGTATGGGGCGGGCCGGCGCGGTTCGCCTTCCATGGCGTGGAGCCGGTGGCGGACGGCGCGCATCCACTGACCGGCCGGGCGCGCTACAACCTGACGTTCCGCAAGGTTTTCTGATGCCCGGCCATGCTATCGCGCTATAGCTGGCTGTATATAATGGTCCTTATGATGCGGGGCATGTTCAGATTGGGGAGGCCGGCCATGCAATCCTTTGGGCGCCGGGCGATATTGGCGCTGGCCGGGGCATTCGCCCTTGCGGGGTCCCTGGCCCCGGCGGCGATCGCCGCGCCGGCCGACGAGCCCGCGATCGCGGCGGCGGCGGACCTCAACGCCGCCCTGCCCCAGATCGCCGATCTGTTCCGCAGGAAGACGGGCCGGACGGTGAAGCTGACCTTCGGCGCATCGGGCAATCTGACCCAGCAGATATTGAACGGCGCTCCCTTCCAGCTCTTCCTTTCCGCCGACGAAAGCTATGTCGCGCGGCTGGCGGAGGCGGGGCGGACGGTGGATGGCGGCACGCTCTACGCCACCGGCCGGATCGGCCTGTTCACGCCCAGGGGATCGCCGGTGAAGGCCGACGGCAGGCTCGCCGATCTCGCCGCCGCGATCCGCGACGGGCGGCTGAAGAAGTTCGCCATCGCCAATCCCGAACATGCCCCCTATGGCCGCGCCGCGCGCGAGGCGCTGACCACGGCGAAGCTGTGGGATGCGATCCAGCCCCGGCTGGTGCTGGGCGAGAATGTGGCGCAGGCCACCCAGTTCGCCACCAGCGGATCGGCAGACGGCGGCATCATCCCGCTTTCGCTGGCGATGACGCCGCAGGTGCAGGCGGCCGGCCGCTTCGCCCTGATCCCAGCCGAATGGCACAAGCCGCTGCGGCAGCGCGCCGTGCTGATGAAGGGCGCGGGCGAGACGGCGCGCGCCTTCTACGCCTTCATGCAGAGCCCGGAGGCGCACAAGCTGCTCGATCATTACGGCTTCACCCTGCCCCGGACGGGCCAAAGCAAGCCGCGCTGAGTGGACTGGACCGCCTTCGCCCTGTCGCTGAAGCTGGCCGGGTGGACGGCGGCGCTGCTGCTGCCGATCGGCCTCGTCGCGTCGCGGGCGCTGGCCTTCCATGCCCGCCGCTCCCGCCCGCTGTTCGAGGCCGCCGTCGCCCTGCCGCTGGTGCTGCCGCCCACGGTGCTGGGCTATTATCTGCTGGTGGCCTTCGGCGGCGCCTCGCCGCTGGGGAAGCTGTGGACCGACCTGTTCGGCCACGGCCTGGCCTTCAGCTTCCACGGCCTGCTGGCGGCATCGGTGCTGATCAACATCCCCTTCGCCGTCCAGCCGATGCAGCGCGCCTTCGAGGCGCTTCCCGCCGACATCCGCGAGGCGGCCTGGGTAAGCGGGCTCACCCCCTGGGCGACCTTCTGGCGGATCGAGCTGCCGCTGGCATGGCCGGGCGTGCTTTCCGCCTTCGTGCTCACCTTCGCCCATACGCTGGGCGAATTCGGCGTGGTGCTGATGGTGGGCGGTTCGATCCCCGGCGAAACGCGCACGGCGGCACTGGCCATCTACGATCGGGTTCAGGCGTTCGACAATCAGGCGGCGGGCGCCATGTCCCTCCTGCTCCTCCTGATCTCCATCATCGCCATCCTGATCGTCCACGGCCTCTCCGGCCGGATCGGGCGGCGCCGTGGCTGAGGGGCTCGGCGTATCTCTGGCCATGGCGCGGCCGGTGCCGATCGCGGTGGATTTCACCTGCGCGCCCGGCGAGCTGGTCGCGCTGATCGGCCCCTCGGGCGCCGGCAAGACGACGATCCTGCGCGCGATCGCCGGGCTGGACCGCGCCGCCGCCGGCCGCATCGCCTGCCGGGGCGAAACCTGGCTGGACAGCGCCGCCGGCATCCGCCTGCCGCCGCATCGCCGCCGGGTGGGGCTGGTGTTCCAATCCTATGCCTTGTTCCCGCACCTGACCGCGATCGGCAACGTGGCCGCCGCCATCGAAGGCCGGCCGCGCGGGGAAAGATTGCGGCGGGCGGCCGAGCTGCTGGCGCTCGTCCATCTCGACGGGCTGGAGCAGCGGCGGCCGGCCGAGCTTTCCGGCGGCCAGCAGCAGCGCGTGGCGCTCGCCCGCGCGCTCGCCCGCGAGCCCGAGGCGCTGCTGCTGGACGAACCCTTCTCCGCCGTCGACCGCCGCACCCGCCGGCGCCTGCGCGAGGAACTGGCCGAGCTGCGCGGCCGGGTGCGGGCCCCGATCATCCTCGTCACCCACGACCTCGACGAAGCGACGGCGCTGGCCGACCGGCTGGTGGTGATCGACCAGGGCGCAATGCTCCAACAGGGCCGGCCGGCGGACGTGCTGGCGGCACCGGCATCGGAACGGGTGCGCGCGGCGCTGGACCTGGAAGGATGATCCCCCGCTGGCGGCACCCCTTCCCCCATCATTGACTTGCCCCCCACCCTCCCGCATCAATGCGGGCATGATAACGGCGCGGCAACGGCGACATCGCCATCATTCGGGGCAGCTTCCGGCGCGCATCTAGCCCGGGTCTGACAGCAGGCGCGCGTCCGGCCCAGGCCCGGGACTTTCATTTTCGAAACCGAAAAGCGGCCGCCCGTCCGTGGGCGTGGCCGTCCCGTTCCCATTCCCGAAAAGGCTCCGCCCGTGACCAAGACCGATATCCCGCCGTCCACCCGGCCGCCCCTGCACATCATCGACAGCGAATATGACGCCATCGCCGGCATCGCGATACGCGCCGAGCATAGCCAGCCGGAGCTGGCCCGCCTGCTGATGGCGGAGCTGGACCGCGCCGAGATATGCGACGCGGCCAGCTTGCCGCCCGACACCGCGGCCATGCATTCGCGCATCAGCTTCATCGACGAGGGCAGCGGCGCGAGCCGGACGGTGGAGCTGGTCTATCCGCAGGAAGCCGATATCGAGGCCGGCAAGATATCGATCCTCACCCATGTCGGCGCCGGGCTGATCGGCATGCGGGCCGGCAGCTCCATCCTGTGGCCGGACCGCGACGGCCGCGAACGGCGGCTGAAGATCGTGCGCATAGAGCGGCCAGCGCCGTGACACGGGGCCGCCGCGGCTGGATGCGGCGCGGCTTCCGCCCGGCCGGCGGGCCAGGCGAACAGGCTCGGGCGGACGATGATGGCGGCCGCGACCCCGCGCCGGGTGCGGGAGGAGGACCGGAAATCCAGCATTCGCGACATTCCCGCGAGGCTGCTACCATTTCCGTGGAATCGCGGCAGGGAAGCAACACATGAACGCGCCCAGACTTTTCGAGCCGATCGACATTGGCGGGCTGAAACTGGCCAACCGCATCGTCATCGCACCGATGTGCCAATATTCGGCGGTCGACGGCCGCATGACGGACTGGCACCTGATCCACCTCGGCCATCTCGCCCTTTCGGGCGCGGCGCTGCTGACGATCGAGGCGACGGCGGTGCTGCCTGAAGGCCGGATCAGCTATGCCGACGTCGGGCTGTGGGACGACGCGACCGAGCAGGCGATGGCGGAGACGCTGGCGAGCGTCCGCCGCCATTCCGACATGCCGATCGCCATCCAGCTCGCCCATGCCGGGCGCAAGGCATCGACCGACCTGCCCTGGCTGGGCGGTGGGCAGATCGCGCCCGGCAACGCCAATGGCTGGCAGACGGTGGCGCCGTCGCCTTATCCCTTCGCCGACGACGAAAATGCCCCGCTGGCGCTGGACAAAGCTGGTCTGGCACGGGTGCGCGACGCCTTCGCCGATGCCGCGCGCCGGGCGACCCGCATCGGCATCGATGCGATCCAGATCCATGGCGCGCACGGCTATCTGCTCCACCAGTTCCTCTCGCCGCTGTCCAACCGGCGGGAGGACGAATATGGCGGCAGCCTGGAAAACCGGATGCGCTTCCCGCTTGAGGTGTTCGATGCCGTGCGGCAGGCCTTCCCCGCCGACCGGCCGGTGACGATGCGGGTATCGGGCACCGATTGGGTGGCTGGCGGCTGGGATGCGGAGCAGACCATCGCCTTCGCCCAGGCGCTGGAAGCGCGCGGCTGCGCCGCCATCCACGTATCGAGCGGCGGGCTGGACCCGCGCCAGCAGATCCCGGTGGGGCCGAGCTATCAGGTGCCGCTGGCCCGTGCGGTCAAGCAGGCGGTTTCCATGCCGGTCGTGGCGGTGGGGCTGATCACCGATCCCGAGCAGGCCGAGGCGATCGTCGGCACGGGCGACGCCGATCTCATCGCGCTTGCGCGGACGATCCTCTACGATCCCCGCTGGCCGTGGCATGCGGCCGCCCAACTGGGCGCGCGGGTGCATGCTCCCCACCAGTATCTGCGATCCCAGCCCCGGCAATATCGGTCCCTCTTCGATATCGCCGGCAGCGCGGAGAATTGAGGGCCGGCCGTTCCGGCCCCCTCGCTTCGTCGCCCGTCTTTATCTGGATTTTGCCGGCGCGGCGGCGGAAGCCTTTGGAATGTCGGCCTCCGCATTGAAGGCGGCCCATTTATCCTCGTCGAGATGCTCGGCGAACTTGCCGACTTGCTGGGCCGTATTTTCCTCCGCCATCAATTCCCGCATCGCGATCTGGCCCAGCAGCCCGAAGCTGGTCTCGATGGCGTGAGGGCCATCATATTTCACCGCCTGCACCGCTTCCTTCCGGCAATCGGCGAGCAGCAGACGCTCCACCGTCGCGGCCATCTTCACATCGCTTTCGGCCAGTTCCCGATCGGTGACGTTCACCATCGATTTCAGCGAGGGATTCCCCGACAGCGCCGAGAATATCCAGCGGATCATCGCCGCCTTGTCCTCCGTGGAGGTCTGCCTGACCACGCAACGGTCGAGATCGTCGGAATAGACCGACGCCTGGGCCGCAGGCGCCAGCGCCAGCCCAACCAGCGCGCAGGCGCATGTCGACAGGATCCTGTTCATGAAATTCCCCAATGATTTGAATGGACATGCAGGCCACCCCTCGCTCCCCAGGGGCGTGGCCGCCTTATGCTATATTCCCGAACTCATGCTTCAATAACGGTCGCCCGGATCCTTGATGTCCTCGCCCTTGATGACGGTGAGCTTCTTGCCCGATCCGCTCGATTTCAGGCTGTCCGGCGTGAGGACGACGGTAGTGCCGGGCGCGAGGATGGCAGCGAGACGGGCGCGGAAGCCTTCGGGGACGTGCAGGCGCTTGCGCTCCTCGGGCAGCAGCTCCTGATTGGGCGACACCGTCTGCCCCGGCAGCGGCAATTGCAGCCAGTGATACTGATCGCCCTCGATCGCGCGGAGCGTATAGGCCGTCGTCTCGGCGACAGGCCCGTCGATGGTGATCGGGGTGCGGCCGATCTCCACGCCGTCGCGCAGCACGATGAGCTTGAGGTCCTTGGCGCTGATGACGATCGAGATCGGGCCGGTGGGGGCGAGATTGGGCTCCCATTTGCCGCTGTCGCCGTCCGTCGCCACCGTCCCGCCATCGGCGCGCAGGGCATCGGGCGTGGGGGCCACGCGCGGCACCTCCCCGTTCCGGGTGATGACGACGGTGAGGCCGAGCGAGGTGACGCCGTAGAGCTGGCGGGCGAAGGCCATGGGCAGGCGGATGCAGCCATGCGAGGCGGGATAGCCCGGCAGGCTGCCGGCGTGCATGGCGATGCCGTCCCAGGTCAGCCGCTGCATGAAGGGCATCGGCGCATTGTTGTAGAGGTTGGACTTATGGTCCTTAGCCTTCTGGAGGACGGTGAACACGCCGGTGGGCGTTTCATGCCCCTTCTTGCCGGTCGATACGGTGGAAACGCCGATCAGCACGCCGTTGCGATAGACGTAGGCGCGCTGTTTTTCGAGGCTGACGATGATCATCACCGGGCCGTCGGGCGCGACATCGGGCGCCCAGATGAACTGGCCGGGGCGCAGCTTGGCGACGGCCTCCTCCACGCTGCTGCCGGATAGGGCGGCCTGCATGGCGCGCGCGACACCCGGCAGCGTGCCGAGCATCACCGTCCCGCCCGCCAACCATGAGAATGCGCCGCGCCGATCGATCTGGATCATTACCGTCCGTTCCGTTGCCTGCCCGGCCCCGAGCATGGCAAATATCCGGCCCGGACGCTACTGCTTAGCCGGTTTCCCAAGGGCCGGATCAGGCGCGCGGGCCACCCAGAATCACCGCCGCGCCCGCGAGGCAGACGAATCCGCCGAGCAGATCCCACCGATCCGGCCGCGCGCCTTCCACCAGCCACATCCAGCCGATCGCCGAGACGATGTAGATGCCGCCATAGGCCGCATAGGCGCGGCCGGCATGATCGGCCTCCACCAGCGTAAGCAGCCAGGCGAACAGGCAGAGCGAGGCGATGCCGGGGACGAGCCACCAGGCGGGGCGATCCATGCGCAGCCAGGCCCAGAAGGCGAAGCAGCCGCCGATTTCCGCCAGCGCGGCGCCGATGTAGATCAGGAAGGCCATGGCGACCGACCTGCCATCGCGGGGCGGGTCGCGCAACGGCCGGAATTCCGGGACGGGCGAATTCGCGCTAGGATGGCGCCATGGATGCCGCCTTGCCGCTTTCGCGCCGCGAAGTGCTGGGCGCCGCCTGCGGCCTCGCGGCGCTGGCGGCTGCGCCTTCCCGCGCGCTCGCCCAGAACGTGCCGGGCCTGTGGAGCATCGGCAGGAACATCCGGCTGGAGCTGCGCGCCGAGGTGATGGCGGCGCTGGCCCGGCACGAACGGCGGATATGGTCCCGCGACGTGATCGGCGTGGTCGATTACGGCCAGCCGTCGAACGTGCCGCGCTTCCACATCGTCAACCTGCTCGCCGGCACCAGCCGATCCTTCCTGGTGGCGCATGGAAGGGGTTCCGATCCGGCCTTCGAAGGGCGGCTCAGGATGTTTTCCAACATGGAGGGCTCGGAGGCCAGTTCGCGCGGGGCCTATCTGATCGGGGAGGCCTATCAGGGCGATCACGGCCTGTCGCGCCGGCTGATCGGGCTCGATCCCACCAACGACAATGCGATGGATCGGGCGATCGTGCTCCATTCCGCCCCCTATGTCGGCCCCGATGTGCTGGCGCGGCAGGGCAAGCTGGGCCGCAGCAACGGCTGCTTCGTGGTATCGCCCGCCGATATCGATGCGGTGCTGGCGGCGCTCGGCCGGGGGCGGCTGCTCTATGCGGGCGCGTAAGAAGTATCGGTAACGCGCGGACTTTTAACGGCCCCCAGCCCTTTATTTCCGGCGCTCTTCATGGTCTATCAACGGCCCATGAAACGATCCATCCGCATGGCCCTGTGCCTTTCCGCCGCTTTCGCCCCCTCCATCCTGACTCCATCGGCGGCGTCGGCCGCGACGGAGCGGTTCACCGTGATCTTCGGCGGCCGTAATGTCGGCCACCTCAATGCCGACACCGATGGCGACACCACGAAGATCGATTTCGATTATAAGAATAATGGCCGCGGGCCGACCATGGCCGAAACCGTGCGCACCAACGCCGCCGGCCTGCCCGTCGCCTGGACGGTGAACGGCACCACCACCTTCGGCAGCAAGGTGAGCGAGAGCTTCGCGCTGAACGGCAACCGCGCGACCTGGACCGATTCCACCGGCACCGGCAAGGCGACGCTGAAGGAGCCCGGCATCTATGTGGCGCAGGGCGCGAGCCCCTGGGCGCTCGGCCTCTATGCCCGCGCGCTGCTGAAGGATGCGGACCATGCCATGCCGGCGCTGCCGGGCGGCACGCTGCGGCTGGAGAAGGGCGAGGCGCTGCAGATCGCCGGCACGGCGGGCACCGTCGCCGTCACCGCTTATGAGGTGGGCGGGATCGACCTCAACCCCGATACCGTGCTGATCGACGGCGACGGCGGCATGTTCGGCTATGTCACGCCCGAATTCATCATCATCCGCGAAGGATATGAAGGCGAGGAGAAGCGCCTGCGCGGGCTGGCCGCCAAATGGTCCACCGATCGCTATGTCGCGATGCAGAAGGAGGTGGCGCACCATTATGGCGCGCCGGTGCGCATCACCAATGTCCGCCTCTACGATCCCAAGACGCTGACCCTGACCGCGCCGGTGGCCGTGGTGGTGAACGGGCGCGAGATCGCCGCCGTCGAGCCGGCCGATAGCCCCGCCACTCCCGGCGAGGTGACGATCGACGGCGCCGGCGGCACGCTGGTGGCCGGCATGTACGAAATGCATGCCCATATCGGCCAGGACGATGCGCTGCTGAACCTGATCGCCGGCATCACCTCCGTCCGCGACATGGGCAACGACAATGCCGTGCTGGACAAGCTGATCGACCGGATCGAAGGCGGCGTGATCGCCGGCCCGCGCGTAGTGCGCAGCGGCTTCCTGGAAGGGCGCACCAAGTTCAGCGCCAATAACGGCATCGTGGTGGAGAATGAGGCGCAGGCCGTGGATGCGGTGCGCTGGTATGCCGCGCGCGGTTTCTGGCAGATCAAGGTCTATAACAGCATGAACCCGGATTGGGTGCCCGCCGTCGTGGCCGAGGCGCATCGTCTGGGCCTGCGCGTCGCCGGGCATGTCCCCGCTTTCTCCACCGCCGATGCGATGATGGAAGCCGGCTATGACGAGATGACCCACATCAACCAGTTCATGCTGGGCTGGGTGCTGAAGCCGGGCGAGGATACGCGATCGCTGCTGCGGCTGACGGCGCTGAAGCGGCTGGAGACGCTCGATCTCAACAGCGCGCCGGTGCAGCACACCATCGGCCTGATCACCAGCAAGAAGCTGCCGATCGACGTGACGCTGGGCATCCACGAGCAGTTGACGCTCAACCGCGACGGCCAGGTGCCGCCGGGCGCCGTCGACTATATCGATCACATGCCGATCGGCTACCAGCGCAGCACGCGCAAGGCGTGGGTCGATACCTCCGCGCCGGGCGACGACAAGGCCTATCGCGCGGCGTTCGAGAAGATCATTGCCACCGTGAGAATATTGAACGATCGCGGCGTGATGCTGATCCCCGGCACCGACACGGGCGGCGCCTTCACCTATCATCGCGAGCTGGAGCTGTTCCAGCGCGCGGGCATGACGCCGGCCCAGATCGTCAGGCGCGCCACCTGGGACATGGCCCATTATCTTGGGCAGGACCAGCGGCTGGGATCGATCGAAAAGGGCAAGCTGGCCGATTTCTTCCTGATCCCCGGCGATCCGACCAAAGACCTGAAGGCGATCAAGACCATCGGCATGGTGGTGAAGGATGGCGTGTTCTACTATCCGAGCGAGGTCTATCCCAAGTTCGGCATCAAGCCCTTCGCTCCTGCCCCCAAGGTGACGCCGGCGGCCGCGACGCCCGCGGTCGACCGCTGATCCATCGATAATATCGGGACTTAGCCAAGACATGTATTCCAAGCTGAAGATGCTGCCGCTGGTGCTGGCGGCGACCACCGCCCTTGTTGCCCCCGCCGCCGCGATCGAGCGGAGCGCACCCGAGCCGGCTTACCTGACCGACACCATCCCCGCGCCCAAGGACGTGGCCTATCCGGGCACGATGGTGCTGAACGTGGACGCGACCGATATCGATCGCGCCATATTGCGCGTGAAGCAGGCAATCCCCGTGGCGGAAGCCGGGCCGATGACGCTGCTTTTCCCGAAATGGCTGCCCGGCAAGCACGGCCCGCGCGGCGAGATCGAGAAGCTGGCCGGCCTGAAGATCATGGCCGGCGGCAAGGTGCTGCCCTGGCGGCGCGACAATCTGGACGTCTACGCCTTCCACATCGACGTGCCCCAGGGCACGAGCCAGCTGGACGTGAGCTTCGAGTTCCTGGGCGCCACGGACAAGCCCCAGGGCCGCATCACCATCACCCCGGCGATGATGAACATCCAGTGGGAGCAGGTTTCGCTCTACCCCGCCGGCTATTTCACCCGCCGCATCCCGATTTCGGCGACCGTGACCTATCCCGATGGCTGGAAGGCCGCATCCGGCCTGCCTTCCACCGCGACGGGATCGACCTACCGCTACGAGACGACGGATTATGAGACGCTGGTCGACTCCCCGGTCTTCGCCGGCAAATATTTCCGCCAGGAACGGCTTTCGCCGCGCGTGCGGCTGAACATCGTCGCGGACGAGGCCAAATTCCTGGAAGCCAAGCCCGAGCAGATCGAGGCGCACCGCAAGCTGGTGGATCAGGCGGTGAAGCTGTTCGGCGCCCAGCATTATGACAATTACGAATTCCTGCTGGCGCTGACCGACAAGATGGGCGGCATCGGCCTGGAGCATCATCGCAGCTCCGAAAACGGCGTGAACCCGGAATATTTCACGGAATGGAACAAGGGCCCCGGCCGCCGCAACCTGCTGCCCCATGAATTCACCCATAGCTGGAACGGCAAGTTCCGCCGGCCTGCCGGCAACTGGACGCCCGATTTCAACACGCCGATGAACGACGACCTGCTGTGGGTCTATGAAGGGCAGACGCAGTTCTGGGGCTATGTGCTGGGCGCGCGTTCGGGCCTGTTCACCAAGCAGGAGACGCTGGACGCGCTGGCCGCCATCGCTGCCAACCTGGATATCCGCCGCGGCCGCGACTGGCGGGCGCTGCAGGACACCACCAACGATCCGGTCATCACCGCGCGTTCGCCCAAGGGCTGGGTGAGCTTCCAGCGATCCGAGGATTATTACAACGAAGGCATGCTGGTGTGGCTGGAGGTGGACAGCCTGCTGCGCGCGCAATCGGGCGGCCGCAAGTCGATGGACGATTTCGCCCGCGCCTTCTTCGGCCAGAAGGATGGCGACTGGGGCATCGACACGTTCGAGTTCAAGGACGTGGTGGCGGCGCTGAATTCGATCGTGCCCTATGACTGGGATGCCTTCCTGACGACCCGGCTGGGTGAGAAGGCCAAGGGCGCGCCGCTCAACGGCTTTGTCAACGGCGGCTATCGCCTCGCCTATGTCGACGAGCCGACGCCCTTCATCAAGGACCAGGAACGCACGTCGAAGGCGATCGACCTCAGCTATTCGATCGGGCTGACCAGCAAGGGCGGCGAGATCACCCAGGTGATCTGGGACGGCCCGGCCTTCAACGCCGGCCTCGCCATCGGCAGCAAGATCCTGGCGGTGGACGGCATGGCCTATTCCGACGACCGCCTGAAAGAAGCGATCCGCGCGGCCAAGGGCGGCAAGGAACCGATCCGCCTGCTCGTCCAGTCCGGCGACCGTTTCCGCGACATCGCCATCGAATGGAATGGCGGCCTGCGCTATCCGAAGCTGGAAAAGGCGGGCAGCGGCACGGGCACGCTGGACCTGCTGCTGACCGCGCGGAAGTAAGCGTCGTCAGTTCCTTCCCCTCGGGGAAGGCTGCGGCAGCTGGCGGGGCGTTCGATGGACGGCCCCGCCCACGCCCTTTACCGGAAGCAAGCTTCTTTCAGGCCCAGTCGCCGCGCCATGGCCTTTCACCCGTGGGCGGCGCCTTCCCGCCTCATGGCGCCAGCAGGTGGCGGACGAGCGGCGGGTCTGTGCCGATGTGGAACTGGTTGACGGCCGCCTGATCGAGCCGGTCCGCCTGTGTCACCCGTTCATGCTGGCGGAGATGTTCCAGCCAGCTTTCGAGGACGAAGCTTTCGAGCATGGTGCCGGGCTGGGCCGCATCCTCGTTCAGGCACCAGTTGAGCGCCCCGTCCCGCCGGCGAATGCGGCGCATCTCCTGCATGGCCCGCACGAATTCAGCCTTGCGCGCCGGATCGATCCGATATTCCACCGTCACCATCACCGGCCCGCGATCGGGCGCGGGGTCCTCGGCGACGATTGGCGCCGGCCAGTGCGAGGAGGGCGCGAGATCGCGGCTCTCGCCTCCGATCCGCCAGCGCAGCGCCAGCAGCAGCGCCACCACCAGCCCGGCAGCGGCGATGACCAGCGCGAGCGGAATGCCGATGCGCCCCGCCAGCCAGCCCCAGAAGGTGCTGCCTGCCGCCATCGCTCCCTGGAAGACCACGAGATAGACGGCGAGCGCGCGGGCCTTCACCCAGGCCGGCACCGCCATCTGCGCCGCGACATTGAGCGCGGAGAGCATGGCGATCCAGGCGAGACCGGCGATCGCCATCACCAGGCAACCGACCGCGAAGCTGCCCGTCTTCGCCAGCCCGAGCATGGCGATGGCGAACAGGATCGCCGCCAGCACCGTCAGCTGGTTGGATGGGATCAGCCGGCGCAGGCGCGGCAGCAGCAGCGCGCCCGCGATCGCGCCCGCGCCCATGAAGCCCAGCAGGCCGCCATAGCCGGTCGGGCCAAGCCCCAGCTCGCGCCGGGCGATGATCGGCAGGAAGGCCCAGAGCGCGCTGGCGAAGGGAAAGAAACCCAGGCAGCGGACCAGCACCGTCTGCAACTCCGGCGACTGGCGGGCATAGCGCCCGCCCGCCCGGAGCGCGCCGAAGAAACGTTCGGCGGGCAGCGTCGCGGCCTGGGCTTCCCGTTTCCATGCGAACAACACCCCCAGCACGCCCAGCACCGACACGGCATTGAGCGCGAACACCGCCGGCGGCCCGGCCATGGCGATGATGACCCCGCCCAGCGCCGGGCCGATGGCGCGGGCGATGTTCACCCCCAGGCTGTTGAGCGCGACGGCATCGGCAAGCGCGGGGCGCGGCACCAGTTCGGGCACGATCGCCTGGAAAGCAGGCGCGCTGAGCGCCGCCCCGGTCGCGAGCGCAAAGGTGAAGGCGAGCAGCAGGGCGGGCGTGGTGAGCCCCGCGAAGGTGATCGCCGCGAGCAGCCCGGCCGCGATCAGCATCCATAGCTGGGCGCAGATCAGCAGGCGGCGGCGATCGACGATATCGGCGAGCGCCCCGCCCGGCAGCGCGAAGAGGAACATCGGCAGCGTCGTCGCGGCCTGGACGAGGGCGACCATCAGCGGCTCCGCCGACAGCGACGTCATCAGCCAGCCGGCGCCGACATCGTGCATCCACGTGCCGACATTGGAGACGACCGTGGCGATCCACAGCGCCCGGAACATGGGATAGCCGAGCGGCCGGCCGCCTTCCTCCCTGGCCTGCCCGCTCATCGTGCCGCGCGCCCGCGTTCGGCGAGGATCGCGGCCAGCATGAAGCCGCCGACCAGGCCGATATGTTCTAAAAAGCTGTTGCGATCGTGGAAGCGGGCGACGGGA
This sequence comes from Edaphosphingomonas fennica, assembly GCF_003034225.1. GTDB lineage: Bacteria > Pseudomonadota > Alphaproteobacteria > Sphingomonadales > Sphingomonadaceae > Sphingomonas_E > Sphingomonas_E fennica. The sequence continues at coordinate 33,641 of NZ_PHHF01000043.1, forward strand.
TCGGCGACCGTCCAGAAGGGATGGCCGATCAGGGTGGCGATGACCGTGAACACGCCGAGCGCGCCGGCCGCGAGCCACACCCAGCGCCCGGCGACCAGCAGCAGGGACGCGCCGACCTGGACGAGGATGGTGGCCGCGACGACCAGCCCGGCCGGCTTCAGCCCGAAATGGCGCGCTTCGCCCAGCGCGCCGGGCAGATCGAACAGCTTGGCGATGCCGCTCATCCAGTAAGGCAAGGTGAGCAGCGTGCAGGCGAGCGTGGTGAACCAGCGGCTGGCGAGCAGCCCGGCGATGGGAGCGGGCGCCGCCATCAGACCGCCCAGCAACCGCAGCCGAGCGTGCCCCAGAAGGTCTGGACATCCGCTGTGGGGATATCGGCGGCGAGGGCAGCGGCATGATCATGGCCATGGACATTGCAGGTGCTGGCGCAACCGCAGGCCGACGCCAGCTTCGCCGCCTGTTCGGGACGGCGATAATAGCCGCCGAAGGTGGCGACCGGCGACCAGTCCGGCATCGGCTTCGGCAGGGGCGGCGCGAGATCGCGATATTCGCCGGCGCCGTGCACCACCTCGCCCCCCAGCAATGTCAGGACGGATTCGATATGGGCGATCCCATCCTCCGGCACGCTGAAATAATCATCGCTCAGCAGCACGAGATCGGCGAGCTGACCGGCCTTCACCTGCCCCTTTTTGCCCTGCTCGTTGGAGAACCAGCTATTCGCTTCCGTCCACAGCCGGAGCGCGGTTTCGCGGTCGAGCCGGTTGGCGGGCGGATAGAGCCGGAGCCCGCCCACCGTCTTCGACGTCACCAGCCAGGAAAGCGAGACCCACGGATTGTAGCTCGCCACCCGCGTCGCATCGGTGCCGCCGCCCACCGGCAGGCCCGCCGCCATCATCCGCCTGATCGGCGGCGTCCGCTCCGCCGCCCTGGCGCCGTAGCGCTCGACGAAATATTCGCCCTGATAGGCCATGCGGTGCTGCACGGCGATGCCGCCGCCAAGCGCCGCGATGCGATCGATATTGCGGTCGCTGATCGTCTCGGCATGGTCGAAGAACCAGTGGAGGCCGTCGAACGGAATGTCGCGATGGACCTTCTCGAACACATCGAGTGCGCGGCTGATCGTCTCATCGTAAGTGGCGTGGAGCCGCCACGGCCAGCGATTTTCGACCAGCAGACGGATGACGGGCTCCAGGTCGCCTTCCATATTGGGCGGCATATCCGGCCGGGCGACGCGGAAATCCTCGAAATCCGCGGCCGAATAGACCAGCATCTCGCCGGCGCCGTTATGGCGATAGCTGTCGTCCCCCTGCCCCGGCTTCACCGTTTTCGCCCAGCCCGCGAAATCGGCCAGCTCCTCCTTCGGCTTCTGGGTGAAGAGGTTGTAGCTGATGCGCAGCGTCAGCTCGCCGTCCGCATGCAGCTTCTCGATGATCGCATAATCTTCCGGGTAATTCTGGTATCCGCCGCCCGCGTCGATCACGCCGGTCACCCCCAGCCGGTTCATCTCGCGCATGAAATGGCGGGTGGAGTTGACCTGATATTCGGGCGGCAGCTTCGGCCCCTTGGCCAGCGTCGCGTAGAGGATCGTCGCATTGGGCTGGGCCAGCAGCAGCCCCGTCGGATTGCCGGCGGCGTCGTGCACGATCTCGCCCCCCGGTGGGTTGGGCGTATCCCTGGTATAGCCCACCACCCTGAGCGCCGCCGCGTTGAGCAGCGCGCGATCGTAAAGGTGGAGGATGAACACCGGCGTATCCGGGGCGACGGCGTTCAGCTCGTCGATCGTCGGCAGCCGCTTTTCGGCGAACTGATGCTCGGTGAAGCCGCCGACCACGCGCACCCATTGGGGGGCGGGCGTATTGTCCACCTGCCGCTTCAGCATCCGCATCGCCTCGGCCAGGCTCGGCACGCCGTCCCAGCGCAGCTCCAAATTGTAATTCAGCCCGCCACGGATGATGTGCATGTGGCTGTCGATCAGGCCGGGTATCGCCCGGCGCCCGCCGGCATCGATCACCGCCGCGTCCGGTGCCGCAGCCGCGCGCACATCCGCGGCACTGCCCACGGCGGCGAAGCGCCCGTCCCGGATCAGCACGGTATCCGCCTGCGGGTTGGCGCGATCCAGGGTGGTGATCTTCGCATTGGTGACGATAAGGTCGGACATGGTTTTCCTCCCGGAAGCGCGGGAACGGGCAGCCAGGGGCGCACCGTGAAGCGATGATGCGAGAAGCGCGGCGGCGCCGCCCGCCAGCGTCGTGCGGCGGTCGAGATCGCTCACCTCGAAGGCTCCCGCCGCACCGGCACGGCAACCGGCACCGGCCGATAGCGGATCGCCGCCATCAGCCCGATCAGGACGAAGAGCAGGAGCACGGCGAGCTGGGTGAGCTGGAAGGGACGTTCCGCCCCCGTGGGCGCGAGGCTGTGGAGCGACGGCACCTTGAGAAACGCCTGCACCACGCCGACGAACACCAGCAGGTAGAGGCTGGCGACCATGCCGGCGGCGTAGATCCAGCGCCATGCGCCGACGAGGCGGAAGCGGCGATAGGCGAGGAGAACGAAGGCCAGGACGATGAGCGCCACCACGCCGGTGACTATCGCGGGCGTGACGCCGTTGAACGGAAAGAAGAAGCCGGTGACGCTGGTGGCGATGGCCGTCACCAGGAACAGGCTGGTCCATGCGCGATAGGCGCCGCCGCGAAAGAGGCCGGCGACCGCGACGAAGCCGGCCGCGATGGCGACGAAGCTGATGGCGGTGTGGAAAATCGTGATCGCCTGAAGATAGGTCATCATCCGATCCTTCCCTGATATGCGGTTCGTTCAGGCGGCCCCGTGCGGTGGATCATGCGGGGGATCGCGCGCCTCATCGTCCCCGCCGCCCGGCATCGTCCCCAGCACCTGTTCGGCACAGCTCGTCCGCACATAGGAGGCGACCGGGCGGCCCGCGATCAGCCGTTTGGCGATGGGCACGATCTGCTCGCCTAGGAGCATGCCGAACAGCCCGATCAGGGCAATGACCGGCGGCGCGGGCGATCGCACGTTGAGCGCGCCGTATAATATGCCCACGACAAGGCCGACGGCGAGCGAGATCAGATAGGGTTTCATGGGCGCGACCCCCGATATGGACCGGGCGGCCTTCCGGCACGGGAAAGGCCGCCCCGCCCCGGTTTCAGTGCCCGCCTTCGGAAGCGCCGAACATCGTCTTGGCGTAGATGATGCCGAGGCCGTAGGCGCCGCCATATTTGCGGGCGATGCCGGTGGTCATGTCGTAGGTTCCGGTCCGCGCCCAATCGCGCTGCAGCTCGAGCAGATATTGCAGCGACGTCATCGGCCGCACGCCGGCCTGGATCATCCGTTCCATCGCGCGTTCGTGCGCTTCGTCGGAAACGTCGCCACAGGCGTCGGAGATCACATAGACCTCATAACCCTGGTCGATCGCCGACAGGGTCGGGCCGACGATGCACACCGAGGTCCACAGCCCGCCGAACACCAGCCGGTCCTTGCCGATCGCATTGACCCGCTTGATGACGTTCGCATCCTCCCACGTGTTCATCGAGGTGCGATCCGTCACTTCCACGTCGGGCAGCGCCTCCTTGATCTCATCGAAGATCGGGCCGGAAAAGCTCTTCTCGGCGACGGTGGTGAGAATCGTGGAAACCTTGAAGCCGGCGGCCGCATGGGCGACCAGCGCAGTGTTGGTGCGCAGCGTCGTCGCGTCGATCGAATGGGTGGCGAAGGCCATCTGCGACTGGTGATCGATCAGGATCAACGTGTGATCGCCCGGGGAGAGCAAGGTCTTCCCCGGGGTGGGCGTGGCGGTGATCGGCATGAGGCAAATCCTTGGCGGATGAGGATTTAGGCCCGGCGATCATGCCATGTGCGCAACGATGCTTCTTGTATGGAATCGACATCGCGCAAGGAGCGCGGCGGCGGCGGACGAGCGCGCCGCGCGCGCGCCGCCCCGCGCGTCCGATCACATTGTATGGGGCTGCTTTTCCACCTGCCAGGTCTGGCCCTTGGAGATCAGCTTCTGGAGATCGCGCGCCTTGCCGGCGGCGGCGGCGGCGTTCTGCTCCACCACCGCCCGTTCGAAGGTGGGGCGCGGGTGGTTGTAGATCACGCCCAGCACCACCGGGCCGCCTTCGCCCGGCGCGAAATCGATCAACATCTGGGCCAGGCCGTGATTGGTCTGATCGTGGACGATCACGCCCGCGCCCTTCCAGTCCCCATCCACGACATCCACGATGCGCAGGCGCAGCGCCTCGCCGTCCATCGCCAGCCCCTTCGCGCCGCCGGCGAACAGCACGGGTTCGCCATGTTCCACCCAGATCTGGCTTTCGGGCGCGGCCTTCTTCTCGGTGAAGGGATCGAACACGCCGTCATTATAGACGATGCAGTTCTGGTAGATTTCCACGAAGCTCGCGCCCTTGTGGGCATGCGCGGCCTTGAGCACGGCGGGCAGGTTCTTGTGGGTATCGATGCCCCGCGCCACGAAGCGCGCGCCCGATCCCAGCGCGAAGCTGCAGGGGCTGGCCGGCCGGTCCACCGATCCGAACGGCGTCGAGGGCGATCGCGTGCCCACCCGGCTGGTCGGCGAATATTGGCCCTTGGTGAGGCCATATATCTCGTTGTTGAACAGCAGGACCTGGCAGTCGAGATTGCGCCGCAGCAGGTGCATCGTGTGATTGCCGCCGATCGACAGCGCATCGCCGTCGCCGGTGATGATCCACACGTCGAGTTCCGGGTTCGCCAGCTTCACGCCCGTCGCCACCGCCGGCGCGCGGCCGTGGATGGTGTGGAAGCCGTAGGTCTCCATATAATAAGGGAAGCGCGACGAGCAGCCGATGCCGGACACGAACACGGTATTTTCCGGCCGCACGCCCAGTTCCGGCATGGTCCGCTGCACCGCCTTCAGGATCGCATAGTCGCCGCAGCCGGGGCACCAGCGCACTTCCTGATCGGTTTCCCAATCCTTGGGGCTGGTGGGGATACTGGTCATCTCGTTCATGCGAGCGCCTCCTCGATGGCGGCTTCGATCTCGGCGATGCGGAAGGGCTGGCCGGATACCTTATTGAGCGGGCGGGCATCGACCAGATACTGGTCGCGCAGCACCGTCTTGAGCTGGCCGGTGTTCATCTCCGGCACGATGATCTTGTCATATCCCTTGAGCAGATCGCCCAGGTTGCGCGGCAGCGGCCAGATATGGCGGATATGGACGTGGTGGACGTCCCGGCCCTTGGCCCGCTGGCGCCGCACCGCCTGATGGATCGGCCCGAAGGTGGAACCCCAGCCGACCAGCACCAGCCGGCCCTTCGCCTCGCCCAGCGTGACCTCCTGTTCGGGAATATGATCGGCGACGCCGTCCACCTTGGCCCTGCGCAGGTCCGTCATCGCCTGGTGGTTGGCGGGGGCATAATCGATATGGCCGGTGTCGACCGCCTTCTCGATCCCGCCGATGCGGTGGATCAGGCCGGGCGTGCCGGGCTTCACCCACGGGCGGGCGAGCTTTTCGTCCCGGCCATAGGGCTTGAAGCCGCCTTCGGGCACGCTTTCCAGATACTGCACCGGGAAGGGCGCGTAGCCGCTCATGTCCGGCACCTTCCACGGCTCCGCCGCATTGGCGATATAGCCGTCGGTCAGCAGGATCACCGGCGTCATGAACTGGGTGGCGATGCGCACCGCCTCGATCGCGCAATCGAAGGCGTCGGCGGGCGAGCGCGCGGCGATCACCGGCAGCGGCGCATCGCCGTTGCGGCCATAGACCGCCTGATAGAGATCGGACTGCTCCGTCTTGGTGGGAAGCCCGGTGGAAGGGCCGCCGCGCTGCGAGTTGACGATGACCAGCGGCAGCTCCGTCATCACCGCCAGGCCCATCGCCTCGCCCTTCAGCGCGATGCCGGGGCCGGAGGAGGAGGTGACGCCGAGCTGGCCGGCATAGGATGCGCCGATCGCCGCCGCGATGGCCGCGATCTCGTCCTCCGCCTGGAAGGTCGTGACCTCATATTCCTTCAACCGCGACAGATGGTGCAGGATCGCGGAGGCCGGCGTGATCGGATAGCCGCCGAAGAACATCTTCACGCCCGCGAGCTGCGCGCCCGCGACGAGGCCCAGCGAGATCGATTCCGCGCCGGTGATCGTGCGGTAGAGGCCGGGTTCGGCCGGAGCCGCGGCGATATGGTGCTGCTTGAGCGGGCCGGAAATCTCCGCCGTCTCGCCAAAGGCGTGGCCGGCATTGAGCGCGGCGATGTTCGCCTCCGCCAGCGTCGGCGCCTTGGCGAACTTCTCCTTCAGCCACTGGATCAGCGGCTCGCGATCGCGATCGAACATCCAGAGCGCGAGGCCCAGCGTCCACATGTTCTTGCAGCGCAGCGCCTCCTTGTTGCCGAGGCCGAAGGGCTTCACGGCATCGAGGGTGAGCTGCGAGATGTTGAAGCTGAGCACCTGCCAGCGGGCGAGGCTGCCGTCTTCCAGCGGCGATGCCTCGTAACCGGCCTTGGCGAGGTTGCGGACACCGAACTCGCCCTCGTCGGCGATGATCAGGCCGCCGGGCTTGAGCGCGCCGACATTGCTCTTGAGCGCAGCCGGGTTCATCGCGATCAGCACGTCCGGCGCGTCGCCCGCCGTCTCGATCGCCGTCGATCCGAAATTGATCTGGAAGGCCGACACCCCGAACAACGTGCCCTGCGGCGCCCGTATCTCCGCCGGGAAATCCGGGAACGTCGCGAGATCGTTCCCCGCCAGCGCGGTCGACAAGGTGAACTGACCACCCGTCAGCTGCATCCCGTCGCCGCTGTCCCCCGCAAAGCGAACCACGATCGCTTCGGCCGGCGGATGGGCGTTTGCTTCCTTGGGGGTAAGTTCGTGAACGGCAGTCGCCATGCCCAGGTCACCTCGATATTTGTCGTTGCCTTCCTCGTTCCCGGTCATCCGGGCCTTCGACGCGAAAATATCCAAGGCCGCCACGCATGTCGCAGCGGCACGCAGGCGCCATCATAGCCCCGATGCGGGGCGGCGCCACCTCTCTCCTGTCTTTCACCATAGTCCCCGTCGCACCCGCTTGCCAGCGCCGGTTGCCATGGCCCCTTATGCTCTTAAGACGCACGCTGAACGCGGGAACGGAGCCGGTAAAGTAGCAAAAGAAGACGGAATCCTGCGATAAAGCCATCAACATGGCTCATCCGGGGTTCAGGCGGGGCAGTCCAGGGCGGGCGCGGCAAAGGCGCCGACCGGCTCGACCGGGGCCGCCGCCGCCGCTAAACCGGGCGAAACCAGCCAGCCGAAGGAGATAGCGCGCGCATGACAGGGCCATCCGTTCCCCCCGCCCGTCGCCCGGCGAAAGCGGACCGCGTGCCCGAGCGGCCGCCGGTGCGGCCCGACGTGCGGGCGATGCTGGACTATATCGCCACCGCCCCCATCCCCAGGCTGCACGAGATGGCGCCGGCCGACGCGCGCGAGCTGATGAAGACGGGGCGCGACCTGATCGACCTGCCCGTGGGCGAACTGGCGGTGAAGCGGGATTTCGCCATCCCCGGCCCGCATGGCGCGGATATCCCCGCCCGCCTGTATGACGCGCGGGCGACGCGCGCGCCGGGACCGCTGATGATCTTCTTCCACGGCGGCGGCTTCGTGCTGGGAAGCCTGGACAGCCATGATCCGCTGTGCGCGGAGATCGCCCGCGCGCTCGACATGCCGGTGATCGCGGTGGATTACCGGCTGGCGCCCGAGCATCCCTGGCCCGCCGCCCCCGACGATGCCGAGGCGGCCGCCCGGTGGATCGCCGCCAACCCGCCCGAAACCGGCCGGATCGCCACCGGGCTGGTGCTAGCCGGCGACAGCGCCGGCGGCACGCTGACGATCGTGACCACGCTGGCGCTGCGCGACGCGCCCGCCGCCGTGCCGGTGCTGGCGCAGTGGCCGATCTATCCGGCGGCGGACCCCGGCGGCCGATATTATTCCTACCGCGACTTCAGCGACGGCTATTATCTGGATTCCGCGCTGCTGACCTGGTTCCACGAAAGCTATGGCGCCGATCTGGCGCACTGGCGCGCCTCCCCGATCAAGGCCGACCATGCCGGCACGCCACCGACGCTGGTGGTGACGGCGGGGCTCGATCCGCTGCGCGATTCCGGCCGGGCCTATGCGGCGGCGCTGGTGCAGGCGGGTGTGCCGACCGTCTATCGCGAGGCCAGGGGCAATATCCACGGGTTCATGAACATGCGCAGGGCCATCCCTTCCTCGCAAGACGACCTCGCCGGCTGCCTCGCGGCGCTGGCGGCGATCGTCGCCGAGGCGGAAGCAGGGCGCGCGATGCTGGAGAAAGCGGCGTGAAGGAAAACGACCTCCCCTATCGCGATGCGGCGGCGGTGATGCTGCTGAACGGGGACAATAAGGTGTTCGTGGCGCTCAGGATCGATAATGCCGCCGAGGCCTGGCAGATGCCGCAGGGCGGGCTGGAGGAGGGCGAGGACCCCGAGGCCGGCATGCTGCGCGAGTTGGAGGAGGAAACCGGCATCCGCCCCGATCTGGTGCGGGTGATCGCCCGCGCCCGGCGCACCCTGTTCTACGACCTGCCGGAGGATCTGGTGGGCAAGGTGTGGAAGGGCAAATATCGTGGCCAGCGCCAGCACTGGTTCCTCGCGCGTTTCCTCGGCACCGACGCCGACGTGAACCTGGAAACCGCCGAACCCGAATTTCGCGGCTGGCGGTGGGCGGAACCGGCCGAGCTGCCGCGCATCATCGTGCCGTTCAAGCGCCGTCTCTATGAAGATGTGCTAGAAGAATTCGCCGACCACCTTTGACATTATCGTGACGCTTCACGGCCCGATGGAAGGACCGCGATGACCCCTGTTCTCGCTTTTGTATTGCTTGCCCAGGCCGGCCAGCCACCGCTGATCGCGCCCCACCCGCCCGTGATGGCCGCCGATCCCATGGAGCCGGCGCCCGAGCCGCTGGCGCCGATCCTGGATATCCCGCCGGCGCCCCAGCGGCCCCTGCCCCTGCCCCGGATCGACGTCGCCCGCCCGACCGAGCTTCCGCCAGCGGTGCGCGCCATGCTGGACGCGGCGATCGCCAGCGGCGACGCCCAGGCGGTGACGACGGTGACGAAGCTCGCCAAGCAGGCCACCCCGTGGGGGGCGCGCCAGGCCGAAGGGCTGAAGGACGGTTTCGACAAGGATCAGGCCGACAAGAAGGCGCTGGCCGAACGGCAGCGGCAGGAACGGATCAAATCCGCCAGCTTCTTCGATAATTGGGGGGGCGAAGTGGAGATCGGCGCCGCCCGGTCCACCGGCAACACCCGATCGCTGGGCCTCTACCTCGCCGCCAAGGGCGAGCGCGAGGGGCTGCAGGTGCGCCATCGCTTCAACGCGCGCGCCGACGTGCAGGAAACCAACAACGTCACCACCACCGAACGCGTGATCGCCGCCTACCAGCCGAATTTCAAGTTCGATGACAGGCTCTACGCCTATGGCCTTGCCCAATATGAGCATGACCGGTTCCTCGGCTATGACAGCCGCTACACGCTGGGCGGCGGGATCGGCTACACGCTGTTCACCGGCCCCAAGCTGAAGGTGGACCTGGAAGGCGGCCCGGCGGTGCGATACAGCAACTATATCGAGGAGCCTGACAAGACGACCGTGGCGGGCCGCGCATCCGTGGCGCTGCGCTGGCAGATCGCGCCGACCGCCAGCCTGACGCAGGATGCGGCCCTGTTCATGGAAGCGGGCAACACCAACGCCAGCACCACGTTGGCTCTGGACACCAAGCTGTTCGGCCCGCTGAAGACGCGGATATCCTATAACGTGCAATATGAACGCGATGCGCCGGCGGGCCGCGATCCCGTGGACACGCTGACCCGCGCCACATTGGTCTACAGCTTCTGAGGATGGACCCCCGCCCATGACGCTTCCCACACGCCGCATCGGCCCCTTCACCGTTTCCGCCATCGGCCTGGGCTGCATGAACCTGAGCCACGGCTACGAACCTTTTCCGGCGGAGGAGGATGCGGCGCGGCTGCTGAACCGGGCGCTGGACCTGGGCGTGACCTTCCTCGACACCGCCGCCATCTATGGCGACGGCGCGAACGAACGGCTGATCGGCAAGGCGGTGATGCATCGCCGACACGAATTCACGCTGGCCAGCAAGTGCGGGCTGGGCGTCCATGACGGCAAGCGCGGGCTGGACGGGCGGCCGGAAGCGGTCGCATCCACGCTGGATGGGGCGCTGGCCCGGCTCGGCACCGACCATATCGACCTTTATTATCTCCACCGGCTGGACCGGAACGTGCCGATCGAGGATTCGGTCGGCGCCCTGGTCCGCGCGAAGGAAGCCGGCAAGATCGGTGCGATCGGCCTTTCGGAAATGTCCGCCGCCACCATCCGCCGGGCGCATGCCGTCCATCCGATCGCCGCGATCCAGACCGAATATTCGCCCTGGGTGCGCAACCCCGAAGTGGCGGTGCTGGATGCGTGCCGCGAACTGGGGATCGGCTTCGTCGCCTTCTCGCCGGTCGCGCGCGGCTTCCTGGCAGGGGCGGTCCGCGACGATCGCTATTCGGGCAGCGACATCCGGGCGGTGATGCCCCGGTTCCTGGAACCGCAGCTTTCGCACAATCTGGCGCTGTTCGATCGGTTCCGCGCCGTGGCGCAAGCGGCCGGACGCACGCCCGCCCAGCTTGCGATCGGCTGGGTGCTGGCGCGCGGCGAGAATATCGTGCCCATACCCGGCACCCGCAGCATCGCCCATCTGGAGGAGGATGTGGCCGCAGCGGGCATCGCCATCGATCCCGCCGCGCTGGCGGCGGTGGATGCCATCTTCACCCCCGGCGCGGTCGCCGGCCGCCGCTATCCGCCGGCGATGCAGGCGCAGGTGGATACCGAGCTGCTGCCCGAGGAATTCGAGGACGCCTGAGGCGCGCGGTCACGGCGACAGGCCCGATTGCGGCTGGCATCCGGCTCCTGTAGGCGAACGGCCAATGCCCCCGGCGTCCTATCAGCCTTCATCCTATCGAAACGAGGCGCCGCTCCACCGCCGGGCCGGCGCCCTTTTCGTGGCGATCGCGGCCAACGTGCTGCTGGTTGTGATGCTGATCCGCATCGCGGCCATGCCGCCGTCGGAGCCGACCGAGCCCACGAAGCCGCTGACGGTGGAATTGCTGCCGGATACATCCACCTCCTCCACGCCGTCGAAGGCGGCCGAGAAGAAGAGATCGGCCGAGGCGGCATCGCAACGATCGCGGGCGCCCAGGGCGGTGCCCGTGCCGACGCCCACCCAGCCGCCGCCGGCCCAGGCGCTCGGCCCGCTCAAGATGCTGATCCTGACGCCCGAGGAGTTCGCGGCGTCTGACATATCCAAGCTGCCGTCGCACACCGAGGGCCGCGCCACCGCCGATGCCAGCACGGCCGGCAGCGGTGCCGGGCAGGACAGCAGCTCCGACGGGCCGGGTTCCGGCCCCAATGGCGAGCGGCTCTACAATGCCGAATGGTATCGCCCGCCGACCAATGCGGAGCTCAATTATTATCTGCCCGCCAATGCGCCGCGCGTGGGCACGGGCCTGATCGCCTGCCGGACGGCGCCCAATTATCGCGTAGAGGATTGCCGCGAGATCGCGGATGCGCCGCCGGGCTCGGGCCTGGCCCGCGCGATCCGCCAGGCGGCCTGGCAATTCCGCGTGCTGCCGCCACGGATCGGCGGGCGGCCGATGGTGGGCGCCTGGGTGCGGATCAGGATCGATTTTACCGAGCGCGGCGCGAACTGATCGGCCGGAAAGGGAAAGGGAGGCCGCCGACCCGACGACCTCCCGATGCGACCCTGCGGGTATTCTTGCCTGAGGGTATTCTTGCTTGAGTCCACATAATAATATGATCAGGACGGATTGACAGTTAATTACCGTTAAATCCCCTCCGAAGCCGCATAATGCGTGGCCGTGGGCGATCCCGCCGGGCCGGGCGGGCCCGCGCCAAGTTGGCCCTTGCCTTCGCGCCTCATGTTTTTTAGTCCATACGGACGATAAAAGGAGGGTGCGGTGGCGATTCTGGGCGAAGAGGACAGGCTCCACCCGTCGGGCACGGACGATAGCTGGTTCGAATCCTGGTGGTTCGCCTTCTACGTGCCCGAGCGACGGCTATCGGTTTACATCTATCCCTGGTTCCGCCCGAACCTTGGGATATGCGGCGGCGGCGTGTTCGCCTGGGACGATCGCGGCTCCCTGCCCTGGACGATGCTGCACCACGACTATCTCTGGAGCCGGCGCTTCGACGGCTGGGATGCGATGGCCGAGGGCGGCCGGATCGCCATGCCGCAGGGCGTGACCATCGACGTGATCGAGGGCGGCCGCGCCTATCGCATCCGATACGATCATCCGGGCCTGGCCTTCGACGTCCGCTTCGAAGCCACGGCGGCCGTGGAGGCCACCAGCGCATCGACCACCGAAGAGAGCATCTTCAAGGGCCATATCGATCAGCCGGGCCGCTATACGGGCTGGGTGCGCACCGGCGGCGAGACGCTGGCGGTGGATTGCCATTGCGTGCGCGACCGGAGCTGGGGGCCGCGCCGCGACGACGTGACCGGCATGCATATCGGCTATTTCCACGCCACCGCATCCGCGGACGACGCCTTCCTGATGGTGACGCATGCCGGCGCCGATCCTGAGAGCTTCTCCCTGCTTTCGGGCTATCTGATCCGCGACGGCGCGCATTCGCTGCTGGCCGAAGGCAGCGCCCGGATCACGCGCGGCGACGATCTTTCACCTGAAAGCTGCGTCATCGAAGCCACGGACCGGCGGGGCCGCCGGCTGGAGGCGCGCGGCCGCGCGATCACCCGCATGGCGGTGCAGGTGCAGCGGGGCATGTTCAACTGGTCCAGCTTCGCCGAATGGAATTTCGGCGAGGCCACGGCCTATGGCGAGCTGCAGGATACCTGGCACCCGGACGGATATCGCGCCTTCGCCCGCGAACGGGGAGCCGCGGCGTGACCGGCGTCGTCGATGAAGAGGCCCTCGACGCCAGCCTGCGCGCGTGGATCGAGGCGACGACCGGCAGCGGCATTACCGCGATCCAGCGGGTGAGCGGCGGCGCCTTCCGCACGAGCTGCCGGGTGGACCTGGATGGCGCGCCCGGCGCCGCCTTCCTGAAGATCGACCTGGGATCGGCCCCGCGCACCCCCTTCGACCTGCGCCGCGAGCATGAGCTGCTGACCCGGCTGGACGGGCGCGCCCGTGCGCCGCGCACGATCGGCTGGCACGAAGGCGCGACCGCGATGGCGATGCACTGCCTGCCGGGCGAGGCGCGCTGGGCGGAGATCGCCGACGAGGCCCATCGCGACCGCATCGAACGATCCTTCGCCGAGGCACTGGTGGAATGCCATGCGGTGGACATCGCCTCCCTCGCGCTGAATCACCTGCCGCCGGGCCTGACGATCGGCGAGGCGATCCGCCGGGAACTGGACATGTGGGAGGAGCTGCTCGACGCCAATGTCGCCGATCCCGATCCGCTGACCCTGTTCGCCTTCCGCTGGCTGCGCCACCGCCTGCCGGCGGACGACCGTCCCGCCGTGCTGGTGCAGGGCGATGCCGGCCCCGGCAACTTCCTGTTCGATGCTGAGCGCGTGACCGGGCTGGTCGACTGGGAGATGACGCATCTCGGCCATCCGCTGGAGGATCTGGGCTGCGTGCTGGCCCGATCGCTGGTGCAGCCGATGGCGAGCGCGGAGCGGCTGCTGTCGCTCTATCGCGCGGCATCGGGCCGAGACTGGACGATGGACGAGCTGCTCTATCCCACCATCCTGGTGATGGCGCGGTTCAGCGTGCCGATCGCGCTGGCGCTGGAAAGCCGCCATACCGGCATGGATTTCGGCCTGACCAATGGATATTTTCGCCTGTCCCAGATATCGCTGATCCGGCTGATCGCCCGCGCCGAGGGGCTGACGCTGGACGAGACGCCACCCGCATCCGGGCCGCGTCCCGCGATCGGCTTCGAATTCGATTATCTGCGCGACGTGCTGGGCACGATCGTGCGGCCGGCGATCGACGATCCCTATGTGCAATATCGGCTGGACGGGGCGATCGGCCTGATCGGCTATCTGCGCGCGGCGCTCGCCGACGATACGGCCGGCCCGCGCGGCGACCGCGATGAGCTGCGCGCGCTCTATGCCGACCGGATCGCCGAGGGCGACATCGCCACGACGCTGCAGGAATTCCTCGCCGAGGCGCTGTGGCGCGAGACGCTGATGAAGGACATGCTGGGGCCGCTCCATGGCGGGCGCGTGAAACTGTGACGCAGCCGGAGGCCGACGCGCTTCTCGCCGCCATCCGGGCCCACGCCCCCAATTTCCGGCCGCTGGGCGAAGGGTTGATCGCGCCCGGCCTGCTCTATCGATCGGGCGAGCTGGCCAGCCTGGACGGCCATGCCTGGACAGCGATGGAGCGGATCGGCATCCGCACCCTCATCGATCTGCGCGGCCCCATGGAAATCGAGGCGATGCCGGTCCGGCCCCCGGCCGCGATGCGGCTCGTCTCCGTCCCGCTTCATCCCGGCCAGGGCGCCGGGACCGGCGCCGGCGCCATCGACAATACCGCCGCCGCGCAACGGATCGGCAATGCCTATCGCCATCTGGTCCAGGCATATGGGCGGGATATCGCCGGCATCCTCCATTTGCTGGCGGGGGAGGATGCGCTGCCGGCCGTGCTGTTCTGCACCGCCGGCAAGGACCGGACGGGAATCGTCTCCGCGCTGCTGCTGGCGGCGATCGGGGCGGACAGCGCCGCCATCCATGCGGACTATGCCATCACCAATGCGATGCTGAGCGGGCCGGCCCGCCAGCGCGTGTGGGACATGAGCACCCGGCTTGCGACCTTCGACATGCCGGCCGGCCCGATCGTCGATGCCATGCTGGCGGCGGACCCCGCCTATCTTGAGGCCGCGTTCGACGCCATCGCCCCCCTGCCCGTCTTTTTCGAACGCAGCGGCCTGGACGGCGCCGCGATCGATCGGCTGCAGAACCGCCTGTTACCGCCCGCCTGAATCTTTTTCGTCCATCTGGATTGAAATATTGACTTTATCGTCCGAATGGATGATAAAAATCACATGGCGTCTTTCATCACCCCCGATCAGCCGTTTAGGAGCGGATCGACGGCGCAGCCCGCCCGTCGAATCGGGGAGGTGCCGGATGCCCAAGATTGTCGACCATGACGAACAGCGCCGGATCATCGCGGCGGCCGCCGTCCGCTGGATCGCCAGCCACGGGCTGGAAACCCTGTCCCAGCGCAACGTCGCGGCGCTCAGCGGGCGATCCAAGGGCAATGTGCAGCATTATTTCCCGGACAAGGCCTCGCTCATGTTCGGCGCGCTGCGCTGGATCTCCGGCGAGCGGGCGGAACGCGAGCGGCCCCGGCCGGGCGATCCGCAGGCGGACGATCCCTTCGCCACGCTCAGCCGCCGCCTCTATGCCGTGCTGCCCACGGACGAGCAGCGCGCGGACGAATGGCGCGTGCGCCTGTCGCTCTACGTCTATGCGCACAACGATCCCGACATGCAGGCCTATCTGGCCGAGCATGGCCGCGAGCTTGCCGAGCGCGGCGTCACCGATGTCCGCGCCTGTCAGGAAAAGGGGGAGATCCGTGCCGATCTGGACCCTGCGCTCACCTATCAGCGGCTCTCGGCCGCCGTATCCGGCATCGCCGTGGCGGCGCTGGCCAATGGCGGCGAGCTGGGGCCGGACGACCAGAAAGCGATGCTGGCCGAAATATTGAAATCGATCGCAGCCTGAGGGGGCGCCAGACCCTCCGGGCAAAAGGGAGGGGAAAAATGAAGATCCGGGTTATCGCGGCTTTGCTGGGCTGTTCATCCTCATTCTGCGCCATCGCCCAGGCGCAGGAAGAAGCGCCGCCGCCGGGCGGCCTCGCCGATATCGTCGTCACCGCGCAGAAGCGGGAGGAGAATCTGCAGGAGGTGCCGATCTCCATCGTATCGATGGGATCGGAACGGCTGACCGACCTCAATGTCGATCGCTTCACCGATATCGGCTTCACCGTGCCGGCGCTGCGCCTGAGCCAGCATCCGACGACGCCCTTTTCCACCCGCCTGTTCATCCGCGGCATCGGCAACAACGATGCGCAGGTGACGCAGGACCCGGCGGTGGGCGTCTATGTCGACGGCGTCTATATCGCGCGCTCCACCGGCCTCGCCTTCGACTTCGGCGATGCCGAGCGGGTCGAGGTGCTGCGCGGGCCGCAGGGCACGCTATACGGCCGCAACACCACCGGCGGCGCGATCAACATCGTCACCCGCCGGCCGAGCGGCGAGCTGAAGGCCACGGCCGAATTCGGTTACGGCACCAAGGATTATATCCGGGCGCTGGGGCGGATCGACCTGCCCGAATTCGGCGGCATCGCCACCAGCATAACCGCGCTCTACGCGGAACGGGACGGGCTGGTGAAGAATGTGGGCGCGGGCCGCGATTTCGGCGAGAATGATCGCTGGGGCGTGCGCTTCGTGGCGGCGGCCGACCTGTCGGACAATGTGGACGCCTTCTTCGCCTACGACCATTCGCTGGAGCATAACACGCCCTTTTACTATCAGGCCGAGGACGTGGCGGCAGGCCCGCCCTTTTATTATGACAGCTTCATCCCGGTGGCGACCAAGCGGGTGAAGCGGGCGACGCTCGCGGCACCGGTGGAACAGAGCCGGCTGCGCACCGACGGCCTTGCCTTCACGCTGACATGGAAGCCATCGGATGGGCTGACGGTGAAATCGATCACCGGCTATCGCGATTTCAACGCCAGCGTCTATGCCGATTTCTCCGGCAATCCGGTGGCGACCCTGTTCCGCACCAACCGGCAGGATACCGACCACCACCAATTCAGCCAGGAGCTGCAGCTGCTGGGCACGGCGTTCGGCGACCGGCTGGAATATATCCTCGGCGGCTACGTCTTCTCCGAGCAGGCGGACCAGACCGAGGATTATGACGCCGGCGCCTTCGTCATCAGCAACCGCTACATCTACGCCAGGAACAGGGCGCAGGCGCTGTTCGCCAATGCGACCTGGGCGTTCGACGACCGGCTGAAGCTGACGGTGGGCGGCCGATATTCCTGGGATCAGCGCCGCGCGACCAAGGACAATGTGGATTTCACGCTCCCCGATCCCGATACGGGGTTGCCGCCCTTCGCCTTCATCGGCCAGGGCGACCGGCATTTCTCCAAGTTCAACCCTTCGGCCAACATCTCCTGGCAGCCGATCGACGACCTCAACCTCTATGCCAAGATCGTCACCGGCTATCGCGCCGGCGGCTTCGGCACAGGGGCCGCGACGAAGGCGGATTTCGAGCGCGGGTTCGACGAGGAAAACCTCACCTCCTACGAAGCCGGGATCAAATGGCAGGGCTGGGACAGGCGCCTGCAGTTCAACAGCGCCTTCTTCTATTCCCGCTACAAGGACATATTGATCGATCTGGCGGTGCTGGGCGCGCCGCAGTTTGTCGCCAGCTTCAATGCCGGCCGCGCGCGCATCTACGGCATGGAAGCCGATATCAGCCTGCTGCCCATGGAAAGCCTGCGGCTGGACCTGAGCTATGCCTATCTCAACGCAAAATATACCGAGGTGATCGATCCGCAGACCGGCGCGGACGTGACCGACCTGTTCAAATTCCCCAACGCGCCGAAGAACAGCTTCAGCATCACGGCGGACCAGCGGCTGGCCTATGTCGGCGGCGATGCGCCGCTGCACCTGATCCTGAACTATGCCTGGCAGGACAAGGTCGTCACCACCGCGCCCTATATCGAGCGGCCGGGCGCGCGCATCGGCGCCTATGGCCTGCTGAACGCGCGGCTGGAGGTGAAGCGGCTGCCGCTCGGCTCCGCCAATGTCGATCTGGCGCTGTGGGGCCGGAACCTGACCGACAAGGCCTATGTGATCGATGCCGTCGGCAGCTTCCCCTGGTCCACCAACATGAAGGCCTATGGCGAGCCGCTGACGGCGGGCGTGGAAGCCCGGCTGCATTTCTGAGCCGGGCGCTGCGGCGCCCGCCGCCGGCGATATCTACCGGTTCGCCTCCTGATAGGCGGCGGCGGCGCCCAGCAGGCCGGGATCGGGGTGGACGGCAAGGCGGATGGGGAATTCGGCCATGCGCTGCGCGAACCGCCCCTTCGCCCGGAAGCGATCGTTGAACAGCGGCCCGGCCAGCCGATCGCGGATGCGGTTGGCGAGGCCGCCGGTGACGACCACGGCATTGGCGCCATGGGCGAGCGCCAGATCGCCCGCGACCGATCCGAAGGCCATGATGAAATGATCGAGCGCCTGCGCGGCCAGCTTGTCCGTGCCTTCGATGGCGGCCGCCCATAGTGTCGCATCGTCGCCCGGCACGATCGAATGGGCGCCGACGAAGGCCAGGGTCTCGTGGATCTCGCCCAGGCCGGGGCCGGAGACGACACGCTCGGTGGAAACGCGGCGATGGCGCTGGCGGAGGCGACGGAGCAACTTCTCCTCGAAATCGTCGAGCGCCGCGAAATCGAGATGGCCGCCCTCCGTCGCCAGCACGATCCGCCGGCCCTGCCAGCGCAGAAGCTGCGCCACGCCCAGCCCCGTGCCCGGCCCGATCACGGTGGTGACGCCATTTTCCGGCATCGGCCCTTCCGGCCCGCCGATATGGACGAGCTCCTCATCCTCCAGCACGGCGACGGCGGCGGCCATGGCGGCGAAATCGTTGATCAGCAGCGGATCGCCGGCCAGCCCGAGATCGCGGCCCAGCGTGGCGGGCTGGAGCGTCCAGCCATTGTTGGTGAAGCGGATCAGCTCCCCATCCACCGGCCCGGCGATGGCGATGCAGGCGGCCCGAGGCAGATCGCCGCCGCTGTCGCGGCCGAAGGCGGCCCAGGCATCGGCCAGGCTGGCATGGTTGGCCGTCTTATATTTGCGCACTTCCTCCAGCACGGGGCGCCCGTCATCCCGAAGGTGCGCGATGGCGAAACGCGCGTGGGTGCCCCCAACGTCAACAGCAACGATACGCATGTTTAAAGTCCGGCCTCGTGAAGCATGGCGGAGGCGCCTTGTTCGGCGCCGTCGGCGGAGTGGCGCATGAAGGCGAAGAGTTCGCGGCCGGTGCCTGGCTGGGCACGGGGCGGGGCGGCTTCGGGGCGGGATGCCCATTCGGCCTCGTCGACCAGCGCCTGCAGCGTGCCGGTGGCGGCGCAGACG
>NZ_PHHF01000048.1 GCF_003034225.1 Edaphosphingomonas fennica
ACCCCGACGCCGACACCCACTCCGACGCCGACACCCACTCCGACGCCACCTCCACCGCCGTGCACCGATCCGGATCAACCCTGCCCGCCCCCGACGCCGACGCCGACGCCCACTCCAACGCCCACGCCGACGCCAACCCCCACACCGACACCCACCCCGACCCCAACGCCGACACCGCACTATCGGCAGGAAACCTCGGTCTACGCCGCGGCACCGGCGATGATGGCGATTTACGGACGACAGATTCTCGACACGCTGCATGAACGCGTCGGCGAGGAAGAGCAGATCCGCGGCAATCCCGCGCTCGCCGATTCCGATAAATGGGCCAACGGCCTCTGGGGCCGGGTGATCCTGCGCCATGGCAAGTCCGATGGCGATCCGCTCGGCGTCTATGGCGACGGACCGTCCTACAAGTCCGATCTTGCCGCCTTCCAGATCGGCTTCGACGTCTATCGCGAACAGCAGAAACGCGACGACGGCACCGAGGCCGATCGCGATCATGCCGGCATCCTCGCCACCTATGGAACCATGGATGCCGATGTCGATCACAACCTGCTCGAACAGCGGTTCCGCGCCGGCAAGGTGAAGATGACCAACTATTCCATCGGCGCCTACTGGACGCACTTCGAGCCCGACGGCGCCTATCTCGATGCCGTCGTCCAAGCGACCTGGTACAATATGAAGCTGCGGTCATTGCGCCTGCCCGCCATCAAGACCGACGGCTTCGGCTTCGCCGCGTCGCTCGAGGGCGGCTATCCCATCCGCTTTGATGAGGATTGGCGGCTCGAGCCCCAGGCCCAGCTCATCTATCAGGCGCTCAGCATCGACAGCTTCGATGATCCCGGCGCCCACGTCCGCTTCCACGATCTCGATTCCCTTACCGGGCGGATCGGCCTCCGGCTCGCCAATTCGGGCGATCTGCAAGGCTGGCTGCGGGGCAATATCTGGCACGAGTTCCTCGGCAATTCGAAAACCGAATTCTCGTCTGCCGATGGCTTTGTTCCCTTCCGGTCCGATCCGCCCGTCACCTGGTGGCAGATCGGCCTCGGCACCAGCCTGCTCGTCGATCCGAAGCTCACCATCTTCGGCCAGGGCAGCTACGAATCCGCCTTCGATGGCGACAGCCATGCCTGGCAGGGCAAGATCGGCGTCAGAATCAATTGGTGATGGCCCGCGGATGCGGGTCGGGAGGCCACTTTCGCCCTCGGGCCGGCGCCTGGGCCAGCCCGGCTCGCCATGTGCAGCGCTGATGGCCAAGCCCGTGGGTCACTCGAGCGCTGATTTCCCATGAAGCCACCACCGGTTTCGCCCTTTTGCTCTACCTGATGCGCCAGATGGCGCGGATTCACTTCAGGCACTCTATCGGAGGATGGGACCCTCACCCGCGACGGAGGGCGATAGAATTTCTTGATTGCCTACCAATATGATTGAAAATAGGTGCGGCTCCTCCACCCAATGAGGCCAGTTTCGCATGGCATTCCCACCGCTGTCCGGCCAGGCAGCCAAGCCCGCATCGACGACTGCATGACCGACCTCACCATCGTTTACGAACATGACCAATGGTTCGAGCCGCTTTTCGCGGCCCTGCAGCGGCGCGGCCTCCCTTATTCGGCGATGCGCGCGGGCGGGAGCTTCGACCCCACCTGCCCGGCGCCGTCGCGGGTCGTGCTGAACAGAATCGCGATGTCCGCCATTCTCCGCAGCGCGGAGCAGCCGATCTTCTGGGGATTGGCATTGTTCGACGCCTGGGAAAGGGCCGGCGCTCGCGTGCTCAATGGCACCGCCGCCCTGGCGGTCGATACATCCAAGGCGCGCCAGCTCTCACTGATCGCATCGCTCGGGCTGGCCATCCCCCGCACGCGCGTCGTTCATCGCGTCGCTGACGTGGCGCAAGCGGCGGAAGCGATTGGGTTTCCCCTCGTGGTGAAGGCCAATATCGGCGGAGCCGGGGCGGGAATCGCGCGCTTCGACGATCGGGACGCTCTCCGCGCGGCCATTGCGGACCGGACGCTTCCCGGCAGCATCGACGGGACGCTTCTGGTGCAGGACTATGTGCCTGCGCGCGATGGCAGGATCATGCGGATCGAGACGCTGGACCGATCTATCTCTATGCCCTCGACATTGCCGGCGCCGGTGCTTTCGATCTTTGCCCGGCGGATGCCTGCCAGCGCCCCGATGGCGCGATCCGGATGAATGCGGTCGAGCCCGCCGAACCGCTGCGCGCCGCCGCCGAAGCCATTGCCCGCGCGGCGCATCTGGATGTCGGCGGGGTCGAGGTGATGATCGACGATCGCGACGGGACGCCGCGTTTCTACGATATCAACGCGCTGTCCAATTTCGTTGCGAAGCCGCTGGATGTGCTGGGCTGGGACCCGCACGAGAAGCTCGTCGACAGGCTCGAGGCCTGGATCGCGGAATCCCGCTGATGCGCTATGGCTACTGGATACCCGTCTTCGGCGGCTGGCTTCGCAATATTCCCGATGAAGGGATGGAGGCCAGCTGGGATTATTGCCGCCGCTTGACGCAGGCATCCGAACGCTGGGGCTATGATCTTGCGTTGATCGCCGAACTCAATCTCAACGATATCAAGGGTATCGAACAACCCGCGCTCGATGCATGGTCGACGGCGGCAGCTCTTGCCGCGGTAACCGAGCGTATCGAGCTGATGGTCGCGGTCCGCCCCAATTTTCACCATCCGGCGCTTTTCGCGAAAGCCGCGGCCAATATCGATCATATCTCGGGCGGGCGGCTGGCGCTCAATGTCGTGTCGTCATGGTGGGCGGACGAGGCGCGCCAATATGGCCTGCAGTTCGACGAGCATGACGATCGCTATGCCCGCACCGAAGAATGGCTCACGGTCGTGGAAGGGCTTTGGACCGAGGATCGCTTCAGCTTCGAGGGCAGCCACTATCGCATGGAGAACGCCATCTGCATGCCCAAGCCGTTGGGCAGGCCGACAATATATGCAGGGGGCGAAAGCGATCGCGCCAAGACGATGATTGCGCGACAATGCCACGCCTATGTCATGCATGGCGATCCGGTATCCACGATCGTCCCCAAGATCGCGGACATGCGCGCGCGTCGCGCGAAGATCGGCGGCACGCCGATGAAGTTCGGTATGGCGGCCTACGCCATCGTTCGGGACAGCGAGGCGGAAGCCCTGCGCGAGCTGGAACGCATCACGAGCATGGGCAGCTTGCCCGCCGGCTACGCCAATTTCGACCAGTGGCTGTCGGGCACGCAATTGGAGAGGGATCTGAAGCTCAGGGAATATGCGGTCTCCAATCGCGGCCTACGCCCCAATCTGGTCGGAACCCCGGAGCAGATCAGGGAACGGATCGCCGAATATGAACATGCGGGTGTCGATCTGCTGCTTCTCCAGATGAGCCCCCAGGCCGAGGAGATGGAACGCTTCGCCGCGCAGGTAATGGGTACGATATGATCCGCCTCGAAAATGTCGCGAAACGATTTGGCGACGGCACCGCCGCCTTGAGCGCGATCGACCTCGAAATTCCCCGTGGCGCGATCTTCGGCATCATTGGCCGGTCCGGCGCGGGCAAATCCACGCTGCTGCGCCTCATCAACGGGCTGGAGCATCCGAGCGAGGGCAATGTCCTTGTCGACGGGGCCTTGGTCTCGCGCCTGAGCGAAAGCGGATTGAGGAAGCTGCGTCGGCGTATCGGCATGATCTTCCAGTCGTTCGGGTTGCTGGCCAATCGGACGATCGCGGCGAATGTTGCCCTTCCCCTCGAACTGGATGGGGTGGCGCGATCGGACCGCGAGGCCCGTGTCGCCGAGCTTCTGGAGCGTGTCGGCATTGCTGACAAGGCATCCAGCTATCCCGCCGAACTTTCGGGAGGGCAGCGCCAGCGCGTCGGCATCGCGCGCGCGCTCGCGACCCGGCCGGAGATCCTGCTGTGCGATGAGGCGACGAGCGCGCTCGACCCGGAAACCACGCGATCGGTGCTGGCGCTGCTGGCGGATCTCAGCCGTGAAATGGGCCTGACCATCGTCCTCATTACCCATGAGATGGAAGTGATCCGGGCCATCTGTAGCCACGTCGCCGTGCTGGACCACGGGCATCTGGTCGAAGTGGGGCCGGTCGAGACGGTCTTCACCGCATCCACGCGGCAGGCGACGCTGGCTTTGCTCGGGGATGAGCGGAAATGATCGACTTCTTCCATAATATCGTCTGGGCCGATATCGCCCAGGCGACATTCGATACGCTTCTCATGCTGGGCGGCTCCTTCGCCCTGACCGTGATGCTGGGCATCCCCCTCGGCGTCCTGCTGTTCCTGACCGACCGTGGCCAGATCAGCCAGAATATCGCGGTGAACCGGCTGCTCGGCTTTTCCGTCAACATCCTGCGTTCGATCCCCTTCGTGATCCTGCTGATCATGATGATCCCCCTTACATTGGCCCTCGTCGGGACATCGCTCGGCGTCGCGGGAGCCATCCCGCCGCTGGTCGCAGGCGCGGCGCCCTTCTACGCCCGGCTCGTCGAGTCTGCCTTGCGGGAGATTCCGCGCTCCACGATCGAGGCCGTCCAGGCGATGGGGGCAACCCGCATCCAGATCATCACCAAGGTCCTGGTGCCCGAGGCGCTGCCCGGCATCGTATCCGGCGCGACGATTACCGCCATCGCGCTCGTTTCCTTCACCGCCATGGCAGGCGTGGTGGGAGCCGGCGGACTGGGAGATCTGGCGATCCGCTACGGCTATCAGCGGTTCCAGGGGGACGTCATGCTGGTGACCGTTGCGCTGTTGATCGTCCTTGTCCAGCTTATCCAATTTGCCGGCGATCGGCTCGCCGGGGCCGTGGACCATCGCTGAGGGAGTTTGTTCGATGCGTCGATCGCTTGTCGCGCTCATGTCCGTGCTGCTGCTCGCCGCCTGCGGGGGGGCCAAGCCGTCCGACCCCGGAACGCTCAGTATCGCGGCGACGGCGGTCCCGCATGCCGAGATTCTGGAGCATGTGCGCCCCACGCTGGAGAAGCAGGGTCTCAAGCTCCAGATCCGGGTCTTCAACGACTATGTCCAGCCCAACCTCCAGGTCGATCAGGGGCAGATCGACGTCAACTATTTCCAGACCAAGCCCTACCTCGACGAATTCAACGCGGCGCGGCATACCAAGCTCGAACCCATTGCCGGCATCCATATCGAGCCGCTGGGCGCCTATTCCCGGAAATGGCGGGACCTCGCACAATTGCCGTCGGGCGCGACCGTCGCCATCCCCAATGAAGCGAGCAATGGCGGACGCGCGCTGCTCCTCCTGCAGAAGGCCGGGCTGATCCGCCTGAAACAGGCGGACAATCCGCTTTCAACCGTCCGCGACGTGATCGAGAATCCACGCAACCTCCGCTTCCGCGAACTGGAATCCGCAACATTGCCCCGAATGCTCGGCGAGGTGGATCTGGCGCTGATCAACACCAATTACGCTCTCGATGCCAAGCTCAATCCCGTCCGGGACGCGCTGGCGATCGAGGATGGCAAATCGCCTTACGTGAACTTCGTCGTCGGCCGCCCAGGCAGCAGCAAGGACCCGCGCGTCGTCAAGCTGATCGCGGCCCTCAGAAGCGACGACGTGAAAGCCTATCTCGCCTCCAAATATCAGGGAGCCGTGCTTCCCGCCTTCTGACCCGCCAGGCTTGAACCAGGCCGCGATCCGACCATTCCGGACATGGACGGATCGCACCGATGCGCGGGCGGCTGGAGCATCCGCAATGATCAACCGCCAGAGGCGATCTGCTTTGAGCAGAGCGTTGGCTGTAACGATGAGCTTTCGCATGACCGCAGCGACGGCGACCATGGCAGGTTTTTCGGCGGTGACCATCTGCCGATACTATACCTAAAGGTCGGGGTTGAAGCGCGCGGCGATCGGCGCCGGCGTGAAGAACTGCCGCCACCTGCGACCGGAGTATCTCCGGGAATTTATCGCCGGTGTGGAAAGATATTGGCGGCGGACATACAGGCATATGACCGCCTGCCTACGATACCGCATGATGCCAATGTGATTATATCAGCGGCCAAGCCCGCCGCCTGGGCATGAAAAAAGCCCGGCAAGCCGGGCTTTGAAATGGTGGAGCCGAGGGGGATCGAACCCCTGACCTTCGCAATGCCATTGCGACGCTCTCCCAGCTGAGCTACGGCCCCATCTCAATTCATCCGCCGGTTGGGCCCGGCGGGGAGGCGCTCCTCTAAGCGGGCTCGCCTCCCCCTGCAAGATGCTTTTTTTACGAAAATCGCATTTTTTAATTTTCGTCGTCGTCGCCACCCGTTGCGACGCCGATATCGTCGTCGCCGCCCAGATCGACGTCGTCGTCGGGGCTCGGCTCGGCATCCTCGTCGATATCCAGATCCTCTTCGGACAGGTCGGCATCGACCTTCTCGGGATCATCCGCCTTCTTGGGCGCATCGAACGGCAGCGGCTGCTTGGACTTCAGGATGGGATCGGGTTCCCACGCCGTCCCGCATTCGATGCAGGTGACGGGATCTTCCTTGCCAAGATCGTAGAAGCGGGTGCCGCATTTCGGGCAGGTCCGCTTGGTGCCCCATTCAGGTTTCACCACGGCTATGAGACTCCACGGAAAGGAATTGGATAAACACCCCCGCGCCACCGGCACGCGAGCGAAACGCCGGGCGCCTTGCCATAGCGGGGAGCCGCTGTCAAAAGCCGCGTCCGATGAACGCCTCCTCCCCTTCCGTTCCGCCCGCATCCGCATCCTTCCACGCGCCGGGGCCGCTTGCCGGCGCCGTCCGCGTGCCGGGGGACAAATCGATCTCGCACCGTTCGCTGATGCTTTCCGCGCTGGCCGTGGGCGAAAGCGTGGTGGAAGGGCTGCTGGAGGGCGAGGACGTGATCGCCACCGCCGCCGCGATGCGGGCGATGGGCGCCGATATCGCACGGGGCGAGGACGGCCGCTGGCGCATCCACGGCGTCGGCGTGGGCGGGCTGCTCCAGCCGCGCGAGGCCCTGGACATGGGCAATTCCGGCACGTCCACCCGGCTGCTGCTGGGCCTCGTCGCCAGCCACCCGATCAGCGCCACCTTCATCGGCGATGCCTCGCTGTCGAAGCGGCCGATGGGCCGCGTCACCGATCCGCTGGGGCTGATGGGCGCGGAATTCACCGCCAGCCCCGGCGCCGGGGGGAGCCAGTGCCTGCCGCTGATGGTGCGCGGCATCTGCCCGGCGGTGCCGATCGAATATCGCCTGCCGGTGGCATCGGCGCAGGTGAAGTCGGCCATATTGCTCGCCGGCCTCAACACGCCCGGCGAAACCCGCGTGATCGAGCCGGTGCCGACCCGCGACCATAGCGAGCGCATGCTGCGCGGCTTCGGCGCCGATCTTTCGGTGGAGGAGGACGGCCAGGGCGCCCGCATCATCTCCATCCGGGGCGAGGCGGAGCTGAAGCCGCAGGCGATCACCGTGCCGGGCGATCCTTCCTCCGCCGCCTTCCCCGTGGTCGCAGCGCTGCTGGTGCCGGGATCGGTGGTGACGGTGGAGAATGTGGGCCTCAACCCCACCCGCGCCGGCCTCTATCAGGTGCTTCGCGCCATGGGCGGCGACATCGCCTTCACCAATGAGCGCACCGTCGGCGGCGAGCCGGTGGCCGATCTCGTCGTCCGCCACTCCGCGCTTTCGGGGATCGACGTCCCGCCCGATGTCGTGCCGAGCATGGTGGACGAGTTCCCGGTGCTGTTCGTGGCCGCCGCCCTCGCCCGGGGCCGCACGGTGATGCGCGGGCTGGAGGAGCTGCGCGTCAAGGAATCGGATCGCATCCGGGTGATGGCCGAAGGGCTCGCCGCGATCGGCGCGCGGGTGGAGGAGCTGGAGGACGGGCTGATCGTCGACGGCACCGGCGGCGATCCGCTTGCCGGCGGCGCCACCGTCGCCGCCCATCTCGATCACCGCATCGCCATGAGCTTCGCCGTGGCCGGGCTGGTCGCGCGCAAGCCCGTCGTCATCGACGATATGGCCCCCGTCGCCACCAGTTTCCCCGGCTTTGCCGCCATGCTAGCCCGTCTGGGTGCCGAGATTCGGCCCGCCCAGCGCGATTGAACCGGGATATGGAAATGGATCGCCGGACAACGCTGGCCATGGCCGGCGCCACCTTGCTCTCCCCGGCAGCCGCGCTTGCCGAAACCGCGCCGCGCCTCGCGCCCGATCGGGAATTGATGGTCCCCGTTCCCGGCGGCCGCGCTTACGTGCGGATCAACGGCGATCTGGCGGGGCCCCGCCCCCCGGTCGTGATGGTCCATGGCGGCCCCGGCGGCTCGCACGGCGCCTTCCTGCCGGCCCTGCCGCTGGCGCGGGATCGCGCGGTGATCCTTTACGACCAGCTCGATTGCGGGCTTTCCGAAAAGCCGGGCGATCCCGCCAACTGGCGCGTTCCCCGCTTCGTGGAGGAGCTGGAGGCGATCCGCGCCGCGCTGGGCGTCGATCGCTGGCATGTGCTGGGGCATAGCTGGGGGGGCACGGTCGCGCTGGAATATGCGGCACGGCAACCGGAGGCGCTGGTTAGCCTGGTCCTTCAGGGGCCGCTCATCTCCACCCGCGCCTGGATGGCGGATGCGGCGACGCTCCGCGCGAAGCTGCCGGCGGACGTGCAGGCCGCGCTCACCGCCTGCGAAGGCGCCAGCCCGCCCCCTGTCGCCGCCTGCACCGCCGCGGTCGATGCCTTCTATGCCCGTTTCTGGCGGCTGCGCCCGGCCCCGCAATGGGCGATCGACTATGAGCAGGCGCACGGGCTGAAGCTCGCGGCCAATCTCTACAATCACATGTGGGGACCCAACGAATTCCGCGCGACCGGCACGCTCAAGGATTATGATGGCGAGCCGCTGCTGAAGCGCGTCGCCGCGCCCACCCTCTTCCTGATCGGCGATTCGGATGAGGTGACGCCCGAAACCGCGCGCCGCTTCACCGCGGAAACCCCCGGCGCCCGGCTGGAGATCATCGCCGGTGCCGCGCACCGCACCCAGTCCGACCAGCCGGAAGTCTATAATGCCGCGCTCTCCGCCTGGCTCGCGGGGCACGACCCGAAATGATCATCGCCGTCGACGGACCCGCCGCATCGGGCAAGGGCACCATCGCCCGCGCGCTCGCCGCGCATTTCGGCCTCCCCTGCCTCGATACCGGGCTGCTTTACCGCGCGGTCGGCGTGCAGGTGCTGCGCGACGGCGGCGATCCGGAGAATGAGGCGGATGCGCTCGCCGCCTGCGCTTTCGACGACGCCCTCCTCGCCGATCCCGAGCTGAAGACGGAGATTGCCGGCGCCGCCGCCTCGCGCGTTTCGGCCATTCCGGCGGTGCGCGCGGCGCTCGTCGCCCGGCAGCGCGCCTTCGCCGCCCAGCCCGGCGGCGCGGTGCTGGACGGGCGGGATATCGGCACGGTCATCGCGCCCGATGCCGATGCCAAGCTGTTCGTGAAGGCCACGCCCCATGTCCGCGCGCGCCGCCGGCATGACGAGCTGGTCCGGCTGGGGCATGACGATATCAGCTTCGACAGGGTGCTCGCCGATATCCGCGCGCGCGATCTTCGGGACAGCACCCGCGCCGCCGCGCCGCTCCGCCCGGCGGACGATGCCGCCTTGCTGGACACGAGCTATATGGATATAGACGCAGCCGTCGATCGGGCGATTTCGCTCGTGGAAGACCGGCTCGGGATCGGCCGCGCGGCCACCCGGTAGAGCGCGCATGGGGCACTGGCGGAACGACGCCGGGGCCTTTCTGCGCGCTTTCGGCTTTTCGCGGAAGAAGCGTCGGAAAGATGCTGCACGGGCATGGGGCTCGTGCGGCGGTTCGGCCAAAAGACCTCCGGAATCAACCGGATGGCCGGAAACCGTCAGTCAGGAAACACATACACATGGCCACTACGGCAAACCCCACCCGCGATGATTTCGCGGCGCTCCTCAACCAGACGCTCGGCGACGAGCAGGGCTTCGAGGGCCGCGTCGTCAAGGGCACCGTCACCGCGATCGAAAACGACATGGCCGTCATCGACGTCGGTCTGAAGTCGGAAGGTCGAGTCGCGCTGCGCGAATTCGCGCCGGCGCCGGGCCAGAAGGCCGATCTCAAGGTCGGTGACGAAGTCGAGGTCTATGTCGACCGCGTCGAGAATTCGATGGGCGAAGCGATGCTGTCGCGCGATCGCGCCCGCCGCGAAGCCGCGTGGGACAAGCTCGAGACCGAATTCGGCCAGGGCGCCCGCGTCGACGGCGTCATCTTCGGCCGCGTCAAGGGCGGCTTCACCGTCGACCTCAACGGCGCCGTGGCCTTCCTGCCGGGCAGCCAGGTCGATATCCGCCCCGTGCGCGACGTCACCCCGCTGATGGACATTCCGCAGCCCTTCCAGATCCTCAAGATGGATCGCCGCCGCGGCAACATCGTCGTGTCGCGCCGCGCCGTGCTGGAAGAGACCCGCGCCGAACAGCGCACGGGCCTGATCCAGTCGCTGCATGAAGGCCAGGTGATCGAGGGTGTCGTCAAGAACATCACCGATTACGGCGCCTTCGTGGATCTGGGCGGCATCGACGGCCTGCTCCACGTCACCGACCTCAGCTACAAGCGCGTCGGCCACCCGAGCGAGATGATCAACATCGGCGATACCGTCCGTGTCCAGATCATCCGCATCAACCGCGAAACCCAGCGCATCTCGCTCGGCATGAAGCAGCTCGAGAGCGATCCGTGGGAAGGCGCCGCCGCCAAGTATCCGATCGGCGCGAAGTTCACCGGCCGCGTGACCAACATCACCGAATATGGTGCCTTCGTCGAACTGGAGCCGGGCATCGAGGGCCTCGTCCACGTCTCCGAAATGAGCTGGACCAAGAAGAACGTCCATCCGGGCAAGATCGTCTCCACCAGCCAGGAAGTGGACGTGGTCATCCTTGAGGTCGACGCCGACAAGCGCCGCATCTCGCTGGGCCTGAAGCAGGCGATCAGCAATCCGTGGGAAGCCTTCGCCGAGAAGCACCCGGTCGGCTCGACCGTCGAGGGCGAAGTCAAGAACGCCACCGAATTCGGCCTGTTCATCGGCCTGGATGGCGACGTGGACGGCATGGTCCACATGTCGGACATCGCCTGGGGCGTTTCGGGCGAGGAAGCCCTGGCTCTGCATCACAAGGGCGAGACGGTGCAGGCCGTCGTGCTCGACATCGATCCGGAGAAGGAGCGCATCTCGCTCGGCATGAAGCAGCTTGAGCGCGGCGGCGTCGTGGCCACCGGCGGCGACAAGCTCAACAAGAACGCGATCATCACCGTCACCGTCCTCTCGGTCGGCGATGCGGGCCTCGACGTGCAGGCCGGCGACGACGGCGCGGTCGGCTTCATCAAGCGCGGCGATCTCGGCCGCGACCGCGACGAGCAGCGTCCGGAGCGCTTCCAGGTCGGCCAGAAGTTCGACGCGATGGTCACCGGCTTCGATCGTTCGAAGAAGCCGACCTTCTCGATCAAGGCGATGCAGATCGCCGAGGAGAAGCAGGCCGTGGCGCAGTATGGCTCGTCCGACTCCGGCGCGTCGCTGGGCGACATCCTCGGCGCGGCGCTGAACAAGGCGCGCGGCGAATAATCGCTCCGCCTTCACGGGCGAACGAAAAGAGGGCGCGGATCGCAAGGTCCGCGCCCTTTTTCTTGGTCCGGCAGCAGGAAGAGCGGGCGCGGCGCCGGCGCGTGCGCCTATTTCAGCGACAGCATATAATCCGCGAGCGCGGCGGCGACCGCCGGGTCCTTCTGGCCCGCATAGGCCATCCGGTTGCCGGGCGCGATCTTGCGCGGATCGGTGATGAAGGCGATCAGCGTCGCGCGCGTCCACGGCTGCTGCAGCTTCTGCAGGGCGGGGGAAAAGGTGTAACCCGTAAGGCTAGCGGGCTTTCTTCCGCCCACGCCCCACAGGTTCGGCCCCATCGGCGATGATGCGCCGGGCTGGGTCTTGTGGCAGGCGGCGCACATCGCGAAGGCCGGCGGCCGCGGCAAAGGCGCGGCAAAGGCCGGGATCGACAGGGTCGCGGCGATCCCCGCCGCCAGTGATTTCCGAAAGCCCATCCTCATCCCGCTTCCCTTTCCCGCAGTCCGGCCCCTGGTGGCGACAAGCGATCGATCCATACAAAGGACCGTCGCTTTCCTCTTCGTTTTGCTGCATAATGCCGGAGTCCGGCAACCGAAAGGCCGCCGGACCGTTGCGGGTGCGGCGATCGTTTCGAAGGCATGGGACCGTGGGGGTCTCCGGCCGAAAAACGAAACGGCGGCGTATTCGCGGCGCGGACGGTCCGTGGGCATCAACTTGGGGGGAGGCCAATGATCAGATCGGAACTCGTACAATTACTCTCTAAGGATAATCCGGGTCTTTCGGCTGCGGAAGTCGAACGGATAGTCAGCATCTTCTTCGAGGAGATCGCTGAACGACTGAAGGAAGACGGGCGCGTCGAGCTGCGCGGCTTCGGTGCCTTTTCCACGCGCGCGCGCGTTGCTCGCACCGGCCGCAACCCCCGCACCGGGGAATCGGTGAAGGTGGATGCCAAGCGCGTGCCCTATTTCAAGCCGGGCAAGGAGATGCGCGCGCGCCTCAATGTGTAGGCGCGTGCAAATTCCGGCTTGACCGCAAACGCGGCTTGCGGCCTTTGGGCGCAAGCCGCGGACGTGGCGAAATCGGTAGACGCAGCAGACTTAAACAAATTGAGTGCCCATGGGGAAACCCATGGCGTAGAACCGCTCAAATTCGGGGAAAGCTACGGCCGGCCCATGCCTGCCATGCCGATCCCGAGCCAAGCCCTCCCCGCCCCGGCGGGAAGGGAAGGTGTAGAGACTGGACGGGCGGCGCCTTCGGCTTCCTGCAAGGGGCCATGGCGAAGGGACAGTCCGGACCACGAACGGCTCGGCCTCCAGGGTCTGCCGGCGGCGAAAGCCGAAGTGGTGCGAAAATCTGCTTTTCTTCGTGAAAGTGCGGGTTCGAGTCCCGCCGTCCGCACCAGCTTTCCGGCGAAAGCCTTCGATCGGTCCCCGATCGGAAAGCCACCGCAAAGCGGCCCGGCGATCAGCCGAATATCAGCCCCTGTTCCCGCGCCGCGCGGGCCAGCTCCTCACGGAATTGCGGCGCCGCGATCGCGATCAGGGCACAGGCCCGCTCCTCGCTGGTCAGCCCGCGCAGATTGGCCACGCCATGTTCGGTCACGATATGGTGCACGTCGTTGCGCGGTGTCGTCACCGGCCCGTCCAGCCGCGGCACGATGCGGGATGCCGTGCCCCTGGCCGCCGTCGCATGGCAGGCGATGATCGATCGCCCGCCCGGCGAGGCCGATGCCCCGCGCACGAAATCCAGCTGCCCGCCGGCCGCCGTATATTGCCGCCCGTCGAGAAATTCCGAACAGCAGGCCCCCGTCAGGTCCACCTGCAGCGTCGCGTTGATCGAGACCATCTTCGCATTGCGCGCGATCACCGCCGGATCGTTCACATAGCTTACGGGATAGGCTTCCAGATCGGGATTGCCGTCGATGAAGTCGTAGGTCGTCCGGTCGCCCATGGAGAAGGTGAAGATGCCCTTGCCGGGATGCAGCGTCTTGCGCGCGTTGGTGATCGCGCCCCTGCGCATCAGCTCCACCGGCCCCGGCGTCAGCATCTCGGTATGCAGCCCCAGGTCGCGATGCCCGGCCAGCGCCTCGCACACCGCATCCGGCACCGCGCCGATGCCGAGCTGCAGCGTCGTCCCATCCTCCACCAGCCCGGCGATCAGCGCGCCGATCGCCCGGTCCTCGGGCCGCAGCGCGGCGGGCGGCGCCTCGATCAGCGGCGCCGCATGCTCGACGATCGCCGCCACCTGCGAAACATGCAGCCGCGAATCGCCGAAGGTGCGCGGCATGTGCGGATTGACCTCGACGATCACGCGCCCCACCCGATCCGCGACAGGCTTGGCATAATCGGTGTTGGTGCCGAAGCTGAACCAGCCTTCCGCATCCATCGGCGAAACGGTGCAGACCAGGCTGTCCACGCCCACCTCGTCGCACATCAGGCGCGGCACCTGCTGGAAGCTCGTCGGGATGAAGCGCACGCCGCGCCGTCCGGCCTCGGCCGCGCGCCTGTCGATCGCGCGCTCCACCGGCCCGTGGAACAGGCTGTAGGGCTGGATGCGATCGGCCAGTTCCTCGCGCAGCACGGTCTCCCCGGCGATCGCGGTCGACAGCAGGTAATAGAGGCGGATATCGCCCACCAGCCCCTGCTCCGCCCGCCGGGCGAGCGCCGCCAGCAGCGCCGGCGGCTGGGATACGCCCATGCCCATCGCCAGCTTCGCGCCGGAAGGGATCAGGGCGGCGGCCGCCTCGGCGCTCAGCAGTTTTTCCCGATATGCCGCTTCGAACTCCGATGCCATGCGCCGTCCGCCATCCTCTGCCCGCCGCCCGGTCGCGGCCCGCCATGCCTAACCGCCCGCTCCCCGGCCATCAATCGTCCCGGATTCGGCCTGCGCCGGATATCGGGCTATCGATGGGCCAGCCGCCACCACAGCCAAGGGACGCGCCGCGCCATGCCGATCCTCCGCCCGATCGCCGAGCTCGATACCCATGATGTGTTCAACCAGCCGCCGCCATTCGAGGATGTGGACCTGTTCAGCGGCGATCGCGCGCTTGCCGAAGCCGTGGCGGATGCGGGCGGCACCCGGCATTTCGATCGGCTTGGCGCCCTCGGCCGACGCGTCGGCTCGGCGGAGGTGATCGACTGGGGTGTCGAGGCCAATCGCAATCCGCCCGTGCTGGAAGGCTTCGATCGCTACGGCCGGCGGATCGACGAGGTGCGTTTCCACCCCGCTTATCATCAGCTTATGGCGCTCGGCATCGAAAGCGGCCTCTGTTCCGTCGCGTGGGACGGCACGCCCGCCGGCCATGTCGCCCATGCCGCGATCCTGTTCCTCACCGGCCAGGCGGATTCGGGCACGAGCTGCCCGATGACGATGACCTACGCCGCCGTCCCCGCGTTCATGGCCGAACCCGACGTCGCGGCCGAATGGGTGCCGCGCATCCTCGCCGGCCGCTATGACCCCGCCTCACGCCCCGCGCCGGAAAAGGCGGGCATCACCATCGGCATGGCGATGACGGAGAAGCAGGGCGGATCGGACGTGCGGGCCAACGCCACCCGCGCGGAGGCTGCGGGCGAGGATGGCTGGTATCGGCTCACCGGCCATAAATGGTTCTGCTCGGCGCCGATGTGCGATGCCTTCCTCACATTGGCGCAGGTGGAAGGCGGCGGCCTCACCTGCTTCCTGATGCCGCGCTGGCTGCCGGATGGCGCGCGCAACGCCGGATTCCGGGTGATGCGCCTCAAGGACAAGCTGGGCGATCGCTCCAACGCCTCGTCGGAAATCGAATATCATGGCGCGCTCGCCCGGCGGATCGGGCTGGAAGGGCGCGGCGTGGCCACCATCATCCGCATGGTGCAGCACACCCGCCTCGATTGCGTGGTCGGCTCCACGCTCCAGATGCGCAGCGCTCTCGCTCATGCGCTCTGGCACTGCGCCCATCGTTCCGCCTTCCAGCGCCGGCTGATCGATCAGCCGGCCATGGCGGCCGTGCTGGCCGATCTCGCGGTGGAGAGCGAGGCCGCGACCGCGCTCGCCTTCCGCCTCGCCGCGGCCTTCGATGCGGACGATCCCCTCGCCCGCCTGCTCACCCCCATCGCCAAATATTGGATCTGCAAGCGCGCGCCGGGCTTCGTCTATGAGGCGATGGAATGCCATGGCGGCGCCGGCTATGTCGAAACCGGGCCGATGCCCCGCCTCTTCCGCCAATCCCCGCTCAACGCGATCTGGGAAGGATCGGGCAACGTCATCGCGCTCGATGTGCTGCGCGCCATCGCCCGCGAGCCGGAAAGCGTGGAGGCGCTGCACGCCTTCCTCCACGCCGCCCGCGGCCACGACGCCGCTTATGATCGCTGGATCGACGGCATCGCCTTTTCCGGGCTCGACGAAGCCGGGGCGCGGCTGCAGGTGGAGCGCCTGGCGCTTGCCGCCCAGGCCGCATTGCTGATCGGTCGCGGCAGCCCGGTGGCGGACGCCTTCTGCCGCCTCCGCCTGCACCCGCGCGGCATGGCCTACGGCGCCTTCGATGCCGCCATCGATGCGCGGTCGATCATCGATCGGGCGATGCCGGGCGGCTGAGGCGGATATTCAAGGGGTAGTGTGCGGTTACGCGAAGAAATCCTCACCTGAACCCGGCAGCCTGATCCGATTCCCTCCCGCCGGAAATCACCCTATGGGCAGCCGATGCATATGCTGTCCAAGGCGCTGGTTCTGCTGGCGGGCGCAATCGGCCTGGGGGCTGTGCCGGCCGGCGCGGCGCCGCCGCGGCGCATCGTCTCGCTCAATCTCTGCGCCGATCAATATCTGCTGGCGCTCGCCGATCCCGGCCAGATCGCGTCCCTCACCCAGTTTGCGCGCGATCCCGCCATGTCGGCCGCGGCCGGCAAGGTCGGCGATATCCGCCAGTCGACCGGATCGGCGGAGGAAGTTCTCGCCCTCCAGCCCGATCTGGTGATCGCCAGCCCTTCGCGGCGACGGGAAACGGTGGCCATCCTCAAGGCCCGCAACCTCCCCATCCTCTCGCTGCCGTCCGCCCAAAGCTATGCGGATATCGTATCGCAGGTGCGGCAGGTGGCAGGCGCCATCGGCCATCCCGAACGGGGCGAGGCGCTCATCCGCCGGATGGATCAGGCGCTCGCCCGTCTGCGGCCGGCGCCGGGCGCCCCGGTCGCGGCTTATTATCAGCGGCGCGGCTATCTCACCGGCAGCGGCACGCTGATCGACGATCTGATGATGCGCGCCGGCGCGGTCAATCTCGCCGGCAGGCTCGGCCGCCCCGCCCTCTCGCAGCTTTCGGTCGAGGAAATGGTCGCCGCCCGCCCCGATTATCTGATCGTCGATGGCGATGGCGCTGCAACCGATCTCGGCACCGAAATGCTCCATCACCCCGCGCTCGCCGCCATCCCGCGCGTCCAGCTGCCCATGGCCTGGACGGTGTGCGGCGGCCCCGCCTACGTCCTCGCCGCCGAAAGCCTGTCGCGGCAATTGTCGTCCCAGCCCTCCGCTCATTACGGCGATGTCCGATCCGGCAGGTAATCCCGCCTGCCCGGAAATCCCTCTAGGACCAATCGACATTCAGATGATGGCGCGACGAAAATGGTGGTTTTCTGTGACCCGGAGCGCAGCCTGCTCAAAGTAGGTGAGCACCGGAAACGCAGGAAACCGCCATTTGCAGGCCGTCAGGGCTGAATGTCGATTGGTCCTAGAACTCGATGCCCGGCTGCGCCTTCACGCCGCTGCGGAAGGGATGCTTCACCAGCGCCATCTCGGTCACGAGGTCGGCCGCCTCCATCAGCGGCTCGGGCGCGTTGCGGCCGGTGACGATGACATGCTTCATCTCCGGCTTGGCGGCGAGCACTTCCAGCACCTCCTCCAGCGGCAGATAGTCGTAGCGCAGCACGATGTTCAGCTCGTCCGCCAGAACCATCTGATAGGCTGGATCGGCGATCATCCGCTTCACCTCCTCCCATGCCTGCCGGGCCACCGCGATGTCGCGCGCGCGGTCCTGCGTGTTCCAGGTGAAGCCTTCGCCCATCGGACGGAATTCCACGCGATCGGGGAAGGCATCGAACACCGCCTTCTCGCCCGTCGCCATCGCGCCCTTCACGAACTGGACGACGCCCACCTTCATGCCATGGCCGATCGCGCGCACCACCATGCCCAGGGCCGCCGTGGTCTTGCCCTTGCCTTTGCCCGTGTGGACGATCAGCAGGCCCTGCTCGCGGGTCTTGTTGGCCATGATCTTCTCATGCGCGGCCTGCTTCTTCTTCATCTTCTCGTTATGGCGCTCGTCCGATCGTTCCATGGCTCGTCACTCCTGAATTTGCGCCAGCAGCATGGCCGCGCTGTTCGATTTCGGTTTCCACAGGCCGCGATCCAGCGCCTCGGCCAGCCGGGACGCGGTTTCGCGCAGCGCCGCCGGATTGGCTTCCGCCATGAAGGCACGCACGGCCTCGTCCTCGATGAAGGCGGCGTGGACGGCGTCGAAATGATGGTCGCGCACGGCATGGGTGGTCGCGGCGAAGGCGAACAGATAGTCGATCGAGGCCGCGATCTCGAACGCGCCCTTATAGCCGTGCCGCATCACGCCCGCGATCCACTTGGGGTTGGTCAGCCGCGCGCGGACCACGCGGCCGATCTCATCCTCCAGCGTGCGCGTGCGGGGCGTTTCCGGGTGGCTATGGTCATTATGGTAGGATAAGGGCCGGCGGCCGGAAAGATGCTCGACGGCGGCGGCGATGCCGCCTTCGAACTGGTAATAATCATCGCTGTCGAGCAGGTCGTGCTCGCGATTGTCCTGGTTCTGGACGAGGGCGTCGGCCTCCGCCAGCCGCGCGGCGAAAAGACCCCGCGCCTCCTCCCCCTCCACGCCGCCGCCATAGGCATGGCCGCCCCAGTCGAGATAGACGGCAGCCAGATCGGCGCGGTCGTGCCACAGCCGTTCGTCGATCATCGCCTGCAGGCCGGCGCCATAGGCCCCCGGCTTCGCGCCGAACACGCGATGGCCGGCGCGGCGCGCGGCGGTGGCCGGGTCCGCTCCCCGGTCGATCAGTGCGGCCATCTCGGCGCGATGGCGCTGGGCGGCGGGATTGTCCTCCGCCGGCTCGTCCAGCCCCATCACCAGCCGGGCGGCGCTGTCGATCAGGTCGATCTGCTCGGGAAAGGCATCGCGGAAGAAGCCCGATATGCGGAAGGTCACGTCCACGCGCGGGCGGCCCAGCTCCGCCAGCGCCATCGCCTCGAACCCGATCACCCGGCCCGATGCCCAATCCCATTTCGGCCGCACCCCCATCAGCGCCAGCGCCTGGGCGATATCG
This sequence comes from Edaphosphingomonas fennica, assembly GCF_003034225.1. Classification (GTDB taxonomy): domain Bacteria; phylum Pseudomonadota; class Alphaproteobacteria; order Sphingomonadales; family Sphingomonadaceae; genus Sphingomonas_E; species Sphingomonas_E fennica. The sequence goes on from NZ_PHHF01000048.1 coordinate 18,870, forward strand.
TCGCCGCCGGTGCGCATATTGGCCGTGCCCCAGGCGGATATCGCCATGGCGCGGGGATATTCGCCCTCGCGCTGCAGATAATCGGCCATCAGCAGCTCGGCCGAACGCCGGCCCAGCTCCCAGGCGGCGGGCGTCGGCACGGCGCGGCTGTCGACCGAATAGAAGTTGCGCCCCGTCGGCAGCACGTCCGGCCGGCCCCGCGTCGGCGCGCCGGAAGGCCCCGGCGGCACGAAACGCCCGCCGACCGCCGCCAGCAGCGCCGCCTTCTCGGCCGGCCCACAGGCATCCACGCGCGGGCCAAGCATGTCCCGCACTTCGCTCAATACCGCGGCCGATGCTCCGCCGGGCGGCAACGCCGCGCCCTCCACCACGGCCACCGCCAGCATCTCCAGCCGCTCCACCGTGTCGCCCGCCGTCCGCCACGGGTCGACCGTCATCTCCTCCAGCAGGCCCGGCCGCGCGCCCGTCCAGCGATCGCCCAGCCGGCAGTCGAGCGGGTCGAAGCCCAGCCCCAGATCGTCCGCCAGCGCGCGGATCAGCGATGCCTGGCCTGGGCGGTCATAACCCCGCGGCCCCCGCGCCAGCGCCACCAGCAGATCGGTGCGCAGCCGCCCCTCCGGCGATCGGGTGAAGATATGCAGCCCGTCCCGGATCTGCATCTCCTTCAGTTCGCACAGATAATTGTCGATCGCGGCCAGCGCGTCCTCGTCGTCGCCCGCCGCGCCGGCATCCACGTCCAGCCCCTGCGATCGGGCAAGGTCGATGATCTCGCCGCGCAACCGCTCGATCCGGCGCGGGTCCATGCCGGCGGCCAGATAATATTCGTCGACCAGCGCCTCCAGCTGCTTCAGCGGCCCGTGGCTTTCGGCGCGGGTCAGGGGCGGTGTCAGATGGTCGAGGATCACCGCGCCGATCCGCCGCTTCGCCTGCGTGCCCTCGCCCGGATCGTTGACGATGAAGGGATAGATCTGCGGCACCGGCCCGGCGCACGCCTCGGGAAAGCAGGTTTCATCCAGCGCCACCGCCTTGCCGGGCAGCCATTCCAGATTGCCATGCTTGCCCACATGCACCAGCGCCTGCGCGCCGAAATGGCGATCCAGCCAGGCATGGAAGGCGAAATAGCCGTGCGGCGGCACCAGCGCGGGATCGTGATAGCTGGTCTTGGGATCGATATTATAGCCCCGCGCCGGCTGCACCGCGACCGCGACATTGCCGAAGCGGTGGATCGGCAGCCGGAACGCGCCGTCCCGCACGAAGGGATCGCCTTCGGGCTTCCCCCATCGCCCGGCCACGGCCGCCCGCACCGATTCCGGCAGGCGGGCGAAGGCGGCGGCATAATCCTCCAGGGGCAGCGCCACGCCCCCGCCCCGCCCAGGCCCACCCCTTTCGGGCGAATGGGGATCGTTCGTCACGCCCGCCAGCATCAGCCGCATCAGCGAGGCGCCATCGGTGGGCGCGTCGCCGATCGCATGGCCGGCCTCACCCAGCGCCGTCAGGATCGCCGCCGCGCTGGCCGGCGTATCCAGCCCCACGCCATTGCCGATCCGGCCGTCGCGATTGGGATAGTTGGCAAGCACCAGCGCGATCCGCCGCGCGCCCGGCGGCGTCCGCCGGAGCCGCGCCCAATTGGCCGCCAGATCGGCGACGAACGCCGCCCGCCCCGGCGCCACGCGCGGCACCACGATCGCGCATTCGGTGCGCGCGTCGAACCGGGCGGCCGCCTTGAAGGCGATGGCGCGGGTGATGATCCGCCCGTCCACCTCGGGCAGGGCGATGTTCATCGCCAGGTCGCGCGGCCCCAGCCCGCGCGGGCTTTCCGCCCAGGCGCTTTCCTCCACGCCCGCGAACACCGCCTGCAATATCGGGCAGTCGGCCGCCTCCAGCACGGCGGGCACGCGGGTTTCGCCCGGCGCGGACGCCGCGAAGGACGTGGTGTTGACGATCACGTCCGGCGCGATCTCCGCCAGCAGCCCGCCCAGCCACTGGACGGCGAAGCGCGCCCGCAGCGCGCGGACATGCACCGGCAGCACGTTCATCCCCCGCGCGGCGAAGGCGGCGATCAGCGCGTCCACCGCCTCCAGCGTGCCGGCGATCAGCAGCGCGCGATAGAAGACGATCATCGCCACCGGCCGCCCCGCCACCCAGCCGGCGCGGATATCGTCCAGCGTCGGCCGCGCGATCCCCGGCGCGTAGAGCCCGGCATCGGCAACCGGCACGGGATCGTCAGCGATGCCGGCATCGATCCCCGCCCCGGCGGCGGCGCGCAGAAAGGCGGCGGCATTGGCCACGCCGCCCTCGCGCAGATATTCGGCCAGCCGGTCCAGCATATCGGGCGCCACGGTGGATGCCGCCGCCAGCGCCGGATCGGGATCGCTGCCGTTGGAAAGCGCCGCGAAGGCGATGCCCCTTTCGCGCGCGACGGCGGCGATCTCGTCGACGCCATAGGGCCAGTAGCTCTTGCCGCCGAGCAGGATGACGCAGACGAACCGCGCCTTCGCGATCACCTTCTCCACATAGAGATCGACCGAATAGGGATGCCTGAGCTGGAGCAGGTTGGCGAGGCGGATGCGCGGCCCCCCATCCCCCAGCCGCGCTGCCGCCTGGGCGAAGCAGGCCAGCTCGCTGTCCGCCACTGTCAGCACCACGATATCGCCAGGCGACTGATCGAGGTCGATCGCCTCGTCGCCGTTCGATATCGTGCCCGGCGTGGCGGAAAGCAGGTGCATCAACCGAGCACCCCGGCCAGTCCCGCCTCTATCGCGGCCCGGTCCATCCCCTTCTGGCCGATCACCACCAGTTGCGACGCCCGCGCCTCGCCCGGATGCCATGCCCGGTCGAAATGATGCTGGATGCGCGGCCCCACCGCCTGCACCACCAGCCGCGCCGCCTTGCCGGCCACGGCGATCATGCCCTTCACGCGCAATATGTCGTGCGCGGCGATCAGCGTTCCCAACCGGTCCGCCAGCGCCGCGGCATCGGCCACGTCGCCGCCGCGCACCACGAAGCTGTCGAAATCGTCATGGTCATGATCCTCCTCGCCGTCATGGTGGGAGGGGCGCGTGTCGAGATCGTCCTCCGCCCCCGCGCCGATGCCCAGCAGCACGGCCGCGTCGATCACGCCATGATCGGCGCGCACGATCCTGACGCCGGCCCGCGTCTCGCCCGCCAGCGCCGCCTCGATCCCGGCCAGCGCGCCGGCCTCGACGAGGTCGCACTTGTTCAGCACCACCATGTCCGCGCAGGCGAGCTGGTCCTCGAACAATTCCTCCAGCGGGCTGTCATGGTCGAGCGATGGGTCCGCCGCGCGCGCCGCCGCCAGCGCCGCCTCGTCGGTGGCGAAGCGGCCGGCCGCCACCGCATCGGCGTCGATCAGCGCGATCACGCCGTCCACCGTCGCCCGCGTGCGGATGTCCGGCCACTGGAACGCCTTCACCAGCGGCTTGGGCAGCGCCAGGCCCGATGTCTCGATGATGATATGCTCGGGCGGGTTGGGGCGATCGAGCAGCCTGGTCATCGTCGGCAGGAAATCGTCCGCCACGGTGCAGCAGATGCAGCCATTGGCCAGCTCGACGATATCCTCCTCCGGGCAGGCCGCGTCGTTGCAGCCCTTCACCAGATCGCCGTCGACGCCGACATCGCCGAACTCGTTGATGACGAGCGCCAGCCGCCGGCCCCCAGCATTGGCGATCAGGTGGCGGATCAGCGTGGTCTTGCCCGCGCCCAGAAAGCCGGTGATGACGGTGGTGGGTATCCTGCTCATGCCTGCGTCTCCGGCAAGGGGGTGGGGATCGCCTGCGCCTCGATCGCGTCGAAGCCCTTCCAGCGATAGATGATCGCGCTCAGGCCCCAGCAGGCCACGAACAGGCCGATGATGAGGAAACCGAGCATGTTGAATTGTTCGGAAAGCGCCGCGGCCCCCGCCCAGGGTGTGCCGGTCAGCCCGAATTTCTCGGAAAGCAGCGCCGCCGTCTGGATGCCGCCGATCACCAGCGCGACCAGCGCCGAAACCAGCGTGATCGTCATGTTGTAGTAAAGCTTGCGGATCGGCTTCACGAACGCCCATTCATAGGCGCCCAGCATGATCGCCCCGTCGGCGGTGTCGATCAGCGCCATGCCGACCGCGAACAGCACCGGCAGCACCAGCACCGTGCCCAGCGATATGCCGTCCGCCGCATGCGCGCCGGAAAGGCCCAGTATCGCCACCTCGGTCGCGGTATCGAACCCCAGCCCGAACAGGAAGCCCAGCGGCGCCATGTGCCAGCTCTTGCGGACGAGGCGGAACAGCGGGCGGAATATCCGCGCCAGCAGGCCGCGTCCGGCCAGCAGCATGTCGAGGTCCTCCTCCACATAGGCGCCGCCGTTCCGCACCTGGCGGAACCGATCCCACACGCTGCGCAGGATCACCAGGTTCATGATCGCGATGGCGAACAGGAAGCCCGCCGATATGATCGTGGCGATCACGCCCCCGGTCTCGCCCAGCGCCTCGAAATCGGCAAGCGTGCTGGCGGCGATCGCGATGGCGGTCGCCGCGATCAGCACGATCGCCGAATGGCCGATCGCGAACCACAGGCCCACCGCCACCGGCCGCTGCCCGTCCTGCATCAGCTTGCGGGTCACATTGTCGATCGCGGCGATATGATCGGCATCCACGGCATGGCGCAGGCCCAGGCTGTAGGCGAGGAAGGCGGTGCCCAGCATCACCGGATTGCCGGCGAACACCGCCCAGGCCCAGATCCAGGCGGCGATGTTGGCGGCGATCAGCCCCGCGAATACCAGAGTGATCCGCCGCCGGATGGGCGGGGAGGCGTTGGTCATGGCGTTGCTCCCTCGATGGCGATGATGCGTGCGCCGCGCTGGCGGCGCCTGCGGTTGCGGACCCTGCGGAAATCGCGGCCCACCGCGCGGAAGCCCATCCACGTCCCCGTGGCGCAGACGAGGGTCACGGCCGCCAGCAGCGGCAGCACCACGATGTCGCGGATCGGACGGAGGCGCAGCGCCGGCAAGTCCAGGCTGTGGAGGCCGTCCATCAGCCAGCGGAAGGCGCGGCTGTTGCCGTCGAAGGCCCGGATCAGCCGGCCGGTGGCGGGATCGATGTAGAGCCGCGTCCGCCCGGCATCGCCCAGCACCGCCCGCCACACCGGCAGCGTCACGGGATATTTGTGGGCGTAATAATAATCGTCCTCGCCGCGCATCAGCTCCAGCGCGGCCACCGGCGGCCCGTTCGCCAGCGCGGCCGCCAGCTCGTCCCGGGCCAGCGGCGCCGGCCGCCCGTCGTCGCCCAGCCGGATGCGGCGGCCATCGGCGAAGACGGCGGCCAGGTAGGTCCGCCCGCCAAGCGGCGCCGCCTCCAGCCGCACCGTGCCCGGCGGCAGGGCGGGCAGCCGGCCGATCGCGGCGGCCACATCGCCCCAGCGCATCGGCCCGGCCAGCCGCTCGCGCTCGGCAAATCCCGCCTCGCTCTCCAGGAAGCCCCAGGGGTTCATCGAAAGCAGCCCGCTCGCCACCCAGCTCAGCGTCAGCAGGCCGAAGAACAGGCCCGCCATGTGATGCCACCACCAGAGCCCGCGATAAGGCGATGCGATCCGGCCCCGCCGGTTGCGGCGCAGGCGGGCGATGCCCACCCACAAGCCCGTCACGGTCAGGAAACAGCCGGTGAACGCGCTCCAGATCACCACCTGGGACCAGAGCGCCCCGTCCTGCCGCAACAGCGTCGGGTAGAGCCAGTGCGGCACCGCCCCCAGCCAGCCCCAGAAGCGCTCGGCCCGGCTGGTCTGCTGCACCACCTCGCCCGATGCGGCCACATAGGCGGTGGCGCCGCCGGCATAATCGATGCGGTGCATCGGCTGGTGGCGGCGAAAGGTCTGCACCGTCCACTGGTCCATGCCCGTGGGCACCGCCGCCAGCGCATCGCCGCCAATGCCGCAATGACGGCCGAAGGATCGGCCCACCGCCAGCGCCTCCGCTTCGGAAAGGCCATCGATCGGCCGGCCGGTCGCAAGGTCGATATTGGCCGGCATCGCCCGCATCTGCGCGATCGGCCGGCCGGGATCGATGGCGAGCGTGACGCGCAGCACCGCCCGGCCCGCCATCATCTCCACCCGTGCGGCGGAAAGCGGCATGTCCGCCGGCAGCCCGGCATGGGCCAGCGCCGCCGCCGGCAGGTTCAGGGGGGCCAGCCCCCTGATCTGCTCGTCGGGCATCAGTCGGGGATAGTCCCAATAGAGCATGACGAAGCCGGACAGGCACCAGATCGTCATCACCAGCCCCACCGCCACGCCCAGCCAGCGGTGGAGGAACAGGATGGGTCGCAGCATTGCGCCCTCCCTGCTCAGAAGCTCAGGCCATAGCTTGCCCGCAGCGTGCGGGGCACGCCGCGCACGCCGTAGAGGAAGCGGCCGCTGCCATCGTCGCGCGGTGCCGTGCGGTAGCCGCTCGTCGCATATTCCCTGTCGAACAGATTCTCGATGTTGATGCCCACGCGGTGCCGGCGGGCGTCGTCGTCCGGGTAGAAATGCAGGCCGATGTCGACCAGCGCGTAATTGCCGTAGTTGCGGCGGCCGAAGCCCGGCAGCGTCGACCAGGCATCCCCCACCCAGTTCACGGTGACGTTGGCGCCGAACGGCAGCCCGGCCGGCGCATAGGCGATGGCACCGCTGGCGAACTGCTTGGGCGTCCGATCGCGCTGCCGGTCCGATCCGGCATTGCGCGACCGGGTATAGCTGTAGCTGGCGCTCAGCTGCCAGCCGTCGCCCAGCGCCGCGGCCGCCTGCGCATCCACGCCGCGCACCTTCACCCGCCCGTCGGAATTCATGAAGATGCCGTCGGGATAGGCCGGGTCGTCGTAGCTCACGTCGATCAGATTATCGATCCGCCGCGCGAACAGGCCCGCCTGCCAGCTGACCGCGCCGCCCGCGAACGGCAGCTTGCCGCCCAGCGTGGCGTTGACGTTCAGGCTCTCCTCGGGCGCGAGGTTGGGGTTGCCCTTCTCGCAGCAGGGATCGATCTGGTAGAGTTGCGACGCATCGGGCAGCAGGAAGGATGTGCCGCCCACGCCTTCGACATAGAGATTGTCGCTGATGTCGAACCGGCCGGTGACGTTCCACACCGTCTTCTTCGCCCCGCCGGTCTCGTTGTAGCGCAGGCCCGCCGCCAGCCGCGCGCGGCGCGAAAGATCGTCCGTCGTGCGCACCTGGAAGATGCCGGCATGCACATTCTCGCGCGTCTTGCCGATCAGCAGCACATCGTCGCGGCCGTTGAACTTCTGGTAATCATAGCCGACCAGATATTCGAGGCCGCGATGCGGCCGCAGCTTCACCAGTGCGCTGGCGCCGTAATCGCGATATCCCCAGAAGGTGCCGGGCGGGAAGATGGTGATCGGCTCGCCCGTCGCCAGATCGTTGCGGATCTGCACATAGGCGGTCTTCCAGTCGTGATAATAGCCCTTCAGGAAGAACTGGATCGCGTCGCTGCCGGTATAGTCCAGCCGGACGCTGGCGATCTCCTCGTTGCGATCGTTGCGGCTCTCCCGCACCAGCGTGGCGTTGGCGTTGTCCAGGTTCGCTTCGGTGTGCTGATATTGCAGGTTCAGGGCGATATCGCCGCCGAAATCATATTGATATTTGCCGCCTGCGGACCAGACGTCATAGCCGCGCCTGCGGTCGGTGGCGCTGGGTTCCATCTCGGTGAACGGACGATATCCCGCTGCCCGGTTGTGCGATGCATAGGCCACGAACCGGTGCCGGCCGATGTTGCCCCGCACATAGCCGTCCAGGCTGGTGCCCGCCCGGCTGTCGACGCTGCCATTGGCCTGGCCGTTGAAATCGTCGGTGAACGACCGGGTGACGACGTTGATCACGCCCGCCGCCGCCTGCGTGCCGTAGAACAGGCTCTCGCCGCCCTTCAGCACCTCCACCCGCTCGATCATGCTGGCGGGCAGCGCGTCGTTGGGCGATGTGCCGCCATAAAGCCGATTGTTGATGCGGATGCCGTCGACGGTCCACAGCACGTCCTTGGTGCGCGATCCCTGCAAGGCCAGGTCGACATAGCTGAACGGCCCGCTCGCCGGGCGGATATAGAGGCCGGGCACGGATTGCAGCGCGGTCGCCACGTCCATGGCCCCGCTGTCGCGCACCTGCCGTTCGGTGACGACCTCGATCGCGCTGCCGTAGCGCGCAATCTCCTGCGGCAGGGTCTGCTCCAGCCCCGCGCCGGTGACGATGATGTCCTCCATATCCCCGGCGTGGGCGATCTGGCTGGAACAGGCGATGACGGCGGCAAGCGCCGCCCTGGAAACGAATTGGGAATACATCCGGGCAAGGCCCCCGTCCGGCGTCAGCGAACCTGACGGGAGCGTCCGCGCGAACGGCCGGCGCGCATGGCCGGCGGACGCCATTGGCGCCGGGCACGCGAACCGGTGCGGCCCCCGCCGCACGTGCGTCGCTCAGACGGAGTTCCGTGCCACGGCCAGCCCCTGGGCCACAGCAAGAGCGACCAGACGCCGGCAGGTCTCCTGGCTCGCGGGTCATCGCTTGATGCACGGCCTTCCCAGGCCTCGCATGATTTAGCGTCCGGCCCAGTGGCTGCCCGCCCCGGTCATCGGGGGCAGGCGATATGCATCGCGCTCGCCGCTTACAGTTGCAGGGACAGCCGCGGATTTGGGCAGCCGAGGCCGCCCGCACCGCATTCCCTATTAAGCCCCTCTCGGGGCACCGGCGCGATCATGAAGGCATCGTTTCGGATGCCTTCGCGCAGTTCCTTAGGAAAATATGAGGGAATGTCCAACCCTTTTCGGGTGGAGGGGAAGCGCTCCGGACGCCGCCCCTTGCCCGTTCAGCTCCAGGCGTTCCACACCAGCGCCAGGAAGCCGGCGCCGAAGGCGAGGTTCAGGATCGGCAGCCCCTTGAGCGCCTCCCGCGATTCCGGCCTGGCGAAGCGGCGGGCGACCATACTGGGCGTCCACAGCAGCCACAGCTCGGCCGTGGCGACGGTGATCAGCGCGGCAATGCCCGCCCAATAGCCGTAATCGGCCCTCACCATGTCACGCGCGCTGAGCGGCGCCACCGGCACCGCGCCGGTCATCATCAGGCCCACCGTCATCGGCACGGCCAGCACCAGCGGCAGCAGCAGCGCGGGATGGGCGATGAAGCCGGCCAGCCGGCTGCCCTCCAGCGCCGGCACCGAAAGGCGCAGGCTCGCCAGCAGCGCGAGAAAGGCGATGACGGCCGCGATCGTCCAGGCGTCCGGCGGCGTCATTCCGCCGCCTCCAGCCCGGCCGCCGGCCGCATGCCCTTGCCCGGCCCGTCCGCCTCGAAGGTCTTGCCCGGCTTGCCGAACAGCACGTTCAGCCTGGTCCGCCAATCCGGCGCGGCGCGGAAATCGCGGGCGAGGTAGCGGAATTCATGCAGCAGGATCGTGCCGGGATTGTTCGAATTCACCGGCCGCGTCAGGCCGTAGACGGGCGGCGTATGATCTTCCAGCCGCTGATAGGTGCCGAACACATGATCCCAGATGTTCAGAAGCCCGCCATAGTTGCGATCGATGTAGAGCGGGTTGCTGGCATGGTGCACGGCATGGTTGCTGGGCGTGCAGAACAGCCATTCGAACCAGGGCGCGAACCGGCCGACCCGCTCGGTATGGCAGAGCGACTGGAAGGCCGGCGCGCTCATCGCGATCAGCACCAGCACCAGCGGGTTGAAGCCCAGCAGCGCCAGCGGCCCCCAGGCGATGAAGCGATACACGGTCGAAAAGGGCGTGTGCCGCAGGTTGACGGTGAAGTCGTAGATCTCGGCCGAATGGTGGATCGAATGGTCCGCCCACAGGATGCGCACCTCATGGCCGATGCGGTGGAACCAGTAATAGCCGAATTCGCCGACGAGGAAGTAGATGGGCAGCGTCCACAGCTCCACCGGCACGCGCAGCGGCGTGATGTTGTAGAGCATGAACATTCCCGCGATCAGCAGCCCGTTCAGGATCACCGCCTCCAGGAGCGGGCCGAAGGGGAACAGCACGATATTGGCCAGCCCCTCGCCGCCCAGCGGCCGCTTGCCCTCGCGCCAGCGCAGGAAAATCTCCGATATCACGAAGAACAGCAGGAATATGCCCGCCCCCGTGCCATATATGGTGATGGCCTTCGCCACCGTCGTCGCCAGATCGCCTTCCATCCCTCTAACCCGCCTTCTTCTCGCTTATGCCGGTTGGTCCCCTGATGGCGCCGCCGTCATGGCGGTGATCGCATCGATCAGCCGCGCCACCTGATAATCGTAGAAATCGTCGAAATGCCCCGGCCGCTCGACCATCCCGATCATCGTGCGGATGGGTTCGCGCACGCGGGGGTCGATCTCCTCCACCGCCTCCGGCGCGATCCGGTATCGCGCCGCGCGATTGTGCAGTTCCAGGTTGATCCCGCTCATGATGACGCCCCACACCCACAGCACGGCGCGGGAAAGCGCATCGCCCTCCAGCCCCAGCCGCCGGAGCGCCTCGACCAGCACCAGCGTGCGATCCAGCCACGCGATCGATGCCTGGCCGCCCTCCCAGGTCAGCATGGTGATGAGGGGGGGATGGTTGAGGAAGAAGGCGCGCACCGCGTGGCACCAGGCGGCGATCGCCTCGGCGGGCGTCGCATCCTCCGCCACCGGGATCACCAGCCCCTTCAGCACATGCTCGGTCAGCGCCTGCAGCAGATCGTTGCTGCTGCCGAAATAGGTGTAGATCGCCATCGGCGTCACGCCCAGCTCGCGGGCCAGCGCGTTGAGCGAGAAGGGCGCGTCGGGTTGCCGCTCCATCAGCTCGACCGCCGCGGCGAGGATCGCCTCGCGCGAATGCCGGGGCCGCCGCCCCCTGCGCGCATCGCCCTTCAAAGGCTGCGCCGTCATGGAATCATCGCCCGGATCATCTTTTCTCTATGCCATATATTATACGGCATACAAGATGATCCGGGATCACGAAAACGGCCATCCGACTGTTGATCGGATGGCCGTTTCGGGAAAGTCCGGCGGGATCAGGTCAGGAAGGCAGGCCGGTAAGGTAACGCGCCTTCAGCGCCGCCACATCAGCGTCGCTCAGGCCCAGGCCATTCTTCACATAAGCGTCGAACGAACCATAAGCCCGCTCCACCTCGTCGAACGCCGCCTGGAGATATTCGGGCCGCACGCCCAGCACCGGCTCCAGCTTCGCCCGATCGAGCCCGCCGGGCAGCGGCCCCGCCCCGGCCGCCTTGGCCAGCATGGCATAGGTCGCCTCATTCTTGGCGCGCAGATAGTCGTTGCTGGCGAGATAATCGGCCATCACCGTCTCGCGCGGCACGCCGAGCAGGGTCAGGATCACCGCCGTCGCCCAGCCGGTGCGGTCCTTGCCGGCGGTGCAGTGGTAGAGCGTGGGGCCGGCCTCCGGCGCCTCCAGTTTCTCCAGCAGCGCGCGATAGGATGTCCGCGCGCTATCCAGCGACACGAAATCCCGATTGGCCGCCACCAGCATCTCGGCGCCCTTGCCGGCGGCGATCGCCTCGCCCGCCTTGCGCATGTCGCCGCCCAGCGTGCCCTTGCTGTCCGCCGCCACGTCCAGCACGATCGGCTCGGCGCCCGCCGGCAGGCGATCGGGCTCGCGCTGGCGCTCGCTCGCGGTGCGCAGGTCGGCCACCAGGCGGATGCCGAGGCCGCCCTCCCCCATCGCCGCCAGATCGGCATCGCTCAACCTGTCGAGCTGGTCCGATCGGTAGATCAGCCCCATCTTCACCCAGCGGCCGTCGGCGGTGCGATAGCCGCCTATGTCGCGCAGATTATGGGCCGTCGGCAGGTGCAGCCCGCGATCGGCCACCACCAGCGGCGCGCCCTGATCGGGCACCAGGGCGAAGAACCAGCGCCGCCCCGGCTCGAGCCCGGAAACGCGCAGGTCGCCGTCCGCCCCGCCCTGCCCCACGGCCCTGTCGCGCGGGATCGCCGCCGGATCGTGCCCGGCATAGACGGTCACCTTGCCGGCCCCCGGCGCGGTCCAGCGCAGGTGATAGCCCCCATCCTCCTGCGCCACGGCGGCGGCGGTGAAGGGAATGACGCCGCTCTGCCGCTGGTCGGCGGCGGCCGCCGGCCGCTCCGCCGCCGTGCCCGCGCAACCCGCGAGCGCCGGCAGCGCCGCCGCCAGCGCCAGCGCGATCGCCGCGCGGAATGTCCCCGCGCGCCTCGCCTGCTGATCCGTCATTCCCCTCTCCTCTTGCTTATTTCACACCCGCTGGGATGAGATATTGCCGCCGTCCACGACGATTTCGGCCGCCGTGACATAGCTTGCCTCGTCCGAAAGCAGGAAGCGCACGACGCGGCCGATCTCCTCCGGCTGGCCGACCCGGTCGAGCAGGATGCGGTTTTCGAACCAGCGTTCGGGCAGCGCATCGAGCGCCGGCTGCATCATCGGCGTGCGGATCTGCCCCGGCGAAACCGAATTGACGCGGATGCCGTCCCGCGCCAGCCGATCGGCCATCGACCGGACGAGCGAGAGGATGCCGCCCTTGGCCGCGCTGTAGATCGGGTTCATGGCATTGCCGAGCGTGGCGTTGATCGATGCGATCGCCACGATGGCCGATCCCGGTTGCGCCTTCAGATCGGCATGGATGGCCTGGGTGATGAAGGCCAGCGACCGCAGATGGATGGCGATGCCCTCGTCCCAGCTCTGCTGCGTCAGCCCGTCGATCGACGCGGTGTCGACCACGCCGGCGGCGTGCACCAGCCCCCCCGGCGCGCCGATGGCGGCGCGGCTGGCGTCCAGCGCCGGGCCGATGGCGCCCAGATCGCGCAGGTCGGCGGCGACCCCGATGGCGGCGACGCCATGGGCTGCGGTGATGGCGGCGGCGGCATCGACCGCCTTAGCGCCGTTGATGTCCCACAGGGCCACGGGGCGGCCCACGGCGGCCAGCGCCTGGGCGCAGGCGAGCCCGATGCCGGATGCGCCGCCGGTCACGATCACGGGGCTGGCGGGGGATCCCAGCGCGGGTGCAAGCGTCATTCAGTCATTCCTTCCAATTGCATGTCCTTTCATGGGTCGGCCGGTCCCCTTTTCTCCGGCGATGATGGCGGAGCCGGCGGGGCCTGTCGCGGGGGAAGGGGCGGATTTCATGGCCCTGATCCACCCGCCGGCCCTATCGCGATAGTCAGGGATTTGCGGGCGCCGCCTCGGCGGGAGCGGCCGCCCTGGCCGGCCCCTGCTTGTCGAAGAAGCCGTCCAGCCGGATGTTGACGATCCGGGGCTCCCCCTCCGCCACGGAAATCCACATCACATGATCCACCACGGCGGGATCGTCCCCGGCGGCGCCCGGCATGCCGCCGGTGGTGCCGAGCTGGATGTAGTCGCGGCCGTCGCGCCGGTCATAGGCATATTTGTGATAATGGCCGGCCAGCACCGTATAGGGCCAGTCCTTCAGCATCGCCTCGATCTCCCGGAAGGCGGGCGAATCCACCTTCCACGCGGGGCGGTGCATCAGCACGAAGGTCCAGCGCGGCTTCGGGTTCCGCGCCAGCGCCTCGCGCACCATCTTCACCTGATCGGCGCTGAACGCCACATTCTCCGATCCCTGGACCTTCTCCGCCAGCTCGGCCAGCGTGGGATCGCTGGCGAAAAGCCTGCGGGCCTCCGCGGGATCGCCCTGCAGCGCGTGGAACACCTTGCCCATCGCCTCCGCGCCATATTGCTGGAACAGCTTCAGCCGCGCGATCTTCGGCTGGGGCGGGTCCTCGGTGTTCAGCACCAGGAACAGGGCGCCCTTGTAGGTGAAGCTGTAATAATCCGCGCCCAGCCGGCGCCGCCAGTCGGCGCGCATCACCTCGTTGGTCAGATCATGGTTGCCCGGCACGTAGAAGAAGGGGATGCCGAGCCGGCTGGTCGCCGCCTGCATCTCCGCCCATTCCGTGTCGATCTGGGCCTGATCCTCGGTATTGCCCTCGATCAGGTCGCCGATGTTGATGACGAAATCGGGGCGCAGCCTGTCCACCTCGGCCAGCGCGCCCTCGAACACGCCGGGCCGGTGCTTGCCGGTGCGATCGCCCACCACGACGAAGCGGAACTCGCCCGCGCCGCCGCCGAACGGGCGCTCGGTCCGCGCCACCTTGGCCGGGCCGGGGCGATAATCCGCCGCCGGCCCCGCCGCGATCGAGACACCGGCCATCGAAAGCGCCGCCAGCCCCGCGAGAATGCGTGCATATCCCATCGCTATCCTCCTCAGAATTCGAAGCTGAGGTCGACGCCATAGGTGCGCGGCTCGCCGAACAGCGCGCCGGGGCGGCCGATGTTGAACTGCATCACATAATATTCCTTGTCGGTGAGGTTGCGGCCCCACAGGCCGATCCGCGCGCCCTTCACCCCCGGAATGTCGGAAAGCGTCAGCCGCGCGTTCAGCAGGCCATAGTCGCCGACGATATATTTGCCGTTGTCGATGGTGGCGTTGGTGAACTTGTCGCTCTGCATCGTGTAGTTCACGTTGGCCGAAAGCATGCCGATCGGCAGCGGCGGCAGATCGTAGCGCAGATCGGCCGCCAGCGTGTGCCTGGGCGCGTTGGTGAAGCGGTAGATATCGGAAATGTCATCGCCCGCCGCGTTGATGATCTCGTCATATTTCGCGTCGAGATAGCCGTAATTCACCGTCACGCGCAGCGCGCGCACCGGCTGCAGGGTGATGTCCGCCTCGATGCCCTTCACCGTCGCCTTGCCGGCATTCAGCACGTCGGTGATGCGGACGTTGGTCGGGTCCGACTGGACGTTGATCTGGATGTCTTTGTATTTCGAAACGAAGCCCGCGATGTTGAGGCGCAGCCGGTTGTCGAGGAACTGGCCCTTCAGCCCGGCCTCGTAGGACCAGAGCGTTTCCGATCCGAAGCCGTCGTCGAACCGCGTGATCGAGCTGGCGCGGATGTTGTAGCCGCCGCTCTTATATCCCTTCACCGCCTTGGCGTAGACGTTCACGCCCTCGGCCGCGTCATAGGCGATCACGAAGCTCGGGCTGAAATCCTTGAACTTGCGGTCGCCGTCGCCCACGCCGGGGATGGGCGTGATCGGGCCGTCGTTCACCTGTGTTTGGCGCGTCAGCGTCGCAGCGCGCTGGTCCCAGCTCTGCCGGGCGCCCACGGTCAGGTGCAGCTTCCGGTCCAGCCATTCGGGCGTGAAGGTCGCCTGGCCGAACAGGGCGTAGGATTCATTGTCGATCGTCGCGCGGGTGAAGCTGCGCGTCAGCGTCGGCGGGCTGTAGCTGTTGCTGAAATTGCTGCCGCTTTCGGAGAAATAATAGAATCCGGCCACATATTCGAGGCCGCCGTCCAGCGCGTCGCCCACCAGTTGCAGCTCCTCGCTCCACTGGTCCTGCCTGGCGCGGCTCTGATTCTTCTGAAGGGGGAACGGCCCCAGCGCGCCGGTGAGGTAATCCTGGTTCTGGAAGTTATCGAGCTTGCGATAGCCGGTGATCGAACGCACCGTCAGCGCGTCGGATGCCTCCCATGCGGCGATCAGGCTGTGTCCCTGCGAGGTCACGTCATTGGGCAGCAGATCGCGCACCGCCGGGCTGCCCTCCTTCGGCCGCGGCACCGTCAGCGGGTGGAAGGGCGAAAGCGCGACATAGACGGGCGTGTCGTCGATCTGCGAACGATCATAGCTGTAGCGCAGGCTGATCGCATCGGTCGCTTCCCACAGCACGTCCGCGCGCATCGCCCAGCGATCCTTGTCGCCCCAGCGCTTCACGCCGGTGCCCGGATTGCGGATGAAGCCGTCCTGCTGGATGTTGGCGTAGGAAAGCCGCGCCGCCAGCCGATCGCCGATCGGCACGTTCACCGATCCCTTGAAGCGGCGATTGTCATAATTGCCCAGCGTCACCTGCCCCTTGAAGCCGAAGCTGCCGAGGTCGGGCTTGCGGGTGATGAAGTTGATCGCGCCGCCGGTGGCGTTGCGGCCGTAGAGCGTGCCCTGCGGCCCGCGCAGCACCTCCACGCGCTCCAGCTCGGCCACTTCCAGCGCCTGCCCCTGGCTGCGCGCGACATAGACGCCGTCCATATAGACGGCCACGCCGCCATCCTGGGTGATCTGGTCGTCGCTCAGCCCCACGCCGCGCATGAAGATCTGGGTGGTCGCCGCGCTGTTGGGATGGGGGGTGAGCTGGAGGTTGGGCACGTTGGCGCGCAGATCGACCAGGCCGGTGATCTGCTTGCTCTCCAGATCCCGCGCGGTGAAGGCCGCGATCGAGATCGGCGTGTCCTGGAGCGATTCCTCCCGCTTCTGCGCGGTGACGACGATATCCTCCACGCCGTCGGCCGGCGCCTCCTGCGCCATGGCCGGCGCCCAGGCCGCCGATGCCATCAGGGCGCACAGGCTGGACCGGATAAGCATTTGACAGAACATTTATTCCTCCCCCTTGGAGCTGGATTTCGCGATGCCGGCGGATGATTCCGCTTCCCTTCATGCGCCGGCTTTTCTACCTACATGTAGGTAGAATTGAAAGCCCCCAGAGGCGCTGAATGACGATCGCGTTACGGCCATCCTTCTTTCGGGCGGCCGCCATTGCGCCGGGCCGGGCACGGGGCCTAAAGGCGGGAACATGAAATCGATCAGGGAACCGGTCCGGCAGGCGCGCGGGGATGCCACCCGGCAATCGATCCTCGATGCGGCCGAGGTCGTCTTCGCCGAACAGGGCTATGCCGCCGCCCGGCTGGAGGATGTGGCGCTGGCCGTCGGCATCAGGCGCCCGTCGATCGTCTATCATTTCCCCGGCAAGCAGGAGCTTTATGACGCGGTGGAGGCGGATATCTTCGCCTCGATGCACGCTTATGTCGTCGCCCACACCGCCGGCGTCACCGATCCGATGGCGCGGCTGCTCGCGCTTCTCGATGCCTGGCTGGATTTCATGGTCGCGCGGCCCACCGCCGCCCGGATCATCCAGCGCCTGATCGCCGATGTCGGCCCGCGCGCCGGCAACCCGATCGAATTTTCCGAAACGGCGCTGCGCGACATCGAGGCGATCGTCGCCGCGGGCGTCGAGGCCGGCCATTTCCGTCCTGTCCCAGCGATGATGATCCTGAACGGCGTCGCCGCCGGCGCGATCTTCTATGTCTGCAACGCCCGGTTGCTGGGCGAAGGCCGCACCTACGATCCGGCCGATCCGGCGGAGCTTGCCCGCTTCCGCGCGCTAATCCACACCCTCGCCCGTGCCGCCGTCACCAGCGGGGCGGGCTGATGCGCTATTTCCTCGATACCGAATTCAACGGCTTCGGCGGCGCGCTGATCAGCATCGGCCTCGTCCCCGAATATGGCGACCAGGAATATTATGCCGTCCTGCCGCTGCCGGAGGAGGTGCATCCCTGGGTGGCCCGCAACGTCGTGCCCTATCTGGACAGCGTGCCGCAGGCGCTTGCCAACCATGTCGACGCGGCCACCGCCGCGCACGAGGTCGCGGCCTTCCTGGCCGGCGATCGCGATCCGCTGATCGTCGCCGACTGGCCGGAGGATATCGCGCTCTTCTGCCGCCTGCTGCTCACCGGCCCGGCGGAGATCGTCGATGTCGGCAGCCTCGGCTTCGAATTCCGCCGCAGTCCCGGCTTTTCGACCGCGATGAACAGCCGCGTGCCGCACAATGCGCTGCATGATGCCCGCGCGCTCAGGGATTTCGTGCTCGGCCACGAATAAGCCGGCCCGTCCTCCCGGATAAAAAGGCCACGATAAAAAAGGGGCGCCCCGATCGGGACGCCCCTTTCTGCTTCAGCCGTTAAGGCCGCTCAGGCGTTCAGCGCGTCGCGCAGCGCCTTCGCCGGCTGGAAGCCCAGCTTCTTCGAAGCCGCGATCTTCATCGTCTCGCCGGTGCGCGGGTTGCGGCCTTCGCGCTCCGGACGGGCCTGAACCTTGAACTTGCCGAAGCCCGGCAGCGACACTTCCTCGCCGGCGACAGCCGCATCGGTGATCGCCTGCAGGACCTGATCGACGATCGCCTTGGCCTGCGCCTTGGTCAGGCCCTGGGTCTTGGCGATGCCGTCGGCGAGATCGGTGCTGTTCATGATGTTCCTTTCTGCTGAATCCTGTCGCTCCGCTGCCCGAGTTTTTCGTGGATGTCATCCCCCCAAGTGCTGAATTTTCGCGGTTACGGGGCACTTTGGCCCACTCTTGATGGCAATGGTCGCGTTAACCTTCATTTTCGGGGGGCGGATGGCCTTCATGAAGGGGCGCGATTGGGCTAGTCCGGATGGGGTGACGGGATTGTCTGATCGGTGCGGCCGGCTGGCCTGGAGGTTCGCGGCCGTGGCGCTGCTGGCCCTGCCGCTGGCCTGCGGATCCCCGCGCAAGGCGGGCACGCCGCCCCCGGCCGACACCATCGTCCGCCTTTCCGATACCGAGGCGAAAAGCGTCGATCCGCACAAGGCATCCGAACTGTCCTCGGTCCGCGTCGCCGCCGATCTGTTCGAAGGGCTTACCCGATTCGATGCCGCGGGCCAGCCCGAACCCGGCCTCGCCACCGGCTGGACGACATCGGCGGACGGCCTGGTCTGGCGTTTCCCGCTGCGCCCCGGCCTGCGTTACTCCGACGGGGAACCGATCACGCCCGCCACCTTCGCGGCCGTCCACGCCCGCCTCGTCGATCCGCGCACGGCATCGCCCAACGCCCCGCTCTTCGCCGCCATCGCCGACGTCGCGGGCGAAGGGCGCACGGTCGTCATCCGCCTGCGCCACCCGTTCGCCGCGCTGCCCGCCCTGCTCGCCCATCCCGCCATGGCGGCGCTGCCCGTGCATCGCATCGCGGCGCTGGGCGATGGCTGGACGGCGGAACGGCCGCTCGTCACCTCCGGCGCCTATCGGATGACGGCGTGGACGCTCAACGATGCGATGCGGCTGGAAGCCAATCCCGCCTGGCATGATGCCCCGCCACCGATCCGCGCGGTCGAATGGCGCCCCGTGCCCGATCGGCTCACCGCGCTCCGCATGTTCCGGGCCGGCGCGGCCGATACCACCGCCGATTTCCCCTCCACCCGGCTGGACTGGATTCGCCGCGAGCTGCCGGACGCTGCCCATGTCGCCCCCTATAACGGCAGTTATTATTTCGCCTTCAACCTCCGCCACCCGCCCTTCGACGACATCCGCGTCCGCCGCGCGCTCAACCTCGCGGTCGACCGCCGCTGGATCGCCGGCCCGCTGATGGCGATCGGCACGCCACCGGCCTGGGGCGTCGTGCCCGCCGGGATCGATGGCCTGCCTGCTTATCATCCGGCCTGGGCGGACTGGCCGAAGGAACGGCGCCTGGCCGCCGCGGCCGCGCTTCTGGCCGAAGCCGGCTATGGCCCGCGCCGCCCGCTGGTCTTCGACATCCGCTTCAACAGCGATGCCGATCATCGCCGCGTCGCCATCGCGCTCGCCGCGATGTGGCGCCCGTTGGGGGTGGAGGCGCGGCTGCTCAACAGCGAGGCGACGCTCCATTTCTCGGCGATGCGGCGCGGCGATTTCACCCTCGCCCGCTCGGGCTGGATCGCCGATCTCGCCGCGCCCGAGAATTTTCTAGCCGTCCATCGATCCGATGCCGGGCCGATCAACTATTCCGGCTATGCCAATCCGCGCTACGATGCCGCTTATGACGCCGCCATCGCCGAACCCGATCCCGCCCGCCGCGCCCGCGCGATGCGGGCGGCCGAGGCCGTGTTGATGGCGGACGCGCCGGTGCTGCCGATCTATTTCTATGTCAGCCGCGCGCTGGTGGCGCCGCGCGTCGCCGGCTGGCGGGACAATCCGGCCAATGTGCATCCCACCCGCACGCTGGGGCTGAAGCGATGACGGCGCGCCTGCTTCCCGCCATCCTGCTTTTCGCGCTCGCGGCCTGTTCCGGCCGGGGGGGCGATGACGGCCCGATCGACGTCAGCGTCATCGGCGCGGAACCCGTGATCGTCGATCCCAACCAGAAGCCGCTTGCCGATGCCGATGCCGTGCTGGTCGGCGCAACGGCGCAGGGCCTGATCCGCTTCGACGGCACCGGCCAGATCGAGCCCGCCGCCGCGATCCGCTGGGACGTTTCGGACGACGGCCTCTATTACACCTTCCGCATCGACGATGCCGCCGGGATCAAGGCCGAGGACGTCGCCCGCCGCCTGCGCGTCGCCATCGCCCGGCCCAGCCGCAACCCGCTGAAGCCCGTGCTGGGCGCGATCGACGAGGTCGTCGCCGTCACGCCGGAAGTCGTCGAGATTCGCCTGGCCGCGCCGCGCCCCACCCTGCTCCAGCTCCTCGCCCAGCCGGAAATGGGGCTGATCCTGTCGCGGTCACGCGGCGGCAGCGGCCCGCTTGCGATCGACGGGCGCGGCGCGGGCACGATCCTCCTCCGCCCCGCCGGGGCCGAGCAGGCCGGGGAAGAAGACGAGGAGGACACCGCCGCCGATCGCGAGCGCATCCGGCTGCGCGGCGAACGCGCCGCGCTCGCGGTCGCCCGTTTCCAGGCCGGCGGCGCCCAGCTCGTCCTCGGCGGCCGCTATCAGGACCTCGCCGTCGCCCGCGCCGCCGGCCTTCCCGCCAATATCCTGCGCTTCGATCCCGTCGCCGGCCTGTTCGGATTGCAGATCGTCGAGGCCAGGGGCTTCCTCGCCACGCCGGAAATGCGCGGTGCGCTGTCGATGGCGGTCGACCGCGACCGGCTGGTCAACGCCTTCGCGGTCAAGGGCTGGCGCAGCGCGCTGACCCTGGTGCCGGGCGGCATCGCCGATCTCCCCGCCCCCACCGCGCCGGGCTGGGCGGATATACCGCTCGCCGGACGCCGCATCCTCGCCGCCGGCGCGGTCGGCGCCTGGCGCCAGCAGAATGGCGGCGCCGCCCCCCGCGTCCGCGTCGCCTTGCCGCCGGGGCCGGGCTCGCGCCTGCTCTTCTCGCTGATCCGCGCCGACTGGCGGGCGATCGGGGTGGAGGCGGAGATGGTCGGCATGAAGGACGATGCCGATCTCCGGCTGGTGGACAGGGTGGCGCCCGCCGACAGCGGCTCCTGGTATCTGCGCGAATTTGCCTGCGATCGCGCGGCGCTCTGCAGCGAGGAGGCGGACCGGCTGATGGATGCCGCGCGCAAGGTGCCGGCGCTGGCCGAACGCAACCTGACGCTGGCGGATGCCGATGCGCGGCTGGCGCGGGTGGTGCCGTTCATCCCGCTGGCCATGCCGCTGCGCTGGTCGCTGGTGGCGCCCGCGCTCGTCCAGTTCCAGGAAAATGCGCGCGGGGTCCATCCGCTCAACCATCTCCGCCCGGATCGCCGCTGAAAGGCCGCCGGGATGGAATCCCGGCCCCGCCCCCCTACATGCGCGGGACAGGAGAATTTGATGGCCATATCCCCGCCCCGTTTCGATGATGTCGCCGCGCTTGCCGGCATGGGCCGCGATCCCGCATCCGTGCGTGCGCGGATCGAGGCGATGGAGGCGCTGCTGGAACGGATCATCGTCATCCCCGGCGTCCGCCAGCCGGTGGGCCTCGATTTCATCGTCGGCCTCGTGCCGGTGGTGGGCGATGTCATCACCGCGATGATGGGCGCGTGGATCGTGTGGGAAGCGCGCAACCTCGGCATGTCGAAGTTCCAGCTCGCGCGGATGGCCGCCAATGTGGGCGTGGATACGCTGCTGGGCGCGGTGCCGATGGTCGGCGATGCGTTCGACTTCTTCTATCGTTCCAACAGCCGCAACCTGAAGATCATCAAGCGCCACCTGGAAAAGCATCATCCCGGCACCGTCACGATCGATATGCCCCGGCGCTGACCGGCCATGGCGGATCGGCCCCACAGCGCCCCGCCGGATTCCGAAGGGCAGGCGCCGTGGGATCATGTCGTCCGCATGTGGGATCTCGCGGTCGCCCGGCAGGCGTCAGCGGTCGAAGGCGCGCTCTACGAAGCGGATGTCGAGGCCGATGGCGGCCCCGCCTGCATCGCCGGCCGCTGGACGGAAATCTACCGCCGCACCGATGACGGCTGGCGGATGCTGTCGGTAAGCGGCGGGCCGGACGGGGAGCGCTGAAAGCCTATCTGCGGCCGCCCCGCCAGATCCTGACGGTTTCCTTCGGCTTGGCCCCCTGCTCGGACGCGCGGCACCTCTTGGGCTTCAGGCCCATGTCCAGGCACAGCCGCACCTCGTCCAGCCAGCCGCCGCGCGTGGTGGCGATCCGCCACATCGATGCGTCGGTGCCGCGATTGGCGGCTGCCAGCGCCTCGGCCAGCTTGCGGGCGTTGAGCCCCGGCTGCCGCGAAAGCGTCGCCATGTCGGGGAAGCGCAACTTGCCGTAGAGGCCGGTCGAGGTGCGGAAATAGGCTTCCGGCGGCATGTTCATGCAGGTGCCGTGCTTGGCATATTCGTGCTGAAGCAGCTGCACGGAGGGCGTGGCGCACAGATTGGCGCGGATCACCTTTTCGGGCAGCAGCGCCGCCGGCCGGCAATATTGCGGCCATTGCTCGCCCCGCCCGTCCGGCCAAAGCCCGTGGAGGGTGAAGCCGAAGCGGTCGCCCCCGTCGCCGCACTGGAATCGATCGGCCGGGCTGTTCGTCCGCGTGCGGCAATATTGGGGGGACCAGCTCATCGCCAGCGTATAGCCGCCGGTCGGTATGTCCCGCCTCGGCTGGCCGGCATCCGGCCCGTCGATCGCCGGACGCGGCAGCACCGCCGGCACCCGGCAATCGCGCGCCTGCGCCAGCGCCGCCGGCGGCACCGCCAGCATCGCCATTCCCAGCATTCCGCCCGCCGCCAAGCGCCGCATCGCCATCCCCCGCCTGCCGCCGCCGGTCAGGCGGCCTTGAAATCCAGCCCGATATCGGCGGCCGGCGCCGACTGGGTCAACCGCCCGACGGAAATATAGGTCACGCCCGTCTCGGCGATGGCGCGGATCGTCTCCAGCCGCACCCCGCCCGATGCCTCGGTCGGCACGCGCCCGCCCACCAGCGTCACCGCGCCGCGCAGGGTCGCCGGGTCCATATTGTCGAGCAGCAGATGGGTGGCCCCGGCGGCGATCGCCGGCTCGATCTGGTCGATCCGGTCCACCTCCACGATGATCGATGCGATGCCCGCCGCCCTGGCGCGCCGAACCGCCTCGCCCACGCCGCCCGCCACCGCGACATGATTGTCCTTGATCATCGCCGCATCCCACAGGCCCATGCGGTGGTTGGTCGCCCCGCCCATCCGCGTCGCATATTTCTCCAGCACGCGCAGGCCGGGGATGGTCTTGCGGGTATCGAGCAGCGTCGCGCCCGTGCCGGCGATGCGATCCACATAGGTCCGCGTCAGCGTGGCGATGCCGGTCAGATGCTGCGCGGTGTTGAGCGCCGATCGCTCCGCCGTCAGCAGCGCCCGCGCCCGGCCCTTCAGCCGCATCAGATCGGTGCCCGCCGCGACCTTGGCGCCCTCCTCCACCAGCGTCTCGATCTCCACCTCGGGATCCAGCGCGCGGAAGAAGGCCTCGGCCAGCGGCAGCCCCGCCACGGCGATCGCATCGCGGCTCGCCATCACGCCCGCAAACATCGCATCGGCGGGGATGACGGCGGCGGAGGTGATGTCCCCCGCCTCCCCCAGATCCTCGGCCAGCGTGGACCGCACGAAGGCGTCGAGATCGAAATCGGGCAGGGTGAAGGGCATTTCGAAACCTCATTCCCCCTTCCCTTTCAAGGGCGGGGGCCAGGGGGTGAGTGAGCTTGCGGAAAGGCGGCGGGCATCGAGCAGCGTCGCCCGCCCCCCGGCCCCTCCCTTGAAAGGGAGAGGGGCGTCAGTCTCCCGTCACGCGCAGGCCAAGGTCGCCCAGCCCCACCGTGCCGCTGGCCATGGCCAGCATCCGGTCGAGCGGCCGCTTGGCGGCGATGCGGGTCGCCTCGTCCAGCTCGATGCGCGGCTCCATGTCGCGCAGCGCGATATAGAGCTTCTCCATGGTGTTGAGCGCCATGTAGGGGCACATGTTGCAGTTGCAGTTGCCGTCCGCGCCCGGCGCGCCGATGAACTTCTTGTGTGGCGCCGCTTTCTCCATCTGGTGGATGATATGCGGCTCGGTGGCGACGATGATCGTCTCGGCCGGGCTCGCCAGCGCGAATTCCAGGATCGCGCGGGTCGATCCCACCTCGTCGGCATGATCCAGGATATAGGCCGGGCATTCCGGGTGCGCCGCGACCGGCGCGTCGGGATATTGCGCCTTCAGCTTCAGAAGCTCGGTCTCGCTGAACGCCTCGTGGACGATGCAGGCGCCCGGCCACAGCAGCATGTCGCGCCCGGTCTTGCGGTTGAAATAGGCGCCCAGATTCTTGTCGGGCGCGAAGATGATCTTCTGGTCCATCGGCAGCTGCGACAGGATCTTTTCCGCCGAGGAACTGGTGACGATGATGTCCGAATGCGCCTTCACCGCCGCCGAGCAGTTGATGTAGGTGATGGCGATATGATCGGGGTGCGCCGCGCGGAACCTGGCGAACTGTTCCGGCGGGCAGCTATCCTCCAGCGAGCAGCCGGCATCCATGTCCGGCAGGATCACCGTCTTTTCCGGGCTCAATATCTTGGCGACCTCGGCCATGAAGCGCACGCCGCAGAACGCGATCACATCGGCGCTGGTGTCCGCCGCCTTGCGGCTCAGGTCCAGGCTGTCGCCCACGAAATCGGCCAGGTCCTGAATATCGGGCGTCTGGTAATAATGGGCCAGGATCACGGCGTTGCGCTCCTTGCGCAGCCGTTCGATCTCCGCGCGCAGGTCCAGCCCGGCGAGGCTCAGATTGGGGGCATTCATGGTCTCGTTCCTCTTTGCGGACGCGCGTTCTGATTGTCGTTCAAACCGTATATCTCTTCCAGCGATCGCGATCCGTCCATCCTCTCGCCATCGCTCGCGGCCGGCTCGTCGGCGAAACGCACCGTCACCGCGGGGTCCAGCCCGGCGGCGGCCAGCGGCATGGCGAAGCTGCGCTCCACCGCGCGGCGCCCGGCATCGCGCGCCAGCCGCATCGGCAGCGCGCCCTTCGCCTGGCGCAGCAGCTCGGCCTGCGCCGCCTGGCGGTTGGCGGCATCCAGCGCCGTCCCGGCATCGCTCAGCGCCATCAGCACACCGCCGCCATCATATTCCCGGATCGCGGCCATATCCACCTCCGGCCCCGCCACGGCGGGCGGCGGCAGCGTGACGGTCAGGCGCCGCGTCGCCGCGTTCCAGCGCACGTCCCTGGGGCTCAGCGCCCCCAGATCGATCTCGTAGCGGACATTGCCCGGCATGATCAGCGTCTTGCGCGCGGAAAGGCCGAAGCGGCTCTGGGTGGACGTCACCACCGCCACATAGCGCGCGGCGAACACCACCAGCCGGTTCTGCTCGCGCATCGATTCCAGGCTGACGCTGGCGATGGAGACCGGATCGGGGTTGAAGGCGCCGGCGATGCGTCGCGCGCCGAACCAGCCGGCGGCAGCCGCCACGATCGCCACCGCGGCCACCGCGGCGATCCATCTGGTCGTGCGGCCGGTCACGCCGCGCGCGCCCAGCTTTCCTCGCCCGTGCGCACCACCACGCCCCGCCGCTCCAGATCGATCAGATGGGCCAGCACCGATCGGCCGGCCGCCTGCACCAGCCGGGGATCGAGCCCGACATACATTTTCTCCACCATCGCCGGCACCGGCTTCTCGCCCTCGCCCAGCAGGCGCAATATCTGCCCTTCGCGCTGCTTGCGATGCCCCATCAGGCTGCGCACGAAGCGCTGGGGCCGTTCCACCGGATCGCCATGGGCGGGGTAATAGATGGCGTCGTCCCGGCCCATCAGCTTTTCCAGGCTCGCCATATAATCGGCCATGTCGCCGTCCGGCGGGGAAATGACGGTGGTGGACCAGCCCATCACATGATCGCCGGTGAACAGCGCATTCGCCTCCGGCAGCGCCAGGCAGAGATGGTTGGAGGTATGGCCCGGCGTCGCCACCCCCTCCAGCGTCCAGCCGGGGCCGGAAAGCGCCTCGCCGTCCGCCAATATCCGGTCGGGGGCGTAGGTGCGGTCGAACGCGGCGTCGGCGCGCGGGCCGCTGTCGTCCAGCACCAGCGGCGCGCAGCCGACGATCCCGGCACCGGTCAGCGCCTTCAACGGGGCGGCCGCCGGGCTGTGATCGTTATGGGTGTGGGTGCAGACGATGTAGCGGATCGTCTCGCCCGCCGTCGCCGTCAGGATCGCGGCGATATGATCGGCGATGTCGGGGCCGGGATCGATCACCGCCACCTCGCCGTGCCCGACGATATAGGTCTGGGTGCCGTGATAGGAGAAAGCGGACGGATTCGGCGCCAGCACGCGCCGCACCAGCGGATGCAGGTCCTGCGCCACACCGGGATTCTGATCGTCCATGCCGGCCATGTGGCATCGCGCGGCGCGGATTTGAAGTCCCATCGCAAGAAGTGTCGGGATATCTTACGAATCGCCCCTTGGTTGAGGGATCGTCAACCATCGTGTGACTAGGGAAAATCGGGAAATTCCCTTCTGGCACGCATCCTGCTGGATTATCCGCGTTCCAATTGTTCCCGCATGATGAAGCGGCGGGGGCTGCGCTGGTGTTCCGGTCTCGCGCTGCCCCCGCCCTTCACCGCCGGATCGGCGCCGGGCATGGTGCCGCCCAGCGCAAGGGCCGTGGCCGCATCCCCCGGCAGGAACGCATCCACCACGATTTCCGCCAGCGTCACGTCGATCGGCGCGCTGAAGGTGGTCGTCGTGCCGATCAGCGAAAGGCGCCCGCCATCGCCATCGATCACCAAGGGCACCGCCACGGCCGCCGCGATCGGCCGCCTGCCCGGCGCGGGCGCCGGATAGGCATGGCATTCGGCCAGCAGGTCGATCAGCACGGGATCGTCGGTGGCGTCGATCTGCAATTCCACCCGGCGGCAGACATGCGCCTTCCATTCCGCCAGGTTCACGATCCGCGGCGCCATGCCGGCGGGGTGCAGATAGAGCCGCAGGAGGTTCACCGGCGGCGCCAGCAGTTCCGGCGAAACGCCCGCCATCAGCATTTCGAAACCGGGATTGGCGCGCAATAGCGTCCAGTGCCGGTCGACCGCGAAGGCGGGAAAGGGATCGACGCAGAGCAGCAGCCGCTCGATGCCCTTATGGGCCGGGGCCAGGGCCGGATCGTCCAGCGCATGTTCGGGAAAGATCGGGGCGAAGCCGGCGGCGGCCAGCAGCGCGTTGCATTCGCGGGGCAGCAGCCGCAGCCGCTGGGCCAGCCGCAGCACCAGCCGGCGGCTGGGCCGGGCGCGGCCGGTTTCCACGAAGCTCAGGTGGCGCGGCGATACGCCGACATCCTGGGCCAGGTCCCCCTGGCTCATCCGCCGATGGCCGCGCCAGTCGCGCAGCAGGTCTCCGAATGCGGGCTGTGTCGCCATGGCCTCACGCTAGTCACGCTTGGCCCCCCCGGCGATGGTTCAAAAGGTCAGTTGGCCATGCCCGTTGGGCAAGGGCGACGCCCCCACGCCGCCGCCATGCCCGCTTGTTCAGGCCGCGCGGGCGATGCCCTTCTGGTCCAGCAGGTCGGCCAGCTCGCCGGCCTCGTACATTTCCATCATGATGTCCGAACCGCCGATGAACTCGCCCTTCACGTAAAGCTGGGGGATGGTCGGCCAGTCGGAAAATTCCTTGATGCCCTGGCGGATGCCCTGGTCCTGCAGCACGTCCACCGTGGCATATTCCACGCCCAGATGGTCGAGGATCGCCACCGCCCGGCTGGAAAAGCCGCATTGCGGGAAAAGCGGCGTGCCCTTCATGAAAAGCAGAACGTCGGCGGAATTTACAGCATCCGCGATGCGGGCCTGCACGTCGTCACTCATCTCACACTCCTCGGTCGGGCGTGGCGGTGGTGAGTTGCAGCGCGTGGAGCACGCCGCCCATCCGTCCGCCCAGCGCGTCATAGACGCGCCGATGCTGCTGCGGGCGGGGCAGGCCGCGGAAGCTCTCGCTCACCACCCGCGCCGCATAATGATCGCCATCGCCGGCGAGATCGGTGATCTCGACATGCGCATCCGGGATCGCCGCCCGGATCATCGCCTCGATCTCTTCCGCCGCCATCGGCATGGCCGTTACTGCGCTTCCATGAGCTGGCGGCGCGCTTCGATCGTCTTGGCCTCCAGCGCGGTGCGGATGCGCGCCTCGTCGGTGTCCACGCCGGCCGAAACCAGATCGCCCAGCAGCTTGCGGACGACGTCCTCGTCGCCGGCTTCCTCGAAATCGGCCTGCACCACCGCCTTGGCATAGGCGTCGGTCTCTTCGGGCGTCAGGCCCATCTGCTCGGCCGCCCAGGTGGCGACCAGCCGGTTGCGCCGCGCGGTCACGCGGAAGGCCATTTCCTCGTCGCGGGCGAACTTGGCTTCGAAAGCCCGTTCACGGTCGTCGAAAGTCGTCATGCCCCATCCCTTGGCTGGCGTTGTCGCTAGTGCAGATAGGCAGGCCCCGCCCCCGGCGCAACGGCGGCGGCGGGACCTGCGGTCATTCAGTTGTCGAGCGCGGCCTTCAGCCGTTCGTTGACGACGCCCGGATTGCCCTTGCCGGCCATCGCCTTCATCGTCTGGCCGACGAAGAAGCCGAACAATTTATCCTTGCCGCCGCGATACTCCGCCACCTTGTCGGCATTGGCGGCCAGCACGTCCGCGATCACCGCGTCGATCGCGCCGGTGTCGGTCGTCTGCTTCAGGCCCCGCTCCTCGACGATCTTCGCCGGATCGTCGCCGGTTTCCAGCATGATCTCGAACACCTGCTTGGCGAGGCTGCCCGAAAGCGTGCCATCGGCCACCAGCCCCAGCAGCTGCCCGCCCTGCGCGGGCGAGACGGGGCTGTCGGTGATATCCTTGCCCAGCCGGTTAAGCGCGCCGAACAGGTCCGAAATCAGCCAGTTGGACGCGGCCTTGGCCACATCCGCCTCGGGCTTGCCCTGCACCCTGGCCGTCTCCGCCAGCAGCGCCTCGAACCAGCGCGCCGTCTCCACGTCCGCCGTCAGCACGCCGGCGGCATAGGGGGTCAGCCCCAGCGGCCCTTCATAGCGCGCGCGCTTGGCGTCGGGCAGCTCGGGCAGGCTCGCGCGGCATTCGGCCAGGAAGGCGTCGTCCAGTTCCAGCGGCAGCAGATCGGGATCGGGGAAGTAACGGTAATCATGCGCATCCTCCTTGGACCGCATCGACCGCGTCACCCCCTTGTCGGGATCGAACAGGCGGGTTTCCCGCACCACCGTACCGCCGCTCTCGATCAGGTCGACCTGGCGGTTCGCCTCATGCTCGATCGCCGCCATCACGAAGCGCACGGAATTGACGTTCTTGGTCTCGGTGCGCGTGCCGAACGGATCGCCCGGCTTGCGGACGGAAACGTTCACGTCCGCGCGCATCGATCCTTCTTCCATATTGCCGTCGCACGAGCCGACATAGCGCAGGATCGCGCGCAGCTTGCGCAGATAGGCGCCCGCTTCCGCCGGGGACCGCATGTCCGGCCGGCTGACGATCTCCATCAGCGCCACGCCGGACCGGTTGAGATCGATGTAGGAGCGCGTCGGATGCTGGTCGTGCATCAGCTTGCCGGCATCCTGCTCCACATGGATGCGCTCGATGCCGATGGTCTTCGCCTGGCCTTCCTCGGGCTCGATGCTGATCGTGCCCTCGCCCACCAGCGGGTGATAAAGCTGGCTGATCTGGTAGCCCTGCGGCAGATCCGCGTAGAAATAATTCTTCCGGTCGAAGCGGGACCATTTGTTGATCTGCGCGTCGATCGCCATGCCGGTGCGCACCGCCTGGCGGATGCACTCCCTGTTCGGCACCGGCAGCATGCCCGGCATCGCCGCGTCGACCAGCGACACGTTCGCATTGGGCTCCGCACCGAACCGGGTGGACGCGCCGGAAAAGAGCTTGGCGTTGGACGTGATCTGGGCATGGACCTCGAGGCCGATCACGACCTCCCACTCGCCCGTCGCGCCCTGGATGCGGTAGGTGCTCTCAGTCATCTATGCTTCCGTCTGTTCGCGCGCTCGCGGGCGCGCCGTTCCAGAATTTTCTGTCTGTGGCGGGTCTGAGGTTTGGACGGCAGTCGCGGTCCGAACTTCAGACGCCTGAAACTTTCGACGAGGCCTTCCCCAATGCATTGGAGAAATATCTCGCCGAGCCAGTTCACCACCACTTCTCCGCGCGTGCGTTGAAGCCGGCGCGCTGCTCGATCGCCAGGCCCGCATTCAGCACGCCCTGCTCGTCGAGCGGTTTGCCGATGATCTGCAGGCCCAGCGGCAGCCCCTGCGCATCCAGCCCCGCCGGCACCGACATCGCCGGCAGGCCGGCGAGCGAGGCCGGCACCGTGAACACGTCGTTCAGATACATGGCCAGCGGATCGGCGGATTTCTCGCCCAGCGCGAAGGCGGCGGACGGCGCGGTCGGCGTCAGCAGCACGTCGCACTGCTGGAAGGCCTGCTCGAAATCGCGGGCGATCAGCGCGCGCACCTTCTGCGCCTTGGTGTAATAAGCGTCGTAGAAGCCGGCCGACAGCACATAGGTGCCGATCAGGATGCGCCGCTTCACCTCGGGGCCAAAGCCGGCCGCACGGGTCGCCGCATACATTTCCTGAAGATTGGCGTGGTCGGGCAGCTCGCGCTCGCCGTAACGCACGCCGTCATAACGGGCGAGGTTGGACGAGGCCTCGGCCGGCGCGATGATGTAATAGGTCGGCAGCGCATAGCGCGTGTGCGGCAGCGAAACCTCGACGATCTCGGCGCCCGCATCCCTGGCCCAGGCGATGCCCTGCTGCCAGAGCGCCTCGATCTCGGGCGGCATGCCTTCCACCCGATATTCCTTCGGGATGCCCACCTTCTTGCCGCGCAGGTCGGCGGAAAGCCCCGCCTCCCACTGCGGCACCGGCAGGTCGAGCGAGGTCGAATCCTTGGGATCAAAGCCGGACATCGCCTCCAGCAGGATCGCGCAGTCGCGCACGTCGCGCGCCATCGGCCCCGCCTGGTCGAGCGAGGAAGCGAACGCCACCACGCCCCAGCGCGAGCAGCGGCCATAAGTGGGCTTGATGCCGGAAATGCCGGTGAAGGCGGCCGGCTGGCGGATCGATCCGCCGGTATCAGTGCCCGTCGCCCCCGGCGCCATCCGCGCGGCGACCGCGGCGGAAGACCCGCCCGAGGAGCCGCCCGGCGCCAGCGCCGCATTGCCGCCGTCCTTGCGGCGCCACGGGCTGATGACGTTGCCGTAATAGCTGGTCTCGTTGGACGATCCCATGGCGAACTGGTCGAGGTTCAGCTTGCCCAGCATGCCGGCGCCCGCGCCGAACAGCTTGGCCGTGATCGTCGACTCATAGGTCGGCACGAAGCCTTCCAGGATATGGCTGGCCGCCGTCGTCTGGTATCCGGCGGTGCAGAACAGGTCCTTGATGCCCAGCGGCACGCCCGAAAGCGGGCGGAACTCGGCCGAAGCGCGGCCGCGGTCGGCCTCGTCGGCGGCCGCCAGCGCATGTTCCGGCGTTTCGACCAGGAAGGCGTTCAGCGGCTTGCCGGCGGCCACGGCGGCATTGAACGCCTCGGCCACCTCGCGCGCGGAAAAATCGCCCTTGCGGAATCCGTCGCGGATGCCGGCGACGGTCAGGTCCGTGAGATTGCTCACTATTCGATCACCTTCGGCACCGCGAAGAAGCCATGTTCGGCCTGCGGCGCATTCTTGAGAATCTGGTCGCGGATATTGCCGTCGGTGACGACATCGTCGCGCAGGCGCAGATGGTTGGGGATGACGGCGGCCAGCGGGGCGACACCATCGGTATCGACCTCGCCAAGCTGCTCGATCCAGCCCAGGATGTTGTTGAGCTCG
The DNA here is from genome assembly GCF_003034225.1 of Edaphosphingomonas fennica. Lineage (GTDB taxonomy): Bacteria > Pseudomonadota > Alphaproteobacteria > Sphingomonadales > Sphingomonadaceae > Sphingomonas_E > Sphingomonas_E fennica. The sequence continues at coordinate 50,619 of NZ_PHHF01000048.1, forward strand.
GGCACCATCGCGTCGACCTCGGTATCGGACACGGCGATCCGGGCGAGGCTCGCGATCTTGCGGACGGTTGTGGCATCGACAGACATGTCCGCGCGGCTAGCAGCCACGGGGGTCCGCTTCAAGCGAAGAGCGACGCCGGCGGGAGATCACGGCCTTTACCCCGTCGATCCTCGCCGCCGGGAGGTGACGGTTCCATGTCCCGGCCGCCACCGCTCCGCTCATTCGAACACCGTCCCCACGGGCCGCCCGCCCACGAACACCTGCCGCCGCGTCACTTGCCGCACCTCGATCTCGCCGCGCTCCGCCGCCGCCCGTTCGGCCGTCGCCTGCGCCTTCTTCGCCTCGGCCGGCGGAGGCGGCACCGGCCACCGTTCGGCGGCCGCCTCCCATTTCCCATCGGCACCGCGAACGAAATAGGCCGCGTCGATCGCGCACGCCTCGCATCCGGCCCTCCACGAAAGCACCACCGCCTCGCCGCTCCCGTCGACATGGCGGACGATGCAGCGCCCCCGATCGTCGTTCCGGCCGCAACCGCCGCCCTCGCGCAGGATTGCATCCACCAGCGCGTCGGGCAGCGGCGCCTTCTCCGGCAGCACCGTCACCCGCCCGGCGAAGGCGGCCTTGGCATCCACGTCGCGCGTCCGCTGCGCCAGCGCCCAGCGATCCTTCTCGTCGAGCGTGCGGGCCGCCGCCGTGCGGATCGCGGGCGTGCCCGATTTCGCCAGCCGCTCCACCGCCGCCTTGCCGGCCGGGCCGAAATCATAGCGCAGCGCCGCCCAGTCGAACCGCTCGGGGCTCACCTTGCCGGCCTCCAGCCGCGCCACCTGGCTCCGCGCCGAAAGGGCACCGAAGCTGACGATCGGCGTGGAAAGCAGCAGCATCACCGCGCACAGGCCGATGGCGAGCGCGATATTGGCCGGCCGCGCGGGCGTGGCCCATGCCAGCCGCCGTCGCGCCAGCGCCGCCCAATAAGCCAGACCCACCGCGCAGGCGAAGGCGACGAAGGTCAGCGCCCACAGCCGCGCCGGGGTCAGCCCATATTGGCCGACGCGAAGCCCGGTCGAAACCGCCGCGATCGCCGCCAGCGGCAGGATCGCGAAGGCCAGCGCCAGCGCCCCCCAGCGCAGCGGCCGGCTGCGCGCCTCGTCCTCCGGGCTGTCGCCGATCACCGCATTGGCCAGGATCAGCGCGCCCGCGCAGGCGGAAAGCAGGATCGGCGTCGTATCCCGCGTCGCCGCCCATAGCGGCTCCAGCCCGGTGAACAGGGTGGCGATCAGGAAGATCAGCAGCCCCGCGCCCAGCACCGGCGCCAGCACCGAAAGCACCAGCATCGCCACCCGCTGCAGCATGGCGACCACGCGGTCATGATCGCGCAGCAGGCCGATCGCCGCGCCCATCGCCGCCCCGCTCATCATCCAGCCGAACCAGTCCCTGCGCAGCAGTTCCTGGAGTAGATCGATGCCGATCAGGTTGAACAGCGACGCCAGCAGCCAGGCGAGCAGCCACACCACGCCCACGAAGACCAGCGCCAGCAGCACCAGCACCACATTGGTCCAGCCATGATCGTGCACCGCCGGATAAGGCAGCGCCCGCAGGCCACGTCCCTTCCCGGCCTCCAGCGCGCCGTCGCGGATCGTCTGGAACAGCGGCCCGGCGATTCCCACCGCCAGCACCGCGCAGAACAGCCGCCAGCCGTCATCGGCCTCCCAGCGGCCCGGCCCGCCATTCCAGTAGATCACGGCCGCGATCACCAGCCCGGCGACAAGCGCGAAGGCCGCGCTCCAGCCGATCCGCACCCGTTCCAGCACCACGGCGAAGGAAAGCCCGGCCACGCCCAGGAAGGTGGCGGCGGCAAGGCGCAGGGGATCGTCGGTCATCCCGTATCCGCCGGCCTTGTCGGTCAGCAGGTGGATGCCAAGCCCGATCGCGGCCCCAGCAACGCCAGCCCCCAGGCCCGCGCCGGCCAATCCGCCTTCGTTTCCCCCACGTCCACCGATCCCCCCTCCCGATCGCCGAATATCGGGCCAACCTATCGCGATCCGGGGGAAAAGCCGGCATGGAAAATCCGGGGCGGCGATCGGCCGCAGCCGCGAAGCCGGCGCCGGCCAGTCAGGCAGCCTCGGCCATCTCCACCGCCGGGGCATCGTTGATGGCGGCCGGCGCGGCGGTCTCCACGGCCATCGCCTTATCCACGCCCGCATCCGCCGCCACCCGCCGCGCCGGGAAGATCAGGCGCGACAGCAGCACCAGCACGCCCAGCGCCAGATAGGCGCCGATCGCGATCTTCGGGTTCCACAGCACCAGCGATCCCAGCGCGATGCGCAGGACGATCGGGTTGAAGCCGAGATCCTCGCCCAGCGCCTCGCAGATGCCCAGCATGGTATCGGGGCGGCGAAAGAGGGAGGGCTGGTCGGCTTGCATCGGTCGTTCCTTCGATAGGGGCGGGATGGCCCGCATTCATGCCGGAGACTTTGCAGGCGGCGTGCCAAACGTGCCGAGGCCGCGATTTTCGGGCGTTTTCGCACGGAAATATTCCAATGCAGCCGCCTGGAAACCGGCGTTTCCGCCAGATATTGGCAAATTCCACCAAAGGCCGTGGCGGCGTCTATCAACAGCCGCCCCTTGCCCGCCCGCCGCGAACGGCTGCACAGAAGCCGGCGAGGAGGAAGGCGGCAATGACGGTGACGATCGGCCCGGAAAGCACGGCGGTGCGCACGGCCCTGTGGCGGGCGATGCACGTGCGGATCGATCCGCCGCCTTTTGTGCTCGAAGACGAGATCGGCCTCGCGCTGGTGGCGCCCGATCCCGGCTGGCGCGATCGGCCGGACATGGACCCCGCCTTCACCGCCCCTTTCCGCGCCTCGATGGTGGCCCGCGCCCGCTTTGTCGAGGATCTGGTCCTCGAACGGTCGGCACATGGCGTCGGGCAATATGTGATCCTGGGCGCGGGGCTGGACAGCTTCGCCCAGCGCCGGCCCGATATCGGGGCGCACATGCAGTTGTTCGAGGTCGATCGGCCGGGCCCGCAGGCCTGGAAGCGCCAGCGGCTCGAGGCGCTCGGCCTTGGCGTGCCGCCATGGCTGCACCTCGTCCCCGTGGATTTCGAAGCGGGGCAGAACTGGTGGCAGGCCCTTGCCGACAACGGATTCGACGCCGCCCGCCCGGCAATCGTCGCCTCCACCGGGGTCAGCATGTATCTCACCCGCGATGCGATCGCCGTGACGCTCCGCCAGGTCGCCGCCCTCGCGCCGGGAACGACCCTGGCGATGACGTTCATGCAGCCGCTGGACCTGATGCCGGCCGATCTGCGGCCCGGCCTCGAACGGGCGATGAAGGGCGCGGCGGCCAGCGGCACGCCCTTTATCAGCCTGTTCGCCCCGGCGGAGATGACGGCGCTCGCCCGCGAAGCCGGCTTCCGCAATGTCCGGCACGTCGCGCCCGCCGATCTGGACCGGCTTTATTTCGCCGATCGCGCCGATGGCCTGCGGCTGACGAGCGGGGAGGAGTTTCTCGTCGCCTCCACCTGATCTCCCATGCCGCACCCCGTCCGCCCGGCCGGCCCTTCCCCGTTGCGCAGGCCGCCGATTGCCGGCTACGCACGCAGCAGGTGCAATCTTTCATGTTGCACTGCACAACAGGAGCCCCGACATTGCCGGCGAGACGCTTTCTCTATGTAATCGCGGGGTTGATCGTGCTGACTTTGGCGGCCGCTTTCGGCTGGAACATCTTCCAGGATCGGCTGATGCGCACGGCCTTCGTGCCGTCGGTGCCCTTCACCGCGCCCTCCGATGCCGGCGCCCCCGATTATGCCGCCGCGTCCGCCTGGCTGGCGCGCCCCGATCTGCCGGACGATCCGTCGCGCTTCACCGTGGCCGGCATCGCCCGCGCGGCGCGGCCGGAAGTCGCGGTCTTCTACGTCCCGCCGACCAGCTACATGAAGCGGGATCGCTGGAACGCCCCGCTCGACGATGCCGATGCCAACCAGCGGCTCGGCCTCTTCGCCTCCTCGCAGGCCAGCGCCTTCAACGGCATGGGCGCGGTCTGGGCGCCGCGCTACCGGCAAGCGACGCTGGGCGCCTTCCTTGCCGGCAATGCCGATGCCGCCGCCGCGATCGATTTCGCCTATCGCGATGTCGCGCGCGCCTTCGATGCCTTCCTCGCCCAGATCCCGGCCTCGCGGCCGATCCTGCTGGCCGGGCACAGCCAGGGCTCGCTCCACCTGATGCGGCTGATGGCGGAAAAGGTGGCCGGCAAGCCGGTCGCGAAGCGCATCGTCGCCGCCTATGTCATCGGCTGGCCGGTCTCGGAGACGGTCGACATCCCCGCCATGGGCCTGCCCGGCTGCACCGGCCCCGGCCAGGCCGGCTGCGTGCTTTCATGGCAGAGCTATGCCGAGCCCGCCGACACGCACGGCGTCCAAGCGGTCTATGATGCGACGCCGGGCCTCACCGGCGCCCCGCGCAAGGGAACGCCGATGCTGTGCGTCAACCCGCTGACCGGCGCGCCCGGCACGGCGGCGCTGCCCGGCGCCAATCGCGGCGCGCTCGTTCCCGATGCCGAGCTGAAGGGCGCGGAGCTGAAGCCCGCCCTCGTCCCCGCCCGCTGCGACGCCTCCGGCTTCCTGCTGATCGGCGCGGCGCCGGAAGGCTATTCGGGCTATGTGCTGCCCGGCGGCAATTTCCACGTCTTCGATTATGCGCTGTTCTGGGCGAACATCCGCGCTGATGCCGAGGCCCGCGCCCGCACCTTCCTGGGCCGGTGACGCCCATCCGATGATCAGCCAGAGCATCCTCGATTTCCGCGAAGCGCTGCCCGAAGGCGGCCGGCTGGCGGGGCTGGACGTCGGCACCAAGACGATCGGCGTCGCGCTCTGCGATGCGATGTGGACCATCGCCAGCCCCGCCGAGCTGATCGAACGGCGCAAGTTCACGGTCGATCTCGCCCGCCTGCGCGATTTCTGCAAGGCGCAGGGGGTGCGCGGGCTGGTGGTCGGCCTGCCGCTCAACATGGACGGCAGCGATAGCCCGCGCACCCAGTCCGTCCGCGCCTTCGTCCGCAATCTGGAGCCGCTGGGCCTGCCCGTCCTGCTGTGGGACGAACGCTGGTCCACCGCCGCCGTCACCCGCACCCTGCTGGAGGCAGACGCCAGCCGCGCCCGCCGGGCGGAGCTGGTCGACAAGATGGCGGCGGCCTACATCCTCCAGGGCGCGATCGACGCGCTGACGCGGGGCTGAAGCCTCGGGAAACCCGGCTTTGCCGGATCACGACGCCGCCCACTCCCCACCCCGGACATCCTACGGCAGCATCCTATGGGTGGCCGGGTGGGGGAGCGAGCCGGCGCCGCGCCGAAAATGCGCCCAAGCGCAGTTTCCAACTGGCACCGCCCCCGCGATCAACTCAGCTGAACCGCTGCGCCAGTTCCTCGGGCGTCTGGTCCTTGGGGTCCGGGCCGAAGCGGTTGGGGCCTTTGGTGCCGTCCAGGCAGTAGAAGACGATCAGCACGATGCTGCCGATCAGCGGCACGATACCGATCAGCACCCACCAGCCGGACTTGTCGATATCGTGCAGCCGCCGCACCGCCACCGCGAGCGAGGGGAGGAACAGCGCCAGCATCGAGATGATCGTCAGCACCCCGCCATTGGAATAGAAGCCCACCGATGCCGCGCCCGGCGCCGTATCGGCATAACGGGTCATCGATCCGCCCAGCCCCAGCGCGGTATCCAGCGCCATCGCCACGAAATAGACGATCACCAGCAGCAGCACGAACATCCAATATTCCTTCCGGCGCGCCCGGCCGGAAAACTGGGCATAACGCTTCAACGGCAGCAGCATCCATTCCATGGGAATCCTCCTGTTCGCCCGCATCCTCTGATCGTTTCCCCGCAGGCAGGCGCAGGCTAACCCAAGCTGGGATTTCCGCAAACCTTCCTCGCTCATCGGCAACGGCCGGCGCCGCGACGGCATGGATGCGCGCGCAAGCGAACCCCGACGGGCGAGGTGCCCCCTGAATCAAGTTCAGGTGACGACGGACGGCATCCGCAATGATGAAAAGCGGTCATTCACCCCCCACCCATCAGGTGGGAAGCCATTGTATCGAGCGTTATCGGCTTAATCGCGCCAATTTGCGCCCTTGGATCAGCGATGCCGGCCTGCGGCTCCCGCCTGTCCGGGCGTGCGAGCTGACATCGTGAGCGCCGTTCAATTCGTAGGCGGCCTGCGCCGATAGCCCAGCGCCTCGGCCACATGCACCCGCCCCACCCCGTCGCTGCCGGCAAGATCCGCCACGGTCCGGGCTACCCTGAGCACCCGGTGGTATCCGCGCGCGGACATCCGCATCGCCTCGGCGGCCTGCGTCAGCAGCTTGCGACCGGCCTCGTCGGGGGTCGCCACGCGATCGAGCAGCGCGCCGTCCGCCTCGGCATTGGTGCGGACGCCTTGGCCCTCGTAGCGCGCCGTCTGGATCGCGCGGGCGGCGGCCACGCGCGCCGCCACCTCGGCCGATCCTTCGGCGGGTGGCGGCAGCACCAGATCGGCGGCGCTCACCGCCGCCACTTCCACATGCAGGTCGATGCGGTCGATCAGCGGCCCGGACAGCTTGGCCTGATAGTCGGCGGCGCAGCGCGGCGCGCGGGCGCAGGCGAGCGCGGCGTCGCCCAGATGCCCGCAGCGGCACGGGTTCATCGCCGCCACCAGCTGCACGCAAGCTGTAATGTATGTAGACTGAAAAATATGCTGCCCAAAATCCGCAGAAATCTCCGATTCTAGAAGGCGTTCCAAAGCGCGCGACCAAGGGACACCAGCATTTGCGCGAACCCCCACAGCGTCAGTCCCGCCACGACGACAACCTCAGTCCAAAATAGCAAGCGCCTCATCGTGTTATCCGCAGATACGCCGCTGATCGTTGAATTTCGGCCAGATGACGGTCGTGCCGCTCTGAACCATGGCGCAGTTTATCTCAACATTTGCCTCGTTGCGACAGATAGCCGTCACGCGGTTGTAACTCGTTCCAGTCTGTTCGCATCGAAGCGTTTGACCACTTGCCAACTCAGCCAGTTTGGCCGTCGCGGACGCGCCTGATGCTGAAGGGCAAGGATGACCTGGACTACAGGTTTCATCCTTCTCACGAGCAGCAACGGCATGAAGGCGAACTCTCGTCCCATCAGCACAGCGGAGCGTGTCTCCATCTGTGATGCTACTCACTTGGCATTGAAAGCCGCTACTCGATGCCAACGACTCCGCCATGCTGGTCGATCCAGTGGGCCAGAAGAATACGGCACAGAACACGGCCATGAACAGTACCGCAATGACCGCATATGGCTTGAAAAGCGTTTTGCGCTTCCTTGAGCGCAAGGGAATGATGTTCGATTGTCGTTGTCTATGACGTCTCATTTCACGAACTTAGCCCGTGATCCATGACGCATAAATACGGCATGAGATTTTACGAGTTCGCCACGACCAAACCCAAGAAGCCGCGCAAACCCCTGACACCTGAGCAATCGCTTGAAGCCGCCAAAAAGCGCGAGGTCGAGGTAGCGAAGAAGGCCCTGCAATCCGTGAAAGATCAGCACAAGCGCCGCAAGGAAATGGAGCGCACCCGTAGGGACAGCTACATTGGGCAGGCGCAGAAGCGGCAGCAATCGAACTGACCTTCAATCGGCCTTCGGTCTGGAAGGCAGGCTCCCATTCTACCCACATATTTCCATTGAATGCGATGTCGATGCCGATCAGGTACGGTAATTTACTATGTAGATAATTCTTGAAGCCCCCACATGCGAGAAAACATTAGTGATGAGAACGGCGGTGGAAAACTAGACCACGGTAGCGGCGGGATTGTCCGGCTGCGGGCGGCGTAAAAGTCGTCCACTTTTTC
>NZ_PHHF01000063.1 GCF_003034225.1 Edaphosphingomonas fennica
CCAGAATTCACCAACCGGCGCGGCCACCTATCGGCCATCAAAATTGACGCCGACCGGACTCCGTAATCGTCGCGCTACAGGATTCGACGCCGCTGATGCAGCTTGTGGAACGCTATGTCGACCAGACCATGCTGGATGCCATCGCCCGCGAATATGCCAAGGGGCGGCTGCTGCTGGTGGCCACGGCGGACCTGGACGCGCTGGAGCCGGTGATCTGGAACATGACGGCGATCGCCGCCAGCAAGAATCCCCGCGCGCCGGAGCTGTTCCGCAAGATACTCGTGGCGTCGGCGTCGATCCCCGGCGCCTTCCCACCGGTGATGATCGACGTGACCGTCGACGGCGTCCGCCACCAGGAAATGCATGTCGACGGCGGCACGATCGCGCAGGTCTTCCTCTATCCGCCGGCGGCGAAGGCCGCGCTGCACGGCCATATCGTGGCGCGCAAGCGCACGCTCTACATCATCCGCAACGCCCGGCTGGACCCAGACTGGGCAAGCGTCGAACGGCGCACCCTGCCGGTGGCCGCGCGCGCCGTCGCCTCGCTCACCCAGACGCAGGGGATAGGCGATCTCTACCGCATCTACGTGACCACGCAGCGCGACGGGATCGATTACAACCTGGCCTTCATCCCCAGCAGCTTCAACGTGCCGCACCGCCAGGAATTCGATACCGATTATATGCGCCAGCTCTTCGAGCTCGGCAGGGCGGAGGGAAGTGCGGGATATCGCTGGCAGAAATATCCGCCGGGATATGAGGCCGCCCCGATCGACCAGCGCTGACAGGCCGGATCTCCGCCGGAATCGTCAGGGCACGCACGCAACCGATACCGATCCGAACGGCAACGGGGCGAAGGCCGCTTCCGACATCCGCCCCGCCATTGCCGGATTCCCGCTCAGCTGGAACCGGCGGCCGGTTCCGACAGCTTGGCCAGGGCATCGCTGATCGTGAAGCTGCCCGGTTTCTGCACGCGGGGGAAATCCTTGAACGTCTGCACGAACTTGTCCGCCAACCCGTAGGCGCCGAACAGGATATAGTCGTGATAGAGGAACCATTCGTAATAGCTGTTCGACGTGATGTCGGCATATTCGTAGGGATCGGTCCGCAGGTTGAACAGCTTGGGCAGGCGGAGCGGGACGAAGGGCTCGGCCCAGACCTGCATGGTGCCACGCACCCGCTGCTCCATGAACACGATCTTCCAATTGTCGTAACGGACGCCCAGCACGTCACCGTCATCGCTGAAATAGAAGAACAGCTTGCGCGGGCTCTCCTCTTCCTCGCCCGTGAGGTAGGGCAGCAGGTTCACGCCATCGATGTGGTTCTTGAACGTCTTGCCATTGGCCTCGTGGCCCTTCTTCAGCTTTTCCACGACATCGGGTTCGCCCGCGATCGCCAGGAAGGTGGGCAGCCAGTCATGATGCTGGACGATGCCGTTGGCGACATGGCCGGCCTTCACCTTGCCCGGCCAGCGCACCAGCAGCGGCACGCGGAAGGCGCCTTCCCAATTGGTGTTCTTTTCGCTGCGGAACGGCGTGGTGCCGCCATCGGGCCATGAGTTGCGATGGGGGCCGTTGTCCGTCGAATACATGACGAAGGTGTCGTCGACGATACCGAGTTCATCGAGCAGATCGAGCATCTGGCCGACATTGCCGTCATGATCGATCATCGTGTCGTGATAAGGCGATTGCCAGCGGCCGGCCTGGCCCAGGCTTTCCTTCTTGGTGTGCGTGAACATGTGCATGTGGGTGGTGTTCAGCCACACGAAGAAGGGCACGCCATCGGCATGCGCCTTCTTGATGAAGGCGCGGGCATGCTTGACGAAATCGTCGTCGCAGGTTTCCATGCGCTCCTTCGTCAGAGGGCCGGTATCCTTGATCTTCTGCTTGCCGACCTTGCCCCAGCGCGGCTCCTCGGTCGTGTCGTCCTTGTCCTGCGCAAAGCAGTGGAGAACGCCGCGCGGGCCGATGGTCTTGCGGATGTTGGGGAAATCCTTTTCCGGATAATAATCGTACATCTCCGGCTCTTCCTCGGCATTCAGGTGGTAGAGATTGCCGTAGAATTCGTCGAAGCCATGCAGGGTGGGCAGAAATTCGTTGCGGTCGCCCAGATGGTTCTTGCCGAACTGGCCGGTCGCGTAGCCATGGTTCTTCAGCAGGTCCGCGATCGTGACGGTTTCCGCCTGCAGCCCTTCGCGTCCGCCCGGACGGCCGACCTTCGACAGGCCGGTGCGATAGACGCTCTGGCCGGTGATGAAGGAGGAACGGCCCGCCGTGCAGCTCTGCTCGCCATAGCTGTCGGTGAACATCGTGCCTTCCCTGGCGAGGCGATCGATATTCGGGGTCTGATACCCCATCAGGCCGTGGGAATAGCAACTGAGGTTGCTGATCCCGATATCGTCGCCCCAGGTGGGCGCAGATGCGCCAGCGCGATCCGGCGGCGGCGTTCGAGCAGGCCGATGCCGACAAGGACGGCAAGGTGACGCAGGCGGAATATGCGGCGGCGCGATCCCGCCATTTCGCCCAGCTCGACCATAATGGCGACGGCGTGGTCAGCCGGGCGGATTTCCCTCGCGCGTCCAGCCGTCCGCAGATCGCCGCCCGGCTGGACGCGATGATCGCCGAAGCCGATCTCAACAAGGACGGGCAGGTCACGCGCGAGGAACTGGCCAAGGCGCCCATGCCGATGTTCACGCGCGCGGACACCAACAAGGACGGTGCGGTGACGCAGGCCGAGATCGCGGCCCTGCGCGCGGCGCACGGGCGCTGACCGGCCATCATCCCATGGTGAGGCGCAGCGCGGGAAGCTGCAGGAGCTGGACCAGCCCGACGATGCAGGCCACCGCCGCCAGGCTGATGAGCGCCAGCCGGACCCTGGGCCGCTTGAACGTCTGGCCGATGCCGCCCAGGAACAGCGCCAGGGCCAGGATCACCGTCGCCTGGACGAAGGCGTCGCTGATATTGTTCGCCCTCTCGCCATCGGCGAACAGCCTGTCCGCCTCACGCTCCATCCGCGCGGCCTCGTTCCGCAACGGCATCGCATAGTCCGTCATCGCGAAGGGCGTGGGCGGCGCCGACAGGTTGTGGAGCGGCTTCAAGGCGATCCAGGCATCGAAGGCCGGCCGGAATGCGGGCCGGAAGCGCCGGTGGTAAAAAGCCTGCAACCTTGGCTCCTCCTGCGCCACGGCATCGAGCCATTGCGAGAAAAGGAAGAGGTCCACGGCCTCCAACTGGCCGTTCTGCATGGCAAGCCGGCTCGCCTCCACCCGGGCGGCACCGGCGCGGGTATAGGCGGCCGCTTGCTCGCCATCCCAGAGCGCCGCCTGGAAGCCTGCCCAAGAGGTCAGGAACGCCGCCACCGACAGCACCAGCGCGGCGATGATCTCGGCCAGATCCAGATGCCGTTCGTGGCGCCGCTGCGCGGCCTCGATCGTTTCGGCCTCTTCATCCATCGGGCGGGCACCCTTCACTCCTCCCCTTGCTTTTCGATTGCCCGCGCGCGCTTCGCCATCGGGGAAAACCCGTGCCGCGACCCGGCAACGTCCCGATCGTCCTCGCGGCGGGGCCGGCCTTCCCGCAGCGCCGATGGCCGCCCCGCGCCATCCGGACTGATCTCAGGCGATCTCGGTATTCTTCCCGATAGGTATGGCGGCTTCCGCTGCCCCATAATGACGACAACCGGAAGCCATGGAGGGAATCGATGGCGAAGCGTTGGTTCGGCATTGCCGTCTTGCTTGTGGCAACCGCCTGTGCATCGACCCCGCGGGTCAATTACGACTCCGATCCGACGGCGGATTTCAGCCGCTACCGATCCTATAGCTGGGTATTTTCCGGCGTTCCGCAGGGGATGAACCCGCTGCTGTTCGAACGGGTGAAGGCGTCGATCGACCGGTCGCTCGCCGCCCGATCCTTCACGCAATCGGCGAACGGCGATTTCGCCATAGCCTTCACGCTCGGCGCCCGCGACAGGGTGGAGGTGACGGATTACGGCCCTTACGGCCCCTTCTTCCCCCGCTTCGGCTATGGCTGGGGCGGATATCACGATGTCGACGTGCGCAACGTGACCGACGGCACCCTGACCATCGACATATATGACGTCGCCACGAAAAAGCCGGTCTGGCACGGCACCGCGACGCAGGAGATCAACCGGAACAAGCCCGATCCGGCGATGATCGACGTCGCGGTCGACGCGGCGCTCGCCAATTTCCCGCCGCCCCCGCCCAAGGCCCGATAGCGCCGGCCCGCCGATCGGAGACGTGATATGGACGAACCACCCGTTCCCCCCGGCGACGCTGATTCCCTGATCGGCGGCGATCCTTCGGAGGAACTTTCCTCCAATCGCACCGCGCTATCGCTTTTCCGCACGGAGATGAGCAGCGACCGCACGCTGATGTCGGTCGTCCGCACCTCGCTCTCGCTGATCGCCTTCGGCTTCACCGTCTTCCAGTTCTTCCAGACGCTGAAGGAGAATTATCTGAAGGACCAGATGATGAGCGCCGCGCCCCGCCGGTTCGGCGCGGTGCTGATCGCCATCGGCATGGTGATGCTGTGCCTGGGCCTTTATAACCATGTGCGCTCGATCAGGATGCTGCGCGAACGGCGCAACCGCCTCTATCGGCTGGGGCTGATCCACAACATGGCGCAATTCCAGCTATCGTCGACGACATTGATCGCCGGCGCCCTGCTGATCGTCGGCCTGTTCGCGATCCTGCGCGCCATCTTCCATATCGGGCCGTTCTGATGGCGACCGCCGGGGCCATGCCGGCCGTGGCCGATCGCGATATGGCCTGGATTCCCGCCGGCCGCTTCACGATGGGATCGGATGATCATTATCCCGAGGAGCGGCCGAGCCGCCCGGCCCGCGTGGACGGATTCTGGATCGACAGGATGCCGGTGACGAACGCGGCGTTCGCGCGCTTCGTGGCCGCCACCGGGCATGTGACGGTCGCGGAGACCGCCCCGGACCCGGCCGACTATCCCGGTGCGCTTCCGGAAAATCTCGTTCCGGCATCGCTGCTGTTCGTGCAGCCTTCGGCCCCGGTCGCCCTCCACGGCCCGATCACCCAATGGTGGCAATATACGGCCGGCGCGGACTGGCGGCATCCCACGGGGCCGGAAAGCAGCCTCGACGGCCTGGACGACCATCCCGTCGTCCATGTCGCGCTGGCCGATGTCGAGGCTTATGCCGCCTGGGCCGGGCTGGCGCTGCCCACGGAGGCCGAATGGGAATATGCCGCGCGCGGCGGGCTGGAAGGCGCGGAATATGCCTGGGGCGATGTCCTGATGCCCGACGGCAAGGCCATGGCGAACACCTGGCAGGGCGTGTTTCCCATGGAAAACCGGCTGGAGGACGGCTGGCTGCGCACGTCGCCGGTGGGCACCTATCCGCCGAACGGCCACGGCCTTAACGACATGATCGGCAATGTGTGGGAATGGACGGCGGATTGGTGGTCGCTCCCCGGCGCGCGGATCGCCGCCAAAAGCTGCTGCGGCGGGGATCGGCCCCGCCCGCCGACCGAGGCCGGAAGCGTGGCGCCGGGCGATCCGATCCCCATCCCCCGCCGCGTGCTGAAGGGCGGATCGCATCTCTGCGCGCCCAGCTACTGCCGGCGTTACCGGCCCGCCGCCCGGCATGCGCATCCTATCGACACGCCGACCTCCCATATCGGATTCCGTTGCGTGTATCGGGAAGGCGCGGGGGAATAGCCGCGCCCGTCGCCGGCGAGGCCGCGAGCGGATTCAGCCGATGATGTCGGCGACGATGCGGCGCAGCTCGCGCTGGGAGAGGAGCGCCGATCCGGCGGCGCGGATGGCGGGATCGTAAGCCGGCATCGGCGGCCGGCGCGTTTCGTTTCGTGCGTTCTTGTGATTGATGGTCTGCATTTCATTCCTGGGCGCGTTCGATCGCGCATCTTGGTTTATGGAAATGCCGGCGGCGGCGCCCATACGCTATCGGATGAAGCGACACGCGCGGCCTTGGGGCCACGGCATGTCTGGCGTTCCGGTGGATTGGCATGCCCCACCCAGCGGGGTTCGGGCGGCAGCCGGGTTCGGACGATCCCGGCGCATGGCGCACCATGTCGGCGCCCTGGATATGGGGGGCATCAGGCCCCGATCAACCCCCTGCCCGCCGCGCGGCGGCTAGTGGGCTGGGCATTTGCTGGGAATTACCGGGCGATGGAGCCCGCCGTTCCGGCTTTCGCAGCCGGACGGCGGGTTCGCATCAGCCGCACGATCAACGGGCGGCGAAGCGGAGATCGGACTTGGCGACGGCCATCGCCATATCGGCCTTCGCCCCTTCGATCGCCTTGGCGCGGCAGCGGGCGCTCGCCACCGTGGGGACGTTGCCCGTCCGGCCGCAGATCCGGTCGGCGGCGCGGCTGACGCGGCTCTTCAAGGTGGCGACGCCGGCATCGGTCGACAGATCGAGATCGCTGTAGGAGACCGGCTGGCTGACCGTTTCGGCGCGCAGCGGGGTGGCGGCGGCGAGGGTGATGACAGTGGCGACGATCGCACCGAAGCCGGCGAGCGAGTTGTTCTTGATGGTCATTTTCTTTCCCTTCCCTGAGTGAGGTTGCAGATGCTTTCCTACTCAGCAGGGATCGTGCCAATTTCGATTTCCCCGGAAATTCTCATATTTTTCGATTTTACCGATATGATATCCACCATCTATCGGTAAATTTCGCACATAGATGGCGAAATAAACCATCTTACGGAAATTCCCTCCATGGGCAATCCGCCATCTGTCCGGTTTCGGACAAAGGGCGGCGGCTGGCCCTGCCCCGGCGAAAGGCCGATAGTCGCGCCATGGACGATTCGATGACGGGCCAGAAGGCCATGCCGGCGTCCATGAGGAGGATTTGCCGATGACCGATGCGCCGACCAGCATCAGCCTTGACGCCCATCTCGCCATTGCGGGGCCGGCGGCCGAAAGCTTCGCCCGCCTGTGGCGGACATTGTGGCGACAGGACCACCTGCCGGCGGAATTGCTGGAACTCTGCCGCCTGACGATGGCCCGTCTCCACGGCGATGCCGGCGAGCAGGCCGCCGCCAATATCGAGCTGGGCGGCCATGCGCCCTCGCCCGGCCGGCGCGATGCCGTCCTGTCCGGCACGGCGCTGGACGATCCGGCTTTTTCGCCCGCGGACAAGGCGGTGCTGCTGTTCGCCGAATATTATTGGATGGACCCGCAATCCATCACCGATGAGGCCGCCGATGCGGTGAAGGCCCATTTCGGCGAGGCGGGGCTGGTGATGCTGATCGAGGCTTTGGGCTGCATCGACGGCCGCATCCGCGCCGCCCGCTGCCTGCGCGACCTGACGGCCGCCGCCCCTGCGAAGGAGACCGCCCATGTCGGCTAAGCCCCGCGCCACCGGCCCCGGCACCCAGACCGGCAATGTCATCCGCGACAGCGCGATGGGCCTGATCCCCGAAACGGTGGATGAGATCATCGCCCTCAACGGCCATGTCTGGCGCGACAGCCTGGTGCCGCCTTCGCTGCTGGAGATCATCCGCCTGCGCAATGCGCGCACGGTGAACTGCGTCTTCTGCAAATCGGTGCGCTATGACGTGGCCCGCCGCGACGGCCTTTCCGAGGATCGCGCCGAGATGGTGGCCGACGGCTATGAGGACAGCGCCCTTGCCCCCCGCGAAAAGGCGGCGCTGGCGCTGGCCGATGCCTATCTGAACTTCCCGGCCGGCATGGCGCCGGACGGCGCGGCGCGGCTTTCGTGCACGTTCCAGCCGGCCGAGATCGCATCGATGCTGGTGGCGCTGATGACCTTCAACTTCACCTCGCGCATGGCGGTGAGCATCGGCGGCATGCCGGAAGAACCGCTGCCGATCACCGAAGTCTCCCTCGCCATATCGACAAGCTGAGCGGGGCACGGCGACGCGGCGTTTCCATGGCCGGGGATCGGGTATAAGCGACCCATCATGTCGATCGAATCCGAAGCCCGGCCGCGCGCCGATTTCGAAGCGGGATTGGCCGCGCTGGCGGAGCTGCTGGGCGAGCGCTTCACGCGCAACGCCGCGATCCGCGAGCAGCACGGCAAGGCCGAGACCTATCATGCCGCCAGGACGCCGGATGCGGTGATCTTCCCGCGATCGACCGAAGAGGTGGCGGCGGCGGTGGCCATCTGCGCGCGCCATGCCATCCCCATCATCGCTTATGGCGCGGGCACGTCGCTGGAGGGCAATATCACCGCCATCCACGGCGGCGTCTGCTTCGATATGACCGGCATGAACCGGATCGTCACGGTGAACGAGGCCGACCTCGACTGCACGGTGGAAGCCGGCGTGACCCGCGAGGAGCTGAACCTGCACCTGCGCGACAAGGGGCTGTTCTTTCCGATCGATCCCGGCGCGAACGCCACGCTGGGCGGCATGGCATCGACGCGCGCGTCGGGCACCAACGCCGTGCGCTACGGCACGATGCGCGAGAATGTGCTGGCGCTGAAGGTGGTGACGCCGGAAGGCCGGATCATCACCACTGCCGGGCGGGCGCGCAAGTCCGCCGCCGGTTACGACCTGACCCGGCTGTTCGTGGGATCGGAAGGCACGCTGGGCATCGCGACCGAGGTGACGCTGCGCCTTTACGGCATCCCCGAAACCATCTCGGCGGCGGTGTGCCCGTTCGAGAGCCTGCAGGGCGCCGTCGACACCGTCGTCCAGGCGATCCAGCTCGGCGTGCCGATGGCGCGGATCGAATTGCTGGACGACGTGCAGATCGACGCGGTGAACCGCTGGGCCGGCACCGGGCTTGCAGTGCGGAACACCCTGTTCTTCGAATTCCACGGCAGCGAGGCGCATGTGCGCGAGCAGGTGGAGACGGTGCGCGCGATCAGCGCCGACAATGGCGGCGGCGATTTCAGCTGGGCCTCCACCACCGAGGAGCGCAATCGCCTGTGGAAGGCGCGGCACCAGGCTTATTATGCCGCGCTTAACCTGCGGCCGGGATCGACGGGCTGGTCCACCGACGTGTGCGTGCCGATCAGCCGCCTGGCCGAATGCATCGTCGCGACCAAGGCCGATCTGGCCGGCATCGCCATGCCCGCGCCGATCGTCGGCCATGTCGGCGACGGCAATTTCCACGTCACCTTCGTGCTCGATCCCGAACGGCCGGAGGAGTTCGCCGAGGCCCGCCGCATCAATGCCCGGCTGGTGGAGCGCGCGCTGGCGATGGGCGGCACCTGCACCGGCGAACATGGCGTGGGGCTGGGCAAGATCGACTGGCTGGAGGCGGAGCATGGCGAGGCCGTGGAGCTGATGCGGCGGATCAAGCGCGCCATCGATCCCGCCAACATCATGAACCCCGGCAAGATCCTGCGCCTGCCGCCCGATCCGGCCTGAAGCCGGTCAGGCCCGGCGCGCGGGCCGTGGCGGAAGCGCGGTGCGGCCGGAGGCGTGGATGACCACGCGGTTGCGGCCGCCGCGCTTCGCCTCATACAGCGCCTCGTCCGCAAGGCGGTAGAGCAGCGGGAAGCTCGTCGCAGCACCGGTATCGGCAAGGCCGATGCTGACGGTGACGGGCATGTCGGCGGGCAGCAGCCCGTCATAGCCCTGGCCGGCGATGCCGATCCGCACGCGATCGGCGAATTCGGCCAGCGGCCGGCCGGCCAGCCCGCGAACGATCAGCACGAATTCCTCGCCGCCCAGCCGGCCGGCCGTGCAGATGTCGCCCTCCCACTGCCGCAAGCGATCGGCGATGCGGCGCAGCACCCTGTCGCCCACATCGTGCCCGAAATGATCGTTGACCGCCTTGAAGCGATCGACATCGATCAGGAGCAGCCCGAAGGCGATATTCTCCCGCTCCGCAAGTGCCAGCGCCTCGCCGGCGGCGGCGATGAAGCCGCGACGGTTGAGAAGGCCGGTCAGCGAATCGCGGCGGGCCAGCTCATCCAGCTCCGCCTGTGCGGCCTGCGCGGCGTCCCGCTCGATGCGGAGCCGCGCGAGGCGGCGGGTGATCGCGAAGGACAGCCATATCGTCTGGAAAGCGGATGCCATCAGCACCGCGATCTGCGCGCCGCCGCCCAGCAGCCGATCGTTGAGGTCCAAAAGCTGGGTGGCCCCCAGGGTCGCCATCGGCACCGCCCAGGCAAGCGCGAAATCGCGCGCCTCCACGCTGCCGCGCCGCCAGGCGGTGACGATCGCGGCCGTGACCGCCAGCAGATCCGCGATGATGAGAACGCCCAATATCTGCCCGATCGGCTCGATCGCGGGGCCGACGGCGAAGGCCGCCGGCAACCCGACCAGCGCCACCGCCGCGCCCAGCAGGAGAACGCCGATGCGCAGAGCGCGGGGAAGCAGCGACCGTTCGAGCGAGGTGACCGCGCTTGCGGTTGCGCAGGCGATCGCCAACGTCGAAAGGAAGGTGCAGATCTGCGAGGAAAGCGTGCCCGCGATGCCCGGCACCACCAGCAGCGCCAGCTGCGACCAGATCAGGCCCCAGATGAAGACGCAGGCCGCCCAGGCCCCGTGCCAGGCGATGAACTGCCGGCGCACGCCATGCGCCAGCGACAGGTTGTAGATCGTGCCGAGCAGCAGCAGCGTGAGCGCGCCGCCGATCAGCGGACCGACGAGCGTGCCCTCGCGGTCGGCCTCGCTCCCCGGCATCAGCCGCGCCCGCAGCAGATCGTGGCTCGCCAGCCGATCGAAGCGCATGGTGAGCGACGCCACGGGCACGTCCCGATCGGGCAGGCGGAAGACGATCTGGCCGCCATCGCGCCAATGCGTGCCGAAATCGCCGCGCGCGACCCCGAATGTCCGGACCGCGCCGTCCGCATAGGTGGAAAATATCGTAAGGCGATCGAAGCGGGTAAGATGGACCAGCAGGGCGAGATCATCGCCGGCCGATCGGGCCTGCACCGGCATGTGCAGCCAGAGCGTGCCGGCCTGATAGCCGCGCGGCCGGCCGTGGCACCGATAATCCGCCGGGGACGGCATCTCCGCGCCGGGATCCTCCGGCGTGACGACGTAACAGAGCGGCGCGCCGATCTTCAGCGAATCGACCGCGCCATGCGCGAACGGGGCGAATCCGCACAGCAGGAAGATGGCGATAACGGCGCCGGCCAGCCCCCTGATGCCCCTTCTCCCGCTCTGATGCCCTAGCATTCCCATGATCTTTCGGATCATATCTGTCTAGAATGATCAAAGTTTTACCAATGATGGCAGGGCTTTGCCGATTCGGCCGGCCGGCCTCTGGCGAAGGAGCAAAATCGGCGGATTACCGCGGGCAATCGTCGTTTCCATTTCCCTAACACTTTTTGTTCAAGATCATCCCGAAAGGGCAGAACAAAGCTATGGGGTCGACTCCTTTCCATATTAGCCGGTCGCGCTACGGGCCGAACCTGCGCATCCTGTGCGCGGCGCTGCTGATCGGGCTCGTCGTGGGCGCGCTTGGCCTGTTCCTGCCGGTCGAGATGGCCGCGCGGACCATCAGGGGCAAGCTGCACGCCGATCAGGCAAGCGGATCTATCGTCGTCGTTGCCGTCGACGATCCGAGCGTCGCCGAACTCGGCCCGTGGCCATGGCCGAGGGACCAGATCGGACAGATCGTGGGCAAGCTGCGCGCCGCCGGAGCAAAGCAGATCCATCTCGATATCGATCTGTCATCGCCAGGCAAGCCCGCAGAAGACGCGGCGCTCGAGGATGCGTTGCGCGCCGCGAAGGGGCATGTGTCCCTCTCTTCCCGACTGCTCGTCGACATGGTTGCCGGAACGCAGGCGGATACCAGGCCGCTGCCGCGCTTCACCCGCCATGCCACGATGGCGAACACCAATTTATGGGTGGATCGGGACAGCAAGATCTGGGCGCATCCTTATGCCCTCGAACTCGCCACGGGGGTCATGCCATCGCTGGCCAGCCTGCTGAGCGGCGTCCAGGGCAATGAAGGCGCGCAATTCCCCCTGGACTATGCGATCGACGTGCGCTCCGTCCCCGTCGTCAGCGCGCGGGATATCGCCAAGGGCCGCTGGGACAGCAAGATCGTCGCCGGGCGCAAGGTGATCGTCGCGCAGACGTCCACGGGCGCCGAACATTATTTCATGCCGGGCTACGCCCTCGTGCCGGCGGCGTTCTTCCATGTGATCGCGGCTGAAACCCTGATTGCGGGCCGCCCCATCGCCCTGGGCTGGATGCCGCCTTTGATCCTGGCCGGAATGATCGCCGCGATATTCCTGACATTGCGCAACCGGACACATGCGCGGATCGTGCTGGCGGGGGGCTACGGGCTTTTCCTGATCGGGCCGATATTCCTGGAACATCACCACATCTTCCCGGATATCATGGCGTCGCTCGTCACCATGACGGTGGTTGCGGTCGTTCATCTCTACAAGAATCTGCGGCGCGCCTATCATGTCCGGGGCACCACCAATTCCATCTCCGGCCTGCCCAATCTGAATGCGCTGCGCCAAAGGGAGGAAGCCGCGCTCGGCACCCTGGTCGTCGCGCGGATCCAGAATTTCGCCGAAATCACCACCGCCCTTCCCCAGGAATATGAGCGCGAGCTCGTCGAGCAGATCACGAGCCGGTTCAGCTTCGGCACGACGGGCGCCGCCATTTATCAGGCGGACGAAGGGATATTCATCTGGGTAGCGCAGACCCAGAATGACGAGATGCTGATCGAGCAGCTTAACGGCCTGCACGCCCTGTTCCGCAGCCCGGTGATCGTTTCGGCCCAGCTTGTCGACGTGACGGTGACCTTCGGCCTGGGCAATGATTCCTCGCGCCCGCTGATGCAGCGCGTGTCGAGCGCGCTCGTGGCGGCCGACGAGGCCGCAAAGGAAGGCCTGCGCTGCGCGACATTCGATCCGGCGACGCTGGAGGATGCGCAGTGGAAACTGTCTCTCCTCGGCCGTCTCGACCAGGCGATCGAGCGGGGCGAGATCTGGGTCGCCTACCAGCCCAAGATCGACCTCGCCAATGATCGCATCATCGGCGCCGAGGCGCTCGCACGCTGGAAGCATCCCGAGAAGGGTGAAATCTTCCCGAGTCAGTTCATCGTCGCCGCCGAGCGAAGCGGGCGAATCGAAAATCTGACCGCGCATGTCCTCGATTCGGCCGTGGGACTCGCGGCGCGGATCAATCGGTCCGGCTACACGTTCAGCATCGCCGTGAATCTTTCGGCGCGGCTGCTCGACAAGCCAGGCCTGATCGGGATGGTGGAGCAGACGCTTGCCCGTCACGCCCTGCCGGCCGGCCTGCTGATCCTGGAAGTGACCGAGACGACGGCCATGGCCAGCCAGAGCGAATCCTTCGCGAATCTGGAACGGCTGAGCGCCATGGGCGTGCAGCTATCGATCGACGATTATGGCACCGGCCTTTCAACCCTCGAATATCTAAAGAAAATTCCGGCAGGCGAGATCAAGATCGATCGCAGCTTCGTCGGCATGCTCGATAAATCCCAGGGCGACCGGATCATGGTGCATTCGACGATCCAGCTCGCTCATTCGCTGGGTCGCAAGGTGGTGGCCGAGGGGGTGGAGAATGCCGCCACGCTCGCCGAATTGCGGCGGATGCAATGCGATTTCGTGCAAGGCTACCATACCGGCCGGCCGATGCCGGCGCCTGCCCTGATCAACCAATTGCCAGTTAACGCAAGGGAAACTGCGGCTTAATATACTTAATATCTTGTTAACCATGATTGGTAGTGATACCCCTCGTTTCGCGGGCGTCCTGAACCTGCCCGCGCAATGTGAGGGGCAATCATGGTTAAGAGCACGGGTCACAATCGCCACGCCAACCAGCCGCTGCGCTGGGACATCTGGAGCTATCTCCTGGGTGGCGGTCAGTGGCGCTGAGCGCAAGGCGCTTAGCTTGACGAAAAGCCCCGCTTTCAGCGGGGCTTTTTTTATGTCCGGCCAGGCCCGCGTTACTGTCGAACGGCCTCGCTGGTCGACGGTTTCACTTCCATCCGCTGTGCGAATCATCAGGCGGCCAGGCACCGGCATAACGGCAGGCGATTCGGCCATGGCATAATCGCCAAAGAAAAAGGGCGCCCCGGCCGATGCCGGAACGCCCCTTCCGAACCCGAAAGAGAAGAATCAGCCCTCCATATCTTCCAGTTCACGGCCGCGCGTTTCGTTGACCATGGCGCGGACGAAGAAGAAGGAAGCGCAGGCCGATAGCGCATAGAAGCCGTAGGTCACCGGCAGACCGACGCCGGCCGCCAGCGCCGGGAAGCTGACGCTGATCGCGAAATTGGCGATCCACTGGGCAAAGCCGGACACCGCCAGCCCCGATCCCCGGATCTGGTTAGGGAACATCTCGCCCAGCATCACCCACATCACCGGCCCCCAGCTCAGGTTGAAGAAGATGACGTAGAGGTTGGCCGCGATCAGCGCGATCAGCCCGACCTGGTCCGACAGATGCAGGCTGCCGTCCACGAAGCCCGCCGTCGCGAAACAGGCGGCCATGGTGCCGAGCGTCACGGCCATGCCGGCGGAACCGATCAGCAGCAGCGGCTTGCGCCCGATGCGATCGATCAGGCCGACGGTGACGAGGCAGGCAAGGATCGAAAGCGTGCCGGAGAGGATGTTGATCTTCAGCGCGTCATTCTCGCTGAAGCCCACCGACTGCCACAGCACCGCGCCATAATAGAACACGATGTTGATGCCGACGAGCTGCTGGAAGATGGCGATGCCGATCCCCGCCCAGACGATCCTGCGGACCCGCCCGGTGGACTTGTCCAGCAGATCGGACAGCTTGGGCTTGTGGTGATCGGCCGCCAGCGAGGCGCGGATCTCCTCCACCTTGCGGCGCGCCTCGTGCGGGCCGAACAGGCGGGCGAGCACGGCTTCCGCCTCCGCGATGCGGCCACGCACGACGAGGAAGCGGGGGCTTTCCGGGATGAAGAGCAGCGCCAGGAAATAGACCGCCGCCGGAATCACCTGCATCCAGAACATCCAGCGCCACGCGGGATAGCCGAACCAGAAGGGCGCGGTGGAGCCGCCGGCCGAATGGGCGAGCGCATAATTCGCCACGAACGCGCCGGTGAGCCCGGTGATGATCATGATCTGCTGGACGCTGGACAGCCGGCCGCGGATATGGGCGGGCGTCACCTCGCTGATATAGACCGGCGAAAGCACGCTGGCCGCGCCGACGCCGATGCCGCCGATCAGCCGGGCGATGATGAACACCGCCGAGGAGCCCGCCGCGCCCGCAGCCAGCGCGCTCAGCAGGAACAGCACCGCCGCGATCATCATCACGTTGCGCCGGCCTAGCCGATCGGCCAGCCGGCCGGCGATGAACGCGCCCGCCGCGCAGCCCACCAGGATCGCGCCAACGTTGAGGCCCGTGCCCAGCTTCGAAAGATCGAAGGCCCGCTCCAGCCCGTCCTGCGTGCCGTTGATGACGCCGCTGTCATAACCGAACATGAAGCCGCCGATAGTCGCCACCGCGACGATCGCCGCGATGAACGCCATATTCACGCGCTCTAGCTGCGCCTGATACATGCCTCTTTCCTCTCCTCGAGCGCTTTTCCCGCGCCCTTTCCCTGTTGACGGCAATCCCCGGTCTCAGCCGGGATGGTTTATCCTGATGGGCTGCACCGGCAGGCCCGGCGCATCGACGCGGAACGCGAACAGATCCCCCGCCAGCGGCTGCGCCGCGAGCTGGCACTCGTCGAGGCCCTTGCGCGCCGTGGTGGCATAAGCGGTGCGCAGATCATCGCCGCCGAAGGCGATCTTGGTGACGTTGGCGACGGGGAAGCGCACGGTTTCCATCAGCTCCCCCGCCGGCGAATAGCGGCGCACCGCGCCGCCGCCGAACAGGCCGATCCACAGGCAGCCTTCGGAATCCACGGTGGGGCCGTCGGGATGGCCATCGGCGGGATCGATCGTGGCGAAGAGGCGGGACGCCCCCGGCGCCCCATTATCATCCACCGCGAAAGCATGGATACGCCCGCCGAGCGTATCGACATGATAGAGCGTCCGGCCATCGGGCGCGAAGGCGGGGCCGTTGGTGATGACCACCGGATCAATCGCGGCGGCGGCCTGCGCCTGCCCGCGCGCCAGGCGGTAGATGCGCCCGGTGGCGGCATTTTCCGCATCGTCCATCGATCCGAACCATAGCTGGCCGTCGGGCGCCACGGTCGCATCGTTGAGGCGGTTGCCGGGCAGGTGCGGTTCGGGCGCCAGATGCGGATCGAATGTGCCGGTGGCCGGATCGAAACGGTGGAGCCCGCTTTGCAGGCCGACCATCAGCCCGCCATCCGCGATCGGCAATATCCAGCCCGGCTGGGACGGCGCGGGCCAGCGTTTCAGCATGCCCTGATCGGGATCGAAGCGGTGGACCCTTTTTCCCTTGATGTCGACGAACCACAAGGCCGCGTCCCGGGCCAGCCAGAGCGGGCCTTCGCCCAGCGTGGCGCCCACGGGGCAGACGCTGCGGGGGGCGGTGGCGGCCATGTCAGCGCCAGCCGGCGTCGACGAAATAATCGTGCCCGGTGCACATGCGCGCATCGTCCGACGCGAGGAACAGCACGAGGGCGGCGACATCGGCCGGCTGGATGCGCCCGTCCAGGCATTGCGCGGAGACGATTTCCGCCTCGCCTTCCGGCGTATACCATTTCATCTGCCGCGGCGTCTGCACATTGCCCGGCACGATCGTGTTCACGCGGATATTATCCCGCCCGAGATCGCGGGCAAGCGAGCGGGTGAGCCCTTCGATGCCGGCCTTGGCCGTCTGGTAGAGGATCAGGTCGGCAAGCGCGAGGTGCCAGCTGATCGATCCGAAATTGAGGATGGCGCCGCCGCCCGCCTTCTTCATCGCCGGCACCACCGCCTGGGCCGCGAAGAACATGTGGCGCAGGTTCACCGCGAAGCGCTCGTCCCAATATTCGGGCGTCACCTCGGCAATGGCATGGCGATCGTCATTGCCGGCATTGTTCACCAGCACGTCGAAGCCGCCCAGTTCCTGCTCGTAACCGGCAATGACCTGGCGGAGATGGGCGACATCGGTGAGGTCGCAACGGGTGAAGCGCGGCGCATGCACGGCCTGCCCGGACAGCCGCTCGACCAGCGCCCGGGACGGTTCCTCGACGATATCGACGAACACGACGCGCGATCCCTGCCGGACGAACGCCTCGACCAGCCCTTCGCCGATGCCACTGCCACCGCCCGTGATGAAAACGCGCTTGCCGGCGAGACTGGGGTAGATGGCGGCCTTGTCCGCCGTGATGGGGGCCTGCAACAACGCCTCAGTCTCCGACATAAACGGTTTTGATCTGGGTATAGAATTCGACGGCGGCGAAGCCCTGCTCGCGCGCGCCGTAGCTCGATCCGCGCGTGCCGCCGAAGGGCACATGATAATCGACGCCGGCGGTGGGCAGGTTCACCATCACCATGCCCGCGCGCACGTTCCGCCGGAAATCGCGGGCATGCTTCAGCGAGGTGGTGACGATGCCGGCGGACAGGCCAAAATTGCCGCGATTGGCGATTTCCAGCGCCTCCTCGTAATTCCTCGCGCGGATGGTGGAGACGACGGGGCCGAACACCTCCTCATTGTTGATGCGCATGTCCGGGTTGGTATCGGCGATCACCGCCGGGCTCATGAAATAGCCGGGCGTGGCGAGGCTGAGGCGCTCGCCGCCGGTGACGAGCCGGCCGCCTTCGCCGGTGGCGATACCGACATAGCGGAGATTCTGTTCGAATTGGCTGTCGCTGGCGGCCGGGCCGACCTGCGTCGCCGGATCGAGCGCGGGGCCGACCTTGAGCGCCTTCGCGCGCTCGGCCAGCGCGGCGACGAAGCGATCGTGGATCGCATCCTCCACGATCACGCGGCTGGAAGCGGTGCAGCGCTGGCCGGTCTGGAAGAAGCCGCCGTCGAGCGCAATCTGCACGGCGCGGTCGAGATCGGCGTCCGCCAGCACGACCAGCGGATTCTTGCCGCCCATTTCCATCTGCACGCGCGCCTGCCGCGCCATGGCGGCGATGCCCACCTTGGCGCCGACGGCCTGCGATCCGGTGAAGGAGATGCCGGCGACATCGGGATGATCGACCAGCGCCGAGCCGACGCCGCCCTGCCCCAGCACCATGTTGAAGATGCCCTTGGGCACGTTCAGCGCCGCGCCGCATTCGTGGATGATGGTGGCGAGCGCATGGGCGATGGCGGGCGTCGGATTGGCGGGCTTCAGCACCACCGTGTTGCCGAAGGCGAGCGCGGGCGCGGTTTTCCACGCGGGGATCGCGATCGGGAAGTTCCAGGGGGTGATGAGGCCGTAGACGCCGACGGCCTCGCGCCAGGTGGAGGCATCGAGGCCGGGGCGAGTGGATTCCAGGGTCTGGCCGTGGCGGCGCAGCGCCTCGCCCGCGAAATATTTGAAGATGCGCGCGGCGCGCATCACCTCGCCCGTCGCTTCCGCCCGGGTCTTGCCCTCCTCGCGCGCGAGAAGCTCGCCCAGCTCGGCGCCGCGCGCCATCAGGGTGGCGCCGACGCGATCGAGCAGATCGGACCGCAATTCCGGCGACGACGCCGACCAGGCGGGAAAAGCGCCCCGCGCGGCGACGACGGCCGCCTCCACCTCCGCCGGCCCGCCCGCCGGATAGCTGGCGACGACATCGTCGGTATCGGAAGGATTCAGGCTGTCGAAGGGCGTATCCGCCGAAACATGTTCGCCGTTGATGAAATGGGTGAGCTTCATGCCGCCTCTCCTTTCCGGGCGGTCGCCGTGACGAGGCCACGATCGACAAGGTTGCGCATCAGATCGGCGATGCCGAAATTCCAGGCGGGGGCGGCCCCAGCCGTGTTGACCCGGTTCACGAGCGTGCCGATGCGCGGCGTGGAGATCGTCACCACATCGCCCACCTTGTGGGTGAAACCGCGATTGGGGACATCGCGATCCTGGGTCGGCGCGAACAGCGTGCCGAGCAGGAAGACGAAGCCGTCGGGATAATGATGCTCGCTCATCGCCTGGGCCAGCAGGTCCTCCGGATCGCGGCTGATCTGCCGCATCGAGCTGGTGCCATGCAGCTTGTATCCCTCCGGCCCGTCGATGGTAAGCTCCACCACCGCATCGCGCACGTCGTCCATGCCGAAGCGATCGTCGAACAGCCGGACGAACGGGCCGATCGCGCAGGAGGCGTTATTGTCCTTCGCCTTGCTGAGCAGCAGGGCGGACCGGCCCTCGAAATCGCGCAGGTTGACGTCGTTGCCCAGCGTCGCGCCGACCGCATGGCCATGGGCATCGGCGAGGATCGCCACTTCGGGTTCCGGATTGTTCCAGGTGGAATCGGATCGCACGCCGATTTCCGCCCCCCACCCGACCGAGGCGAGCACGGGCGTCTTGGTGAAGATCTCCGCATCCGGGCCGATCGCGACCTCCAGATATTGCGACCACATGCCGTCGGCGATCAGCGCCTCCTTGAGGGCGGCGGCGTCCGCCGAGCCGGGGACGACCGAGCGGATGCCGGTGCCGACCTTCGCCTCCAGCCGGCCGCGCACCTCGGCGGCGAGATCGGCATCGCCGCGCGCGGCTTCCTCGATCACGCGCTCGATCGCGGAGAGGGCGAAGGTGACGCCGGCGGCCTTCACCACCTGGAGATCGATGGGGCTCAGCAGCCGGAGCGGGGCATCGGGCGCGGCCGACAGGCCCAGCGTGACGAGATCGCCGAGCGCGCGGCCGGCGCCGGCATCGAACGCGCGATGCGCCACCAGTTCCGAAACCGTGGGGAAGACCGCCGCCATGTCATGGACGACACCGCCCTGGACCAGCACCGGGCTGGGCCCCTCGGCCGTCTGGATGCGGCCCAGGAAGCTGCCCTCGCGCCAGTCGTCGGGCAGCATGGCCGCTGCCTCGAACCGGAAGCCCGTCATCAATCCCCTCTCTCGACTCTGTGCGTTTGCGACGCTAATTGATAGCGCTACCATTGCGATGTCTGGCAGCGCTGTCAAGTTGCGCGGATGCGGGATATCGATGAGGGAAGCCGGGCCTGAGGCGCCGGCCGGGGAGGATGATATGGCTTCGATCAACCGGCCCGGGCCGGTGCTGTGCTTCGGCGAAATGCTGCTGCGCCTTTCGGCGACGGGCCGGGGCCTGCTGCTGCAGGAGGAAAGGCTGGACGCGCGCTTCGGCGGCGCGGAGGCGAATGTCGCGGTGGCGCTGGCGAAGCTCGGCCGGCCGGCGGCGATGGCGACCATCCTGCCGGACAATGCGATCGGCGATGCCGCGATCGATGCACTGCGGCGTCATGGCGTCATCATCGACGGCATCGCCCGGCGCGATGGCCGGATGGGCCTATATTTCCTGACGCCGGGGGCCGGCGTGCGCGCCTCCGCCATATTCTACGATCGCGCCGATAGCGTCTTTGCGCGGGCACGGCCCGGCGATTTCGACTGGCCGGCCCTGCTGGCCGGCGCCGGCCGGCTGCACCTTTCCGGCATCACCCCCGCCCTGGGGCCTGACAGCGCGGAACTGGCGCTGGAGGCGGTGCGCGCGGCCAGGGCGGCGGGCGTTCCCATATCCTTCGACGGCAATTATCGCGCGCGGCTGTGGGAGGCGTGGGACAGCGATCCCCGCGCGATCCTGACCGAGCTGATCCGCCATGCCGACCTGCTGTTCGGCAACCATCGCGACATCGCCCTGCTGCTGGGCCGCGCCTTCCACGGCGACGGGCCGGAACGGCGGCGGGAAGCGGCGCTGGCCGCCTTCGCCGCTTTTCCCAACCTGCGCCGCATCGCTTCCACCGCGCGGCATATCGAGGATGCCGACCGGCACCGGCTGACCGCGCGGATCGATACGCCCGATGCGGCGTTCGAGACGGCGGAGATCGAGGTGGCCGGCATCATCGACCGCATCGGCACCGGCGATGCCTTTGCCGCCGGCGTGCTGCATTCCCTGGCCGATGGCGAGGCCGCCGCGGCGGAGACCGGCCTCGCGCTCGCGGCGCTGAAACATTCGATCCCCGGCGATTTCAGCCTCTCCGGCCCGCGCGAGCTCGCCGCCTTCCGGGAGGGCGGACGCGACGTGAAGCGATAGGAACGCGATATGCTGCTCACCCTGGCCCTAATGGCCGCCACGCCGGCCGTGGCGACGTGCATCGATCCCGACCGGGTGGTGAGCCGCCGGGCCGAAGGCGACGACGCCATCCGCTTCGTGATGCTGGACGGCACCCATTATCTGAACCGGATCGGCGCCGCCTGCCCCGGCATGGCGCGGGCGGATGCGGCGGGCGCGCTGATCATCGAGAAGAAGGGCGCGCGACTCTGCCGGGGCGATTTCGTGCGGGCGGCCCGCCCCGGCGATCCGGGCGTGCCCTGCGTGCTCGGCAAGTTCGAAGCGGTGCCGGCCGACGGCACGGGGCGTTGAGGCGAGCGGGGGGGCACGGCGATCCGGCTCGGGAGCGATCGAAATTCAATTATCGTGAATGTTTGACCGCATACTTATCAAACCGGTCATGCTGAACTGGTTTCAGCATCCATCCCTCCGCTTGCACCGACATTGGCAGTCGCACGGTGGCCCCCGGAGCAAGTCCGGAGTGACGACCCTTCGTAACCGATCCGCCAGCCGATCCGCCCTACGCCATGGTTTCGAGCAGCGTGGGGATCGGCACGAAGGCGAAGGCGACGGAGCTGTCCGCCACGCCATAGGGCATGAACAGCAGATCGCCGTGCCGGAGCGCGCCGCAGGTGTAGACGACGTTGGGGACATAGCCCTCGCGGTCCTCGTCCGCCGCCGACAGGAGCGGCTGGACGGTGCGGCCAATGATCTTCGAGGGATCCTGCTTGTCGAGCAGCACCGCGCCGATCGAATATTTGCGCATCGCGCCGACGCCGTGGGTGAGGAGCAGCCAGCCCTCGTCCAGCTCGATCGGGGCGCCGCAATTGCCGATCTGCACCATCTCCCACGGATAGCGCGGGGTCAGCAGCAGTTCGCCCTCGTCCCAATGGTCGATCCGGTCGGAGGTGATGAGGAACAGATTTTCGCCATCCTGCCGGCCGATCATCATATATTGGCCGCCGATCGTGCGCGGGAACAGCGCCATGCCCTTGTTGCGCGCGGCCGATCCCTCGATCGCTTCCATGTGGAAGGCGCGGAAATCATAGGTGCGCAGGAATTCGGAGCGGATCGAGCGGCCGTCATAGGCGGTATAGGTGCCGATCCATTCGACCCGGCCGTCATCATGGGTGAACTGGACGAGGCGGAGATCCTCGAGCCCG
This sequence comes from Edaphosphingomonas fennica, assembly GCF_003034225.1. Lineage (GTDB taxonomy): Bacteria > Pseudomonadota > Alphaproteobacteria > Sphingomonadales > Sphingomonadaceae > Sphingomonas_E > Sphingomonas_E fennica. Next base: position 22,152 of record NZ_PHHF01000063.1, read on the forward strand.
TTGCTCTGCGCGGGCGTGATCGGGAAGATCAGCGTGCCCGATATCGTCGAATCCTGCTGCCGGTGGATCTGGACGCGGCCGTTGGGCTCGGGATCGCCCGGCTCCAGCGTCGCGGTGGTGCAGAAGGGCGGTTCGGGCGCGAGTTCGAACTGCATGCCGGGGGAGAGTATCCCCTCGCGAAACGCGATCGAGCTGATATGGCCTTCGCCCACCGCGCGCAGCGACAGGATCACCCGCTGCGAGCCGGCCGACAGGCCCGACTGATCGGGATGCGGCACGATGCTGGGGTTCATCAGCGCGGCGGCGGCATAGCTATATTCGTGGCAGAAATAGGCGCCGATCAGCTGCTGCTTGACCGGCGAGATGCGCATGCCGTCCAGCCCCAAAGCCAGCTCGATCTGGCCGTAGCGCTTGTTGAACATGTTGCGCGTCTGCCAGTGGCGCGCCTCGAAATCGCGCAGCACCAGCGCCAGCTCGGCCTCCGCATGGACATCATCCAGCGCCAGCACCTGGCGAACGATGCGGCCGACACGGCCGGCGGCGGGGTTCGCCGGATCGACGGGAATATGGAAAGGCCGCACCACGACGCGGGACGCATCGGCATTGAGCCGGAGCGGCGTGTGAATCAGATCGAGCTGAATGGCGCCGCACTCCTCCCCGCAGGGTGCCCGACAGGGGCGCCCTTTGCCAAGTCAGGCCGCCTTTTCCGTCCAGCCCCCCGAAGGGCTGGGCGGCTCAGACGGCCACGGCCCCCGTTTCGGGCCGTTCGGGGCTGTCCGACACCAGGCCGGTCTGCGCCATGGCGCAGGCGGCGAGCTGAAAGGCCAGCACCGATTCTGCGCCTGTATTAAGATTCACGCCGTCCCGCATCAATCCGTCAAAACAACTGCCGTCGGCGGCCGACGCCACCGGCTGGCCGAGATCATTGTCCCCCAGGAACCAGCGCCAGGCCCGCTGGGCCGCGGCATGCCAGCGCGGATCGCGGGTCGCGGCCCAGGCCGTCAACGCCGCGTCGATCATCGCCCAGGCTTCCACGGGCTGCTGGTCGTAAGGCAGCGGCGGGGCAAAGGGACGTTCGAAGCTTTCATTGCCGACCGCGCGGAAATGCCCGTCCTCGGCCGTCTGGATGCGATCGAGCCAGCCCAGCACCTCCAGCCCGGCGGCGTGCATCCGCTGATCGCCCAGCACCATGCCGGCGCGGATCAGCGCTTCGGGCAGGCGGGCATTGTCATACCCAAGGGTCGGTTCGAACCAGCCCCAGTCGGGCCGCCGGGTTTCCGCCAGCGCCAGCGCCAGCCGGCGGCCGCAGGTTTCGATGATGCGATAAGCGAGAGTGTGGCCGGGCTGGCCTTCCAGCAGCGCCTCCGCCCCCAGCATCGCGAAGGCGAGGCTGCGGTGGTTCTGCAGCTTGAGCGCGGTGGGCGCGGCTTCATCGAACAAATGCCTCGCCCAGCGGCGCAGATCGGGGCGGCGCGCCTCCGCCGCCGTGACGCCCACGGCCCAGAGCGCGCGGCCGAAGCTGTCCTCCGATCCCACTTCCTCCAGCCATCGGCGGTCATAGGCCATGAAGTTGCGGAACATGCCGCGATCGCGATTCCAGGCGTGCTGGACGAAACCCGCATAGATGGTGGCGAGCGCCTCGCTGCGTTCGGTGCGGGCGTCGCCCAACCGGTGCATCAGGATCAGCGCGCGGGCATTGTCGTCCACGCAATAGCCATGATGCCGATCCGGCACGCTGAACACCGAATGCTGGATGATCCCGCACTGGTCGGTCAGCCGCTCGACCGCGGCAAGGCGAGGCGCGATGCGATCGCCGCGACCGGCGACCGGCAGGCGTAGCGGACGCGGCGCGATCGCGCGATCGAAGATGTCGAGATAGGCATCCGCCAGGCGCGGCCAGATCATCGTGCGGCCGACCGCATAGGCCCGTTGCCGCATCGCTTCGCGCCGTTCGGGATCGGCCAGCAGCGTGTTGATCGCGCGGGCGAAGCCGTCGCTGTCGCCGAAGCCGACTTCGATGCCGACGCCTTCAGCGATCAGATCGGCGGCGTGCCAATAGGGTGTCGAGACGATCGGCTTGCCGAGCGCCACCGCGTAGGACAGCGTGCCCGAGGTGATCTGCGCCTCGTTCAGATAGGGCGTGACATAGATGTCGACGGCCTCGAGATAATCGAGAAGCTGGTCCGTCTCGGTATATTCGTTGATGAAGCGGACATAGGGCTCGACGCCCAGTTCCTGCGCCAGAACGGCCAGCCGTTCGCGATAGGCCTCGCCCTGCTGGATAACGAGCTGGGGATGGGTGGCGCCGAGCACGACATAAAGCACGTCGGGATGCTCGGCGGCGATCGCGGGCAGCGCCCGGATCATGGTTTCGATGCCCTTGTTGGGGGAAAGCAGCCCGAAGGTGAGCAGCACCTTGCGGCCCTGGAAGCCGAACCGCGCCTTGGCCGCCTCTACATCGGCAATCGGGCGATCGGGCACGCCATGCGCGACCACGGCGATACGGGCGAGCGGCACGCCATGGACGCGCTGGAGCATGTTGCGCGCACGCTCCGTCATCACGATCAGGCGATCGGCGCGGCGGGCCAGCGCATCGATGACGAAGCGCTGTTCCGGGCTGGGGTCCGCCAGCACCGTGTGCAGCGTGACGACCACGGGGGCTTCCACCCGATCGAGCAGGCGGAGCAGATGCGCTCCGGCGGCCCCGCCGAATATGCCATATTCGTGCTGGACGCAGACGAGGTCCACGCCGTCCTGGTTGATGCGCCGGGCGGCGGCGCGATAATCGGCCAGATCCGCCTGCCCGATCTGGCAGACGACCTGCGGGGGATAGGCATGGAGGCCGCCCGGTTCGTCCATCGCATAGACATCGGCGACCAGATCGGGCCGCGCCGCCAGCAGAGCCGCGCGGACATCGGCGGTGAAGGTGGCAATACCGCACATGCGCGGCGGATGATTGCCGATCAGGGCAATATGGCCGGTCCGCTTCCCGTGAGCGTTCATCAGCACCTCGCTGCATTGCGAAAAAATTTGCGGTGCGCCGGGCCGAGTCGCGGCCCCGCGCAATCCAAGGGATCGTATGTCAAATGCACCGATCGACAAAAGGTTTCGGCGGGTCGCGCCGACGAATCGCGTTGCATCGCAGCAACAGGGGCTGGAATCCCTGCCGGAACAGCGCCCTCCGGCCGCTACCGCAGATTATATGTCAATGCCCCTGGGCGAGGGCGATCAGCGCCGGAATATCGAGATGCGCTTCCAGCACTGCGGCGATGGAATCGAGCGCGGCGTCGACCGCAGCGGCCTGGTCATGCCCGCCGCCGGCCGCGCCGATACGGGCAAGGAGCGCGCCGCGCAGGCCGGGTTCCGCCAGCAGGCCGTGGACATAGCTGCCCATGACGAGGCCGTCGGCCGATAGCGCGCCATCCACGCGGCCATCGTCCAGCCGGGCGAAGGGGCGCGCGGCGGCGTCCGCTCCCCCGGTTTCGCCCATATGCATCTCGTAACCCGAAAAACGGCCGCCCAGCGCCGTGCCGGCGACCGCCTTCAGCGTCTTGGCGGGCGTGAGGACGGTTTCGACATCCAGCAGGCCGAGGCCCACGACCGATCCCGGCGGGCCTTCGATGCCGGCGGGATCGGCGATGCGCCGGCCGAGCATCTGATAGCCGCCGCACAGGCCCAGCACCGCGCCGCCGCGACGGTGGTGCGCGAGGATATCGATATCCCAGCCTTCGGCGCGCAGCACCGCGAGGTCGGCGATGGTCGCCTTCGATCCGGCCAGCACGATCAGCCGCGCCTCGGCCGGGATCGGCCTGCCGGGCGGCACCATCAGCAGTTCGACATCGGGTTCCAGCCGCAGCGGATCGAGATCGTCGAAATTGGAGATGCGCGGCAGGATCGGGCAGGCGACGACCAGCCGGCCCCTGTCGTCGTTCCGGCGGCGCTCGAGGATCACCGCATCCTCGCTGGGCAGACGAACCGCATCCTTGAGCCAGGGCACCACGCCGAAGCCGCGCCAGCCGGACAGGCTTTCGATCATGCGATAGCCATCGTCGAACAAGGCGGGATCGCCACGGAACTTGTTGATGATGAAGCCCCGGATCATCGCCGCGTCCATCGGATCGATCACCGCGCGGGTGCCGGCGACCGCCGCGATCACGCCGCCGCGATCGATATCGCCGACAAGGATGACGGGCACATCGGCCGCCCGCGCGAAGCCCATATTGGCGATATCGCCGGCGCGCAGGTTGATTTCGGCCGGCGATCCCGCGCCTTCGACCACCACGACATCGCATTGGGCGCGGAGCCGATGGTAGCTTTCCAGCACCTCGCCCAGCAGCGGGCGGCGCGCCTCGCGGAAATTGCCGGCGCCGATCGTGCCGCGCACCTGGCCCCGGACGATGAGCTGCGAGGTGCGATCGGCCTGCGGCTTCAGCAGCACGGGGTTCATGTCGCTATGGGGGGCCACACGGGCCGCGATCGCCTGCGTCGCCTGGGCGCGGCCGATCTCCCCGCCGTCCACCGTGACAGCCGCGTTGTTCGACATGTTCTGCGGCTTGAACGGGCGCACCGAAAACCCGCGATTGGCGAAGGCCCGGCACAGACCGGCGACGAGCACCGACTTGCCGACATCCGATCCGGTGCCCTGCAGCATCAGGCCGCCCATGCGATTGCTCCCGCTATCCAGAGGAGCAGGCAGGCGCGGATGTAGATGCGCAGCGCGCGGGCGATATCCGCGGCCGTGGCCGCCGCGCGGCCGCCGCCGATCCACGGCTTGTCCTGCATGATGCCGTCATAGGCGATCGGCCCGCCGAGCCGCAGGCCGAGCGCGCCCGCCATCGCCGCCTCCGGCCAGCCGGCATTGGGGGAGGCATGGTGGCGATGATCGCGTGCCATCACCCGCCAGCCGTCCATGCCGGCAAGGCAGATCAGCAGGCCGGCCAGCCGCGCCGGCAGGAAATTGGCGGCATCGTCGATGCGGGCGGCTGCCCAGCCATAAGCCCGACAGCGTTCCTCGCGATGGCCGATCAGGCTGTCGGCGGTGTTGATCGCCTTGTAGGTCCAGATGCCGGGCAGGCCGAGCAGGAGGAGCCAGAAGAAGGGCGCGGCGACGCCGTCGCAGAAGCTTTCCGAAAGGCTTTCGATCGCGGCGCGGGCGACGCCGGCTTCGTCCAGCGCACCGGTATCGCGCCCGACGATCATCCCCACCGCCCGGCGCGCGCCGGCGAGGTCGCCGGCCGCGAGCCGGGATGCGACCGGCCGGACATGATCGTGGAGGCTGCGCGCGGCAAGGCCGGGGGCGGCGGCGGCCGCGACGCCGATCCATCCCCAGCGGCCGAGCCAAGCCCAGAGCATCTGTTCGATCGCGAGCGCGACCAGAAAGGTGCCGCCGATCAGCAGCGCCATGGCGGCGATGCCGGCGGCTCGGCGGGCGGCATCGCTGCGGCCCGACCAGTTCCAGCGCCCTTCCAGCCCGTCGATCACGCGGGCGAACAGGCCCACGGGATGGCCGATGCGGCGGTAGAGCGCGGGCGGCCAGCCGATCAGCGCATCGATCGCAAGCGCCACGCAGGCGACGCCGCTAGCCATGCGCCAGGGCCCGGTCGAGCCGATCGAACGCGGCGGCATCGGCGGGGAGGCCGAGCCGCAGCCAGCGGGGCTGATAATCGAACGGCCGGGTCAATATGCCCTGCCGCGCCAACCGTTCGAACAAGGCCGGCGCATCGTCGGTTTCGATCAGGCGGAAAAGCGGGCACGCGCCCCGCCCCTCCAGGCCGTGGCGGGCGAGCAGGGCATCCAGCGCATCGGCATCGGCGCGCAGCCGGCGGCGGGTGTCGGCGATCCAGGCCGCGTCGCGATAGGCGGCGGTGCCGATCGCGATCGCGGCCGCCGAGACCGGCCAGCTTCCCAGCCGCCGGTCGAGCCTTTCCAGCATGGCGGGCGGCGCGATCATGAAACCCAGCCGCAGGCCCGCCAGCCCGAAATATTTGCCGAAGGACCGCAGCACGATCACCGGCAGGTCCGCATCCAGCATCGGCAGGATGCCGGCTTCCGGGCAGGCATCGGCGAAGGCTTCGTCCACCACCAGCCAGCCGCCTTTTCCCGCCATCCGCCGCGCGAGATCGACCAGCGTGGCGGGCGGAAGGATGCCGCCGTCGGGATTGTTGGGATTGGCGAGCAGGATCGTGCCACCGCACGCGGCCTCCTGGTCCAGGGCGTCGGCCGACATGGCAATGCTGCCGGCAAGCGCGTCGCCATGGGTGCGATAGCCGGGCTCGACATGGCGGAAGGGCGCGGGCAGGCCGAGCGCCGGCAGCAGCCGCAGGCCGATCTCCGTGCCCGGCAGCGCCCGGACGCGATCGGGCGCGGCGCCGAAACAGGCGGCCGCGGCCGCCTCCAGGCGCCCAAGCGCCTGCGGATCGGGCAAGGCGCGCCAGTCGATCGGCCCGGCCAGACCCGCATCCCAGCCGTGCGGATTTATGCCCGTGCTAAGATCGATCCAGGGGCGCGGCGCATCGGCATAGACCATCCGCGCGCGATCCAGCCGGCCGCCATGAAAGGTCCAGTCGTCCGACACCATCGCGCTTCGCCGCACTCCGCCCCGCTATCATCCGAGGCGCCGGCCTTAGCCGGCTTTTCGCCGGCACGGAACCGCGTTGATGCCGCGCGGGTTGGGCAGCGGGAACGGGGAGGCACAGGATGACCGAGACGCTTTCGCCTGCTTTGCCGGATGACATCGAGGCGCTGGTGCACGCGGTGCTTCGCGCCGCGCGGGACCGCGATCGCACGCTCGCCACGGCGGAAAGCTGCACCGGCGGGCTGCTGGCGTCGCTGCTCACCGACGTCGAGGGCACGGGTCATGTCTTCGAACGGGGCTTCGTCTGCTACAGCGAGGATGCCAAGTGCGAGCTGCTCGGCATCGCGCGCGAACGGATCGACAGCTGCGGCGCGGTGAGCCGCGAGGTGGCCGTAGCGATGGCGAAGGGCGCGATCCTGCGATCGCACGCCGATATAGCGCTGGCGATCACGGGCTTCGCCGGCGCGGGCGGGCCGGGGGACGAGGAAGGGCTCGTCCATCTCGCCTGCGCCCTGTGCGGCGGCGCGACCACGCATCGCGAGGCGCATTTCGGCGCGATCGGGCGCGGCGCGATCCGCATCGCCAGCCTGCGCGCCGCGCTGGAGATGATGCGCGACGCCATCGGCTGAGGGGCCGCCCCCCGGCGCGCCTCAGCTCTGCCGCAGCACGCCGCGATAGGCGGCATCCTCCATCGCCCGGCCGGCGCCCTTGGCCACGCAGGCCAGCGCCTCGTCGGCGACGGTGACGGGCAGCCCCGTCTCCTCCGCGATCAGCGCGTCGATATTCCGAAGCAGCGCGCCGCCGCCGGTGAGCACGATGCCGCGATCGACGATGTCGGCCGCCAGCTCCGGCGGGGTATTTTCGAGCGCGGCCAGCACGGCGCCGACGATCTGGCTGACGGGCTCGGCGATCGCCTCCGCGATCTCGGCCTCCGTCACCACGATCTCCTTGGGCACGCCGGCGACGAGATCGCGGCCCTTGATCCGCAGTTCGGCGCCATGGCCGGGCGGCGTGGTGGCGCTGCCGATCTGCTGCTTGATCCGCTCGGCCGTCGCCTCGCCCACCATCAGATTGTGCCGCCGCCGGATCGCCGAGGTGATGGCGTCGTCCATCTTGTCGCCGCCGACCCGCACCGACGCGCTATAGGCCAGCCCGCGCAGCGACAGCACCGCCACCTCGGTGGTGCCGCCGCCGATATCGACCACCATCACGCCCACGGGATCGATCACCGGCAGGCCGGCGCCGATCGCGGCGGCCATCGGCTCCTCCACCAGCAGCACGCGCGAGGCGCCGGCGTTGGAGGCGGCGTCGCGGATGGCGCGGCGCTCCACCACCGTCGCGCCGGAAGAGATGCCGACGATGATCTCCGGCCGGCGCAGGAAGCGCTTGGTGCCGCCGTGCAGCTTGTGGATGAAATGCTTGATCATCTGCTCGGCGATGTCGATGTCCGCGATCACGCCGTCGCGCAGCGGGCGGATCGCCTGGATATGCTCCGGCGTCTTGCCCAGCATCAGCTTGGCGTCCGCACCCACGGCGCGGACCTTCTTCACGCCGTTGCGGGTCTCGATCGCCACCACGGACGGTTCGTTGAGGACGATGCCGGCATCGCGCAGATAGACGACCGTGTTGGCGGTGCCGAGATCGATGGCCATGTCATGCGACGCGAACTGAAAGAAACGCGACATTGATCTGTTCTTGCTCCCGGCTGTGACCGCATCGGTGCGATGCCCGGCGCGCCGCATCGCCGATCCGCCGGGGTTGGGGGCTGGCAAGGCATATGGTCAACCGCGCCAGCGGCCAAATGGCCCTTATCCGGGGCGACCGGGAGAATGGGCGCCGGCCCGGCGGCAAAGCCGGGCCGGAATAAGGCTTCAGGGGCGGACGGCGGGGCCGACTGGCCGGGCGACGAAGGCACGCGCCATCGCCGTGGTGCCCGCCAGATGGCCGGCGGCGGGCAGAGGCTCCTCGCCCACCAGCGTCGCCTGCGCCGTCGCCGAGGTGCCGTTCGGCACCGCGAACAGGCCGTGGCGGGCGAACCAGTCGCCGACATCGACGCGCGAGGTGAGCATCGCCGTGAAGGGCGAGGCGATCAGGCCGATCGCGACCGGCAGCGCCCAGATGGCGAAGCCCGCGCCCAGCAGCAGCGGCAGCAGCAGCGCGAAACCCAGGCCGATATGCACGCGGCAGAGCATCAGGGCGTCGCGCAGCGGCATGCCATCGGCATCGCGCCGCTGCGGCATCCAGCCCACCGGGCGGCCGCGCAGGATATCGATGATCGCCATCGTCTGGTTGACCATCGTGATCGGTGCCATCGCCATGGACAGCGGCATTTCGATCGCGATCGTCGCGGCGAGCTTGCGCGCGCCGCCCATCGCCGCGCGCAGGCCATCGTCGACGCTGAGCCAGAGGACGGCGATCAGCTTCGGCCCGAACAGCAGGAGCAGCGTGAGCATCACCAGCCAGGTATCGGGCGGCGAGGAGAAGGTGGCATCCGACGCGCCGACCGAGGCGGCGATGCCGAGCAGCAGCATCAGCATCCACAGCGGCGAGGTGAGGAAGGCGGACGCGCCCATCAGCAGTTGCAGGCGGTTCACCCAGTGGAAGCCGCGCGCGCCCAGCAGGCGGACATGCTGGAGGTTGCCCTGGCACCAGCGGCGATCGCGCACCGAATGATCGGCGATCGTCGGCGGAAATTCCTCGTAGCTGCCCTCCGGCAGCGAGACCATGTGGACCGACCAGCCGTTGCGGCGCAGCAGCGCGGCTTCCACCATGTCGTGGCTCAGCACATGGCCGCCGAACGGTTCCGGCCCCGGCAGGCGCGGCAGGCCACAGCTTTCGGCGAAGGCGCGGACGCGGACGATGGCGTTGTGGCCCCAGAAGGTCGATTCCGTGCCCGACCACCATTGCAGGCCGGCGGCGGCGGCCGGGCCATAGGCGACCGCCGCGAACTGGTGCCAGCGCGCGAAGAAGGTGCGGGCGTTGATGATCGTCGGGATCGTCTGGATCAGGCCGACGCTGGGCCGTTCCTCCATCGTCGTGGCGAGCAGCGCCATGGCCGGCCCGCTCATAAGGCTGTCCGCGTCGAGGACGATCATATTCTCGTAGGCGGCGCCGAAACGGCCGATCCATTCGGCGATATTGCCCGGCTTGCGGGCGATATTCTCGGTCCGGCGGCGGTAGAACACCTTCACCGGGTTGCCGGCGCGCACGGCACGCAGCGCGGCAAGCTCGCGCGCTTCCATGTCGGCGCGGGAATCGCTGAGCACGAAGATGTGGAACAGATCCTGCCCGCCGATCGCCGCGATCGATGCGCTCATCTCGGCGATGCGGCCGAACACCGCCTCGGTATCCTCGTTGTAGATCGGCATCAGCACCGCCGTCCGCCGTTTCGGCAGCCGCAGCCGCGTGAACCAGCGCGACAGGCCCGGCCCGTTGCCGAGCAGCACGACCAGCCCGGCGAGCGCGCCGAGGAAGCCGAAGGTGATCCAGCTATAGAGGCTGAAGAAAAGGAGCGAGAGGATCACGTCGAGGAGGCTGAGCCCGTCCGCCGCGAAGGATCGCATCATCTCCTGCGTCGCGGCGATGCCCACCAGCAGGCTGCCGAGCACGAGGAACAGGCGGCGCTCCCACACGCCCTCGACCGCGATGGCGGTGGGGCCGGGCTCCAGATCGGCCAGCGACGTGGCCGTATCCAGCGATTGCACCGGCATCGCCAATGGTGCCTCATTCGGCAGCAGAGGTTCGGAAAAGGGCATGCTTTTCCGTTCGGCGGCCGACAATTGCTGTACCTTATGCAGATGCACGGTGGTCAAACCCATCTATTATGTTTCCCCCGGATCACCCTCCCCAGAACAACCGGCTCCGTTTCTTTTTTCGTTCAACCGGTTGGGCAACGATACGCTCTGCCCTTCAATACAGGAGGTAGAGAAGCGTTTCGCTTAACGCATCGCCTCCCCGCTTCAGGTAAGCGCGCAAATCACTCGGTCGGCCGTCCGACCGGTCGACATCGACGATCAACCGCCAGCGGGAGGCGGTGCCGACCACCGGATAGGCATAGGTGGCGATCACCTTGCCGCCATTGGTCGTCACCACGCCTTCGACGCCGCTTTCACGATCGAGGCCGGCCAGCCGCGCGCCTTCGAAATCGGCTACGAGGCGGCGGGCATCGGGCAGCGGATCATGGCCCGGCCGCCCGGCCACGCCCGTCCAGCAATCCACGGCGCGGGCAAGGCCCGCCGGCGCGGGATCATCCCCGCCCCAGGTGAGGCGGTAGCCGATGTCATAACGGTTGCCGGCCCTGGCGGGTCCGGCCGGGGTCCAGAAGGCGACGATATTGTCCTCGATCTCCCGCACCGTCGGGATTTCGTAGAGCATCACCGCGCCCGGCCCCCAATCGCCGATCGGCTCCACCCACAGATTGGGGCGCTTTTCATAATAAGCGCCGTCATCCTGATAATGGACGAACTGCCGATCGCGCTGGAGCAGGCCGAAGCCGCGCGGATTGCTGTCGCTATAGCTGCTGGTGGTGGGATGCGGCGGGTTGCCGAGCGGGCGCCAGATACGCTCGCCCGCGCCGGTGAGCATGGCCAGCCCATCCGAATCGTGGATTTCCGGGCGCCAGTCGATCGCCTGGGCGCGATTGCCCTCGCCATACCAGAACATGCTGGTGAGCGGCGCGATCCCCAGCCGCGCGACATCGCGGCGCAGATGGAGCGTGGCGGTCACATCCTGCACCGGCCCCGCCTCCGTCTTGCGGTTGACGAAGCGGTAGGCGCCGGTGACGCTCGGCCCTTCCAGCAGCGCGAATACCGTCATCGCATCATCCGGCCCCGGCATCAGCCAGAAACGGGTGAAGATCGGAAACTCCTCCTGCCCGTCGATCCCGGTATCGATGGCGAGCGCGCGGGCCGACAGGCCATATTGGTGGAGCTGGCCGGCGGAGCGGAAATAGGATGCGCCCTGATAGGCGAGCCAGTCCCCCCGGCCGCCGGCATTCATCAGGCGGAAGCCGGCAAAGCCCGGCGCCATCTGGAAACGGCGGCCATGCTTGTCCGGCGCGATATCATACATTGCCGGCGAAAAGGGCACGGGGAAGGCGCGGCCGCCCTCGACCCGGTTGATCTCCACCGGCGTGTTGGCGAAACGGTGGATCGGGAAGAAGCGCGTCTCCCGCTCGCCATCGCCGCGCCACAGCGCATGATCGGCGCGGAAGCTGATACGGTTCACCTCGTCATAGTCGATCGCGGCGGCAGCGGCGATCGGCTCGGGCGCGTGCCAGCCTTCCCGCCCGCGATCCACGGCAAGCTGCTGCAGCCATTCCCACGAGAATGGCTGGCCGCCGCTCTTCCGCGCCGCCTGGGCACCGCCAGTGGCGAGGATGAGGCCGGTGGTGGCGATCCCCGCCAGGGCATGCCGCCGCGACAGGATGCCGGGCGCCGAAGGTTCGCGAGACGTGACAGGTGAGTTGCTGGGCATTCGTCTGGATCGTTCCGTTGCTGATACGCTTGGCACAAGACGCCGGACCGGGCCTTTGGTTCAACGGGCCTTCGTTGCGCTACCGATCCATCTAACGCAGCCCCGCGCGGCGGCAAATCCCGCTCGCCCGGCGGTGCCTATGGCGCGATGAACATGAAGCCAGGCTTAAGCGGCCCGAGCGGCGAAGCGATCCGGAAACGCGCCGTGGCGGGCTTGCCGGCGGCCGGCCGATCGCCGATGGGGCGATATCGGGTTCTGGGTTATCGGCTGGTTTTCCGCATGATTGGATCGATATCGGCGCTGCTGCTGGCGGCCGCCGGCATGCTTGCGCCGTCGGGCGAGGAAGCGCGCATCGCGGATTTCCTCAACGATTATCGCACGGCGCACGGGCTGCCGCCCATCCCCTATTCGCCCGCGTGGCGCACGCCCATGCCCGCGATCTCGAGGATCATAATCCCGATTCCGGCACGGACGGGGATGGGCGGCGCTGCACCCTGCACAGCTGGTCCGCCGCATCGGGCGCGACGCCGGTCTGCTACACGGCGGACCATGCCCGCGCCCAGCTGATGTGGAGCAAGCCGCGCGAGATCACGCGCGGGGCCTATGGCGGCCAGGGATTCGAAATCGCGGCGCGATATAGCGAGGGGATCGACGCCGACATCGCTTTCGACCTGTGGCGCGGCAGCGCCGCCCACAATGCGGTGATCCTGGAACAGGGGCGCTGGGCCGGAACCGGCTGGCGGGCGATGGGGGTCGCGCTGGACGGGCGCTATGCCGTGGTGTGGTTCGGCAAGGTGCCCGATCCGGCGCGCTAGCCGGCGATCGCGACCGCCCTCATTCGCGGCCGTCGGCTCCGGCCAGCATCCGGATGATGCCGGAGAAATCGAGCACGCCGTTCCCGGCATTGACGAAGGCCTGGTAGAGCGCGCCGGCGGCCGCACCCATCGGCACGGCGGCGTCGACGCCCTGCGCCGCCTCGACCGCGAGCTTCAGATCCTTGAGCATCAGCGCGGAGGCGAAGCCGCCCTGATAGCCGTTGTCCGCCGGCGTCTGCGGGCCGACGCCGGGCAGCGGGCAATAGCTGGTCATCGACCAGCTCTGCCCCGAGGCCTTGGACGAGATGTCGAAAAAGGTCTGCGGATCGAGGCCCAGCTTCTGCGCCATCACGAACGCTTCGCAGGTCGCGACCATGGTGGCGCCCAGCAGCATGTTGTTGCAGATCTTGGCGGCCTGGCCGGAACCGAGCGGGCCGGCATGGATCACCGCCTTGCCCATCCTTTCCAGGATCGGCTGGGCGCGGCCGAAATGCTCCGCCGATCCGCCGACCATGAAGGTAAGCGTGCCGCCATTGGCCGCCGCGATGCCGCCCGAGACGGGCGCATCGACCATGGCGAGCCCCTTGGCCTGCGCGGCCGCGCCCACGGCGCGGGCCGAGGCGACATCGATGGTGGAGCAATCCAGCAGCAGCGCGGTGCCGGGCACGGCGCCGAACACCTCACCTTCATAGACGGCGCGGACATGCTTGCCGGCGGGCAGCATCGTCACCACGAATTCCGCATCGGTTACGGCCTCCGCCGCCGACGCCGCCGGCAGGCAGCCGGCGGCCTTCGCCCGATCCAGCGCATCCTGCGACAGATCGAAGGCGCGGACATCATGCCCCGCCTTGGCCAGGTTGGCGGCCATGCCGCCGCCCATATTGCCGAGCCCGATGAAACCGATGCGTGCCATGTGTCTCTCCGTAATTCCCCCTCTCTTTCAAGGAAGGGGGTTAGGGGGTGGGATGAGCCCGGGGAGGGCGCGCGATTGTTTCGTAACCGGCATCACCCGCCCCCCGGCCCCTCCCTTGAAAGGGAAAGGAGGTTATTTGCCCGTCCAGTTGCCGGGGCGCTTTTCGACGAAGGCGGTCATGCCTTCGGCCTTGTCCTCCGTGGCGCAGAGGCCGTTGAACAGGCGGCGTTCGAACAGGATGCCCTGGGCAAGCCCGGTTTCGAAGGCGGCGTTCACCATTTCCTTGTTGGCGATGGCGGCCAGCGGCGGCATCGCCGCGATCTGCGCGGCCGTCTTCAGCGCTTCGTCGACGAGATCGGCGGCCGGCACCACCCGGGCGACCAGGCTGGCGCGTTCGGCCTCGGCCGCGTCCATCATCCGGCCGGTGAGGCACATTTCCATCGCCTTGGCCTTGCCCACCGCGCGGGTGAGCCGCTGCGACCCACCCATGCCGGGCGCCACGCCGAGCTTGATTTCGGGCTGGCCGAACCTGGCCGTATCGGCGGCCAGGATGAAATCGGCCATCATCGCCAGCTCGCACCCGCCGCCCAGCGCGAAGCCCGCGACCGCCGCGATCCACGGCTTGCGCGTGGCCGTGACCCGTTCGAAGCCGGCGAAGAAATTCTCCGCATACATGGCGGCAAAGCCCTTGGGCTGCATTTCCTTGATGTCGGCGCCGGCGGCGAACGCCTTTTCATTGCCGGTGAGGACGGCGCAGCGCTGGCCCGGATCGGCATCGAAGGCGGCGAAGGCGGCGATGAGATCGGCCAGCACCTGGGTGTTGAGCGCGTTGAGCGCCTGCGGCCGGTTGAGCCGGATCAGCGTGACGGCGCCATGGTTTTCCACCAGCAGCGTTTCATAGGTGGCCATTTCATTCGTTCCTTTCGTCATCCTGTGGTGCGGCGTCCAACCGGCTTTCATGGGTCATCCTGACGAAAGCCAGGCCCCGTTGCCGCCACGCATGAATTCCCGGCGCGGCATCGATGGATGCTGAAACGGGTTCAGCATGGCGGGAAAGCCTATAGCGGCACCGGCGTCCATTCCTGATCCCCCGGCAGCGGCGCGAAGATCTGGTCGATCACATGATCGCTCACCCCTTCGGGTGTCGCCGGATCCCATCTGGGCGCATTATCCTTGTCGATGATCAGCGCGCGCACGCCTTCGATGAAATCGTGGCGCTGGCAGATGTGGGAGGCGACGCGATATTCGACGCGCATCTCGTCCGCGAAATCCGCATGGTCGCGCCCCTGCGCCAGCAGCCGCAGCGATACCTTGCAGGTGGTGGGCGATTTGGTGGCGAGCGTCGCCAGCTCCTTCTCCGCCCATTCCGATCCGTCCGCCTGGAGCGCGGCGATCACGCCTTCCAGCGTCTCGGGCGCGAACAGGCGATCGATCCGCTCGCGATTGCCGGCGATGCGCGCGGGCGGCGGCGGCACCGCGAAGCCCGCCAGGATCTGATCCACCTCGCCCGGATCGGCGGCGATCGCGGCCTTCAGCGCATCCAGCCCGTCGCTCGGCACATAATGGGTGGCAAGGCCCAGCGCGACGCATTCCGCCCCGTCGATCCGCGCGCCGGTCAGGGCCAGGAACTGGCCGGTGCGACCCGGCAGGCGCGAAAGATACCAGCCGCCGCCGACATCCGGGAACAGGCCGATGCCGCTTTCGGGCATGGCATAGACGGTGCGTTCGGTGGCGATGCGATAGGCCGCCGGCTGCGAGATGCCGACGCCGCCGCCCATGGTGATGCCGTCCATGAAGGCGATCACCGGCTTGGCATAGGTGAAGAGCAGGTGGTTGAGGCGATATTCGCGGAAGAAGAAATCGCGCGCGCCGACGCCATCGGTGGCGCCGCTTTCCGCGATCATGCGGATATCGCCGCCGGCGCAGAAGCCGCGCCCTTCGGCATGGTCGATCATCACCATGCGGATCGCGGGATCGGCGCGCCAGGCGAGCAGCCGTTCGATCATCGCATCGCACATCGCCGTGTTCAGCGCGTGGATCGCCTTGGGCCGATTGAGCCGGATGCGCCCGACCGCGCCTTCGACCGCGAAAATCACCTCGTCCGTCATAGCTGTCCTTCGATACGGGCCTTCGACTGGGCTCAGTCCCTACCCAGGATGAGCGGGGAGAAGAAGCGAGGGATCACTGCCGCATCATCTCCCGCGCGATGATGACGCGCATGATCTCGTTCGTGCCTTCCAGGATGCGGTGGACGCGCAGGTCACGATAGAAACGCTCGATCGGATAATCCTGCAGATAGCCGTAGCCGCCATGGAGCTGGAGCGCGCGATCGACCACGGCCGAACCGGTATCGGTGGCCAGCCGCTTCGCCATGGCGGCGAACTTGGTGCGATCATGCGCGCCCGCCGTGACCTTCGCCGCCGCCGTGTAGAGCAGCATGCGGGCGGCCTGAAGCTCCGTCTCCATATCCGCCAGCACGAACTGGGTGTTCTGGAAATCGAGGATGCGCTGGCCGAACTGGCGGCGTTCGGCCGTGTAGCGCAGCGCCTCGTCCAGGCAGCGCTGCGCGCCGCCCAGCGAACAGGCGCCGATGTTGAGGCGGCCGCCGTCGAGGCCCGCCATCGCGATCTTGAAGCCTTCGCCTTCCTTGCCGAGCAGATTTTCCACCGGCACGCGCACGCCATCGAAATTGACCTGCGCGGTCGGCTGCGATCGCCAGCCGAGCTTCTTTTCCTGCGCGCCGAAGGAAACGCCGGGCATGTCCTTTTCGATCACCAGGCAGGAAATGCCCTTCGGCCCGTCCTCCCCGGTGCGGACCATGGTGACGTAGAGATCGTTCTCGCCGCCGCCGGAGATGAAGGCCTTGGCCCCCGTCACCACATAATGATCGCCGTCGCGCACCGCCTTGGTCTTGAGCGCGGCGGCATCCGAGCCCGAGCCCGGCTCCGTCAGGCAGTAGCTCGCGATCTTCTCGCACGGCACGAGGTCGGCCAGATATTTCGCCTTCACCGCATCGCCGCCGAAGCGATCGATCATCCACGCGGCCATGTTGTGGATCGAGATGAAGGCCGAGGTGGAAGGGCAGCCATAGGCCATCGCCTCCATGATCAGCGCCGATTCCATCCGGCCGAGGCCGATGCCCCCGGATTCCTCCGAAACATAGATGGCGCCGAAGCCGAGCTCGGCCGCCGCCTTCACGACATCGCGGGGGAAATGATGATCCTCATCCCACCGCGCGGCAAAAGGCGTGATCGCATCGGCGGTGAATTTCCGCGCCATTTCCTGGATGGCGCGCTGGTCGTCGGTAAGATCGAACTGATTGGTCATCTTTTCTCGCTCATCCTATCTGGACCAAAATCACAAGACCGCATCATTCCCAGGCAAAGGTCGTGCGCAGATCACATGCCGCAGGTTCCTCGCCCTCCTCAAAAAGATCCACACGGCCGATCGCGCTGCGTTGAGCTGCCGTCAAAGGTCCAGGGGAAGAAAAATAGGCCGCGCCATGCGCCCTGTTCCACAGGGCAATAACATATCGGCCCTGTATGCGCCGCTCGGCAAAAACAACATGCCCGTGGCTCGAAGCTTTCGGCACGCTGCGCCCCTTGGGACGCGAGGCCCAGCCGATCCCGAAGACCTCGAGTTTTCCGAAGTCTCCCTCCCATTGAAACCGCCCGCCATGAACACCGCCATCCAGCGTGACCACATGTTCACCCGGAAGCAGATCAATAATGGGGGAATAGCCGCAAAACCGCCCCGGGCCGGCCAGTTCGCTCGCATCGGCGCCGGCACCCCAAAGGAGGCCGAGCAAACCCAATGTGAGCGAACGGGCCTTCACCCCATCACCCCATGGTGGGAATGACGAAGGCGTTGCCGCCGTCGGCCGAACCGTCCGGCCAGCGGGCGGTGACGGTCTTGATCTTGGTCCAGAACTTCACGCCTTCCATGCCGTGCTGGTTGGTATCGCCGAAGGCGGAGCGCTTCCAGCCGCCGAAGGTGTGATAGGCGACCGGCACCGGGATCGGCACGTTGATGCCGACCATGCCGACGTTCACGCGGGCCGCGAATTCGCGCGCGGCGTGGCCGTTGCGGGTGAAGATGGCGACGCCGTTGCCATATTGGTGCTTCGACGGCAGCGACACCGCTTCCTCGAAATCCTTCGCGCGGACGATCTGGAGGACGGGGCCGAAAATCTCCTCCTGATAGGTGCGCATGCCCGTCTTCACATGATCGAACAGCGTCGGCCCGACGAAGAAGCCGTTTTCATGGCCCTGGAGGGTGAAGCCGCGGCCGTCGACCACCAGCTCCGCGCCCTCGTCCACGCCCATCTGGATATAGTTTTCGATGCGCGCCTTGTGCTGGGCGGTGACGACGGGGCCGTAATGCGCCTCCGCATCGGTCGACACGCCGACGCGGAGCGCCGCGATCGCCGGGATCAGCTTTTCGCGCAGGCGGTTGGCGGTATCCTCGCCCACCGGCACCACCACCGGCAGCGCCATGCAGCGTTCGCCGGCCGATCCGAAGGCCGCGCCCGAAAGATCGTTCACCACCTGATCCAGATCGGCGTCCGGCATGACGATGCCGTGATTCTTGGCGCCGCCCATCGCCTGCACGCGCTTGCCCGCCGCGACGCCGCGCTGGTAGACATAATGCGCGATATCCGACGAGCCGACGAAGCTGACGGCCGCGATATCGGGATGGTCGAGGATCGCGTCCACCATCTCCTTGTCGCCCTGCACCACGTTCAGGATGCCGTCGGGCAGGCCCGCTTCCTTGAACAGCTCCGCCAGGCGGACGGGGACGGAGGGATCGCGTTCCGACGGCTTCAGGATGAAGGCGTTGCCCACCGCGATCGCCACGCCCGCCATCCACAGCGGAATCATGCCGGGGAAGTTGAACGGCGTGATGCCGGCGCCGATGCCGAGCGGCTGGCGCATCGAATAGACGTCGATGCCGGGGCCGGCGCCCTGGGTATATTCGCCCTTCAGCACGTGCGGGATGCCGCAGCAGAATTCGATCACCTCCAGCCCGCGCTGGATATCGCCCTTGGCATCGGCGATCACCTTGCCATGTTCGGACGAGAGCAGGTGGGCGAGTTCCTCCATATTCTGCTCGACCAGTTCCTTGAACCGGAACATCACCCGCGCGCGGCGCTGCGGATTGGTGGCGGCCCAGGCCGGCTGCGCGGCCTTGGCGGCATCCACCGCCTTCTGCAGCTCCGCAGCGCCGCCCAGCGCGACGCGCGCCTGCACCTGGCCCGAATTGGGATCGAAGATGTCGCTCTGCCGGTTGCCGCCGGCGGCCGCGGCGCCTGCGATGAAATTCTCGACGATGCGCATGATCGGCATTCCTCTCTAATCTGTCCCCGCCTCCCTTCACCATCGGGGAATTGCACGCAAGGGCGCATGCGTGCAGGGATGGCCTGCATTTTTGCAGGATCAACCGGCGGGGACGAGGCAGGCGATGTTCGACTGGGACGATCTGCGCATCTTCCTGGCGGTGGCGCGCGCGCGGAAGATCGCGCCGGCCGCCCGCATGCTGGGGATCGACGCCACCACCATCGGCCGCAGGATGAGCCGGCTCGCCGCCAGCCTCGGCGCGCCGCTGTTCGAGACGATCGGCGGCGAGCGGCGGCTGACCCCGCGCGGCGAGGCGCTGTTCGCCCATGCCGAGACGATCGAGAGCGCGGCGCTGGCGGCGATGGGCGAGGTGGCCGGCGACGCGCGCAGCCTGTCCGGCCAGGTGCGCCTCAGCGTGGCGGAGGGCTTTGCGAGCTGGGTGCTGGCGCCCGCGCTGCCCGCCTTCCACGCCGCCAACCCCGATATCCGCATCGACCTCGTCACCGCATCGGGCTTCCTCAACCCCTCCAAGCGGGAGGCGGACATGGCGGTGATGCTGGCGCGGCCGCGCACCGGGCGGCTCGTCGCCGCCAAGCTGGGCGACTATGCGCTCGGCCTTTATGCGGCGCGCGCCTATCTGGCGGATCATGCGGCCCCGCGCCGGGTGGAGGATCTCCACGCCCACAGCCTGATCGGCTATGTGCCCGAATTCATCTACGCGCCCGAGCTCGATTATCTGGGCGAGATCGGCGGCGGGCTGGAGGCGCGCCTCCGATCGACCAGCATCAACGTGCAGCACAGGATGGTGGCGGCCGGCGGCGGCATCGGCGTGCTGCCCGCCTTCATCGCCGATCGCGATCCCGCGCTCGCACCCGTCCTGCCGGCCACCACCATCCGCCGCAGCTTCTGGCTGGTGACGCACAGCGACGTCCGCCGGCTGGCCCGGATCGCGGCGGTGGCGGCGTGGCTGAAGGCGTGCGTGGCGGGATTGCGGTAAAGCGCGAAACGGGCCGCCCCGGACGTTTGCAACCGGGCCATGCGCCGGGAAAAACGGCCGGAAGGCGCGATCGCCGCTGTGGGTTCGGAAATGCCGTGCGTCTTAGCTGGATGACGTGCCTTGCGTGGAAGGCGCCGCGGCAGATGGCGTCGCGGCGGCCGGGCGATGGGGGATCAGGCCGGGGCCGCAACCTGAATCCACCTATCGCCCGACCTTCCGGCAAGGCATGTTCGCGCGGCGGGCACGGTCGGGCCTTCGGACGGCAAGGCCCGCCACAAGACACGATCGAGAGGAAATACCGACATGGCGAATGCTGACGGACAGTGGGATTGCGTGACCAAGACGCCGATGGGCGAGCAGAAGTCCGTCTTCACCATCGTGACGAACGGCGACACCTTCACCGGCTCCAATGACGGCCCGACCGGCAAGGTCGACGTGATCGACGGCAAGATCGAGAACGGCGTGCTGACCTGGAAGATGAAGCTGAAGATGCCGCCGATGACCATGGATGCCACCGCCACCGTCGACGGCGACACGCTGAACGGATCGGTCAAGGTCGGCCCGCTGGGCACGATGACAATGATCGGCCAGCGCCGCGCCTGAGGCCGGCCGGCGAACCGATATCCAGATACGAACCGGGGCGGCCTCCGTGCGGACGGAGCCGCCCCGATGCTTTTGGGGCGGCCCGGCCGGATCGCCTTTTATTCTGCGCTATCTCCCAGAGATCATCGCGCGACAGGCTTCGAAACCTGAAGGCCTTGCGCCGATCTTCTTTGGATGCCCCCGGATCGATTTCGCGCCGACTGAATTTTTGCGCCGCGCGCCGCGCCTAGCATATTGCTCGATGCCGATCCGCCCTGCGTGGAGGCTCAGCTTGCATCAGCGCCGGTGGGGAAGCCGGCAACGCGCCGTTCCATGGAAAAGCAGCCTGCCCGGCTGCCCCCCCCTTCGTCATTCCCGCGTAGGCGGGAATCCATTGTGTCGGGCGCCATCGACTCAAGAGAGCCCACCATAGCCATAGGTTCCCGCTTACGCGGGAATGACAAAGCGAGAGAGGTGACGAAAAACCCTTCTCCCCGATGCCCCGGTCATAAGGCAGGCCCACGCGGCCTAACGAATCCGCAGCATGATTTCGGACTGGCAGAAGAAAGCAACGCAACCCTTTACCTCAAGCGTGTCGGCGTCCTTCAGCGTCAGGAAGCCGTTGCTCGTGCCCCAGCCGCTTTCGGGGTCGTAGAGCGATCCGCCCGCATATCGGGTGGGACCGCCGGTGAAGCCGTCGAATATGCGCAGACCCTTCACCGGGCGGGTGCGCAGCGCCTTTTCGCCATTCTTCACGTCCCGCAGGTCGGGATTGGCGCGGAGCGTGGGGCCGTCGAGGATGCGGCCGCAAACCGCCGGGCCGCAATTGTAAAGCTCGATGGTGCCGCCGCGATCCTGCGAGCGCCAGAGGCCGAGCACCGAGGCGGCGGGCGCGGCCGCCACGGCCGCCGCCGGCCCGAGCGCCGCCAGCGCGGCGATGGCGACGGCCACAAGCGCGCGCGAACGGCAGGAGATATGCGGATGGGATCGCAGCGATGGATGACGGTTCATGGCATTCCCCACTCTCTGTTATTGGATCAGTTGTTCGCGCGGCGGGCCGGCGGCGAAGCGCAATGCTCGGCCGATCGCCTTGCCGGACGGGAATTGAGACGGCGGATCGAGGCCGGAACGGCCCGCGCGGTCAGCCGCCGCGACGGAGCAGCAGCATGCCGGGCTGGCGATCGATGTGGACGGGGTGCAGCGCCGCCACGCCTTCCAGAAACGCCTCGGTATCGCCGGCGTTGAAGGTGCCGACGATGCGATAATTGGCGATGGCGGAATCGGCGATCACCAGCTTTTCCTTGGCGCTGCGGTTGATGCGCTCGACCGCGAGCGCCAGCGGCTCGCCTTCGAAGCTGAGCTGCCCATTCTCCCAATCGAGCGAGCGGGCGACATCCGTCTTGGCGACGCGCACCTGCGTGCCTTCGGTCGAGGCGACGAGTTCCTTGCCGGGCACGAGCGCGGCGTCGGCATCGGCGCTGGCGGTCCGGGTGAGCAGGCTGGTTTCGCGGCCGCGATCGGCCTGCGCCATCACCTCCACCTTGCCTTCGTAGAGGACCACCCGCATCTGGCGCGGCAGCAACTCCACGCTGAACGAGGTGCCGGTGGCGACGGTGAGCCGGTTGCGCGCCAGCACGCTCAGCGGGCGCAGCGGATCGTGCGCGACATCGAACTTGGCGCGGCCGTTGACCAAGGTGAGGCGCCGGCGATCGGCGTCCATCCGCACCTCGACGCGGGTCGCCCCGTCCATGGTGAGCCGGGTGCCGTCCTCCAGCGTGGCGATGCGGCGTTCGCCGATCCCGGTTTCATAGACCTGGACGGGATGGCCGAAGATCTGGATGCCGAGCACGAATATCATCGCGAAGCAGGCCGCAAGAGCCGCGACCCACGGCCGGCGCGGCGCCGGCCCGCGCGACCAGCGGCGCTCGTTGGTCCGGCGCAGGCTTTCCACCGCCTCCGCCCGATGGGCGATCATTTCCGGCGCGTCCTTCACCCAATCCACGCCCTGCCACAGCACCACGACCTCCTCGAAGGCGGCGGCATTGGCGGGATCGGCGGCAATCCAGGCATCGAAGGCATCCTGCGACGCCTGATCGAGCGGCGAGGCCGCCAGCCGGACGCACCAGAAGGCGGCTTCCTCGGCCCGCTCGAAGGCGGCCTCTTCATCCGCCGGCATCATTGCTGCTCCCTCCGGGCCTGCAGCGTCAGATGGGCGAGCGCGCGCGTCACATGCTTTTCCACCGCGCTGGGCGAGATGGAGAAGCTTTCGGCGATCATGCGCTTGTCGATATTCTCTACGCGATACAAAACGAAAATCGTCCTTGTCCTTTCGGGCAGCTCGGCGAGCCCGGCGGCGAGCCGCGACAGCGCGTTGCGCGCCGTCGCCAGCTTTTCGGGATCGAGCCATTCGATCCCCTGCCCGTAGAGCGTGTCGAGCACGTCCTGATGATCGGTTCGGACCTTCTGCCGCCGCGCGCGATCGCGCAGCAGATTGGCTGCGATCCTGAAGATGTAACCCGAATGGAAGCCGCTTTCGGCCGCGGAGGCATTGAACACGCGGGCGAAGGTTTCCTGCGTCAGGTCCTCCGCCTCGGCATGATCATGCACCCGCTTCATGAAATAGGACATCAACGCCGGCCGCCAGCGCCGGTAATGTTGTGTCAGCTCGGCTTCCTGCTCGGGTAACAGGGGACGCATCCTTTCGAAAAATGCGCTTCTTCGTCGAGTAATACGCGCAGCCTTTCAAATCCCACAGCGATTTGCAAATCGCCGGCGACGAAATCGACACGCTTCCGACATGATCGGCAGGGGCCGGATATTATGCCGGCCGGCCCGAAGATTTGCCGATTGGGACGACGCCCGCGATCAAGCCATCGAAAGCCGGGACTAAGCAGCTAGGAAATCGGGATTTCCCCGTTGAACGAAACGCCGGCTGCATTTCTTTCCCGGATGAGGCCGATCAGCGCGCGCAAGCCCGCCGGCACATGGCGGCGGCCGGGATAATATAGGCAGAGGCCGGGATAAGGCGGGCTGCAATCCTCCAGCACCGGCACCAGCCGCCCCGCCGCGATATGGCCGGCGACCGACCATTGGCTGAGATAGGCCAGCCCCACGCCCGCCAGCGCCGCTTCCAGCATCAGCGTCATCTCATCCAGCACCAGCCGGCCGGGAACATCCATGGCGATCGCCTGCCCGCGACATTCGAACTCCCACCGCCAGATGCTGCCGCTGGCCATGCGCGCGCGGATGCATTCGTGGCCGAGCAGGTCATCGGGCACCTGCGGGCGCGGGCGATCGCGGAAATAGGAAGGCGTGCCCACCACCAGCATCCGCTGATCGCCGCCGATCGGCACCGCGATCATGTCGTTTGGAACCGCCTCGGCAAGGCGGATGCCGGCATCGAAACCCTGGCCGACGATATCGACGAGCTTGCCTTCGGTGACGATCACCACGTTCATTTCGGGATAGCGGCGGAGATATTCGAGGACGATCGGTTCCAGGATCATCCGCGCCGCCCCAGCCGATGTGTTGATCCGAAGCGTGCCGGTCGGGGTTTCGCGATGGCTGTTCACCGCCTCGACCGCCTGGCCGATCTCCCCCAGCGCGGGCGCGATGCGCGCGATGAACTGATCGCCGGCATCGGTGGGCGAGACGCTGCGCGTGGTGCGGTTGAACAGGCGCACGCCGAGCCGCGCCTCCAGCGCCGCCACGGCATGGCTGAGCGCCGATGTCGACATGCCGAGTTCCGCCGCCGCCGCCCGGAAGCTGCCGAGCCGCGCGACGGCCACGACCGCCTCATATTCCGCAAGACCGCTTCGCGTGCGCGCCATTATCCCGATTTCCGCATCACCACATGCCGGTTTGTCCGGCTAATCCAATCAATCCTACGCCCTAGATGCGGTTCATCAAATCCCAATCCGAAAGGACCGCCCCATGGAGACCATCGACCAGATCTATATCGACCAGATCTATATCGACGGCGCCTATGTGACGCCGCACGGCACCGAATTGTTCGATCTCCACAATCCGGCCACGGGCGATGTGATCGGCCGCGTGCGGCTGGGCGACGAGACGGACGCGCGCGCTGCGATCGCCGCCGCCAAACGCGCGTTCCCGGCCTTCTCGCAGACGAGCAAGGCGGATCGCATCGCCATGCTGCGCCGGATGCACGATGCGGTCACGGCGCGGGCCGACGCGCTTACCGAAGCCGTGATCCTGGAATATGGTGCCCCGGCCAGCCGCGCTCGCTGGATGGCGGAATATGCCGCCAGCGTCCTGGCCGATGCCGCCCGCACGCTGGAGGATTATGATTTCACCCGCCGGATCGGATCGGCCACGGTGACGATGGAGCCGCTGGGCGTGGTGGGCATCATCACGCCCTGGAACAGCAATGCCGGCTTCATCTGCAGCAAGCTCGCCATGGTGGTGGCGTCGGGTTCCACCTGCGTCATCAAGCCGAGCGAGATGAGCGCCATGCAGACGCGGATCGTGCTGGAGGCGCTGCACGAAGCCGGCCTGCCCGCCGGGGTCTTCAACATCGTCAACGGGCGCGGCGACACGGTGGGCGCGGAATTCAGCACCCATCCCGATATCGCCAAGGTGAGCTTCACCGGATCGACCGCCACCGGCCGCGCGATCCTGAAGGCGGCTTCCGACACCTTCAAGCGGGTGACGCTGGAACTGGGCGGCAAATCGCCGATGCTGATCCTGGACGATGCCGATTTCGCCGAGGCCGTGCCGTTCGCTTTGCAGGCGGGTTACATGAACAGCGGACAGGCGTGCATCGCCGGCACGCGCATCCTGGTGCCCGAGGCGCGGCTGGCGGAATTCGAGGCGGCGATCGCGGCGGGCGTGGCGACGATCAAATCCGGCGATCCGCGCGATCCCGCGACCGCCATCGGCCCGATGGTGAGCGAGAAGCAATGGCAGCGCGTGCAATCCTATATCCGGCGCGGGATCGAGGAAGGGGCGACGCTGCTGGCGGGTGGCGAAGGGCGCCCCGAGGGCGAGACGGGCGGCTGGTTCGTCCGCCCGACGATCTTCACCGCCGTTCGCAACGACATGGTCATCGCCCGCGACGAGATATTCGGCCCGGTCCTGTCGATCATCGCCTACGGGAGCGAGGAGGAGGCGATCGCCATCGCCAACGACACCAGCTACGGCCTGCATGCCTATGTCGCGTCGGCCGATCCCGCCCGCGCGCGCAAGGTGGCGGGCCGGCTGGTGGCGGGCCGGGTGATCATCAACGGCGCGCCGATGGAGCCGCTCGCCCCCTTCGGCGGGTTCAAGCATTCGGGGATCGGCCGCGAGAACGGCGTGTTCGGGCTGGAGGCCTATCTGGAACCCAAGGCGGTGATGGGCTGACGTCCATCGCGGCGGGCGGGCGCGACAGGCGGCGCACCCACCCCGCGGGGGACTATGCCCGCGCGCCTTCCCCCAGGCCGCCCTTGGCCAGCCTGTCGAACGCGCGGAGCGTTTCGAGCAGCGCCGGCATTTCGCCGAGCGGCACCATATTGGGCCCGTCGCTGGGGGCGCTGTCCGGGTCCTGATGGGTTTCGATGAAGACGGCGGCGACGCCGATCGCCACCGCCGCGCGCGCCAGCGCCGGCACATATTCGCGCTGGCCGCCCGATCGATCCCCCTGCCCGCCCGGCTGCTGCACCGAATGGGTGGCATCGAACATCACCGGATAGCCGGTTGCCGCCATGATCGGCAGCGCGCGCATGTCGCTGACCAGGGTGTTGTAGCCGAAGCTCGCGCCGCGTTCGCACAGCATGATCCGGTCGTTACCGGCGGCCGCGATCTTCGCGGCGACATTCTTCATGTCCCAGGGCGCCAGGAACTGGCCCTTCTTCACATTCACCACCCGGCCGGTGCGGGCGGCCGCGACGAGAAGATCGGTCTGGCGGCAGAGGAAGGCCGGGATCTGGAGCACGTCCACCACCTCCGCCACGGGGGCGCATTGCGCGGGCTCGTGGACGTCGGTGAGCACGGGACAGCCGAAGCGCTCGCGAACCTCGGCGAAGACCGCCAGCGCCTTTTCCAGGCCGATGCCGCGCGGGGCGGCGATCGAGGTGCGGTTGCCCTTGTCGAACGAGGATTTGTAGATGAAGCCGATGCCGAGCCGGGCGCACAGCGTGCTCAACGCATCGGCCATCTCCAGCGCATGATCGCGGCTTTCCATGGCGCAGGGGCCGGCGACCAGCACGAACGGCTTGTCATTGGCGATCTCGACGGTTCCGACGGACAGGCTTTTCAACGAACGCTCCATGAACAGGTGGCCGCGACCATAAGGATTCGCCCGCGCTTGGCCAGAGCCCGCCAGACATCGCTTTCCGGTCCGGCCCCGTCCCGCCCCCAGCGGAACATCGTTGCTGCGCCGTCATCAGTGATAATGCGGCCGGCCATCCTCAATCATGATCTCGATCGCGCATGCGTATCGGCAAAGTGTTGCGCATGCGTATTCGGGGAATGGGCATCGCAGGAACGTAACAAAACGAAAGCATAGGCAGTCCCGATGCACGCAAGGCGCGAACTCCTCCGGCAAGATACGCAATTTCTTGCAAACAGGACGGAAACAAGCGCGGTCGACATGTGGCTGGACTGCAACGACCCGCTTTAGCTTGCCTCCTTAATAAAAATTCATGCCGATGAACATGGAATCATGTGGATTCATGGTGTAGGGGAACCGCAGCCGACGAATTTTTCCAAAGCAAACAATCATCGGCCCCGGGAGCATAGAATGACTACGGACCTGCAGAGGACCCTTATCGAAATTACGGCCGATATCGTTTCGGCGCATGTATCCAATAATGTCGTGAGCAACGGCGACGTGCCGCAACTGATCCAGTCGGTGCACGATGCTCTTGCCAAATTGGCATCGCCGGACGCATCGGCCACCGAAGAATCTTCTGGAGATAAGCCGGTTGGAGCGGTCGGCGTCCGCAAATCCACGGCAAATCCTGATTTTATCCTCAGCATGATCGACGGCAAGCCGTATAAGAGCCTGAAGCGCCACATCGGTCGTCATGGCTATACGCCGGAAAGCTATCGCGAAACCTTCGGCCTCCCCGCCAACTATCCGCTGGTGGCGCCGGCCTATAGCGAGCATCGCCGCGCCGTCGCCAAGCAGTTCGGGCTGGGCCGCAAGAAGGCCGAGCCGGCAGAAGCCCCGGCCAAGCGGACGCGCAGGACGGCCAAGGCCGGCGCCTGACGGTATCGAGGCGGGCGGGCGGCAGGCAGGGACCGGCCGCCCGTTCCGTCCCCGCTATCGCCAGAAGGGGCGGATGGCGAGCAACGCCAGGCGGGCATCCTCGGCATCGCCGATGGCCGATCGCAGCGCGGGCTCGCCCGTCCCGGCGGGGCGCGGCAGGCCGAGATCGGCGATCAGCCCCGGTTCGGTGACGATATCGTTGAGCACGCCCAGCCGATCCGACAGCGTGGCCAGCGCGCGCAGGAAATCGCGCCGGGCCTTATGCGGGCCTTCGAACAGCGGCGCGAACATGTCGCTCGCATAGCGCAGCTTCTTCACGGCGATCCGCACCTTGTGCCGGCCGGCATCGTCGAGCGCGTCCAGCGGGCCGGCCCGCTTGATCCGCCGCCGGAAGCGGCGAAGGCCGTGGCGGATGACGGCGCGGGCGTCCGCCTGATCGGACGGCGCATCCGAAAGCGGCCGGCACCAGGCCCCGATCGAAATCCATTCGGCGAGATCCAGCAGCAGCGCGCGGCTTCGCGCGCCGGCCAATGCGCCGATCGCCGCGACATAGGCCGCCTCGCGCTGCTCCAGCACGGATCGGCGGAGCATGTCGTCGCCATGGCGCGCGATCAGCACGTCGATCGCGCGGGCGCGGGCCATGGCGCCGGCCAGCCACCTCAACTCCCCGTCGAGATGCGCGGGCAGATGATCCGCCAGCATCGGCCGGAACAGGGCGATGGTGGAACGCAGCCGGCGGAGCGCGACCCGCGCCTGATGCAGCGCCCCGGCATGCCAGTCCGCCATCACCAGCGGTTCGTTGAGGCGGAACTGCCGCAGGCATGCGCCGGCCGCCGCGCCGAATGCCTGCGCGGCGGTCGCGTCGTCGGCAAGCGCCAGCGGCTCCGCCTTGGCCGGCCCGGCATCCCGACCCGCGATCAGGCGATAGCCGCGCTCGGCCTTGCTGGACACGCCTACGCGGACCGGGGCGATGCCGTCCAGCAGCCGCGCGAGATCGAACAGCGCGGCGGGCGATCCCGATTTCAGCTCCAGCTCCACCTCATCGAATGCGCGGCTGACGCCCGCCACCGAAATCTCGCCGCTATCCAGCGACGCCTCGATCCGGGCATCGCCATGGATGACGTCATGGAGCCGCCGGACGACCCGGATTTCGAACAAAGGCGCGAGCCTCGCATCCAGGCCCGGCAGCAGCGCGCGGACGGGTGGCTCATCCAGCGCGGCCTCCTCGCCCCCGGCCAGCGGCCACGACCATTCGCCACGGGCGAACAGGCCCGCGGCCGACCCACCGGGCAGCTTCAGCGTCTGGAGGGGGACGCCCTCGCCATGGCGGATGCGCAGCGACGCGCCGGCCGCGCCGAGATCGCGATCCGGCGTATCATAATAGATCGCATGGAGATGCTGCTCGCGCGAGGCCGGGTCCCGGAGCATGGGCAAGGCGAGGAACGACGCCATCGCCGCCGCATCGACATCCAGCTTCAGCTCCACCTCTTCCTGGCCGGCCATGAGGCGATGCTCCATCCATGGTTCCGCCCGCGACACGCCGGCGAACCGATCGGCAATCGATCATCCGGGCATGGAACACGAACGGAACATCATCATTCCATACCGACAAATCGAGCAATATATCGATCAAGACGACGAAAAATCATAGTCTACAAGAGATTCACAGTGTAGAATTCGTTGGATATCGATCAATGCGATCGAATCTCGGCAGCATCTACACCGGAGTGTGAATGATGGACGACCGGAACACAGCGCTCATCGAACTCACCGCCGATATCGTCTCGGCGCATCTGGCGAACAACAATGTTGCCGCGAACGACGTGCCGATCCTGATCCGCTCCGTCCACGATGCCCTTGCCAAGGCGGCCGGCGGCGGCGCGCAAACCTCCGCGAGCGGCGCGGGCAAGCCCGCGCCGGCGGTGGGAATACGCAAATCGCTGTCCGATCCCGAATATATCGTCAGCATGATCGACGGAAAATCCTACAAGAGCCTGAAGCGGCACATCACCCGCCACGGCTATACGCCCGAAAGCTATCGCGAGGCCTTCGGATTGCCGGCCAGCTATCCCATGGTGGCGCCGGCCTATAGCGAACGCCGCCGCGCCGTCGCCAAGGAACTGGGCCTCGGCCGCAAGAAGGGCGAACGCCCCGCCCCCCGGCCGGCCGCCGCCAAGCGCCCGCGCAAGCAGGCCCCCTGATCCGCGCGGATTGATCCACGTGGGCTGATCCGCGCGCGATCGCCTTATCATCCCCGTCCACAAGCGGCCTCACCCGCCGCCTGCCTTGGTGCATGTCCACAGGTCCGCATCGTGCAATTCCCGGATTGGGAAAAGCGGTGGCGCGCGATATGCCTGATGGCATCGGACGGACGGCAGAGGGAATGGGGATGCGTTTGAGGCTGGCTTTGTTCGCGGCGGTGGCCGTCGCTTTTCCGGGCATCGCCCACGCACAGGGCGCGCAGGCCAGCTCGCCGCCCGAATTCGCCCGCCGGATCGATCAGCTGAAGCCCGGACAATGGGTGTGGGCGCCGCAGGTGGCGCCGAACGGCCCGGTGCTGATCTATGTCGATCTCTCCCGGCAGATCGCGCTGGTCTATCGCAACGGCGTCCGCATCGCCGCGACCACGGTTTCCACCGGCAAGGCCGGCCACGCGACGCCGACCGGCGTGTTCACGATCCTGCAGAAGGATGCCAAGCACCGGTCCAGCAAATATAATAATGCGCCGATGCCCTACCAGCAGCGGCTGACATGGGACGGCGTGGCGCTGCATGCCGGCGGCCTGCCGGGCTATCCCGAAAGCCATGGCTGCGTGCACCTGCCCTATGGCTTCGCGCGCGAGCTGTTCGCGCTCACCGACCTCGGCGTCACCGTGGTGGTGCAGGGCGATGCGCAAAACCATGTCCGCACCAGCGAGAACAGCCTGCTAGCGCCCTTCAACGACAAGGGCCAGCCGGTCGAGCACCAGGCGCTGGCGGAGGGCGAGGAATATCGCTGGACCCCGGAGCTGGCCGGCGCCGGCCCGCTTTCCATCATCATCTCCAAGAGCGACCAGCGCGTCGTGGTGATCCGCAACGGCACCGAGATCGGCCGCAGCGTCGCCCGGATCGACGACAGCGATCCCGGTTCCCACGTCATCACCCTGATCGAGCAGGCCGGCCGGCCGCAATGGGTCTATGTCGGCCTGCCCGGCCATGACGAGGATGCCGGCCATGTGCTGGACGAGGCGACGATCAACCGCGTCCACATGCCGCGCCCCTTCTACGAGGCGGTGAAGGCGCAGCTGAAGCCGGGATCGACAATCCTCGTCACCAACTCCGCAGTGGGCGCCAAACCGCTCGAGCGGCTGACGATCATGGACGCCGTCATACCCCGGCCCTGACCGGTATCAGGCGAGCTTGGCCGCGTAGATCATCCGGCCTTCGCCGAGATGGTCGAACAGCTGCTGGATCCGGCTGTCGCCGACCGCGAAGCAGCCCTGGCTCCGCCCCAGCTTGCCGTGGCCGCGGATCATGTCCGGCTCGGCATACCAGGCGCCATGCACCACGATGGCGCGGGCCAGCGCATTGCTGTTGGTGGGATCGAGCCCGGTCAGCCGCTGGGAGCGGCCATGCTTGCCGACATAATAATCGCCGGTCAGGAAGGCGCCCTCGCACGAGGCGTTGGACCCCGGCTGGTTGGAGAAGCGCTCCACCCAGCCGCAATGATCGGGATCGGAACCGGAACCGTGCGAAACCAGCAGCGGCAGGTTCCGCCCACCGGCGAGATCGACGAGGTGGAAGCGCGGCTGCGACGAGGCGGCGGCGAAATCGACGATCGCCATCCGGTCCCGCTTCACCGCCGGGCCATGCCGCTCCAGCGCGGCCAGCGCGGCGGCGAACAAGGCCGGCCGGATGCCATCGGGTGCCCTTGCGGACGGGGTGGACGGCGCGGCGGGCGCATCGGCCCGCGCGATCGGCCGGGCCGGCACCGGGGCCGGGGCGTTGGGTTCCGCGGATAGCTTGTCCGCCAGGGGGCCGAGGAGAGTCGAGCCGGCGATGGCACCGCCTGCCAGCAGGATGTTTCTGCGACTATAATTCATAGGGTGCGTCGGATACCTTCGGTCGGCAAGCAAAGTCTTGATCGGAATTGGCCGTGAATCGCATTGTCCTGCGGCCGGGCAGCCATAGCCGGAGATCCATGGCCCATGGGAGCGCCCCTGTGAAACATCCGTCCGTCTCACGCATGTCCAGCGCCGCTTATCGCGATGCCGTCGCCCAGATCATCCGGCGGGTGCAGAAGGATCATGAGCTGAACGACGGGCAGCTCGCGACGCGGCTGGCCTGTTCGGCCAGCACGATCCGCAACGCGCGGACGGGCGCGACGAATCTCGATGCCGCGATCCTGATAAACATCGAACGGCAGTTCGGCCCCGGCGCGATCGATCCCTATCTGGCGCTGGCCAACGCGCGCGCCATCCCGATCGAGCCGCCCGCGCTGGATGCGCCCCCGACGCTGGCCATCGTCGAGGCGCTTCATCGCCTGATCGAAACCCAGACGCCCGACAGCGACGGCGGGGGCAGCACGACCCCGCGCGAGCTGCTCGCCATCCTGAAGGAATTGCGCGGCGCCCGCAGCGCCTTCGACGCGCTGATCCTGATCGCCGATCCGCCGCCGGCGAGCGGCGAGAAAGGCTTCCGGCACAAGAATCCCAAGCGCCTTGCCGTCGTCCGCACCGAGGGCGACGACGTGGCCCATGCCCGCATCTTCGAAAGCCGCGCCGGCCTGGGGCAATAAGCGCGGTCCGGCATAAGCGGCCGCACCCGGATTGACGATATATGCACCATCATGCATATACATGCTCATGCAACTAGACACGTTCCAGGCCTTAGCCGATCCGACGCGCCGGCGCGTCATCGATGCGCTGGGCCGGGGCGAGCGGCAGGTCAACGACCTCGTCGAGGAGGTGGGCATCCACCAGTCGGGCGTGTCCCGGCACCTGCGCATCCTCCACGAAGCCGGGTTCGTGGCGATGCGGCCGGACGGGCAGCGGCGGCTCTATTCGCTGAAGCAGGCGCCGTTCCGCGAACTGGAGGACTGGCTCGCCCGGTATCGCGGGCTGTGGGAGGCGCGGCTCGACCGTTTCGGCGCCGCGCTGGAAGCCGGGCAAGGCCGCCGGGAAACGCTGGAGGAACGCTGAGCATGCGCGAGAGGATGAAGGCGAGCATCGTCGTCGAGCGCACCTACAAGGCGCCGATCGAGGAATTGTGGGCTCTGTGGACGACGAAGGAGGGCTTCGCTTCCTGGTGGGGGCCGCAGGGTTTCCGCGCCGACGTCCACATGCTCGATGGGCGGCCGGGCGGCGCGCTGCATTACGACATGGCCGCGGATACGCCCGAGATGGTCGCGGCGATGCGGGAAATGGGCGAATCCCCGTCGCACGAGACGCGCGGCACCTTCACCGAGTTCAAGCCGCACGAGCGCCTCGTCCTCACCCACATCATCGATTTCCTGCCGGGCGTGGAGCCCTATGAAAACGAGATCGTCGTGCAATTCTTCCCCGTCGCGGACGGCCAGGTGCGGATGGTGGTGACGCTGTCGGCCATGCACGATCCCGAATTCACCAGGATGCAGCAGGAAGGCTTCGCCAGCCAGCTTTCGAAGCTGGACCAGCGCTACGGCTGGCGGGGATAAGGCGGTCCGGTGGCAGGCGGACGATCCGCCGATCCTTACGGATCCGCGTGATTCCCGCTGTTTGGGGCCGTGGATTTTCCCGAAGTTCGGGTAGAGTCCGGCCCATGGACGATTCGGCCTGAACGAAGCGCGACGCCCGCCTCACCTGTCGGGCGTCGATGCCTCCGGCCCCCTTCCCGCACGATAGCCTGCGGGCCGGGATCGGGCGCCGCGCGGGAAAAGGAGCGTAGGATCTTGCGAGGCTGGATTCTGTTTCATCGCGAGCTTGATCCGGCGCTTCCGGAAGTGCCCGAGATATTCCGCTTCCAGGAAGCCGCCGCCGCGATGGGAATCGATCTCGACGTGCTCAATCCGCACAGCTTCGACCTCATCGTCGGCGCCGACGACGGCTGGTCCGTCAAATATCAGGACCGGATGATGGAGCGGCCCGACTTCATCATCTGTCGCACGGGCGCCGAAACCGATTATTTCACGCTGGCGCTGCTGCGGCACTTCGAACGGCGCGGCGTGCGGCTGATCAACGGCCCGACCACCATCGAGCTGGTTTCCGACAAGCTCCACACGCTCCAGCAGCTGATCCGGGCGGGCCTGCCGATTCCCAGGACGATCCTGGGCAAGTTTCCGATGGATGCCGCTTTGGTCGAACGCGAGCTGGGCTTTCCCCTGATCGTCAAGACGCTGAAGGGCACCCGGGGCGCCGGCGTGCTCAAATGCGAGAATCGCAGCCAGTTCGAGGATCTGGCCGGCCTGCTGGAAAGCGCGGAGGCGCAGGCGGACTTCATCCTCCAGCATTATGTGCGGGCCAGCCATGGCCGCGACGTGCGCATCCTGGTGGTCGGCGGGCGCGTCGTCGCCGCCATGGAGCGGCGATCGCTGACCGGCGGCTTCAAGTCCAACGTCTCGCTGGGCGGCGTCGGCGTCGCCTATAATCCGCCGCCCGAAATGGCCGAGCTTGCCGTGCAGGCGGCCGACGCGCTGGAGCTGGACGTCACCGGCATCGACATCCTGTTCGACGAGGACGGCTATCGGATCTGCGAGGCCAATTCCGCGCCCGGCTTCCAGGGCCTGGAGCGCGCCAGCGGGTTCGACGTGCCCACCGCCATCCTCGAATGGATCGTGGCGACCCAGGATGCGCCCCGGCAGGCGCCCGTCCCGGCCGAAAGCACGGCGCTGGCCGAACTGGTTTTCGGCGGGCGATCGGGGCTGCGGGCGATCAGCGACCGCAACGCCAGCTATCGGGGCTTCGCCCGCGCGGTCGGCCTGCGCATGATCGCCGCCGGCCTCGGATCGATCGTGCACGCCCTCCTGCCCGGGCCGCTGATCGACAGGAAGGGCCGCATCAGCCTCGGCCTGCAGACCCTGTTCGAAGGGCGGGTCCGAACCAATCTGTCCAGCCTCGACGATGCGGAGCAGGAGCGCACCTTGCTGGTGGTGCTCGGCGTGGCGATCTGGGCCGCGATCCTGCCCTGGCTCGCCGGTGCGGAGGCGATGCTGAGCGGCTTCCTCTCCGTGCTGGCGCTGGCCTTTCCGCTGCTGTTCCTGCTCACCGCGCCCGCCGGTCGCGTCGGCAAGTCGGTTTCCTCGCTCCTGAAAACCGACGCCCCATGATCGATCTGGCATCGATCCCCTGGGCCGATCTCGCCCCGTTCATCCTGATCGGGTTTCTCGCGCAACTGGTGGACAGCGCGCTGGGCATGGCCTTTGGCGTGATCTCGAATTCGCTGCTGCTGTTGCTCGGCCTTCCGCCCATGGCGGCCTCCGCGGCCACCCATACGGTCGAGGGGCTGGCAAGCGGCACGTCCGGCGCGGCCCACGCGCTCCAGCGCAATGTCGATTGGCCGCTCTTCGCGCGGCTTGTGCTGCCTGGCATCGTCGGCGGCCTGATCGGCGTCTGGGTGCTCACCTTCGTCCACACCGACATCGCAAGGCCGGTGGTGCTGGTCTATCTGGCCGCGATCGGCGCCTATCTCATCTGGCGGGCGCCGCGGCGGCCGCAGGCCTACAGGCGGATGCGGCTGGTCGGCCCGCTCGGCTTCATCGGGGGGTTTCTCGACGCTTCGGGCGGGGGCTGGGGGCCGATCGTGACGGGCAACCTCCTTGCCCAGGGCATGACGCCGCGCATGGCGGTCGGCACCGTGAACGCCGCCGAATTCTTCGTGACGGTCACCGTCCTTTCCGCCTTCATCGGAACGCTCGGCCTTTCATCCTTTACCCAGGCGGCATCGGGCCTGCTGATCGGCGGGATCGCCGCGGCGCCCGCCGGCGCGTGGCTCACCAAACGGATATCGCCGAAGCTCCTGATGCAGCTCGTCGGGATCGTCCTGATCGGGATCAGCCTGTGGGGCTTCATTTCCCTGATGTTCGATCCCGTTCCCGTATTTCAGCGCTTCTGATCCGCGCCTGCGGCGGCGCCCGATCCATTCTCTCTAGCTCGCCGGATCGTACATGAATTCGCGCAGTTCCTGCGGGCAACGGCAGGCGACCGCGATCCGCCTTGCCCATTTCACGGCATCCTCGCGCGTCGGCAACTCCAGCACCGTGAATCCACCCTTGAGACGGCTGCCCGGATAAATCTCCCTGGACACCGACCCGTCGCCAGAGACCAACAGGGGATCGACCTGCTCATCGATTCCGCCGCCAAACACATAGACCCCGGCCGCCTTCGCTTCCTCGATCACCGCATGAGCATCGGCCGCGACAATCGGGAACTCTTCGTCCGTGAGCACCATGGCCTCGCTCGGAAAGGAGATGAGGTACTTCGTCATGCCTTGACGATGCCCCGCAGATCCAAGGGGCTCAATGAGGGTGGCTTTGAGACACCGAGGGGCGGCAAGTGGTAACCACCATGTGATGGCGGCGGCGAGGTGGATGCTGCCGAGGAAGACATCGGCGCGGCGGTCATATCGGGTAGCGATGCG
>NZ_PHHF01000072.1 GCF_003034225.1 Edaphosphingomonas fennica
CTACGATCAGACCAGACAACCGATCCTACCGGCCATCATAGTCGCCGCTCAACCGGCCATCGTAGTTGTCGCCGCGCAGATCGCCCGGCTGGGGGTGAAGGCCCTGATCGCCGGATCGCTCGCCAACCTGATGTCGGCGGCGCTGGCGGGCATGCTGATCGGGGCCTGAGGCCTCGCTTCCAAAGAATAAGGCGCGCGGGGATTATCGCCCCCGCGCGCCCTTATTCTTCCAATGCCTCAATCCTTGGCGGGCTCGGCGTCGCGGGGGGCCTTGGCGGCGACCGGGGCGGCGAAGCTCACGCCGTTCCGCGGCGGCGCCACCGCCTTGGTATCGCCGCCGGCCGCGCCCGCCACCAGCGAATCGAGCGTGGCGCCGTCGAAGCCCAGCTCGCGCATCAGGCTGTCGATCACCGGCGCCTGCGCGCGATAGCGCAGTGCCGCCGATACCGCCGAGTTGGCGAGGTTGCCGTCGCCCGCCGCGCCTGATCCACCGTCATTGGCGGCCGCGACCCCGCCGCCGCCGAGGCCGTCGACCTGCACGATCCTGATGCTGTCGATCGCCTCCATCGGCTTCGCCGCCTCGCGGATCACCTCCGGCAGCACCTTGAGCAGCGCCATCTTGGTCTGGAGCGAGATCTGGTCGGACGAGAGCAGGTTCGCCGCCTCGTTGATCGCCCGCTGGCCGGCGGCCTCGACCTCGAAGCGCACCCGCGCGGCGTCGGCCTTCAGCTTCTCCGCATCGGCCTCGCCCTGCGCCGCCGCGCGGAGCGCCTCGGCCCGGTCGGCGGCGGCCTGCTTTTCCGCCTCGGCCTGCACGCGGATGGCGATGGCGGCGCGCTCGGCCTCGCGGGCGGCGTCGATCAGCTCGATCCGCTTGACGCGCTCGGCCACCTCGGTCTCGCGGGCCGTGCCCACCTGCTCCTCGGCGGCGACGGCGGCCGCGCGCGCCTTGTCCGCCTCGGCCTTGGCCTGGCTTTCCTCGCGGCTCTTGTTCTGCACGGCGATCTGCTGTTCCTGCCGCGCGATCTCGATCGCCTGCGCCTGGGCGATCTTGGCCTGCTGGACGGCGCGGTCCGCCTCGATCTGGGCGGCGTCGGTCTGCTGCTTGGCGAGGATGCGCGCCTGGTCCGCCTCGCGCTGCCGCTCGGCCTGCTGGCGGGCGATCTCGGACGTCTGCTCGGCGCGGCGCATCTCCACCTCGCGCTCCTGCTCCAGCCGCGCGAACTCGCTGTCGCGGCCGATGGTGAGCGACTGGCGGGCGGCCTCCAGATTCTTCGCCTCGATCTGGACGCGGGTATCCTGCTCGATATCGTTGCGGGCTTTCTTGCGCAGCTCGATCTGCTCGGTCAGCTTGGTGAGACCCTCGGCGTCGAAGGCGTTGTTGGCGTTGAAATGCTCGATCGATGTCTGGTCGAGCCCGGTCAGCGAAACCGATTCCAGCTCCAGCCCGTTCATCGCCAGATCGGCCGACGAAACCTGCTGCACCTTCTGCACGAAATCGGACCGCTGCTCGTGCAGCTGGTTCATCGTCATACCGGCGGCGACGGAGCGCAGCGCATCGACGAACTTGCCTTCCACCAGCTCCTTCAGCGCATCGGGATTCATCGTCCGCATGCCCAGCGTCTGCGCGGCGATGGCGATCGCCTCGCGATCGGGCCGCACGCGGACATAGAATTCGGCCTTCACGTCGATGCGCAGGCGGTCCAGCGTGATCAGCGCGTCGCTGTTCTTGCGCTCCACCGCCAGGCGCACGGTGTTCATGTTGACCGGCATGGTCTCGTGGAACACCGGCAGCACCAGCGCGCCGCCGTTCATCACCACCTTCTCGCCGCCGAAGCCGGTGCGGACGAAGGCGATCTCCTTGGATGCGCGCTTGTAGAGCCGGGCGACGATGAAGCCCAGCGTCAGGATCAGCGCCAGCGCGATGCCGGCATAGATGCCGATGCTGACCAGCGAATTGCCCTGTTCGGTCACGGGTACGATGTTGCTCATCTAGCCTTCCAGTTGCAGCGATGATGGGCGGCCGGTGGCGATGGCGCGGAAGACGTTGCCTTCGCGGCGGACGAGCAGAATCTCCTCGTCCTCGCCGAAAACCTGGCCGTGATTGTCGGGTTCGGCCATCACATAATGGGTCTGGCCATGATGATCGCGGACCCGCGCCTTGGCGGGCGACCCGGGGGAGGCGCGGCCGACGACGATGGTGGCGCCAAGGCCCAC
The DNA here is from genome assembly GCF_003034225.1 of Edaphosphingomonas fennica. Lineage (GTDB taxonomy): Bacteria > Pseudomonadota > Alphaproteobacteria > Sphingomonadales > Sphingomonadaceae > Sphingomonas_E > Sphingomonas_E fennica. The sequence continues at coordinate 2,218 of NZ_PHHF01000072.1, forward strand.
CAGTTCGCCGGGGTCGATCGCGGTGGTCTCGTCGCGGGGCAGGATGCGGCCCAGCCCGCGTGCGAGGATGCCGGTGGCGGGCAGCGCCGCCACGCCGGCCGCCGGCGCCGCGATCCAGCCGGGCAGCAGCGCGCCAGTAAGATTCAGCGCCACCTGCTGGCCGATCAGCCCGATCAGGCCGAAGCAGGCGAGCAGCACGCACAGCAGCATCAGCAGCGGAATGCGGCCGATGCCCAGCCAGCCCAGCCAGTCGCCATCGCCGTCCATGTCGATCTCATGGCCGATCATCCCGGCGGAAAGCCCCACGGCCTCCACCGCGCCGATCAGCAGCATGAGGGCGAGCGCGACCGCGAACGCCAGATTTTCCCCAGCCCCCAGAAATTCGAGCAACGCCCTGATTCTCCCCCGCCTTCCCAGGACGCTATAGGCTGCCAAAGTTCACGTCGAGCGGAATGCGCCCGTCGCCGAAACTTCTCTGGAATTGATCGGGTTTCAATCTAAGGTCGCGCCGCACCGGGGAAGCATTGGGGACTATATGGGGCGGTTCTGGTCGTGGGGATTGATTGCGTTTGCCCTGATGCTGGGCGGCTGCAGCAAATCGGTCGAGCCGCCGCCGTCCACCGAGGAACTGGCCGAAGCCCCCGCAAGCCTAGAAAAGGGCGGAGATGCGATCCAGGTCAGCGTGCCGCAGATCGCTTATACTTATCATTATTCCTTCCGGCTGCCCGCCGATGCGATCGTCCGCGCGCAGGATCGCCATCTGGCGATGTGCGATCGGCTGGGGCCGGCGCGCTGCCGCGTGCTGGCGATGGGCCGTGCCTCGGGGGACGATGGCGGCGCCTCCGGTTCGATGACGCTCGCGGTCGAGGCGGGAATCGCCCGCAATTTCGGCACGGCGCTGGGGCAGGCGGTGGCATCCGCCGGTGGCCGCCAGGGCGATGCGAGCATCGAGGCGGAGGATCTTTCCAAGCGCATCGTCGACACGGAGGCGCGGGTGCGCGCCCGGCAAGCGCTTGCCGACCGGCTCATGGCCCTGCTCCAGACGCGCAACGGCCCCGTCGCCGATCTTGTCGCGGCGGAAAAGGCGGTGGCCGAGGTGCAGGAGGAGATCGACGCCGCCCGATCCTGGCTGGCCGAAGCGCGCGGGCGCGTGGCGATGTCGACCATCGAGATCGGCTACGCGCCGGATGATGCCGGCTTCTGGCAGCCATTGCGGCGGTCCGTGGGCAATGTCGCGGGCTTTTTCGGGGAAAGTCTGGGCCTGCTGGTCACGCTGGTCGCCACCATTCTGCCCTGGGTGCTGGCGGCGGGTGGACTGATCCTCGCGGTGCGCTGGCTGCGCCGGCGCTTCCGTCGCGACGAGGCCCACGACTAAGGCGCGCGCCGCCGAAGTTGCGCACCGCCCCGCTCCGTGACAGAGCGGGCGGATGCTCTCCGATCATGTCCTTTTCATCGATGCCGAGGCGCTTGTCGTCGATAAGCCCGCCGGCCTGCCGGTAACGCCGGTGCGGGACGGATCGTTGAGCGTGGAGAACCATCTCGATTCGCTGCGCTTCGGTTTCCAACGCCGGCCGCAGATCGTCCACCGGCTCGATCGCGATACCTCGGGCTGCCTGCTGCTCGCGCGCAACCCCAAGGCGCACAAGCGCTTTTCGGCCGCGTTCGAGGCGGGCAGCGTCACCAAGGTCTATTGGGCCGTCGTCAGCCCGCCGCCGGCCGAGGCGGAAGGGGTGATCGATCTGCCGCTCCTCAAGGTTTCGACCCGCGAGGAAGGGTGGCGGATGGTGGTGGACGATCGCGGCAAGGCATCGCGCACCCATTGGCGCAAGCTGATGGAGGCGGACGGCCGGGCGCTGATCGAATTCCGGCCCGAAACCGGCCGCACCCACCAGATCCGCGTCCATGCCGCATCGGGGCTCGGCGCGCCGATCGTTGGCGATTCGGTCTATGGCCGGGGCGATGCCGGGCCGATGCTGCTCCACGCCCGCGCGCTCACGGTGCCGCGCGAAGGCAAGCCGCCGGTGACGGCGCTGGCCGATCCGCCGCCCAGCTTCGGGCCGTTCGCGGCCCATGCCGCCGTTCCCGATGCCGCCGCCTGAACCCTGGCCGATCCCGGAGGACGCGCTGGAGGAGAAATTTCTCGCCGCCACCGGGCCGGGCGGCCAGAATGTCAACAAGGTAGCGACGGCGGTGCAGATCCGGCTCGACGTGTTCGCGCTGGGCCTCGCGCCCGATGTCTATCGCCGGCTGAAGGAACTGGCGGGCAGCCGCTTCACCGCCGATGGCGCGATCGTGCTGGTGGCCCGCACCCACCGCACGCGGGAGGCGAACCGGGCCGAGGCGCGCGAACGGCTGGGGGAATTGCTGGCCAAGGCCCATGTCCGCCCCGTGCGCCGGGTGAAGACCAAGCCCGGCAAGGCGGCCAAGGCGCGCCGGCTTGAAGGAAAGTCGCAGCGATCCGAAATCAAGCGCGGACGCGGCAAGGTCCGCATGGATTGAAGGAATATCCGATGTATCAGTTCGCCATGGCCGATGGGCAGGACAAGCCGGCCCTCTACCGCGATCTCGCCGCCGCGCTGGAGGCGGTGACGGCGGGCGAGCCCGATCCGGTCGCCAACATGGCCAATGCGGCGGCGCTGCTGTGGGAATATCTGCCCGATCTCAACTGGGCCGGCTTCTATCGCGCGCAGGGGCGCGAACTGGTGCTGGGGCCGTTCCAGGGCAAGGCCGCCTGCATCCGCATCCCCTTCGGCAAGGGGGTGTGTGGCACGGCGGCGGAAAGCGGGCAGGCGCAGTGCGTGGCCGATGTCCATGCGTTTTCCGGCCACATCGCCTGCGACGCGGCCTCCGCCTCCGAACTGGTGGTGCCGGTGAAGCGCGACGGCCGGGTGATCGCGGTGATCGATCTGGACAGCCCCACCCCCAACCGCTTCGATGCCGAGGACGTGGCCGGCATTACCGCGCTGGCGGTGATCCTGGCGGGCCGGATCGGCGAATAGAAGGCAGGCTCAGCTCAGCCGGTCCAGCGCCTCGTCGCTCAGCGATCCGGGGATGATCATCACCGGGCAGGGCAGCTTGCCGGCGTCCTGCCCGGCAAAATGGGCGACCAGCGGCCCCGGCGCGCCGGATGCGGCGGCGCCCAGCACCAGGGCGGCGGTTTCCGGCCGTTCCTTCAGCATCGCGCGCACCGCCGCCACCGGATCGCCGTCGCGCACGGTGATGGAAGGGCGCAGACCCGTTTCCTCGATCAGCTCGCCCGCCGCCTGCGCCACCAGCGCATCGGCGCGCAGCCGGGCTTCCTCCATCATCGCCGCCTGCACGCCGCCCCATTGCACGAACTCCGGGGGCGGGATCAGCGCCACGATCTCCACGGCGCCGCCCGTCTTGGCGGCGCGGCGCGCGGCGAAGCGCAGCGCGACGCGCGATTCGTCATTATCGTCGATCACCACCAGATAGGTGCGCATCGCTCGTCTCTCCCTGTTGGGGGCAAGACATGGGTGAAATGAAGCGCGCAGGCAAGCATGACGCGGGGGAAGGGGGCCTTGACCGGCAGGGCCGCTTGTCCGAGAGACGGTCGCCTGTTCCCTGCCCAGATATTCGAGGCCAGCCTTATGCCCATCGAACTCAAAATGCCCGCCCTCTCGCCGACGATGGAGGAGGGGACGTTGGCGAAATGGCTGGTGAAGGAAGGCGATACGGTGAAGTCCGGCGATCTCCTGGCCGAGATCGAGACCGACAAGGCGACGATGGAGTTCGAGGCGGTCGATGAAGGCACGATCGCGAAGATCGTCATCCCCGAGGGCACCGATGGCGTGAAGGTGGGCGAGGTGATCGCGCTGATCGCCGGCGAGGGCGAGGATGCCGCCGCCGCCGCGTCCTCCGCGCCCGCGCCCAAGGCGGAAAAGCCGGCCGAAGCCCCCGCGCCGAAGGCCGAACCCGCAACCGCCAAGGCCGAAGCCCCCAAGGCGGACGCGCCCCGTCCCGCCGCCCAGCCGGCCGCATCGGGCGATCGCGTGAAGGCGAGCCCGCTCGCCCGCCGTATCGCCCAGGCCCAGGGCATCGATCTCGCCGCCGTCACCGGATCGGGGCCGCATGGCCGCATCGTCAAGGCGGACGTGGAAGGCGTTAAGCCGGGCGCCGCCGCCCCGGCCGCTGCCGCCGGTGCGCCTGCTGCCCAGCCCGCGCCCGCGCCTGCCGCCGCTCCGGCCGGCATCCCGGCCGAGACGATCAAGCTTTCCAACATGCGCAAGACGATCGCCAAGCGGCTCACCGAGTCGAAGCAGACGGTGCCGCATTATTATCTGACGATCGACTGCAACCTCGATGCGCTGCTCAAGCTGCGGGGCGAGCTCAACGCCGGGCTGGAGGGCCGGGGCGTCAAGCTTTCGGTCAACGATCTCCTCATCAAGGCGCTCGGCGTGGCGCTGGCCGAGGTGCCGGATGCGAACGTCCAGTTCGCCGGCGACAACCTTGTCAAATTCCAGCGGTCGGACATTTCGATGGCGGTCGCCATCCCCGGCGGCCTCATCACCCCGGTGATCACGGACGTCGTCAACAAGCCGCTGTCGCGCATCGCCACCGAGGCGAAGGATCTTGCCGCCCGCGCCCGCGAAGGCAAGCTCTCGCCCGAGGAATATCAGGGCGGCACCGCCTCCATCTCCAACCTCGGCATGTTCGGCATCAAGCAGTTCGACGCCGTCATCAATCCGCCGCAGGGCATGATCCTCGCGGTCGGCGCGGGCGAGAAGCGGCCCTATGTCGTCAATGACGCGCTGGCCATCGCCACGGTGATGACGGCGACCGGCAGCTTCGATCACCGCGCCATCGACGGCGCCGTCGGCGCCGAGCTGATGGCTGCGTTCAAGCGCCTCGTCGAAAAGCCGCTGGGCATGCTGGCTTGAGCCGGGACGACGATATCCCGCCTTCGGGCGAACCGGCGATCCGCGTGATCGCGATGCCGGCCGATACGAACCCCTATGGGGACATATTCGGCGGCTGGCTGATGAGCATGATGGACTCGGCCGCCGGATCGGTCGCCTCGCGCTACTCGCACGGCCGCGCGGTGACGATCGCGGTGGAGGGGATGACCTTCCACCGCCCCGTCGTCGTCGGCGACGAGGTGTCGGTCTATGCGTCGCTGGTCGGCGTCGGCCGCACCTCGATGAAGATCGAGGTGCAGGCCTGGCGCCGCGCCCGGCACGACGACCGCAGCTATCAGGTGACGCACGCCACCTTCACCTTCGTCGCCATCGGCGAGGACCGGCAGCCCCGCCGCGTCCCCCCGCTGCCGGCGGACGGAGCGGCGAACTAGATAATCGTCGATGCGGGGGCGCTCCTCCCGCATCGCAGTTGGATCGGGAGCATTTCCTTGGCTGACACCTATGATCTCATCGTCCTCGGCTCCGGTCCCGGCGGCTATGTCGCCGCGATCCGGGCCGCGCAGCTCGGCCTCAAGGTCGCGATCGTCGAGCGCGAGCTGCTCGGCGGCATCTGCCTGAACTGGGGCTGCATCCCCACCAAGGCGCTGCTCCGCACCTCGGAAATCTATCACTACATGACCCATGCTGAGGCCTATGGCCTGTCGGTGGAGAAGCCGGGCTTCGACATCGCCAAGGTGGTGAAGCGGTCGCGCGGCGTCGCCGCCCAGCTCAACGCCGGCGTCAAGACGCTGATGAAGAAGAACAAGATCACCGTCGTCGAAGGCACCGGCACGATCACCGGCAAGGGCAGGCTGAGCGTCGAGAAGGACGGCAAGAAGACCGATCTCGCCGCCAAGGACATCATCATCGCCACTGGCGCCCGCGCCCGCGACCTGCCCTTCGCCAAGGCGGACGGCGAGCGGATCTGGACCTATCGCCACGCGATGACGCCCAAGGAAGTGCCGACGAAGCTGCTCGTCATCGGATCGGGCGCGATCGGCGTGGAATTCGCCAGCTTCTATTCGGACATGGGCGTCGACGTGACGATCGTCGAGATGCTGCCCCGCATCCTGCCGGTGGAGGACGAGGAAGTCTCCGCCTTCATGGAAAAGGCGCTGACCAAGCAGGGGATGAAGATCTTCACCGGCGCCGGCGTCGAATCGCTGAAGACGGGCGCCAAGGGCGTCACCGCCCAGATCAAGGGCAAGGACGGCAAGGTCGAGACGACCGAGTTCAGCCATGTCATCGTCGCGGTCGGCATCGTCCCCAATACCGAGAATATCGGGCTGGAGGCGCTGGGGGTGAAGACCACCAAGGGCCATATCGATACCGATCCGATGGGCCGCACCAGCGTGCCCGGCCTCTGGGCGATCGGCGATGTCACCGCGCCGCCATGGCTGGCGCACAAGGCGAGCCACGAAGGCGTGATCGCGGCCGAGGCGATCGCTGGCCAGCATCCGCACGCGATGGACAAGCGCAACATCCCCGGCTGCACCTATTCGCGGCCGCAGGTGGCGTCCGTCGGCCTGACCGAGGCGAAGGCCAAGGAAGCCGGCTATGAGGTGAAGGTCGGCAAGTTCCCCTTCATCGGCAACGGCAAGGCGATCGCGCTGGGCGAGGCGGAAGGCTTCATCAAGACGGTGTTCGATGCCAAGACCGGCGAGCTGCTCGGCGCGCACATGGTCGGCGCGGAAGTGACCGAGCTGATCGAGGGCTATACCGTCGCCAAGCAGCTCGAGACCACCGAGGCGGAACTGATCGAGACGGTCTTCCCGCACCCGACCCTGTCCGAGATGATGCACGAAAGCGTGCTCTCCGCCTACGGCCGCGCGCTGCACTTCTAGGGCAGGGCGATCCTCCCCATGCCCCGCCATCCTGACGAAAGTCAGGATCCATTGACGCTCCGCCCGGAAGGTGCGGAGCGGCGGGGGCAGGGATGACGGCCGGCCTCGATGCCGCCCTGCTCCACGCGCTGGCGGTCGAACCCGGATCGGCCGCCGCCGGACTCGCGCTTTTCTTCACGCGGTTCGGCGATGCCGGGCCGCGTTTTCTTATCGTTCTGCTGCTTGCGGCGCTGATCGGCTGGCGGCGCGGCCTCAGGCGCGCCGGCCTGTTCCTCGCCATCGTCGCGGGCGGGGCGCTGCTCGTCCTGCTGCTCAAGTCGGCGATCGGCCGGCCCCGGCCCGATCTGCTGCCGCATCAGGACATCGTCCGCTCCGCCAGCATGCCGAGCGGCCATGCCGCCAACAACCTGATCGTATGGCTCGCGGCCGCCCGTCTCTGGTCGCCGGCCTGGGGATGGACGGCGGCGGCCCTTGCGCTCGCGCTCGCCATCGGCCTGTCGCGGGTGATGCTCTCCGTCCATTGGCCGAGCGACGTGGCCGCCGGCTGGGCGATCGGCCTCTTGTGGGTCGCCGGCTGCCTCCGCCTCGCTCGCCGGGGGTGAATGCCCGATTGCCGGCGGCGGGAGGCGGGGTTACGACTGGCGACCGAGGACGAAGGGGGTCTTATGAAACAATCGCTTGCGGCGCTTTCCGCGCTGTTGCTCGCCACCGTAGCCGCGCCGGCTTCGGCGGAAACCGTGGTCGTCACGGCCGCACATATGTTCGATGCGAAATCGGGCAAGCTGCTTGACGATCCGGTCGTTGCCATCGTCGACGGCCGCATACAATCCGTCACTACGCGCGGTGATGCTCGGCATGTGTTTCCGGGGGGGATTCGGCGCGTCGATCTCGGCGAGATGACGATCCTGCCGGGCCTGATCGACATGCACGTCCACCTCGATGGCAACCCGCATTATGGCGGCTATACCGGCCTCCAGTTCACCGACAGCTTCTGGGCGATTCAGGGCACCGCCAATGCCAAGGCGATGCTGGAAGCGGGCTTCACCACCGTCCGCAACGTCGGATCGGGCAATTATGCCGATGTCGGCATGAAGCAGGCGATCGAGGAAGGGCTGATCCCCGGCCCCCGCATCGTGCCCGCGGCCCACGCGCTGGGCGCGACCGGCGGCCATTGCGACGAGACCTATCTGCCGCCCTCGTTCGAGGCGAAGGGCAAGGCGGTCGGCGATTCGGTGGACGAGCTTCGCCAGCGGGTGCGCGAGCAGCGCAAATATGGCGCGGAAGTCATCAAGGTCTGCGCGACGGGCGGCGTCTTCTCCCGCAATACCGAGCCGGGGCAGCAGCAGCTTAGCGAGGCGGAGCTTCGGGGCATTGCCGATGAAGCGCATATGTGGGGCCTGAAGGTCGCCGCCCATGCCCATGGCACCGCCGGCATCAAGGCGGCGATCCGCGCCGGCATCGACACGATCGAGCATGCCAGCCTGATCGACGATGAGGGGATCAGGCTGGCCAGGGAGCGTGGCACCTATCTTTCCATGGATATCTTCAACACCGAATATACCCAGTCGGAAGGCGCGAAGAACGGCGTGCTGGAGGATAATCTCCGCAAGGACCGCGAGATCGCCGAGATCCAGCGCCAGAATTTCCGCAAGGCGCATGATGCCGGCGTGAAGCTGGTGTTCGGCACCGATGCCGGGGTGATGCCGCACGGCACCGCCGCCGGCCAGTTCGCGATCATGGTCCGCTACGGCATGACGCCGGCGGAGGCGATCCGCGCCGCCACCCTCACCGCCGCGCAGGCGCTGGGCCGCGAATCGAGCGTCGGCGCGATCGAGCCCGGTCGCTATGGGGACATCATCGCCGTCTCCGGCGATCCGACCGCCAATGTCCGCCTGCTCGAATCCGTGCCCTTCGTGATGAAGGGCGGGGACGTGGTGAAGGACCTGCGCTGAACGGCGGCCGGCGGCTTATCCCGCCGGCTGCCTGATGGCCTCGATCGCGTCGTGCCCGGCCGATCCGGGCACCGTCCACACCAGATCGCCGTCGGTCCACTCCGCCGCCGGATCGACGGGGATCAGCCGCAGGGCCTGCCGCCCGCCGACCCGTTCGACGCCGAGGCGGTGGCCGACATAGCCGTGGCGCGCCAACTCCTCCATCAGCGCGGCGGGCGAGGCGTCGGCGCGGGCCAGGTGGCTCGCCACCATCTCCATCACGATCACGGGCTTGGCCTGGGCCATCGTCTTGCTCAGCCCGCGCAGCACGCGAAGCTCGAACCCCTCGACGTCGATCTTGATCACCGCCGGTATCTCGCCCGCCAGCATCTCGTCGCCCACGCCGATCGGGCAGGCGATGGTCTCGCCTTCGTCCGCATCGTAGCGCCGTGCGCCGAACGATCCCTCGCCGCTGTTCATGTGCGGCACGAACAGCGGAAGCGTGCCCGGCTCGTCGGCCAGGCCGCAGGCGTGGACGCGCGTGTTCATGATGCGGTTGCGTTCCAGATTGGCCTCGAACACGGCGCGCGGGCCGGGATTGGGCTCGAAGGCGATCACCCGTCCATCCGGCCCGGCCAGCCGGCTCAGCAGCAGCGATATCATCCCTTCGTTGGCGCCGATGTCCACCACCGTGTCGCCGCGCCGCACCACGCCCATCATCAGAAGCTGGGTCGGCAGGTCGTAGAAGCGGCCCAGGAAGAAGGTCGCCCGGTTGGACCAGCGGCGGATATCCACCCGCATCTCATAGCCGTGCAGCTTGCCGCGCACCCAGCGGGGCGGCTGCCCCGCCCAGAAGCCGTCATGGGCGTAGGTGCCGATCAGCCTGTTGTAGAGCTTGCCCCAGCCGGGCAGTTCCCGGCTTACATAAGGGCGGACGGTGCCGATGATGGCCGCCTGCGCGAATGCGTTGAACCATCCCATCCGTAATGTCCCCTGATCGATCGATTTGCCCGGACATACGGGCGAATCGCGACCCCCCGGTGACGACGATATGGAGCAGGCCGGCCTTTGCAACCGCGCCGCCGGGGCATAATGGACGGCGCGAGCCATTCCGGCGCCGCACCGATGGAATCGGGCGGGGCGGCGGGGTATCGCTTGCCCCGGCCGGGACGGCTGGCGGGCGCGAGGCGGCCCCCGTTGACCCAGGGCGACTCTCTCTCTATAGCGCCGCGCTGTTCGTCCGCCGGATTCCCGGATGGCGGACTAGCTTGAACATTGCTGATGCACGCAATGGTCCGGGCGGGTCGTTAGGCCGCCGGGGCCTTTGCGCGTTCCGGGCATGCCCCGGGGCAATTCGGGCATCGGTAAAGTAACCGCCGGTTTTTCCGGTAACAAAAGGTGAAGGGCTTCATGCCGACGATCAATCAGTTGATCCGCAAGGGACGCGAGCCGCAGAAGGCCAAGTCCAAGGTTCCCGCGATGGAGCAGAACCCGCAGAAGCGCGGCGTCTGCACGCGTGTCTACACGACCACCCCGAAGAAGCCGAACTCGGCTCTCCGCAAGGTCGCGAAGATCCGCCTGACCAACCAGCGCGAAGTCATCAGCTACATCCCCGGCGAAGGCCACAACCTGCAGGAGCACTCGGTGGTGCTGATTCGCGGCGGCCGTGTGCGCGACCTTCCGGGCGTGCGCTATCACGTGCTGCGCGGCGTGCTCGACACGCAGGGCGTGAAGGATCGCAAGCAGAGCCGTTCGAAGTACGGCGCCAAGCGTCCGAAGTAAGCTCTGGCCAAGGCCGGTTGACATGCCCGGCGCGGCCCTCGCGGCCCCGGGCGCCTAGATAAGGAAGTAACGAGATGGCTCGTCGTCGTCGTCCCGAAAAGCGCGAAATCCTGCCCGATCCGAAGTTCGGGGATGTCGTGCTCAGCAAGTTCATGAATTCCGTCATGCTCGACGGCAAGAAGTCGGTCGCCGAAAGCATCGTCTATTCGGCGCTGGATACCGTCGAGGCGCGCGCCAAGAAGGATCCGCTGGGCGTGTTCCACGATGCGCTCAACAACATCCGTCCGGGCATCGAGGTCCGCAGCCGCCGCGTCGGCGGTGCCACCTACCAGGTGCCGGTGGAAGTCCGTCCGGAGCGTTCGCAGGCGCTGGCGATCCGCTGGCTGATCGCCGCCGCCCGCGCGCGCAGCGAGAACACCATGTCGGCGCGTCTCTCGGGCGAGCTGCTCGACGCCGCCAACAACCGCGGCAACGCGGTGAAGAAGCGCGAGGATACGCACCGCATGGCGGAAGCGAACCGCGCCTTCTCGCACTACCGTTGGTAACGACGGGTTTGTAACCGCCGCTGGTAATCGGCGGGACTCGAAAGAGTCACACATACTTCCCATATCGTCGGGGACGGAGCGCACGCTCCGATCCCCGACATCGGAGATTAGATCATGGCCCGCAGCCACCCGCTCGCCAAGTATCGCAATATCGGCATCATGGCGCACATCGACGCCGGCAAGACGACGACGACCGAGCGCATTCTTTATTACACCGGCAAGTCCTACAAGATCGGTGAAGTCCACGAAGGCACCGCCACGATGGACTGGATGGAGCAGGAGCAGGAGCGCGGCATCACGATCACGTCGGCCGCGACGACCTGTTTCTGGGACGACCACCGGATCAACATCATCGACACGCCCGGCCACGTCGATTTCACCATCGAGGTGGAACGTTCGCTGCGCGTGCTCGACGGCGCGGTCGCCTGCTTCGACGGCGTGGCCGGCGTGGAGCCGCAGTCCGAAACCGTGTGGCGCCAGGCGGAGAAGTACAAGGTTCCGCGCATGTGCTTCGTCAACAAGCTTGACCGCACCGGCGCGAGCTTCGAGCGCTGCGTGGAGATGATCAAGGATCGTCTCGGCGCCCGTCCGCTCGTCCTCTATCTCCCGATCGGCATCGAAGGCGGCTTCAAGGGCCTGGTCGACCTGGTGAACAACCGCGCGATCGTGTGGCTCGAGGAATCGCTCGGCGCGAAGTTCGAATATCAGGACATCCCCGCCGACCTCGCCGATGCCGCGGCCGCCGCGCGCAGCGAGCTGATCGAGACCGCCGTCGAGCAGGACGATGCGGCGATGGAAGCCTATCTCGAGGGCAATGAGCCGGATGCCGCCACGCTGAAGGCGCTGATCCGCAAGGGCACGCTGAACTTCTCGTTCGTGCCGGTGCTGTGCGGCTCGGCCTTCAAGAACAAGGGCGTGCAGCCGCTGCTCGACGCCGTCGTCGATTACCTGCCGAGCCCGCTGGACATCCCGCCGGTCGAAGGCGTCAAGCTGGACGGCGAGACCAAGGATTCGCGTCCGGCCGACGATACGGCGCCGATGTCGGCGCTGGCGTTCAAGATCATGAACGATCCCTTCGTGGGCTCGCTCACCTTCGCGCGCATCTATTCGGGCAAGCTCGAAAAGGGCACCTACCTGAACTCGGTGAAGGACAAGAAGGAAAAGATCGGCCGCATGCTCCTCATGCACGCCAACTCGCGTGAGGACATCGACGAAGCCTATGCGGGCGACATCGTCGCGCTCGCCGGCCTCAAGGAAACCACCACCGGCGACACGCTGTGCGCGCCGACCGCTCCGATCATCCTGGAGCGGATGGAATTCCCCGAGCCGGTGATCGAGCTGTCGGTGGAGCCGAAGACCAAGGCCGACCAGGAGAAGATGGGCGTCGCCCTCAACCGCCTGGCCGCCGAGGACCCCTCGTTCCGCGTTTCGACCGACCACGAATCGGGCCAGACGATCATCAAGGGGATGGGCGAGCTCCACCTCGAGATCCTCGTCGACCGCATGAAGCGCGAGTTCAAGGTCGAGGCCAATGTCGGCGCGCCGCAGGTGGCGTATCGCGAATATCTCGCGAAGCCGGTGGAAGTCACCTACACGCACAAGAAGCAGTCGGGCGGCTCCGGCCAGTTCGGCGAAGTGAAGGTGAAGCTCACCCCCGGCGAGCGCGGCACCGGCTTCGTGTTCATCGATTCGGTCAAGGGCGGCAATATTCCGCGTGAATATATCCCCTCGGTCGAAAAGGGCATGCGCGAGACCGCCGAGACCGGTTCGCTGATCGGCTTCCCGATCATCGACTTCTCGGTCGAGCTGCTGGACGGCAAGTATCACGACGTCGACTCGTCGGCGCTTGCGTTCGAAATCACCGGCCGCGGCGCGATGCGCGAAGCGGCGCAGAAGGCTGGCATCAAGCTGCTCGAACCGATCATGAAGGTCGAGGTGGTGACGCCGGAAGACTATCTGGGCGACGTGATCGGCGACATGAACAGCCGTCGCGGCCAGATCCAGGGCACCGACAGCCGGGGCAACGCCCAGGTCGTCGAGGCGATGGTGCCGCTCGCCAACATGTTCGGCTACGTGAACCAGCTCCGCTCGTTCACGCAGGGGCGCGCGCAGTACACGATGCAGTTCTCGCATTATGACGAAGTCCCGGCGAACGTCGCGGACGAGGTGAAGGCGAAGCTGGCGTAAAGCTGAATTTGTGGTTATGGGCGCGTCCGCATCGGGCGGCGCGCTCGGAAAACGGTTTGAGAAGAAGGTAGGATACAATGGCGAAAGCTAAGTTCGAGCGGACGAAGCCGCACTGCAACATCGGCACCATCGGTCACGTCGACCATGGCAAGACCTCGCTGACGGCCGCGATCACCAAGGTGCTCGCCGAGACCGGCGGCGCGACCTTCGTCGACTACGCCAACATCGACAAGGCGCCGGAAGAGCGCGAGCGCGGCATCACCATCTCGACCGCGCACGTCGAGTATGAGACGGCCGACCGTCACTATGCCCACGTCGACTGCCCGGGCCACGCCGACTATGTGAAGAACATGATCACCGGCGCCGCGCAGATGGACGGCGCGATCCTGGTCGTGTCCGCCACCGACGGCCCGATGCCGCAGACCCGCGAGCACATCCTGCTCGCCCGTCAGGTCGGCGTGCCGCAGCTCGTCGTGTTCCTGAACAAGGTCGACCTGGTCGACGACGCCGAGATTCTCGAGCTCGTCGAGCTGGAAATCCGCGAGCTGCTCTCGAAGTATGACTTCGACGGCGACAACATTCCGATCATCGCCGGCTCGGCGGTCGCCGCCCTCGAAGGCAAGACCCCGGAAATCGGCCATGACGCCGTGCTGAAGCTGATGCAGGCCGTCGACAGCTGGATCCCCCAGCCGGAGCGTCCGCTCGACAAGTCGTTCCTGATGCCGATCGAAGACGTGTTCTCGATCTCGGGCCGCGGCACCGTGGTGACCGGCCGCGTCGAGACCGGCGTCGTCAAGGTGGGCGAGGAAGTCGAGATCGTCGGCATCAAGGACACCCGCAAGACCGTCGTGACCGGCGTCGAAATGTTCCGCAAGCTGCTCGACCAGGGCCAGGCCGGCGACAACATCGGTGCGCTGATCCGCGGCGTCGGCCGTGACGAGGTGGAGCGTGGCCAGGTGCTCGCGAAGCCGGGCACGATCACCCCGCACACCGAGTTCAAGGCCGAAGTCTACGTCCTGTCGAAGGACGAAGGCGGCCGTCACACGCCGTTCTTCGCCAACTACCGTCCGCAGTTCTACTTCCGCACGACCGACGTGACGGGCGAAGTGCAGCTGCCGGAAGGCACCGAGATGGTGATGCCGGGCGACAACGTCTCGATCGGCGTCAAGCTGATCGCCCCGATCGCCATGGACCAGGGCCTGCGCTTCGCCATTCGCGAGGGCGGCCGCACGGTCGGCGCCGGCGTCGTCGGCACGATCGTCAAGTAATTGCTTGCATGAGCCGGCCGGCTCCCCTACGGAGCCGGCCGGTATTTTTTCGCCCCGAAGGATTCGGCCGGCAGATTCGGTCCGGCTCCAGGGGCACGGCTCTTTCGCATCGGTAGAGAAATGGAAACGCAGAACATCCGTATTCGCCTGAAGGCGTTCGACCATCGCGTGCTCGATCAGGCCACCGGCGACATCGCCGACACCGCCCGACGCACCGGCGCGCTCATCCGCGGCCCCATTCCCCTCCCGACGCGCATCGAAAAGTTCACGGTCAACCGTGGACCGCACATCGACAAGAAGTCGCGCGAACAGTTTGAGGTGCGCACCTACAAGCGCCTCCTGGATATCGTTCAGCCCACGCCGCAGACGGTCGACGCTCTTATGAAGCTCGATCTCGCCGCGGGTGTTGATGTCGAGATCAAACTGGCCTAATAGGCCACCTCCCGTCGCGGCCGAATCGGCTGCGGCGCCTCGCGCGATTTTCCGCCACGCGGCGTAAGTCGAAAGGCGATCGGCCCCTGGGCCCTTCGATCGCGCGACGGAAGAGTAGGGATACCGGCCAGCCTTCAAGGCTGGCGACCGAGTCCCCGTCTTTCGCTTTTTACGAAGCGGAAATGATGGCCCTGACGGGGGCAAGGGTTCATTGGGCTGGGCTTCGGCGGTTGCGCCGGGGCCTTTTTCGTTGGCACGCTCCCCGCTGACGGGAGCCTCTGTTGGAAGGAACGGATCATGCGCACTGGCGTGATCGCGAAGAAGATGGGGATGACCCGCCTGTTCCAGGAAGACGGCCGGCACGTTCCGGTTACTGTTCTGTCCCTGGAAGGCAATCAGGTCGTCTCGGTCCGCGACAAGGAGCGCGACGGCTATGTGGCCGTGCAGCTCGGCGCGGGCACCGCGAAGGTAAAGAACATCTCGAAGCCCGAGCGCGGGCATTTCGCCAAGGCGGAAGTCGAGCCCAAGGCGCGCCTCGTGGAATTCCGCGTGGCCGATGACGCCGTGCTCGAGGTTGGCGCGGAAATCGCCGCCGACCATTTCGTGCCGGGCCAGTATGTCGACATTGCCGGCCAGACGCAGGGCAAGGGCTTCGCCGGCGCCATGAAGCGCTGGGGCTTCGGCGGTCTGCGCGCCACGCACGGCGTTTCCGTCTCGCACCGTTCGCACGGTTCGACCGGTAACCGCCAGGATCCGGGCAAGGTCTTCAAGAACAAGAAGATGGCCGGTCACATGGGTGATCGCCAGCGCACGCAGCAGAACCTCGAGATCGTCTCCACCGACGTCGAGCGCGGTCTGATCTTCGTCAAGGGCTCGGTGCCCGGATCGAAGGGCGCCTGGCTGATCGTCAAGGATTCGGTCAAGGTCGCGCGTCACGCCGATGCGCCCTATCCGGCCTCCGTGAAGAAGGCTGGCAGCAACGATAGCGCTCCGCAGGCCGAGGCTCCCGCCGAAGTCGCTGCCGAAGCCGCTGAAGGCCAGGAGGGCTGATCATGAAGGTCAAGGTTCAGACCCTCGACGCCAAGGCGTCGGGCGACATCGAACTCGCGGACGAGGTGTTCGGCCTCGAGCCGCGCGCGGACATCCTGCACCGCGTCGTCACCTGGCAGCTCGAAAAGCGCCGCGGCACGGCCCGTCCCACCCGCGAGCGTTCGGACGTTGCCCGCTCGGGCAAGAAGTTCGGTCGCCAGAAGGGCGGCGGCACGGCCCGTCACGGCGATCGCCGCGCCCCCGTCTTCATCGGCGGTGGTAAGGCCCACGGTGCCCGCCTTCGCGACTTCAACCCGTCGCTGAACAAGAAGGTTCGCGCGCTTGGCCTGAAGATGGCGCTCTCGGCCAAGGCCAAGGACGGCAACCTGATCGTCGTCGACGCGCTGGATGTCGCCGAAGGCAAGACCAAGACGCTCGCGGGCCAGCTCGCGAAGCTGGGCTTCGGCACGAAGGCGCTGGTGATCGACGGCGATGCGCTCAACGTCAGCTTCGCGCTGGCTTCGAGCAACATCAAGGGCGTCAACCTGCTGCCGGCGATCGGTGCGAACGTCTACGACATTCTGAAGCATGACACGCTGGTGCTGACCCGCGCCGCCGTCGAGAAGCTGGAGGCGCGCCTCAATGGCTAAGAAGCAGAACGAAGCGGTGGCACTGCGTCATTATGACGTCGTGCTCGCGCCGCACATCACCGAGAAGGCCTCGCTGCTCTCCGAGCATAATGCGGTGGTCTTCAAGGTCGCCGGCGACGCCAGCAAGCCCGAGATCAAGGCGGCTGTCGAAGCGCTGTTCAACGTCTCGGTGACGGGCGTGAACACCATCGTCCAGAAGGGCAAGACGAAGAAGTGGAAGGGCGCGCCCTACCGCCGCTCGGACGTGAAGAAGGCGATCGTGACGCTGGCCGAAGGCCAGTCCATCGACGTGACCACGGGGATCTGACGCCATGGCGCTGAAGCATTATAACCCGACCAGCCCGGCGCGGCGCGGCCTGATCCTCGTCGACAAGTCGTCGCTGTGGAAGGGCAAGCCGGTCAAGGCGCTTACCGAAGGCAAGCGCAAGTCCGGCGGCCGCAACAACATGGGCCACGCCACCGCGCGCGGCATCGCGGGTGGCCACAAGCAGAAGTATCGCTTCGTCGATTTCAAGCGCCGGAAGTGGGATCAGCCCGCGACCGTCGAGCGCCTGGAATATGACCCGAACCGCTCGGCCTTCATCGCGCTGGTGAAGTATGAGGACGGCGAGCAGGCCTACATCATCGCGCCGCAGCGTCTGGCTGCCGGCGACGTGATCGTGGCGGGCAAGAAGACCGATACCAAGCCCGGCAACGCGATGGAGATCGGCCAGGCCCCGGTCGGCACGATCGTCCACAATGTCGAGATGAAGCCCGGCAAGGGCGGCCAGATCGCGCGTGCCGCCGGCACCTATGTGCAGATCGTCGGCCGCGACAAGGGCATGGTGATGGTTCGCCTGAACTCGGGCGAGCAGCGCTACATCCGTTCGGACTGCATGTGCACGGTGGGCGCGGTGTCGAACCCCGACAACGCGAACCAGAACCTCGCCAAGGCCGGTCGCAACCGCTGGCTCGGCCATCGTCCGCTCACCCGCGGCGTCGCCAAGAACCCGGTCGACCACCCCCATGGCGGTGGTGAAGGCCGCACCTCGGGCGGCCGTCACCCGGTCACCCCGTGGGGCAAGCCGACCAAGGGCGCCCGCACCCGCAGCAACAAGGCGACGGACAAGTTCATCATCCGTTCGCGTCACGCGAAGAAGAAGAGGTAAGCCATGGCCCGTTCCGTCTGGAAAGGTCCGTTCGTCGACCTGCACCTTCTGCGCAAGGCCGAGGCCGCGCAGGAATCTGGTGCCCGCGCGCCGATCAAGACCTGGTCGCGCCGCTCCACGATCCTGCCGCAGTTCGTCGGCCTGACCTTCAACCTCTACAACGGCCGCAAGTTCGTGCCGGTGTCGGTCAACGAAGACATGGTCGGTCACAAGCTGGGTGAATTCGCGCCGACGCGCTATTTCCCCGGCCACGCCGCCGACAAGAAGGGCAAGCGCTGATGTCGAAGCCTGCATCCCCCCGCAAGGTCGGCGATAAGGAAGCGCTGGCGGTGGCCACCACCGTCCGCGGCTCGCCGCAGAAGCTGAACCTGGTCGCGGCCCTCATCCGCAACAAGAAGGCCGGCGACGCGCTCAACATCCTCGCTTTCTCCAAGAAGGCGATGGCGGTTGACGTCCGCAAGGTGCTTCAGAGCGCGATCGCCAACGCCGAGAACAACCACAATCTCGATGTGGACGCGCTCGTCGTGAAGGAAGCCTCGGTCGGCAAGGGCCTCGTCATGAAGCGCTTCGCCACCCGCGCCCGCGGCCGTTCCACCCGCATCGTCAAGCCGTTCTCGCGCCTGCGCGTGGTCGTCCGCGAGCAGGAAGAGGCTGGAGAATAACATGGGTCAGAAGTCCAACCCGATCGGCATGCGGTTGCAGATCAACCGCACCTGGGACAGCCGCTGGTTCGCCGAAGGCGCCGATTATGGCCGCCTGCTGCTTGAGGATCTGAAGATCCGCAAGTTCATCATGAAGGCGCTGCCGCAGGCGGCGATCTCCAAGGTGGTGATCGAGCGTCCGGCCAAGCTGTGCCGCATTTCGATCTACGCTGCCCGTCCCGGTGTCATCATCGGCAAGAAGGGCGCGGATATCGAGAAGCTCCGCAAGAAGCTGGGCGAGATGACGTCGTCGGACGTGAGCCTGAACATCGTCGAGATCCGCAAGCCGGAAATCGACGCCAAGCTCGTGGCCCAGGGCGTCGCCGACCAGCTCGAACGCCGCGTCGCGTTCCGCCGTGCGATGAAGCGCGCGGTGCAGTCGGCGCTGCGTCTCGGCGCGGAAGGCATCCGCATCACCTGCGCCGGCCGTCTCGGCGGCGCGGAGATCGCGCGGACCGAATGGTATCGCGAAGGTCGCGTGCCGCTGCACACGCTGCGCGCGAACGTCGATTATGCCGAAGCCGAAGCCCACACCGCCTATGGCGTGTGCGGGATCAAGGTGTGGATCTTCAAGGGCGAGATTCTCGGCCATGATCCGCTCGCCCAGGATCGGCTCATGATGGAAGCTCAGACGTCGGGGGTCCGGCCGGCGCGGTAAGGGGTTCGCCCCTTTCCACGTCGCCTGATCGACCGGACAATCGGTGTCAGAAGGCGATTAAGACATGCTGCAACCAAAGCGCACAAAATTCCGCAAGGCCTTCAAGGGCCGCATCCACGGCGATGCCAAGGGTGGCACTCAGCTCAACTTCGGCGCCTTCGGCCTGAAGGCGCTGGAGCCGGACCGGATCACCGCCCGCCAGATCGAGGCCGCCCGCCGTGCCATCACGCGCCACATCAAGCGCCAGGGCCGTCTGTGGATCCGCATCTTCCCGGACGTTCCGGTCTCGTCGAAGCCGGCCGAAGTCCGCATGGGCTCCGGTAAGGGTTCGCCCGAATTCTGGGCCGCCCGCGTCAAGCCCGGCCGCATCCTGTTCGAGCTGGACGGCGTTCCCGGCCCGCTCGCCCGCGTCGCTTTCGAGCGTGCGATGGAGAAGCTGCCGATCAAGACCAAGGTGGTCGCCCGCCTCGGTGAATCGATTTACGAGGCTGCGTGACATGGCCAAGATCAGCGATCTCAAGACGAAGACCGACGACCAGCTCTCCGAGCAGCTGGGCGAGCTGAAGCGCGAGCAGTTCAACCTGCGCTTCCAGGCCGCCACCAGCCAGCTGGAGAAGCCGTCGCGGGTGCGTGAGGTGCGTCGCACCATCGCGCAGATCAAGACCCTCCAGACCGAGCGCGCGCGCTCGGCCGCCAAGTAAGGAGACACCAGTCATGCCGAAGCGCGTGCTGACGGGGACTGTGGTCTCCGACAAGACCGACAAGACGGTGGTGGTGCTGGTGGAGCGTAAGGTGAAGCACCCGCTCTACGGCAAGATCATCCGCCGTTCGAAGAAGTATCACGCCCATGACGAGGGCAACGTGTTCAAGGAAGGCGAGACCGTCCGCATCGAGGAATGCGCGCCGATCTCCAAGCTGAAGACGTGGCGCGTTCTGGGCAAGGTCGGGGCCGAAAGCCCCGCCGTCGCCGGTTAAGGAGGACTGACCCATGATTCAGATGCAGTCCAACCTGGACGTGGCCGATAACTCGGGCGCCAAGCGCGTCCAGTGCATCAAGGTGCTCGGCGGTTCCAAGCGCCGCACCGCCACCGTCGGCGACGTGATCGTCGTGTCGATCAAGGAAGCCGCCCCGCGCGGCAAGGTGAAGAAGGGCGACGTGCACCGCGCCGTCATCGTCCGCACCGCGAAGGACATTCATCGTCCGGACGGTTCGACGATCCGGTTCGACGGCAACGCCGCCGTTCTGATCAACAAGAATAGCGGGGAGCCGATCGGCACCCGCATCTTCGGGCCGGTGGTGCGCGAACTGCGCCAGGCGGGCCACATGAAGATCATTTCGCTCGCGCCCGAGGTGCTGTGATGGCCGCGTTGAAGATCAAGAAGGGTGACAAGGTCATCGTCCTGTCCGGCAAGGACAAGGGCAAGACCGGCGAAGTCACCAAGTCGCTGCCCAAGGAGGGCAAGGTGATCGTGTCCGGCGTGAACGTCGCGACCCGCCACCGCAAGCCGACCCAGGTCAACCCGCAGGGTGGCCTGGAGCGCGTGGAAGCGCCGCTGCATGTCTCGAAGGTCGCGCATGTGACCGCCGACGGCAAGCCGACGCGCGTCCGCTTCGAAATCAAGGACGGCAAGAAGGTCCGCGTGGCCGTGAAGTCCGGGGAGCAGATCAATGGCTGACGCTTACAAGCCCCGCCTCAAGAAGCTGTACGAGGACCGCATCGTCCAGGCGATGACGGAGAAGTTCGGCTACACCAACCCGATGCAGGTGCCCAGGCTCGAGAAGATCGTGCTGAACATGGGCGTCGGCGAGGCGACGCAGGACAAGAAGAAGGTCGAGGTCGCGGCCCAGGAAATGACCGCGATCGCCGGCCAGAAGGCCGTCATCACCAAGGCGAAGAAGTCGATCGCGCAGTTCAAGCTGCGTGAAGGCATGCCGATCGGCGCGAAGGTCACCCTTCGTCGCGAGCGGATGTACGAATTCCTCGACCGGTTCGTGACGATCGCCCTGCCGCGCGTCCGCGACTTCCGCGGCCTTTCCGACAAGTCGTTCGACGGCCGCGGCAATTATGCCACCGGCCTGAAGGAGCAGCTGATCTTCCCGGAAATCAGCTACGACAAGATCGACAAGATCCGTGGCATGGACGTGGTCGTCGCGACGACGGCGAAGACCGACGAGGAAGCGCGCGAGCTGCTTCGCCTGTTCGGCTTCCCGTTCCCGCAGCCCGTCGTCGAAGAAAAGAAGGCGGCCTGATCTCCCTCGGGGAGACTGGCTCGATCCGATAAGGAAAGAGAACTTAAGTCATGGCGAAACTGAGTTCGATCAACAAGAACGAGAAGCGCAAGAAGCTCGTCAAGCAATATGCTGGCAAGTATGCGCGCCTCAAGGCGATCGCGGACGATGAAGGCAAGGACGAGACGGAGCGCCTGATCGCGCGCCTGAAGCTCGCCGAGCTGCCGCGCAACGCGAACCCCACCCGCGTTCGCAACCGTTGCGAGCTGACCGGGCGTCCGCGCGCTTACTACCGCAAGTTCCGGCTGTGCCGTGTCCAGCTGCGCGATCTGGCCAACAAGGGCCTGATCCCGGGCGTCACGAAGTCGAGCTGGTAAGGAACTGAAGATGGCTCTGACCGATCCTTTGGGTGATCTGCTCACCCGCATCCGCAACGGCCAGCGCGCGCGCAAGGACAGCGTCCTGTCCCCGGCGTCCAAGCTGCGTGCCCGCGTCCTCGACGTGCTGCAGCGCGAAGGCTATATCCGTGGCTACAGCTCGGAAGATCTCGCCGGCCACGATGGCCTGCGCATCGAGCTGAAATATTTCGAGGGCCAGCCGGCGATCCAGCATGTCGCCCGCGTCTCGAAGCCGGGCCGCCGCGTCTATTCGGGCGCCAAGGAGCTGCCGCGCATCCGCAACGGCCTCGGCATCACCATCGTCTCGACGCCGAAGGGCGTTCTGTCCGACGCGGAAGCGCGCGAGCAGAATGTCGGCGGCGAGATTCTCGCGGAGGTCTTCTGATGAGCCGCACGGGCAAGAAGCCGGTCGCCATTCCCGCGGGCGTGACGGCCACGATCGAGGGCCGCGAGCTTTCGGTGAAGGGGCCCAAGGGCACCCTCACCCTGCCGCTGGCCGATGAGGTGACCTACGCCATCGAGGACGGCCAGATCGCGATCCAGCCGGCCAACGACACCAAGCGCGCCCGCTCCTTCTGGGGCATGCAGCGCACCCTGGTGCAGAATCTGGTGACGGGCGTGACCGAGGGTTTCTCGAAGACGCTGCAGATCACCGGCGTCGGCTACCGCGCCAACCTTCAGGGCAAGAACCTGAAGCTGCAGCTCGGCTACAGCCACGACGTCGATTTCGCGGTGCCGGAAGGCATCACGATCGCGACGCCGGACCAGACGACGGTGCAGATCAGCGGCATCGACAAGCAGAAGGTCGGCCAGGTCGCCGCCGAGATCCGCCGCTGGCGCAAGCCGGAGCCCTATAAGGGCAAGGGCATCAAATATGCCGGCGAGTTCATCTTCCGCAAGGAAGGGAAGAAGAAGTAATGGCCAAGCTCTCTCTTTTCGCGAAGCGCCGCCAGCGCGTCCGCACCGCGCTGCGGGCTCGTGGCGCCACCCGTCCGCGCCTTTCGGTGCACCGTTCGGGCCGCCACATCTATGCCCAGGTGATCGACGACGCCGCCGGCCGCACGGTCGCCGCCGCCTCGACGCTGGACAAGGATGTCCGCGGCCAGACCGGCGCCACGGCGGAAGCCGCGGCTGCCGTCGGCAAGCGCCTGGCGGAGCGTGCCTCGGCCGCCGGCGTCACCAAGGTCGTATTCGATCGCGGTGGCTTTCTGTTCCATGGTCGGGTGAAGGCTCTCGCCGACGCCGCCCGCGAAGGCGGACTGGAGTTCTAATATGGCTGACGAAACCGAAATCCAGGCGGGCGCTCCTGCCGATGCGCCCGCCGCCGGCGGCGCGCCGGAAGGCGAGCGCCAGGGCCGTGGTCCGCGTGGCGGCCGTGGCCGTGGCCCGGGCGGTGATCGTGGCGGCCGTGGCCGCGACGGCAACCGTGGCCGTCGCGACGATCGTCGCGGTGGCGCCGAGGAAGGTGGCGAGGAGCTGATCGAAAAGCTCGTCCACATCAACCGCGTCTCCAAGACCGTGAAGGGCGGCAAGCGCTTCGGCTTCGCGGCTCTGGTCGTCGTCGGCGACGGCAAGGGCCGGGTCGGCTTCGGCCATGGCAAGGCGCGCGAAGTGCCGGAAGCCATCTCGAAGGCGACGGCTGCCGCCAAGAAGGCGATGATCCGCGTTCCGCTGCGCGAAGGCCGCACGCTGCACCATGACGGCAACGGCCATTTCGGCGCGGGCCGGGTGACGCTGCGCTCGGCGCCGCAGGGCACGGGCATCATCGCGGGTGGCCCGATGCGCGCCATCTTCGAAAGCCTGGGCGTGGCCGATGTGGTGACCAAGTCGGTCGGCACCTCGAACCCCTACAACATGATCCGCGCGACCTTCGAGGCGCTTTCGGATCAGACCAGCCCGAAGTCGGTGGCCCAGCGCCGCGGCAAGAAGATCGCCGACCTGCTGGGTCGTGGCGGTGCTTCGGCCGAGGTGGCGGAAGCCGAAGCCGCGGCCGTTACGGAGTAATCGGACATGGCGACCATCAAGGTGACGCAGGTCGGCTCGCCGATCCGCCGGACCAAGGACCAGCGCGCGACCCTCGTCGGCCTGGGCCTCAACAAGATGCACCGGACCCGCGAGCTGGAGGATACTCCGGAAGTGCGCGGCATGATCCGCAAGGTGCAGCACATGGTGAAGGTCGAGGGCTGATCCCCTCGGCCGTCCCGGCCGATTGCCGGGGCTCACAAGGCGCCGCGATGATGGCTTCGGCCGCATCGCGGCCCTTTGTCGATTTGGTCCATGGGCCGATTTGGGCTTTACGGCCCGGCGGCGAACGGGGTAGGGGCCTCGGCCTCTAGCCAGACAGATCGAGTCCGATTCCCGCGATGCGGGGCGGGCTCAGCGCGACAAAAGCGAAAGCGAGTGCACGATATGAAACTGAACGATATCCGCGACAATCAGGGCGCGCGCAAGGGCCGGGTCCGCGTGGGCCGCGGCATCGGCTCGGGCCTCGGCAAGACCGGCGGCCGCGGCCAGAAGGGCCAGAAGAGCCGCTCGGGCGTCTCGATCAAGGGCTTCGAGGGCGGTCAGATGCCGCTCCACATGCGCCTGCCGAAGCGCGGCTTCAACAACATCTTCGCCAAGGATTATGCCGAGGTGAACCTGGGCCAGATCCAGGCGCTGGTCGACGGCGGCAAGCTCGCCACCGACGGCGTGATCGATCACGCCGCGCTCAAGGCGGCGGGCGTCGCCCGTGGCGGCAAGGATGGCGTGCGCCTGCTCGGCAAGGGCGAGCTCAAGGCCAAGCTGTCGCTCAAGGTCGCCGGTGCGTCCGCCGGCGCCAAGGCGGCGGTCGAGAAGGCCGGCGGCTCGGTCGAGGTGATCGTGGTGGTTCCGGCGGCCGAAAAGGCTGCCGCCAAGAAGGGCAAGACCCTCGCCGCCAAGAAGGCCGCCAAGGCCTGAATTTCCGGTTGCGCTTTCCGGCCCGTTCTTGGTGTTCGGGGCTGACAAGCGCGACAGGGGCATTATATGAGGCGGCGGGGGGCGTAGAGGCACTCCGCCGCCTTCAATTTTTCCGGGGTCGTTAAACGCATGGCATCCGCAGCCGAACAACTGGCCGCCAACGTCAGTCTTTCCCAGTTCGCCAAGGCGACCGATCTCAAGAAGCGGCTGTGGTTCACGCTGGGCGCGCTCATCGTGTTTCGCCTGCTCAGCTTCGTGCCGCTGCCCGGCATCGATCCGGTGGCGCTCCACGCCCAGTTCGAAACGACCAAGGGCGGCGTTCTCGATTTCTTCAACACCTTTTCGGGCGGCAGCCTCTCGCGCATGAGCCTGATCGCGCTCGGCGTGATGCCCTACATCACCGCCTCGATCGTCGTGCAGCTCGCGACCTCGCTGTCGCCGTCGCTCGCCGCGATCAAGAAGGAAGGCGAGAGCGGGCGCAAGAAGCTCAACCAATATACCCGCTACGGCACGGTGCTGCTCACCGCGATCCAGGGCTATTTCATCGCCGTCGGCCTGGAAGCCTGGGGTGCGGACCAGGGCATGTCCGCCGTGATCGATCCGGGCATCCTGTTCCGCGTCACCACCGTGATCTCGCTGATCGGCGGCACGATGTTCCTGATGTGGCTGGGCGAACAGATCACCAGCCGGGGCATCGGCAACGGCGTCTCGCTCATCATCATGGCCGGCATCGTCGCCTCGCTGCCCACGCACCTCGCCCAGCTTTTCGAGGGCGGCCGATCCGGCTCGCTGTCGCCGGTGCTGATCCTCGGCGTGGTCGCGCTGATCGCGGGCCTGATCCTGTTCATCTGCTTCATGGAGCGCGCGCAGCGCCGGGTGCTGATCCAGTATCCGAAGCGCCAGACCGCGCGCGGCATGATGCAGGGCGATCGCAGCTTCCTGCCGCTCAAGATCAACACCGCCAACGTCATCCCGCCGATCTTCGCGTCGTCGCTGCTGCTGATGCCGCTCACGATCAGCCAGTTCGCCGGCCAGCGCGTGAACGACGATACCTGGTGGGGGTCGGTGCTGAGCTGGCTGAACCTCAACCTCGCCCATGGCGCGCCGATCTACATGCTGCTCTATGCGGCGGGCATCATCTTCTTCTGCTTCTTCTACACCGCGGTCGTCTTCAACCCGGAGGAGACGGCGGACAATCTGAAGCGTTACGGCGGCTTCATCCCCGGCATCCGCCCGGGCAAGCACACCGCCGACTATCTGGATTTCGTGCTGACCCGCATCACCGTGATCGGCGCGGCCTATCTGACGCTGATCTGCCTCGTGCCGGAATATCTGGCCTCGCGGGCGGGCATCAGCTTCGCGCTAGGCGGCACCAGCCTGCTGATCGTGGTCAACGTGACGATCGATACCGTCACGCAGATCCAGAGCCACCTGCTCGCCCATCAATATGGCGATCTCATCAAGAAGGCGAAGCTGAAGGGCGGCAATCGCCGCTGACGGCAAAGACCGGCAAACCGGCAATAGGGGGGACTAGCTTCCGATGAACATCATTCTGCTGGGGCCTCCGGGCGCGGGCAAGGGCACCCAGGCGGGCCGGCTGGTCGCCGAACGCGGCATGGTGCAGCTTTCCACCGGCGACATGCTGCGCGCCGCCGTCAAGGCGGGCACGCCGATCGGCCTCCAGGCCAAGGCGGTGATGGAATCGGGCGGCCTCGTCTCGGACGAGATCGTCTCCGGCCTGATCGGCGAGCAGCTCGACGCGCTGTCGCCCGATACCGGCGTGATCTTCGACGGCTATCCCCGCACCGCCGCGCAGGCCGAATCGCTCGATGGCCTGCTCGCCGCGCGCGGCCGCACCCTCGATCATGTGATCGAGCTGGAGGTGGACGAGGACGCGCTGGTCGAACGCATCACCGGCCGCTTCACCTGCGCGCAGTGCGGCGAGGGCTATCACGACAAGTTCAAGCTGCCCAAGGTGCCCGGCACCTGCGACGTCTGCGGCAGCCACGAGTTCAAGCGCCGGCCCGACGACAATGAGGAAACCGTGCGCACCCGCATGGCCGAATATCGCGCCAAGACCGCGCCGATCCTGCCGATCTACGAGGCGCGGGGCCTGGTCTCCCGCGTCGACGGCATGGCGCCGATTGCCGATGTCGAGGCCGCGATCGAACGGATCCTCGGCCCCCGATAGGAGGCGCGGGCACCCGCTTCGGGCCGCCGCCTCGTCATGCTATCATCCCCTCTCCCGATATCCGGGGGAGGGGATGATGCGTTTTACGGCCCCATTCGGTCTGGCCATGATCGGTGGAGCGGCGCTGGCCGCCGCGGCGCCTGCGGACGCGGAAGTCGTCTCCGCCTCCGCCGGTGCGTTCGAGATATCGCGCAGCGTCACCGTCCCCGTCACGCCCGATGCGGCCTATGGCGCGCTCGGCCATGTCGGCCGCTGGTGGAGCAGCGCGCACAGCTATTCGGGCAATGCCGCCAACATGACGCTGGACCTCCATGCCGGCGGCTGCTTCTGCGAGAAGCTGGCCGATGGCGGCTCCATCGAACATATGCGCGTGATCGCCGCCCGCCCCGGCCGCCTGCTCCGCCTGTCGGGCGCGCTCGGGCCCTTGCAGGCCGAAGCCGTCGCGGGGGTGATGAGCTGGACGCTCGCCGCCGATCCCGCCGGCGTCCGCATCGTCCAGACCTACAGTGTCAGCGGCCATGTTCGCGGCGGGGCGGACAAGATCGCGCCCGCCGTCGATCAGGTGATGGGCGAGCAGCTCCAGCGCCTCGCCGACTACCTCCGCGCCACCCGCACGCCCTGAGCGCCGGTCAGCGCGGGCGATCGCCCACCAGCGGGCCGATCGGCAGCATCTCGTTCGACGAGCGGATCGCCTCGGCCAGCGGCACGTAGCGCAGGTCGGTGCAGCCCAGGCTGAAGGACAGCGTCACCGCCTCGCCCGACTTGTCGACCCAGCGCACCGTCCAGCTCGGCGCGTCGGTGCGGAAGCTCTCGCATTCCTCCGGCCCGATCCGGCGGTCGGCGGCGGGGCGATAGGGGGCGAGCCTCTTCTCGATCGCGCGGAAGGTGGCGGGCTCCACCAGCAGCGCCTGCTCCCCCACCTTGGCGACGAAGCGCGTGCCGATGAAGCGGCCGCCGCCGTCCGCGAGGATGCGGGTGCTGTAGACCGGGCAGCGGCCGAAGCAGGGGCCGGCGGCGATGACGATCTCGGCCGTGTCGGCGTCGGCATCCGGCTCCGCGCCGGCAGGCTGGAGCGGCGCCATCGCAAGGAGACCGGCGGCACCCATCACCCTGGCTGCTGTCGAAAAGCTGCGCATCATCGAACGCCCCCTACGGATCGCGCGATCAGATAACATGTTATCGCGCTGGTGCCCGTGCAATTTATGGTAACAGCGGCGATATGATCGATTGCCCCGACCGGGCCTGCGCCCGGCGGGACGGAGGAGGATGCCATGCTGCTGTCGATGCTGTTCGCCGCCATGCTCGCCCCTGCCGCCGAGGAGCGCCGCCCCGGCGGCCAGCCGGAGGCGATCGTCTATCGCGATGCCGGCTATAGCGGCCCCGCCGTCGCGGTGGGCCGCGCCAACCCGGACATGGGCCTCGCCTGGCCGGTGCGCAGCATCCGCGTCAACAGCGGCACCTGGCAGCTCTGCCCGCAGCGCAATTATGGCGGCCGCTGCATCACGGTTTCGCGCAGCACGTCGAACCTCGGCAACCAGCTCGGGCCGGGAAGCCGCCTCGTCTCGATCCGCCCGATCGGAGCGGAGCCGCCGCGCCCCGTGCCCAACCAGTCGCTGCGCGGCATGGCGGCCGAATTCTTCCCCCGCCCCGCGCGGGACGGGCGCCGCGTCGCCGCCTGCGCCACGGGCAGCGCGACGGCCAATTGCGCCGCCCGCAGCGCCGACGCCTTCTGCCGCGCGCAGGGCTGGAACGGATCGAAGAGCGAGGCGCTGGAATCGGAAGGCCGCGCGGTCTACCTCGCCGACGTGCTCTGCGTCCGTTCGGGCTATTGAGCGAAGCCGCGCGCGGACGCTCTACCGCGCGATCATCCCCAGCTCGAAGGAAAGCTTCAGCAGCCGGGGCTCGGGTGCGGCGGGATCGGCGACGAAGGCCTGCGCCTCGCCGTTCACCGCGCCGCACAGGTTGAAGGGCGCGCCGCCGATGGCGATGGCCTGGCCGGGGCGGCAGCGGCGGACATGGCCGTCGCGGTCGATCTCGATATCCGCCGTGCCCAGCATCCGCCGCCGGTCGAAGCGCCGCTCGCTGCCCGGCAGCGGCCCCAGCGTGCCCACCGCCTCGCCGATCAGCCGCGCGTCGATCGCGATCGCCCGGCGATAATCCTCGCCCAGCACCGCCTTCAGGAAGGCCGGATCGGCGATCGCATCGCATTCCGGCGCGGCATCGGCCACGCTGCGCCCCGCGGTCTCCATGGTGCAGCCCAGCACATGGCCGCGCCCGTCGAGCGCGAGATGGGCGATGATGGCGGTATGTTCGAAGGTCGCGGGCGGATAGGGCGCGGTGGCGGCGGGGACGGGTGCCGCGGCCAGCAGCAGGTAGGGCAGCATCGATGAATCTCCTTGGGCCGCCATCCTAGTGGATCGCATCGGGCAAAGGCATCCGCTTTCGTCCGGTGCCCGATCCGCTGGACCGCGGACCGGGGCATTTCGTTCGCGGCGGAATCGCTGTAGGGCGCGCGGATGCTGCGCATCACCGAACTCAAGCTGCCGCTCGGCCACCCGCCCGAGGCGCTCGCCGCCGCGATCCGCGACCGGCTGGGCATCGCGCCGGAGGAATTGATCGATCACGCCGTCGCCCGCCGTGCCCATGATGCCCGGCGCAAATCGGCGATCCAGATGGTCTATTCGGTCGACGTGACCTTGAAGGACGAGGCGGCGGTGCTCGCCCGCTTCGCCGACGATCGCCACGTCCAGCCCACGCCCGACACCGGATATCGCCCGCCCGTGCAGGCGCCCGCCGGTCGCAGGGGCCTGCGCCCGGTGGTGATCGGGGCGGGGCCGTGCGGCCTGTTCGCCGGCCTGATCCTCGCCCAGATGGGCTTCCGCCCGATCATCCTGGAACGCGGCAAGGTGGTGCGCGAACGCACCAAGGATACCTGGGGCCTGTGGCGGCGCGGCGTGCTCAACCCCGAATCCAACGTCCAGTTCGGCGAAGGCGGCGCCGGCACCTTCTCCGACGGCAAGCTCTACAGCCAGATCAAGGACCCGCGCTTCCTGGGCCGCAAGGTGCTGACCGAATTCGTCAAGGCCGGCGCGCCCGAGGAGATCCTTACCGAGGCGCACCCCCATATCGGCACCTTCCGGCTGGTGACGATGGTGGAAAGCATGCGCCGGACCATCCAGGATCTGGGCGGCGAATATCGTTTCGAACATCGGGTGGAGGATTTCGATATCGCCACCGCGCCCGATGGCGGCCGCCGGCTGCGCGGGCTCCACCTCCACACCGGCGAATATCTGGAGGCCGACCATGTCGTGCTGGCCGTCGGCCACAGCGCGCGCGGCACCTTCCAGACGCTATACGATCGCGGCGTCCATATCGAGGCCAAGCCCTTCTCGATGGGCGTGCGGATCGAACATCCGCAATCCTGGATCGATCGCGCCCGCTTCGGCACCTGCGCCGGCCATCCCGATCTGGGGGCGGCCGCCTACAGCCTGTCGCACCATTGCTCCAACGGCCGCACCGTCTACAGCTTCTGCATGTGCCCCGGCGGGCGCGTGGTGGCGGCGACGTCGGAGGAAGGGCGCGTCGTCACCAACGGGATGAGTCAATATTCCCGCGCGGAATTCAACGCCAATTCGGGTTTCGTCGTCGGCATCGATCCCGAACGGGATTATCCCGGCCACCCGCTCGCCGGCATCGACTTCCAGCGGCATTGGGAATCGCGCGCCTTCGTGGCGGGCGGGTCCAGCTATCAGGCGCCGGGGCAGAAGGTGGGGGATTTCCTCGCCGGCCGCGCCTCCACCGAATTCGGGGAGGTCATGCCGTCCTACAAGCCGGGCGTGCACCTCACCGATCTCGCGCAGTGCCTGCCCGATTTCGTGGTGGATGCCTTCCGCGAGGCGCTGCCCGTCTTCGGCCGCCAGATCGCCAATTACGATCATCCCGATGCGATGATGACGGGCGTGGAAACCCGCACCTCGTCGCCGGTCCGCATCACGCGCGGCAGGGACTTCCAGAGCCTCAACACCGTCGGCCTCTTCCCCGCGGGGGAGGGGGCGGGCTATGCCGGCGGCATCCTTTCGGCGGGCGTGGACGGCATCAAGGTGGCCGAGGCCGTGGCGCAGAGCCTGGTCGCGGCGGGCTGAGGCCGCCGATCCGCCGCGCCCTTCGTTATTCCCGCCCGATCCATTCGGCCGCTTCCTCGATCGCGGTATAGATGCGGTCCAGCTCGCCGGCGGTGATGCAATAAGGCGGCAGGATATAGACGACATTGCCCATCGGCCTGAGCAGCAGCCCCCGGTCGCGGAAGAAGGCGTTGAGGCGCGGGCCGATCGCGGAAAGATAGTCGCTGCCTTCCTCCACGAACTCCATCGCCGCGATCGTGCCGGTCCGGCGCTTCGCCCTGATCCGGCCGCGCCCGTCCAGCGCCGCCAGCCGTTCCGCCTGCATCGCCGCCAGCGCCGCGATCCGATCGGCCACCGGCTCCTCGCGCCAGATGGCGAGGTTGGCGTTGGCCGCCGCGCACGCCACCGGATTGGCGGTGTAGCTGGACGAATGGAAGAACATCCGCCCGCGATCCGGCGAAAGATGCGCCTCGAATATGGCAGGCGTCGCCAGCGTCGCCGCCAGCGGCAGGGCGCCGCCGGTCAGCCCCTTGGAAAGGCAGAGGATGTCGGGCGCGATGCCGGCCTGGTCGCAGGCAAAGGTCGTGCCGGTGCGGCCCCAGCCGGTCATCACCTCGTCCAGGATGAACAGCACGCCGTGCGCCGCGCAGATCGCCCGCATGGCGGCCAGCACCTGCGGCCCATACATCATCATGCCGCCCGCCCCCAGCACCAGCGGCTCCAGGATGAAGGCGGCGGGCCTGTCCGCGCCCCGGCAGGCGGCCTCCAGCGCATCCAGCGTCGCCTGCTCGCGGCCCTCGGCGGGGAAGGGGATGGTGCCCACGTCGAACAGCAAAGGCTGGTAGGCGCGGTTGTAGACGCCGCGCTCGCCGACGGACATCGCCCCGATGGTGTCGCCATGATAGCCATGCTCCAGCACCAGGATGCGGTGGCGCGGCTCGCCCCGGTTCAGCCAATAGCCCAGCGCCATCTTCA
Organism: Edaphosphingomonas fennica; assembly: GCF_003034225.1. Lineage (GTDB taxonomy): Bacteria > Pseudomonadota > Alphaproteobacteria > Sphingomonadales > Sphingomonadaceae > Sphingomonas_E > Sphingomonas_E fennica. The sequence continues at coordinate 34,167 of NZ_PHHF01000072.1, forward strand.
GCGCGACTTCCACGCTGGTCGATCCGCTGTCGGAAAAGAATACGTGGGCGAGGCCGGCGGGCGCCATGGCGATCAGCCCGCGCGCCAGCGTCTCGGCGGGCTCATGGGTCCAGCCGGCGAAGATCAGCTGGTCCAGCCGGTCGGTCTGGGCGCGGATCGCCGCCTGGATGCGCGGCTCGCAATGGCCGTGGGTGATGACCCACCAGCTTGATATCGCATCGATCCAGGCGCGCCCGTCCGCGCCATACAGGGTCGCGCCCGCCGCCCGGTCGATCAGCGGTATCTCCTCGCCCAGCCCGTGCTGGGTGAAGGCGTGCCAGACGGGGGAGGGCGACGCGCTCATGCCGGCCGGGCCCTGAAATCGGCGATATCGAATCCCTCGGCGAAGGCCGCCGCCAGCATATCGGGCGTCAGCGGATCGAGGTGGGGCAGCCGCCCCAGCCGCCGCACCTGGCCGATGGCGGCGATGGTCGCCTCATTATCCTCGTTGGCCGGGCCGATATAGGCGATGCCGTGGATCGGCACGCCGCGCGCGCGCAGGGCCTCGATCGCGGACAGGCTGTGGTTGATCGTGCCCAGGCCGGTGCGCGCCGCCAGCACCACCGGCAGGCCCCAGCGCGCGAAGATATCGGCATAGAGCGTCGTGCGCGTCACCGGCACCAGCGGCCCGCCCGCGCCCTCGATCACCAGCGGGCCGGGCAGGGCGGGCGGGGCGATCGCCGCCGCGTCGATGGCGATCCCTTCCAGCTCGGCCGCGCGATGCGGGGAAAGCGGGTGGATCAGGCGGTGCGCCTCGGGCAGCGCCGGCCGGCCGCTCAGCCGCGCCACGATCTCGCTGTCGGTCTCCTCGTCCAGCCCGGCCTGGATCGGCTTCCAGTAGGTCGCGTCCAGCGCCGCGGTGAGGGCTGCCGCCAGCACCGTCTTGCCGATGCCGGTGTCAGTGCCGGTAATCACATATCGGGTCATGCGTTCAGGGTTCCGTAGGCGATATGGTAGGTGGCCCCGGCGCCCTCCGCTTCGAATGCCGCCATGGCCCGGCGCAGGGCGGGCGCCGGCACGGGCGGGCGCGGCACGCGCGGCCGGTGCGCGCCGATCGCCCGCAGCCCGGCCAGGAAGGCGCGGGCATCGGCATGGCGATCGACGAAATATTCGCTCTCCACCGTCGCGCCGAGCGCCGTCAGGGCCTCGGGGGCGGGATAGTCGCCCATGGCCGGGGCCTCGCCCGTCGCGGCGCGGTGCGCGGCATCCCATTCGGCCAGGCTGCCGGCGGCCATGGTGGCGAAGGCCAGCCGCCCGCCGGGGCGCAGCAGCGCCTTCAGCCGGCCGATCGCGCCCGGCAGGTCGGCGAACCACTGGAAGGCGAAGCTCGAACAGATCAGGTCGAAATCGCCCTCCACCTCCGGCCGCTCGCCATCGACCAGCGCGAAGCCCACGTCCAGGCGCGGGCCGATCCGTTCCGCGCAGCGATCGAGCATGGCGGGCGCGATATCGGTCAGCAGCCAGTCGCCCAGCCCGATCCGCCGGATCAGCGCCTCGGAAAGCAGGCCCGTGCCGCAGCCAATCTCCAGCACGCGCGGCCGGCGCGGCAGGGACAGGGCGCCGATGCGTTCCGCCAGCCGGCGCGCGGCATGGGCCTGCACCCGCGCCGCCGCGTCATAATGGCGCGCCTGGCCGAAGGCGTGGGCGACATGTGCGTTCACAGCAGGTCCCTCAGCAGGGCGGACAGGCCGGTCACGGCATCGGCGCCGGCATTGAGCGTCAGCGATATCCGCAGCCGCGATGTGCCGATCGGCACCGTCGGCGGCCGGATGCCCCGGACGTCGAAGCCCGCCGCCTGCACCGCGCCGGCAATCTCCATGGTTCGCTTGTCGTCGCCGATGATGACGGGGATGATCTGCGATCCCGTCGCCGGCAGCCCGGCCGCCGCCGCATGGTCGATCAGCGCCGCCAGCGCCGCGCGCCGTTCCGGCTCGTGCCGGACGATGCCGATCGCCGCGCGCACTGCCGCCGCCATCAGCGGGGAAGGCGCGGTCGAGAAGATGAAGCCCCGGCCCCGGTTCACCAGATAGTCGGTGATCGCGGCGGGGCCGCACAGCAGCGCGCCCTCGCAGCCCAGCGCCTTGCCGCAGGTGCTGAGCGTGATGACGTTGTCGCGCCCCTGCCACGGCGCCGCCAGCCCGCGCCCGTCCGGCCCGAACACGCCGGTCGCGTGCGCCTCGTCGATCAGCAGGAAGGCGTCGGTCTCGTCCGCCAGCGCCGCCAGCGCGTCCAGCGGCGCCCGGTCGCCGTCCATGCTGTAGAGGCTTTCCACCGCGATCCACACCCGGCCCTTGCCGCCGCCCGCGCGCCATGAGCCGATGGCATCGGCGAAGGCGTCCGCGTCGTTGTGCGCGGCGCTGGCGCGGTCCGCCTTGCCGGCGCGCATGCCTTCGTGCGCGCTGGCGTGGATCAGCTCGTCATACAGGATCAGGTCGCCGCGCCGGGGCAGCGTGGCGAAGGCGGTCGCGTTGGCGGCGAAGCCGGATGAGAAGAACAGCGCCGATTCGCAGCCGAAGAAGACGGCGGCCTCCGCCTCCAGCGCCTCATGCTCGGGATGGTTGCCGCGCAGCAGCCGCGATCCGCCGGCGCCCACCGGCACGCCGCGCGCCAGCGCCGCCGCCACCGATTCGGCCAGGCGCCCCGATCCGGCGAGGCCGAGATAGTCGTTGGAGGCGAAATCCGCGCCCGCGCGCGGGATAAGGCTGCGCCGCCGGCCACGGCGGGCAAGCGCGGCGAGGTCCGCCCGATGCTGGTCCAATATCGCCATCGCGGGCGCCCTAGCGGAAGGCGGCGGCGCTTGCAAAGCAGGCGGGCGCGGTGCATGGGCCGCCTCCGCCCGCCGGGATTGCGTGCTTGACTCCGCCCCGCCCCGGCCCTAAGCGCAGCTCATCCCTAGAGACCGGTTCCGGCGGCGTTTCGGCGTGCGCCGTTTTTTCGTTCTCTACGGGGTGCGTCGAGATGGGACGGGGAAGCCACCCGTCCTGTGGAGCAGGAGAATAGACAAGTGGCACGTATTGCGGGTGTCAACATCCCGACCAACAAGCGCGTCGAAATCGCGCTGACCTACATCCATGGCATTGGCCCGGCCAAGGCCAAGGAAATCACCGCCAAGCTGGGCATCGAGCCCGCGCGCCGCGTTCAGGACCTGTCGGACCAGGAAGTCCTTCAGATCCGCGAGACGATCGACGCCGGCTACACCGTGGAGGGCGATCTTCGCCGGCAGGTGGCGATGAACATCAAGCGCCTGATGGACCTGGCCTGCTATCGCGGCCTGCGTCACCGCAAGGGCCTGCCGGTCCGCGGCCAGCGCACGCACACCAATGCGCGCACCCGCAAGGGCAAGGCCAAGCCGATCGCCGGTAAGAAAAAGTAAGATAAGAAATCAGTCCGGGCGACTGGTTTCCTTACTTTTCCGCCGGGGGCGAGGCCTCGCAGAGACCGCCCCGGCGCCACGCAAGAGATTAAGGTCAGGATCTATCCATGGCACGTGAACCCCAGCGCCTTCGCCGTCGCGAGCGCAAGAACATCACCGCCGGCGTCGCCCATGTGAACGCCAGCTTCAACAACACCATGATCACCATCACCGACGCGCAGGGCAATGCGATTGCCTGGTCGTCCGCCGGCATGATGGGCTTCAAGGGCAGCCGCAAGTCGACCCCCTATGCCGCCCAGGTCGCGGCCGAGGATGCCGGCAAGAAGGCCGCCGAGCATGGCGTCCGCACCCTCGAGGTCGAGGTCAAGGGCCCCGGCTCGGGCCGTGAATCGGCGCTTCGCGCGCTGCAGGCGGTCGGTTTCCACATCACCTCGATCCGCGATGTGACGCCGATCCCGCACAATGGCGTGCGTCCTTCCAAGCGCCGCCGCGTCTGATTGTGCTTGGCGGGGGCCTTCGGGCCTTCGCCGCTGAGTTTTCCGGCCACGGCGGACGCGCCGTGGTCCAACCCCCAAGGGGAAGTCCATGGCTGTCAACGCAAAGAACTGGCAGGAACTGAAGAAGCCGCAGGGCCTCGAAAAGAAGGCGGGCGGCGACGGCAAGCGCAAGGCGACCTTCGTCGCCGAGCCGCTGGAGCGTGGCTTCGGCCTGACGCTGGGCAACTCGCTGCGCCGCGTGCTCCTCTCCTCGTTGCAGGGCGCGGCCGTCACCTCGATCAAGATCGAGAACGTGCTTCACGAATTCTCGTCGCTGACCGGCGTTCGCGAAGACGTGACGGACATCGTGCTGAACGTGAAGCAGATCGCGCTGCGCATGCAGGGTGAAGGCGCCAAGCGGCTCCAGCTTTCCGTCACCGGCCCGGCCGAGGTGACCGCCGGCGACATCGCCACCACCGGCGATATCGAGGTGATGAACCCCGAACTGGTGATCTGCCACCTCGACGAGGGCGCGTCGCTCAACATGGAGCTGACCGCCGATGTCGGCAAGGGCTACGTTCCCGCCGCCGCCAACCGTCCGGCCGACGCGCCGATCGGCCTGATCCCGGTCGACGCGCTCTACTCGCCGGTCCGCCAGGTCGCCTACAAGGTGGAAAACACCCGCGTCGGCCAGGAGCTTGACTATGACAAGCTCACCCTGACGATCGAGACCGACGGCACCGTCACCCCGGAAGATGCGATCGCTTATGCGGCCCGCATCCTGCAGGACCAGCTCCAGCTCTTCGTCCACTTCGACGATGCGCTCGTCCAGGCCGCTCCGTCGGCCGGCGGCGTCGCCGCGGCGCCCGCCGCCGGTGGCGAGCCGGAGCAGAACGCCAACCAGCTCAACCGCTACCTTCTCAAGAAGGTGGACGAGCTGGAGCTTTCGGTCCGTTCGGCCAACTGCCTCAAGAACGACAACATCATCTACATCGGCGATCTCGTGCAGAAGACCGAGGCGGAGATGCTGCGCACGCCGAACTTCGGCCGCAAGTCGCTCAACGAGATCAAGGAAGTTCTCGCTTCGATGGGGCTGCGCCTGGGCATGGAAATCCCCGGCTGGCCGCCCGAGAATATCGAGGAAATGGCCAAGAAGCTCGAACAGGAATTCTGACGATCGGCGGCTCTCCCGCCGATCGTCACCCCGGCGCAGGCCGGGGTCTCGCCGGACGGGAGCGCCGCTCTCCATCGTGGGAGGTCCCAGCCTTCGCTGGGATGACGTCGAAGAAGGGGAATGGGCGGCGCCCTTAACGGCCGCCTGGTCCGGGGTACCTGATACGGCCCCTGAACGAACTGGAAGGAAATACCATGCGTCATCGCGTTGGCGGTCGTAAGCTTCAGCGGACCGCGTCCCACCGTACCGCCCTGTTCCGCAACCAGTCGGCGGCGCTCATCAAGCATGAGCAGATCACCACCACGCTCGCCAAGGCGAAGGAGCTTCGCCCCTATGTCGAGAAGCTGGTGACGCTGGCGAAGAAGGGTGGCCTGGCCAACCGTCGTCTCGCCCATGCCCGCCTGCAGGACGAAACGCAGCTCAAGAAGCTGTTCGAGGTGCTGGCCGAGCGCTACAAGGATCGCAACGGCGGCTATACCCGCATCATCAAGGCCGGCATCCGCGCGTCGGACGCCGCGCCGATCGCGATCATCGAATTCGTCGATCGCGACGTTTCGGCCAAGGGCCAGGATTCGGGCCCGGTCGCCGGTGAGGACGATCTGGACGAAGCGGCCTGATCTTCAGGTTTCTTCGCAAAGTTGCATGAGAGGCCGGAGGCGTTAGTCTCCGGCCTTTCTTTTTGCCCGTTCGCCTTGAAAGTTCCCGCCGCCGATGAAAAATCTTGTCGCAGCCCTCCTGCTTGGCGCCGCCGCTCCCGTGATCGCAGCCCCCATCACCTATCCCGTCACCGAACGCGGACCCGTGGTGGAAAATCATTTCGGCCAGCCCATCGCCGATCCCTATCGCTGGCTGGAAAATGACGTGCGCACCGATCCCAAGGTGGCGGAATGGGTAGCGGCGGAAAACGGCGTCACCAACGCCTATCTTTCGACCCTGCCGGGCCGCGCCGCGATCAAGCAGCGGCTGACCGCGCTCTGGAACTATGAGCGGTTCGAGCTGCCGGAAAAGGCGGGCGCCAATTATTTCTACACCCGCAACGATGGCCTGCAGAACCAGTCCGTCCTCTACGTCCGCGCCGGGCTGGAAGGCACGCCGCGCGCGCTGATCGATCCCAATGGCTGGGCGAAGGACGGGGCCACCGCGCTCGCCGAATGGAAGCCCTCCAAGGACGGGACGAAGCTGGCCTATGCCGTGCAGGACGGCGGCACCGACTGGCGCACCGTCCGCCTGCTCGACGTCGCGACCGCGCAGCCGCTCGCCGATGAGCTCAAATGGGTGAAATTCTCGAACCTCGCCTGGGCGAAGGACGGCAGCGGCCTTTATTATTCCCGCTTCGCCGAGCCGGCGGCCGGCGCCGCCTTCCAGGCGCTCAACGAGAATCAGCAGGTCTATTTCCACCGCCTCGGCACGCCGCAGGCGCAGGACGTGCTGGTCTATGCCACGCCCGACCGGCCGAAGCTGGGCCATAGCGCGCAGGTGACGGAGGACGGCGCCTGGCTGGTCGTCACCTCGGCCGAGGGCACGGACGACCGTTACGAGATCACGCTGATCGACCTGCGCAAGCCCGGCGCCGCGCCCGTCACGCTGGTGAAGGGGCTGGAGAATAACTGGACGCTCGCCGGATCGGCGGGCGATACCTTCTATTTCGTCACCAACAAGGACGCGCCGCTCCAGCGGATCGTGGCGCTCGACGTCGCCGGCGCGGTGCGGGAGATCGTGCCGCAGGACAAGGCGACCATCGACAGCGCCGCCATCGTCGGCGGCAAGCTGGTCGTCACCTATCTGGTCGATGCCCGGACGGAGGTGCGGCTGTTCGGCCTCGACGGCCAGCCCGCCGGCAAGGTGGACCTGCCCGGCATCGGCACGGCGATCGGTTTCGAAGGCGATGCGGGCGACCCGGAAACCTTCTTCGCCTTCACCAGCTTCAACGTGCCCAAGGCGATCTACCGCTATGACGTGGCGACCGGCGCGGTCACGCCCTTCGCGGTGCCCAAGGTGGCGTTCGATCCGGCCGATTATGTGGTGGAACAGCGCTTCTACCGCTCGAAGGACGGCACCCGCGTGCCCCTGTTCGTCGTCTATCGCAAGGGCGCGAACCTCAAGGCCGGCCTGCCGACGCTGCTTTACGCTTATGGCGGGTTCAACATCGCCTCGCGGCCGTCCTTCAGCCCGGCGAACCTCGCCTGGATGGAGATGGGCGGCGTCTATGCGCTGGCCAACATCCGGGGCGGCGGCGAATATGGCAAGGCGTGGCACGATGCCGGGCGGCTGGCCAACAAGCAGAACGTGTTCGACGATTTCATCGCCGCCGGCGAATATCTGATCAACGAAGGCATCACCGGCAGGGGCCGGCTGGCGATCATGGGCCGGTCGAACGGCGGCCTGCTGATCGGCGCCGTCACCAACCAGCGGCCGGACCTGTTCGCCGCGGCGCTTCCGGCCGTGGGCGTGATGGACATGCTGCGCTTCGACCGCTTCACCGCCGGGCGCTATTGGGTGGACGATTATGGCTACCCGGATCGCCAGCCCGATTTCGATGTGCTGCGCCGTTATTCGCCCTATCACAACATCCGCGACGGCGTGCCTTATCCCGCGATCCTGGTGACGACGGCGGATACCGACGATCGCGTGGTGCCCGGCCACAGCTTCAAATATGTGGCCGCGCTGCAGGCCGCGCGGATCGGCGATCGCCCGCACCTGATCCGCATCGAAACCCGCGCCGGCCATGGATCGGGCAAGCCGACGGACAAGCTGATCGCCGAGTTCGCCGATCTCTGGGCCTTCGCCGCGCGGTGGACGGGGCTGGCGGTTCCTGGCCAGTAAGCTTGCTTACCGCCGCAACCTGATTAGGGCAGAGCCATGGCCGTCCGCCTCGAATCCCTGAGCAATCGTCGCGCGATCATCGATCGCCGCGATATCGCCGGCCGGCTCGACGAGATCGAGGGGAAGGATACGGCCGCCCTCCGCCGCGAGGCGACGGCGATCCTGAAGGCGGCGCTGGAACATGGCCGGGCCGAGATCGCCGCCCGGCTGGCGGCCGCCCCGACGCGCGGCACCGATGCGGCGACCGGCTATGCCTTCCTCACCGATCAGATCCTGCGGCTGGTGTTCGATTTCACCACCGGCCGGCTCTACCCGCTCAACAATCCCACGGCGGGCGAGCGGCTGACGCTGATGGCGGTCGGCGGCTATGGCCGGGCGGAGATGGCGCTCCATTCGGATGTGGACATCGCCTTCCTCACCCCCTGGAAGCAGACGGGCTGGGCGGAGCAGGTGATCGAATCCATGCTCTACCTGCTCTGGGATCTCGGCCTGAAGGTGGGGCATAGCAGCCGTTCGCTGGACGATATGGTCCGCATGGCGAAAAGCGATCTCACCATCCGCACCGCGATGCTGGAAGGCCGCTTCGTCTGGGGGGACGAGGCGCTTTACGACGAGGCCTCGGCCCGTTTCGACCGGGAGGTGGTGGCCGGCACCGCGCGCGCCTTCGTCGCCGAGAAGCTGGCCGAGCGCGACGAGCGCCACCGCCGCATGGGCGACAGCCGCTATGTCGTCGAACCCAATCTGAAGGAGGGGAAGGGCGGCCTGCGCGATCTCCACACTCTTTTCTGGATCGGCAAATATGTGAACCGGGTGCGGTCCGTGCCGGAACTGGTGGATACCGGCCTGCTCACGCCCGATGAGCTGCGCCAGTTCCAGAAGGCGGAGAATTTCCTGTGGGCGGTGCGCTGCCACCTCCACATCCTCACCAACCGGGCGGAGGACCGGCTGACCTTCGATGTCCAGCCCGATATCGCCCGGCGCATGCGCTATGCCGATCGTCCGGGGCGATCGGCGGTCGAACGCTTCATGCAGCATTATTTCCTCACCGCGAAGCGGGTGGGCGATCTGACCGGCGTGTTCCTGGCGCATCTGGATGAGGAGTTCGCCGCGCGCGGCCGCCGCTTCGCGCTGCCGCGCCTGCGCCGGAAGCCGCGCAAGCTGGAAGGCTTCGCCTTCGATCGCGGGCGCCTCACCACGCCGCATGACGATTTTTTCGTGCAGGACCCCGTCCGTCTGCTCCAGATGTTCGCGCTGGCGGACAAATATGAGCTGGAGATCCACCCCGTCGCCATGCGCCAGGCGGGGCGCGACGCGCGGCTGATCGACAATCGCGTCCGCCGCGATCCGCGCGCCAACGCCTATTTCCTCGATGTGCTCACCAGCCGGCGAAACCCGGAAACGGTGCTGCGCTGGATGAACGAGGCGGGCGTGTTCGGCCGCTTCGTGCCCGATTTCGGCCGCGTCGTCGCGCAGATGCAGTTCGACATGTATCACCATTTCACGGTGGACGAGCATACCATCCGTGCCATCGGCCTGCTTTCCGCGATCGAGAAGGGCGAGCTGGACGAGGATCATCCGCTGGCCAGCCTCATCATGCGCCAGCTCGTGTCGCGCCGCGCGCTCTATGTCGCGGTGCTGCTCCACGATATCGCCAAGGGCCGTGGCGGCGACCATAGCGAGCTGGGCGCGGAGGTGGCGCTCAAGCTCTGCCCCCGGCTGGGGCTGACCGCGGCGGAGACCGAGCTGGTCGCCTGGCTGGTGCGCTGGCACCTGCTGATGTCCGCCACCGCCTTCAAGCGCGACCTCGCCGATTTCAAGACGATCCTCGATTTCGTCGAGGCGGTGCAGAGCCCGGAACGCCTGCGCCTGCTGCTGGTGCTGACGGTGGTGGATATCCGCGCCGTCGGGCCGGGCGTGTGGAACAGCTGGAAGCGCCAGCTCCTCTCCGATCTCTACGAGGCGGCGGAGGAGGTGCTGCGCCTCGGCCACAAGCAGCGCGGGCGGAAGGAACGGGTGGAGGCCAAGCAGGCGGCGGTGCGCGACCGGCTCGGCTGGCCGGCCGATCGCTTCGACGCGATGGTGAAGCGCCTGCCCGAAGCCTATTGGGTGGCCGAAGGGGTCGACGTGATCGAACGCAACATGCGGCTGATCCACGATGCTGATGCCGGCGATCGCCCGCTTTCGATCGGGGCGGTGGCCGATCCCGAACGCGGCGCCACCCTCGTCACCATCTATGCCGCCGATCATCCCGGCCTCTTCTATCGCATCGCCGGTGCCATCCACCTGGCCGGCGGCAGCATCATCGATGCGCGCATCCACACCACGCGCGATGGCATGGCGGTGGACAATATCCTGGTGCAGGACCCGTTCGGCCGCCCCTTCGACGAGGAGGATCGCCTGCGCCGGCTGGAGTCGATGATCGACGACGCGCTCGCCAACCGCAGCCGCATCGCCGATCGCCTGGCCGCCAAGCCGCTGCCCCGCGCGCGGGCCGAAGCCTTCCCGATCGAACCCGTGGTGCTGATCGATAACCGCGCGTCGAACCGCTATACCGTGGTGGAAATCAACGCCCGCGATCGCCCCGCGCTGCTCAACGCGCTGGCCCACGCGCTCTTCCAGTCGAAGGTGACGATCCATTCCGCCCACATCGCCACTTATGGCGAGCGCGCGGTCGACGTGTTCTACGTGACCGACCTCACCGGCGACAAGGTGACGGGCGCCACCCGCCTCAAGGCGCTGGAACGCCGCCTGCTGGAGGCGGCGGGCGGCGAGGTTCTCGAACCCGCCTGATCCCTCCGCGCGACGGGGCGTGCGATTATCCCTTCCGGGGGGCTTGCGCTCGCCGGCTTATGGCGCGACCCTCCCTGCCGTCACGATCACGATTGCACCGCTCTGGCCGGTCACGGCGCAGCAGGAGGATGGCAGCGATGGTGGGGATCAGCAAAGGCATAAGGGCCATCGCGCTCGTCGGTCCGGCGGGCGCGGGCAAGACGAGTCTCGCGGAGGCGTTGCTCCACGCCGCCGGCGCGATCGATCGGCAGGGCTCGGTCGCCGCCGGCAGCAGCGTGGGCGATGCCAGCGCCGAGGCCCGCGCGCGCGGCGGATCGACCGAGCTCAACCTGATGCGCTTCGACTGGCAGGGCGATGGCTTCGTCCTGGTCGATGCGCCCGGCGGCGCGGGCTTTGCCGCCGATGCCGATCTGGCGGTGGCGTCCGCCGATCTCGCTCTGGTGGTGATCGATCCCGATCCGGCGCGCGCCCCGCTTGCCGAACCCACCCTGCGCCGGCTGGAGGCGATGGGCGTGCCGCATGCCCTGTTCGTCAACAAGATCGATCAGGCCCACGGCCGGATCGAGGATCTGCTGATCGCGCTGAAGCCGATGAGCGCCGCGCCCTTCGTCGCCCGCCAGATCCCGATCATGACGGGCGATGTGGTGACCGGCTTCGTCGATCTCGCGCTGGAACGCGCATATCATTACCGGCCGGGCGCCGCGTCCGAACAGGTGCCGATCGACGATGCCCTGCGCGCGCAGGAGGCGGCCGCCCGCCAGACGATGCTGGAGCAGCTTGCCGATCATGACGATGCGCTGCTCGAGCAATTGCTGTCGGACGAGGTACCCGATCTCGATCTCGTCTTCGGCGATCTCGGACGGGAAACGCGCGACGGGCTGGTCGTGCCGGTGCTGTTCGGCTCCGCCACAGACGGCCACGGCATCCGCCGCCTGCTCAAGATGCTGCGCCACGATGCGCCGGCCCCGGATCGTGCGGCCGTCCGGCTCGGCGTGGATCGCGCCGCCGCCCTCGTCCTCAAGATATCGCATGGCAGCGCGATAGGCCGGCTGGCGATCGCCCGGCTGTTCGAAGGGCCGCTGGCGGAAGGCGCCGATCTCTTCGCCGCCGATGGCCGGGCCGCGCGGGCGGGCGCGCTCTTCACCCTCCAGGGCGCGGCGACCGCTAAGGTCGGCCGGGCGGAGGCGGGCGATATCGTCGGCATCGCCAAGCTCGACATGGCGCGCGCGGGCGAGCTGATCGGCATCGGCGCGCCGCCGCCCGAATTTCTCCTGCCCGTCGATCCGCCGGTCGCCAATTGCGTGCGGGCGGTGGCGGCGGAAAACCAGAAGGACGAGGTTCGCCTGTCCACCGCGCTCAACCGGCTGGCGGAGGAGGATCCCGGGCTCCATTGGGGGCAGGATGGCGAGTCGCGCGAAACCCTGCTGCGCGGCATCAATGACGAGCATGTCGCGGTGGCGCTCGATCGGCTGAAGCGGCGCTATGGCGTCGCGGTCAGCGTCCGCCAGCCGGGCGTCGCCTATCGCGAATCGATCCGCAAGGCCTGCAGCCAGCGTGGCCGGCACAAGAAGCAGTCGGGCGGCCACGGCCAGTTCGGCGACGTGACCGTGGAAATCCGCCCGCTGGACCGCGGCGAGGGCTTCCGCTTCGAGGATCGCATCACCGGCGGCGCGGTGCCCAGGCAATGGATACCGGCGGTGGAGCAGGGCGCGCGCGATGCGGTTGCGCGCGGGCCGCTCGGCTTCCCGGTAGTGGACGTGGCGGTCACCTTGGTGGACGGCGCCTTCCACAGCGTCGACAGCTCCGAACTGGCCTTCCGCACCGCCGGCCGGCTGGCCGTGGCGGAGGCGCTGGCCGCCGCCGCGCCCTATCTGCTGGAGCCGGTGGCGCACGTCACGATCCACGCCCCCGGCAGCGCCACCTCGCGCATCGGATCGGCGGTGGCCAGCCGGCGCGGGCAGATGCTGGGCATGGCGCCGGAGGACGGCTGGTCGCGCTGGGACGCGATCGAGGTGCTGGTGCCCGAATCCGAGCTGCACGGGCTGGAGGGCGAGTTGCGGTCGCTCAGCCAGGGCATGGCGCGATATGAAGCGCATTTCGATCATCTGGCCGAGGTATCGGCCCGGCTGGCGGAAGGGATCGTCCAGCGCCGCGCCGAACCCGCGCAGCGTGGCCGCCAGCCCGCCTGACCGCGCGGCGCGCGTTCGGGCTGGCGCCGGAGGGCGGTGCGGGCTATCCCCATGTTCAGCCAGCCTTCATTTCCGGGGGCGCACCTCGGGTGGCATGATGAAATCCTGTTCCCTCCTGCTCCTCGCCGCGATGATCGCGGCCCCCGCCTGGGCGGCGGAGGAAGCCGATGGCCCGGCCGGCGGCCAGGTCATCAGCCTCACGCCTGAACAAAAGGAACAGCTTCTCGGCCGCAATACGGAAGCGGACGCCGATGCCGCGCTGCGCCGCGCCTCGGGCGGCGGCGGCAGCGAAAGCGCCGATGCGTCCCCGGCGCGGGTCTCGGGCGCGGGGGCGGGCGGCCCCCAGATCCATGGCGAGGCGGGCTTCATGATCGGCACCGGCGGCGCGCGCGGCGTGTTTGGCACGGCGGCGGTTCCGCTCGGCGAGAATGCCGGTGCGATCATCTCGTTCGAAAATACCCGCCTGCCGCGCGGGCGCGTGGTCGAACCCCAATATTGGCCCTACGCGCGGTAATGGCCTTCAATTCTTCCGCTGCCGCTGGCGGCGGTTGATCTCCACGATCTGCCGCATCGGCCGGGCGACGGCCAGCACGGCATACCATTCCCCCGGCAGCTTGGCGGTGCGGCGGTCCTCGCGCTCCAGCGCTCGCAGCTGTGCGCGCCACGTCTCGATCCATTCGCGCAGGCGGGCGACGCCGGTTGGGGAGAGCTTGATCGTCTCCGCGCCGAAGATGGTTTCCGGCCGGCTGTAATCCAGCGCGAAGAAATGCGGCTTCAGCAGCCGGTCGAAATGGCGGCGCAGCGGCTCGCGCTGCCAGATATGCGCCGGGTCCAGCCGCGCGCGCAGCCGCCCGCTCGGCAGCCGGTCGATCAGCGCCAGCCGTTCCAGCCGGTGGACATGGCGCTCCACCTCCTCGGCCGGCACGGAGAAGGACGCCACCGCCTCCGACGGCGGCCAGCCGTTCAGGATGAGGAAGAAGATGGTCGAAAGGATCGAATCCTTTCCCAGCGCCTCCTCCTGCGCCAGCGTCAGCTGTTCGGCTTCCGCGTCGCCGGGGCGGCGGCCCTCGATCAGCTCGGCCAGGCTCAGCCCCGCGATCGCCGCGATGCGCTCCAGCGTGCGCAAGGTCAGCCCGCGCCCGTGCAGCCAGCGTTTCACGGTGGCACTGCCCACGCCCAGCGTCTCGGCCAGCCGGGCCTGCGTCCAGCCCGCAGCCCTGAGCGCGCGGCGCAGCGCGGCCAGCATCGCCTCGGTCTCTTTTTCGACGGGATCGTCAGTTGATCCCGAAGGGCTCATTTCATGATCCATAGCCCCTGAATGTAGCTGCGGGGCCGGCAAGGCAAGCTTATTCTCCGCTTGGTCAGGCCGGATCACGGCCGGGGATAAGGCCGCAAAGGCACCCTCGAAAACGGAGAGAAGAATGTCGGATATCCTCATCAAGGGCGGCACCGTCGTCGATGGCACGGGCGCGCCGGCCTATCGCGCGGACGTGCGGATCAACCAGGGCACGATCACGGAGATCGGCCCCGATCTGAAGCCGGATGGCGAGCGCGTCCATTTCGCCGACGGCTGCTACGTCACCCCCGGCTTCATTGAAAGCCACACCCATTTCGACGCGACGATGTGGTGGCAGCCCGATCTCGATCCGCTGCCCGGCTATGGCGCGACCACCGTCATCCTCGGCAATTGCGGCTTCACCGCCGCCCCGCTGCACCCCGAAAAGGCGGCGCAGCTGGAGATGGTGAAGATATTCTCCTTCTTCGAGGATATTCCCGAAGGCCCCTTCCTCGAACATCTGCCGTGGGACTGGCGGAAATGGTCGGAATATAAGGCGTCGATGGTGGCGAAGGTGAAGGTGCCGGCCAATTATGCCGCCTTCGTCGGCCATATCGCCATCCGGCTCGCGGTGATGGGCCTCGATGCGTGGGAACGCGCGGCGACGGCGGAGGAGATCCGCCGCATGGCCGAGCTGCTGGATGACGCGCTGGCCGCCGGCGCGCTCGGTCTGTCGGACAATCTCCACGATCATGACGGGCAGGACCGGCCGATCCCGACGCTGGTGGCCGACGATGCCGAGTTCGAGGCGCTGTTCGACGTGCTCCAGCGCTATCCGGCCGCGACCTATCAGGTCATCATCGACACCTTCATGCGCAAGACCGGCCCGGCCTCGCTGGAACGGCTGGAACGGCTGACCAAGGGACGCGGCATCCGCATGCAGGTGGCGGGCGCGGTGCCGACGCTGGCCTTCCAGAAGGATATCCTGCCGACCTTGCAGGCCCGCGTCGCTGACATGCGCGCCAAGGGCTATGATCTGTGGCCGGGCATCGCCCATGTCTCGCCCACCAGCACGCTCAGCCTGGTCAAGTCGCTGATCTTCGCCCAGTCGAACGATTATGCCTGGCACGAGGTGGTGCTGGCCGAAACCCACGAGGAAAAGGCCCGCCTGCTCGCCGATCCCGACTGGCGTGCCCGCGCCCGCGAAAGCTGGGATACGAAGGCCTGGCCCCATTCGCCGATGAACAATCCGCAGGACCTGCACCTGATCGATTCGGAAAACGGCACCGGCCCCGTCGGCGTCACGCTGAAGGATTATGCCGACAGCCGCGGGCTGCACCGTTCGGATGCGATGGCCGAATGGATCCTCGCCAACGGCACGCGCTCCACGGTGCACATGTCGCCCTTCCCGAAGGACGAGGCGCTGACGGTCGATCTGATGATCGATCCGCGCACGGTGGGGAACATCTCGGACGCCGGCGCGCACGGGCAGATGCTGTGCGGCGGCGGCGAGAATATCCTGCTCCTCACCAAATATGTCCGCGACGAAAAGCTGATGTCGCTGGAACAGGCGGTCCACGTCATGACCGGCAAGCTCGCCAACTTCTTCGGCCTCGCCGATCGCGGCGAGATCAAGGTCGGCAAGCGCGCGGACATCGCCGTCTTCAACCTCGAGGAAATCCAGCGCCGCGAGATGGAGAAGGCGTTCGACGTGCCGGACGGCAAGGGCGGCACCACCTGGCGCTTCACCCGCAAGGCCGCGCCGATGCGGCTCACGCTGGTGAATGGCGAGCCGACCTTCGACGGCCGCAAATATACCGGGGCCACGCCGGGCACCTTCCTCGCCCCCGCCAACGATGCCCATGCCGCCGCCGTTGCGGCCGAATAAGGGAGGATCCGGCCATGTCGAACGTCAGCCAGGCGGACATTGATTATTATCACAACGGGATGCGCACCTTCACCACCGAAAGCTCGGTGCTGATCAGCTCGTCCAAATATCTCAACCATGCCGGCCTGCGCGCGCTGATCGCGCAGGAGATGCTGCGCCGGAACGGGGCGGACCTGCCCAACACCGCCTTCATCCCGCAGGTCGCCGCGATCCTGCACGAGATGGAGGACATGCCCGGCATCATCCGCCTGTTCGAGGAGGAGAAGCAGCGCCTGCCCGAATTCAAGCGCTGGCTGGATCGGCGCGTTACCTCGGACTTCAAGGCGGACGAGGTGAAGGATTATCCGCCCGGCACGCTGGGCCATGTGATCCACGATTTCCTCGCCAACAGCGGCTACGATATCGATCACTTCTTCCAGGGGATGAAGATCGACAGCGATTACACCTTCTACCTGAAGGAACGCGTCTTCACCCACGATATCGAGCATATGATAACGGGGTTCGAAACCAACTTCTGCGGGGAGGTGGCGCTGCTCGCCGCCAACGCCCGCAGCCTGTTCCGCTATTTCCGGCCGGAGCTGGCGGCCTTCATCAATCGTGTCGGCACCTATCTGAAGGCCAAGACGACGATGAAGATGGGGCTTTATTACCCGCAGGTGATCCCGGAAATGCTGGAGGCCGAGGATATCGGCGCCGCCCAGGGCAAGAACTGGAAGGTGCCGCTGATGATCGTGTGCTGGCGCGACCATCTCGACTGGAAGGTGGAGGACATACGCGAGGAATATGGCATCACCGGCGCGCCGCCCGCCGGCCATTGGGCGTGGACCACCGATGCCAGCCAGGATGCCCGTTCCGATCCGGCGCACGGCGTGGCGATGGCAGCCGAGTGATCCGGGCAAGGCGGCGGGAGGACCAGCCCGTCGCCTTGCGTTTCGCGGCGGGCTGGCGCAACGGCGGGGCATGGACCTCGATGCCCTCCTCGCCAATTATTTCGGCACGGCCGATCTCGCCTCGCTCGATGACGCGGCCTTCGCGGACGGCGTGGACCGGCTGGCGATCGCCTTCGCCACCGAGACGGAGCCCGGCCGCCGCTTCGCGCTGTGGGCGCTGCTCCATGGCATAGGCGAGGCGCCCGATCCCGCCATCGCCTTCAAGGACGATCCGCGGACCCGCGATGCCGCGATCACCTATGCCCGGCTGGCGGATCGCGCGGGGGATTGATCGCGCGCCCGGCTTGCCGGCGCGGCCTCCGCTCCTGTAAACCGCGCCGGTCTCCTCCAACGGATCGGGCCGATGTCGCTTCACACCTGGTGGCTGTTCTTCCTCGCGGTGTTCCTGCTGTGCGGCACGCCCGGCCCCAACATGCTGCATGTGATGACGCGCAGCGTGCATTTCGGCGCGCGGCGCAGCGTCGCGGCGATGGCCGGCTGCCTCGCCGCGCTGGTGCTGATCCTGCTCGCCTCCGCCACCGGGCTCAGCGCGCTGCTGATGGCCTCGCCCCGGCTGTTCGATGTGCTGCGCTATGCCGGCGTCGCCTATCTCGTCTATCTCGGCATCAGGGCGTGGCGCAGCGATGCCGCGCCGATCGACGTCGATGGCCGGGCGCTGGTTCCCTCACTCTCGCCGCCGGCCATGTTCCGGGGCGGCTTCGCGATCGGCATCAGCAACCCCAAGGCGCTGATGTTCGCGGCCGCCTTCCTGCCCCAGTTCATCGACAAGGCCCGGCCCGAAATCCCGCAGTTCGCGATCCTGGTCGCCACCTTCGCCGTGACCGAGATGTTCTGGTATGCGGTCTATGGCATCGGCGGCCAGAAGCTCGCCGGCTTCCTCACCCGCCCCGGTCTGAAGCGCGCCTTCAACCGGCTGACCGGCGGCATCTTCATCGGCTTCGGCCTCGCGCTGCTCGGCAGCCGGCCGTGACATATACCCAAGGATAATTCTCGATTGCCCTGGGCACGGCTACCTCCGGCCCCATGATCGCGAGACCCTTCGGCCGCAACTATGCCTGGGTGGTGGTGGCGGTGACGTTCCTGTCGCTGCTGGCCGCCGCGGGCCTGCGTTCCGCCCCCGGCGTGATGATGACCCCGCTGCAGGCGGCCTTCGGCTGGGATCGGGCGACGGTCTCGGCGGCGGCGGCCTTCGGCATCTTCCTGTATGGCATGGTCGGCCCGTTCGCGGCCGCGCTGATGCAGACGATCGGCATCCGCCGCACGCTGATCGGCGGCCTCGGCCTGATGGCGGTCTCGACGGGCTTGAGCCTCTTCATGACCGAGCCGTGGCATTATGTGCTGACCTGGGGGCTGCTTTCCGGCCTCGGCAGCGGCGCGGTGGCGCTGGTGCTGGGGGCCACCGTCGCGTCGCGCTGGTTCGATCGCCATCGTGGCCTCGTGATGGGCATATTCAGCGCCAGCACGGCCACCGGATCGCTGCTCTTCCTGCCGGTGCTCGCCTGGCTTTCCGAACAGGGCGGCTGGCGGCCGGTGGCGATGGCGGTGGCGATCGTCTCGGCGGCGCTGATCCCGCTGGTCGCGCTGCTGCTGCCCGAACGGCCGGCCGATGCGGGGCTGCTGCCTTATGACGCCGATGCGCCCCGCCCGCCGGAGCCGCCGGCCCATCCCAGGGAAAGCGTGGCGCTCGCCTTCCGCGTGCTGGGCAAGGCCGCGCGCACGCCGGTCTTCTGGCTGCTGTTCGGCACCTTCTTCGTCTGCGGCCTCACCACCAACGGCCTCGTCGGCACGCATCTGATCGCTTATTGCGGCGATAACGGCATGGGCGCGGTGCAGGCGGCGGGGCTGCTGGCGGTGATGGGCGTGTTCGACCTGTTCGGCACCACCGCCTCGGGCTGGCTCACCGATCGCTATGATCCGCGCAAATTGCTGTTCGTCTATTATGGGCTGCGCGGGCTTTCGCTGGTGGCGCTGCCCTTCACCGGCTTCGATATCGTCGCGCTTTCGGTCTTCGCCGTCTTCTACGGGCTGGACTGGATCGCCACCGTGCCGCCGACGGTGAAGCTCGCCGGCCAGCATTTCGGCGATCGCGATGCGCCGATCGTGTTCGGCTGGGTGGCATCCGGCCACCAGATCGGCGCGGCCGTCGCGGCGCTCGGCGCGGGCCTGCTGCGCGACATGACCGGCAGCTACGGTCCCGCCTTCATGATCGCCGGCTCGATCGGCGTGCTGGCGGCCTTCGGCGCGCTGGCCATCGCCCGCGACGTGAAGGTCCATCCGCGGCTCGCCTGAGGATGCGCCTCGCGCCGCACGCAAAACCTGCCCTTTCCGCGCCTTTTCAAACCTTGATCGTCATCGTGAAGCTGCGCTCGGCACCGGGCGCGATCTCCACCACGCCCGGCCGATCGCGGAAATCGCCCCCGAAGCCCGCCGGGTCGGCATGGCCCTGCCACGGTTCGATGCAGAGGAAGCCCGCGCCCGGCTTGCTCCACAGGCCCAGCGCCGGCATGTCGGGGAAGCCGATCTCCAGCATCCGCCCGCCCGGCACGCCATAGAGCAGCGACCGGCTGGCGAGATCGTCCAGGATCAGCGCGTCCTCCGCGAACAGGGCATCGTCCAGCGCCAGCTCGCGTCCGGCGATGGGCGTGGGGCGGGGCAGGGGATCGATCAGGCCGTCGGCATCCACGCGCCGCACCGGCGCGGGCTCCCCGGCGGCGAAGACCAGCCGGTGCGCCTTGCGCGGGCCGGCGCCCGGCAGCGGCCAGCGCAGCGCCGGATGGAAGCCGAAGCTCGCCGGCAGCGGCCTGTCGCCCATGTTCCGCGCCGTCGCCTTCATCTCCAGCGTGCCGCCGGCGATGGCGAAGGCCATGTCGAGCTGGAAGGCGAAGGGGTAGGCCGCCCGTGTCTCGGCATCGTCCGCCAGCCGGAACAAGGCCCGCGCCGCCGTCGCCTCGACCAGGTCGAAGCGCCGCCGCCGGGCGAAGCCGTGGCGGGGCAGGCGATAGGTCTCGCCGTCGATCCGATAGCTGTCGTTGCGGAGCGTGCCGACGATCGGAAACAGGATGGGGGCGCGGCCGGCCCAGAAAGCGGGGTCGCCGTCCCACAGCAGCTCCCGCCCCTCGGCGTCGGTCAGCGATTGCAGCTCGGCCCCCAGCGGGGCGATCGTCGCCGCGATCCCGTCGCCGGCGATGCGGACATCGCCTTCGCTCACGCGGCTTCCTCCTCGGCGGTATCAGCCAGCGATTCGCGCACGCCCACCAGCGCATCGCGCAGCCGGCCCAGCGCCGTCGCCTCCAGCCCGGTCGCCGCCAGCATGTCGAGCGGGATGCGCCGCGCCTTCTCGCGCAAGTTCCGGCCGCTGTCGGTGAGCGAGACGATCACCTGCCGCTCATCCTCGCGGCTGCGCGCGCGCGCGATCAGGCCCGCGCCCTCCAGCCGCTTCAGCAGCGGGGTCAGCGTGGAGGATTCCAGGCCCAGCCGCTCGCCGATCGCGCCCACCGTCAGCCCGTCATCCTGCCACAGCACCAGCAGCACCAGATATTGCGGGTAGGTGACGCCGATCGCGTCCAGCCGGGGCTTGTAGACGCGGTTCAGCGCGTGGGCGGTGGAATAGACCGCGAAGCAGAATTGCTCGTCGAGGCGGAGATGATCGGCGGCGGGCATGGCGCACTCCTTCGCGGCAAATATATATCGTGCACGATATGATCGCAAGAAAGATATTCTTGTGGCCATCCCAGCTATAAACTATCGCACGATTAGATCGTGCACGATATATATTCCTCACCAGCCCGGTGCGAAGGCCGCGCCGGCACAGCGAAAGGCAAGCCCCATGAAGACGCTCTATTCCACCGAAGCCACCGCCACCGGCGGCCGCACCGGTTCCGCTTCCACCGCCGACGGCGCGCTTTCCGTTACCCTCGTCACGCCCAGGGAGCTGGGCGGGCCGGGCGGCGCCGGCAACAATCCCGAACAGCTTTTCGCCGCCGGCTATTCCGCCTGCTTCCTGGGCGCGATCAAGTTCGTCGCCGCGCAGAAGAAGGTGAAGATCGCTGAAGACAGCAGCGTCACCGCCACCGTCGGCATCGGCCCGCGCGATGACGGCCAGGGCTTCGGCCTCGATGTCGCGCTCAAGGTCTCGCTGCCGGGCGTCGACCGCGAAACCGCGCAGGGTATCGTCGATCAGGCCCACATCGTCTGCCCCTACAGCCACGCCACGCGCAACGGGCTGGACGTGCGGATCAGCCTGATCTGATTGCCGGGGGCGGCGGGGCTTACCCTGCCGCCCGCGCGCCATATTCGAAGCGCTGGCCCACCAGCGCCAGCGTTTCCCCGAACGGCACCGGCCGGCCGAACAGATAGCCCTGGATGCGGTGGCAGCCGAGGTCGCGCATCCGCTCGAAATCGGCCACCGTCTCCACCCCCTCGGCGGTGATGGTCATGCGGAAGCTGTTGGCGAGCGTCACGATCGCGCGGATGATCGACACGGTCTCGCTGCGCCGCGCGGCATCGCGCACGAACGATCCGTCGATCTTCAGCGCGTGGAAGATCGTCTTGTTGAGATAGCCGAGCGAGGAATAGCCCGTCCCGAAATCGTCGAGCGCGATGCCCACCCCGATCGATCGCACCCGGCGCAGCACGTCCAGCGATCCGTCCGTGTCGCTCAGGAACACGCTTTCAGTCACTTCCAGCTCGAGCCGCGACGGTTGCAGCCGCGCGGCCGCCAGCGCATCGCTCACCGCGTTGGGCAGCGCCGGCAGCACCAGCTGGCGGGGGCTGACGTTCACCGCGACATGGATGTCGCCCGGCCAGGATGCGGCATGCTTGCAGGCCTGGCGCAGCGTCCATTCGCCGATATCGGCGATCAGCCCGCTTTCCTCGGCGATGGGGATGAAGATGGCCGGCGATATCAGCCCGCGTTCCGGGTGGCGCCAGCGCAGCAGCGCCTCGAACCCCACCACCGCCTGCGTCACGGCGGAAACCACCGGCTGGTAATGCACCTCGAACTCGTCGCGCTTCAGGGCCTGGCGCAGGTCATGCTCCAGCCGCACGCGGTCCTCGGCATTCTGCTGCAGGCGGGGCTCGAAATGGACGAAGGTGCCGCGTCCGCGCGATTTCGCCTCGTAGAGCGCGAGGTCCGCCTTCAGCAGCAGGTCGTCCACCTGATCGCCGTCGATCGGCGCGATCGCCGATCCGATCGACATGCCGATGCGGATCTCGGCCGAAGGCAGCATCAGCGGCTGGCTCACCGCGCGGATCAGCTTGTGGCCCAGCTCCTCCACCGCCTGCCGGCTCTGCCCGTCGGTCAGCAGCAGGGCGAATTCGTCGCCGCCCAGCCGGCCGATCCGTCCGCGCGGCCCCACCTCGGCCTGCAGCCGCTGGGCGATCGTGCGCAGCACCTCGTCGCCCAGCGAATGGCCGAAGCTGTCGTTCACCGGCTTGAACCCGTCCAGGTCGAGGAACATCAGCGCGCAGGGCACATTGCTCGCCTTGGCGCGGGCCACGCCGTCGGCGAACAGCTCATGCATGTGCTGGCGGTTGGGCAGGCCGGTCAGCATGTCCATGCGTGCCATATGGGTCAGCCGGTCCTGGCTGCGGCGGATCTCGGTGATGTCGCTGCCCACGCCGCGAAAGCCCTCGAACGCGCCGTCCGGGGCGAAGATCGGCGTGCCGGAAAGCGCCACCGATCGCGCGCCTCCGGGCGTCTCGACATCGATATGCAGGCCCGAAAAGGGCTCGCGCGCCACCAGCGCGCCGCCCAGCCGCGCGTCGCAGCCCAGCACCACCGGCAGCGACTGGCCGATAAGCTGGCCGGTCGAACGCCCCAGCATCGATGATATGCGCGGGCTCACATAGGTCAGCTGGTTGGCGGCATCGATCTGCCACAGCCAGCCCGCGCCCTGTTCCTCATATTCCTTCAGGAGCAGCCCGATCGCCTCGCGCCGGCCGCGTTCCTCGGTCGCCTGGCGCATGAACCGGGTCAGCAGCCGCTCGATCGTCAGGCAGCCGGTCAGCACCACGGCGACATAGCCGGCGATCAGCACCACCGCCACGCCGATCGCGAAGTCGCTGGCATTGTGCAGGCCCCACAGCAGGGCGGTGGCGATCACCACCACCCACACCGCCGCCGCCAGCGGCACCAGCGCCAGCAGGAAGGCGCCGGCCATCATCGTCGCCATCGCGCCGGCCAGCATCATCTGCGTCTGGGGCGGCTGATCGGCAAAGGCGAAGAAGGGCAGGGCGGACCAGAGCAGGGCGTGCATCGCCGCCTCGAACACCGTCCAGTAGGGCGATCGCAGCAGTTCGTCCGAATCATAGCCGGCCGCCCGGCGCCGGGCGCGGACGATCACGAAGTTCGCCGCCACGATCAGCGCGGCCCAGGCCGAAAGCGCTGTCACCGGCACCGATCGCATCAGGCCCCACAGCACCACCAGCGCGCAGGTGACGCTGAGCCCCGCCATCCACGGCGCGGCGCGCCACAGGGCCTCGGTGCGGGGATCGCCCGGCGGGATATCGGCGGCGATGCGGCTGCGCAGGCTCGCCTGCCCGCCGGTGCCGGACGAATCGGCCAGGTCGAGGGGGGGAACTTTCAGCAAGGCGTGGCGCATCGATCACCCGTGGGCAGCATATCGGGCGACCCTAGGGCGAACATGCTTTGCCGTTCGTTAATTCTGTTGCCGATTTTTCGTGATGCTGTGGCGGCGGATTCCTTCATCTTTCGGCGGCCGCGATCATCTTGCGGCTCGATTTCAGGGGTTTGGCTTTCCCTGTCGCGGGGATTGCCCCTATGCTGTGACGGCAATCACAGTCCCCGCCGGGCAGCGGGCGTTAAGGACGATTCGCCTCGCTCGTGTAGCGTATTCGGGCGTGGCACCCGTTTCTTACCCGCCGTCGCCCGGCCGAACAGGAAGGCCGTGCCGACGATGGATGCCCAGGAAGTGCTGGCGATGCTGCCGCCCCATTCGGTGCTGGCGGCCTGCACGCCGGCGGAACTCGCCGATCTCCTCTCCTCCTCCAGCGTCCATGCGATGAAGCCGGGCGACACCATCCTGCGGCAGGGGGACGAAGGCGATGCGGCGGTGGTGATCCTGGCCGGCATCGCCCGGGTCAGCATGATCGCCCCCAATGGGCAGGAAATCGTGCTTGATTATGCCGAACGCGGCGCCGTGCTGGGGGAAATCGCGCTGCTCGACGGCCAGCCGCGCACCGCATCGGCCACCGCGCGCTATGCCGGCCGCTATCTCCGCATCGGCCGCGCCGCCTTCGAACGGCTGATCGAAGGCCATCCCAAGGTCGCGCTCCGGATGCTGCGCGATATGGCGCGCCGCCTGCGCGATACCGATACGACGATCGAAAGCGATCGCGCCTTCGCCGCCGGCCCGCGCCTTGCCCGCTTCCTCAAGCGGCTGACGGACGGCAAGGCCGACGGCCACAAGCTGGCCGGCGACCTCAGCCAGAGCGAGCTCGGCAATTTCGTCGGCATGAGCCGGGAAAACATCAACCGCCAGCTTGCCTCCTGGGTGGAAGCCGGCGTGATCGAGCTGGCCAATGGCCGCATCCGCATCGTCGACGACGCCTATATCGCCCAGATCGCCGAGGCGGGCGACTGAGGCGGGGCCTGGTCTCGATGTGCGGGGGCGCCGGTGGAGGCGCCGTGGCCTCCAATCCGTCATGCCGAACTCGTTTCAGCATCCACCCATCGGCACAGGCGAAGCCCGATCGGGAAAACCGCCGCTGCAAACTGAAAACGGGCTCGATTCCAGGACCGATCGACATTCAGATGTAGGGCGGAGCGAAAATCGCCATTTGCAGGTCGTCAGGGCTGAATGCCGATCGGCCCTAGGTGGCTGGACAAATTCGGATCACGGCCGCTGTTGGGATTTTCGACCCAATTGCTGCCTGTCGGGATGCGCCGACATTGCGGACATTAGCCAGTTCCACTTGATTAAACGATCCAGATCTTCAGGCGCCGGTGCGATAGGAGTCGCTAGCGGCAAACCGTCTGGCGGATCGCGATCAGCGGCTACGGATTCGGTACACCGAAAATTTTCCATTCGATATCAGCCGTCATGGCCGCGAAGTCGGTCGGAGCAAACACTGCCGCGACGACACGGATCATCTTGCCTCTGCTGAGAACTACCCAAACGTAGCGATTGCCCAATTCCGTCTGATACAGTCCACGGAATCCCACGGCCTCGGGGTCGCTAGGGTCGGGACCCATAAACAGGATTCCCTTGGCGTCGGGAATGTGATTCATATGTGGACGCCCCCTTGGCAAGGGCA
>NZ_PHHF01000041.1 GCF_003034225.1 Edaphosphingomonas fennica
TGCCCTTGCCAAGGGGGCGTCCACATATGAATCACATTCCCGACGCCAAGGGAATCCTGTTTATGGGTCCCGACCCTAGGAGCTTTCGATTGACAAATTTTGGAACCGAGCGGCCCTGATCGTCGGGTTTGCTCCACGATCCATGGCAAAGGGCGTTCCGGATATCCTTCGCCTTTTTCAATTCAGCCAGCTGTATGCTGTAGTCGTTGCCTTTTGTACGCGGGTTTTCCGCAAGCGCCTTCTCGTAGCCAATGATAAGCCCCCCGAGCTGATCGGTTAGCGTTTTTTCAAGAGTCTTGATCCAAGCATTGAATGCATCCGGATCACCCTGCGGGTCGAATTCCTTCGCGCCGGTGAGCGCGAAGATCGCCTTACCGAGCATTTCCTCGATAAAGCCGAAAGTCGCTACCGTGCGACCTAGTTCCTCGCAAAACGCAGCGTCATGAAATTGTGTGGGATAATTGGCATGGAGCTTGTCGCGGTCGATGATGTAGCCCTTCTGTCCATCGATTTCAGGCATTCGATCCTCCGCATAATCTCAAAAAGTATGATACCTCCCTATGCGACGGGGTGCAGAACTAATTAACGCTGAACCAGCCCTTTCACACCTTCTGCGGCCGCGAGCGACCTCAATATGGTGATCGGACGCTCCCGCTGCCCGCCCGGATCGCCAAGTTCTGCCTTTTATTCGGGAACGGCCTCAGCCGGAAACGCCGGATTGCCGTGCTTTCAGGATCGTGGTGCCCCGGGAGAGACTCGAACTCCCGACCTGCGGTTTAGGAAACCGTTGCTCTGTCCTGCTGAGCTACCGGGGCAACAGGTGGTTCCGTAGATTTCCGGGGGGGCGCCGTCAATCGGCCGCGCGCGGGAGGGGCGGGCGGGGGCTTGGGGGCTGTTCCATCAGCTCGTCGCCGCCCAGCGTCTGATAGAGGGCGACGAGATTCTGCGCGCGCGCCAGCCGCGTCGCCGCGAGGGTGCGGCGGGCGGAATAGAGGGTGCGCTGGGCATCGAGCAGGTTGAGATAGGAATCGATGCCGCCGCGATACCGCTCCGTCCCGAGATAGAGGCTGTCGCGGGCGGCTTCCTCCAGCGCGCGATCGGAGCCGAGCTGGCTGTCGATCGTGCCGCGCCGGGCCAGCGCGTCCGCCACCTCGCGGAACGCCGTCTGGATCGCCTTCTGGTAATTGGCCAGCGCCAGATCGCGCTGCGCCCTGGCATCGGCGAGGTTGCCGGCATTGGCCCCCCAGTCGAAGATCGGCAGGGTGGCGGAGGGCTGCACGCTCCAGGTGAAGGCATCGCCGGTGAAGAGATCGGCAAGCGCGGTGCTGGCGAGGCCGGCCAGCGCCGTCAGCGAGATGCGCGGGAAGAAGGCCGCGCGCGCCGCGCCGATCCGGGCATTGGCGGCGTAGAGGCGATATTCGGCCTGCACCACATCGGGGCGGCGCAGCAGGATACCGGAATCGAGGCCGGGCGGAAGCTCGGCAAGCTGGTCCTCCGTGCCGTCGAGCGCGGCGGGGAGGAGATCGTCCGCCACGGGGGCGCCGACGAGCAGCTCCAGCGCATTGCGATCCTGGGCGATGGCGGTGGTGAGCTGCGCCGCATCCGAGCGGGCCTGGGCGAGGATCGTTTCCGCCTGGCGGAGATCGGTGCGCGGGGCGATGCCGCCCTGGAGGCGGGCGCGGGTAAGCTCCACGCTGCGCAGCGCGCTCGCCTCCGTATCGCGGGCGATGGCGAGCAGCGTGCGATCGGCGGCGAGCTGGAGATAGAGGTTGGCGACTTCGGCGACGAGCGTGAGGCGGGCGGCGCGGAGCGCGGCCTCCGTCCCCAGATATTCGTCGAAGGCGGCGTTGCTCAGGCTTTGCAGCCGGCCGAACAGATCGACCTCGAACGCGGTGACGCCACCTTCGAGGCTGTAGGAGGTGTTGGTATCGCCGCCGCCGCCGCCGCTCGCGCCGCCGTTGAGGGAGCCGCCGCCGTTCGCGCCGTGATTGACCGAGATCCGCCCGCTGGCGTCGATCCCCGGAAAGATGCCGGCATGTGCCACGCGATATTGCGCGCGCGCGGAGGCGACGTTGGCGAGGGCGGCGCGCAGATCCTGATTGTTGGCGATCGCCCGGTCGATGATCGCCTGCAGCTTCGGATCGCGGAAGACATCGCGATAGGTGACGGAGGGCAGGCCGGCCTCGCTCCGGCGGAGATAGGCGTCGCCCGCCGGCCAGCCTTGCGGGATGGCGGGCGCGGGGCGCGGCATATCCGGCGCCATGGTGCAGCCGGCGAGGAGAGCCAGGGCGGAGAGAGCCAGGGCGGGAAAGGCCAGGGCGGGGAGGGCGGGCGGGAGGCGGCGGATCATGCCAGCGCCTCCGCGGCGCCGCCGGATGCCGGGCCGTCCGGCTTTTCCGCATGGCCCTTGCGGAACAGCTTGCGGACGAGGACGAAGAAGAGCGGCACGAAGAAGATCGCCAGCACCGTGGCGGTGATCATCCCGCCCATCACCGCCGTGCCGATCGCCACCCGGCTCTTGGCGCCGGCGCCGGTGGAGATGGCGAGCGGCAGCACGCCGAAGATGAAGGCGAGGCTGGTCATCAGGATCGGGCGCAGGCGGATGCGGGCGGCCTCCAGCGCGGCTTCCACCGCCGTGCGGCCCTGCCGTTCCGCCTGCTCGGCGAATTCCACGATCAGGATGGCGTTCTTGGCCGAAAGCCCCATGGTGGTGAGCAGGCCGACCTGGAAATAGATGTCGTTTTCCAGCCCGCGCGCCAGCACCGCCAGGGTCGCGCCGATCAGGCCGAGCGGCATCACCAGCATCACCGCGAAGGGGATGGACCAGCTTTCGTAAAGCGCCGCGAGGCAGAGGAACACGACGAGCAGCGACAGGCCGTAGAGATAGGGCGCCTGCCCGCCCGAAATCTGTTCCTGATAGGAAAGGCCCGCCCAGGCGATGGAGACGCCGGGAAGCTGGCCCGCAAGCTCGGCGATGCGCGCCATCGCGTCGCCCGAGCTCTTGCCCGGCGCCGACTGGCCCTGAATCTCGTAGGAAGCGAGGCCGTTGAAGCGGGTGAGCGTGTTGGGCGCGCGGCCCCAATCGATATGGGCGAAGGCCGAGAAGGGCGCCATCTGCCCGGACGCGCCGCGCACGAACCAGTTGGCGAGATCCTCCGGCCGGCTGCGATAGGGGGCGTCGCCCTGGACATAGACGCGCTTCACCCGGCCGCGATCGACGAAATCGTTGACATAGTTGCCGCCCCACGCGGCCGACAGCGTCTGATCGACCGCCGCCTGGGTGAGGCCGAGCGCGCCGACCTTCGCCTGATCGATCTGGACCGACAAGGTGGGCGTATCCTCCAGGCTGTTCTGGCGGACCTGGGCGAGGATGGGATCGGCGGACGCCTCCGCGATGAGCTGATCGCGGCGGGCCTTGAACTCCTCCCGGCTGAGGCCGCCGGAGTTGAGCAGCTCCAGCGTGAAGCCGCTCGACTGGCCGAGGCCGCGCACGGCGGGCGGGTTGAGCGCGTAGAACTGGACGTCGCGCATCTCGCGGCCCAGCTCCGCCGTCGCGCGGCGGGTGATCGCCTCCGCGCTGTTGGCCGAACCCTTGCGCTCGTCCCACGGCGCCAGCGACAGGAAGCCGCGCCCGGCATTCTGGCCGGTGCCCGCCTGGTTGCCGCCGATGACCGCATAGACGACGTTGGTGTTCTTGCCTTCCGTCCCCAGGAAATAACGCTCGATCGTCTTGGCCGCCGCGATGGTGCGGGCCTGGGTGGCGCCCGCCGGCAGGGTGAACTGGAGCTGGGCGATGCCCTGGTCCTCCACGGGCAGGAAGCTGGTCGGCAGCTTGAGGAATACGAGCACGAGCAGCACGACGATGGCGCCATAGACGAGGAGCGCCGCCTTCATGTGGCCGAACAGGCGGGCGACGCGGGCGCGATAGCCTTCGGACATGCGCGCGAACCAGGCGTTGAAGCGATCGCCATAATGGTGCGCGCGCTGGACGATCCAGGGGCCGCCGCGCCGGGCCGCGTGATCCGGCCGCTTGAGCAGGGTGGCCGCCAGCGCGGGCGAGAGGATGAGGGCGACCACCACCGAAAGCACCATCGAGGAGACGATGGTGATCGAGAACTGCTTGTAGATGACGCCGGTGGACCCGCCGAAGAAGGCCATCGGCAGGAACACCGCCGACAGCACCAGCGCGATCGCGATCAGCGCGATGTTGATTTCCGACATCGACTTGATCGTGGCGTCGCGGGGGGAGATGTCCGGCTCCTCCTCCATCACGCGCTCGACATTCTCGACCACGACGATCGCGTCGTCGACGAGCAGGCCGATCGCCAGCACCATGCCGAACAAGGTGAGCGTGTTGATCGAGAAGCCGAAGGCCGCGAGCACGCCGAAAGTGCCGAGCAGCACCACCGGCACGGCGATGGCCGGGATCAGCGTCGCCCGCCAGCTCTGGAGGAAGACGAACATCACCAGGACGACGAGGATGATCGCCTCGATCAGCGTCTTGATGACGTCTTCCACCGAAAGCTTGATGAAGGCGGTGCTGTCGTTGGGATAGGCGTAGCGCAGCCCCTGCGGGAAAGCGGAGGCGTGGCCGTCGACATAGCTGCGCACCAGCTTCGCCGTCTTGAGCGCGTCCGCCCCCGGCGCGAGCTGGATGGCGATGCCGGCGCCGGGATGGCCGTTGAGCCGGCTGACATTGTTGTAGCTTTCGCTGCCCAGCTCCACCCGCGCGACATCGCGCAGCAGCACCTTGGAGCCGTCCGTCTGCGTCTTGACGATGATGTCGCGGAACTGATCCGCCGTGGTGAGGCGGGACCGCGCCGTGACGATCGCGTTCAGCATCTGGCTGTCGGGCGAGGGCTGGCCGCCGATCTGGCCGGCGGCGACCTGCGTGTTCTGCGCCTGGATCGCCGCGATCACGTCGGCCGGCATGAGCTGGACCGCGGAAAGCTTGAAGGGATCGAGCCAGATCCGCATCGCATATTGCGATCCGAACACATTGACGTCGCCCACGCCGGCGAGGCGGCCGATCGGATCCTGCAGGTTGGAGACGAGATAGTCGCTGACGTCGGCGCTCGTCATCCGATCCGTCTCGTCGTAGATCGACACCACCATCAGGAAATCCGCGTTGGATTTCGTGACGACCAGGCCCTGCTGCTGGACCTGCTGGGGCAGGCGGGGCAGCGCCTGCTGCACCTTGTTCTGCACCTGGACCTGGGCGATGTCCGGGTCCGTGCCCTTCTGGAAGGTGACGGTGACCGTGACCGAGCCGGACGAGTTCGAGGTGGACTGGAAGTAGATCAGCCCGTCGATGCCGGTGAGCTGCTGCTCGATCACCTGGGTGACGCTGGATTCGATCGTTTCGGCCGACGCGCCCGGATAGGTGGCGCGGATGTTGACCGAGGGCGGCGCGATATCGGGATATTGCTCCACCGGCAGCGTCAATATGCCGCCGATGCCCAGTAGCATGATGACGATGGCGATGACCCATGCGAAGATGGGCCGATCGATGAAGATGCGTGACAGCACGGCCTAGCCCCGCGCGGCCGGCCGGGAACCGCCCTGCGCCGCGCCCGGAGGCGCCTTGCCGGAGGCCGGCGGCGAGCCGGCGGGGACCGGCTTGACCGGCTGGCCGGGCCGGATCTTGCCCAGCCCCTCGACGATCAGCCTGTCGCCGGCGGCGATGCCCGACGTCACCAGCCATTTGTCGCCGATGGTGCGATCGGCCGTGACCTTGCGTTCGACGGCCTTGTTGTCCGCGCCCACCACCATCACGGTCGCCTCGCCGCGCGGCGTGCGCGACAGGCCCTGCTGGGGCACGAGGAAGGCGCCCTGGCTGGTCGTCTGCGCAAGGCGCGCGCGCACATACATGCCGGGCAGCAGGATGCCCGAGGGATTGGGGAAGAGCGCGCGCAGCGTGACCGTGCCGGTATTGGGATCGACCATCGCCTCGGCGAATTCCAGCCGGCCCTCCAGCGGATATTCGCTATTGTCCTCCAGCTTCAGGCGCACGGGCACGCGCTGGCCGCCGCCGCCGGGGGCCAGCGAGCGGCGCAGCGCCAGCAGCTCCGCGCTCGATTGCTGGATATCGACATAGATCGGATCGAGCCGCTGGATGGTGGTGAGCGGATCGGCCTGGTTGGAGGTGACGAGCGCGCCGGTGGTGACGAGCGAGCGGCCGATGCGGCCGGTGATGGGCGCGGGAACGCGGGTGAAGGCGAGGTTGATCCGCGCGGTTTCCAGGCTGGCGCGGGTCTGCGCCACGCTGGCGGCGGCCTGCTTCGCCGTGGCGGCGGCGTCGGTATAATCCTGCTTGGCGACGGCCTCGATCTCGGCCAGCGGCCTGTAGCGATCGGCGCGGGCCTGGGTCGCCTCGCGGTTCGCCTCGGCATTGGCGAGGTTGGCGGTCGCCTCGTTCACGGCGGCGCTGTAGAGGCTGGGATCGATCTGGTAGAGCGTCTGCCCGGCCTGGACGATGCTGCCTTCGGTGAACAGCCGCGCCTTGACCAGGCCGGAGACCTGCGGGCGCACCTCGGACGTCTCATAGGCGGTGGTGCGGCCGGAAAGCTCGACCTCCAGCGGCACGGTTTCGGGCTTCACGGTGATGAAGCCGGCCTCCGGCGGGCCCTTGTCGCGGCCATTGTCCCGGTTGCCGGAGCAGGAGGAGAGCGAGATGGCGAGGGCGGCAAGACCGGCCGCCCGGAACAGCAGCCGGTAATTCAACGACGCACCATGATGAGGGCCATTCGTCCACGCTCCTGAACTGCCGGCGATGCCAGGACAGCCGACGCCATCCGGACCAAGCCGACACGAATCATATGCCCCACGCACGGCTACCTAAAGCGTCGCCGCGCGGAAGTGTAGCGCTTTCCGATGGATGGCCGGCCGGAGGATGACGGCCGGGCGGGCGCCGGACTACATGCCGTAGGTTTCGAGCAGGTTGACCTGCCCCGTATGCGCCAGCATGCCCCCGTCGACGATGAAGTTCTGGCCGGTGATGTAGGAGGCATCGGCGGAGGCGAGGAAGGCGATCAGCCCGGAAACCTCCTCCACCTGCCCCGGCCGGCGCATCGGGATGGCGGCGTGCCATTTGGCCAGCGCCTCGGGCGAGCTCTGGCTGGTGGCCGGTGTGACGATCAGGCCGGGGCTGACCGCGTTGACGCGGATGCCGTCGCGCGCATGATCGAGCGCGATCGATCGGGTGAGGTTGATGACGCCCGCCTTGGCCGCATTATAGGCATGGAAGCCGTAATCGCCCGCGACGCCGCAAACGGAGGCGATGTTGATGACCGAGCCGCCCGTCTTCACCAGATGCGGGATGGCGAAGCGGCAGGCGTAGAAGATCGAATCCAGATCGGTGGCGATCACATGGTGCCAGACGGCGGGATCGACCGTGGTGACGCGGCCGAGCATGCCCGAGCCGGCATTGTTCACGAGCACGTCGATCGCGCCATATTCGCCGACCGTGAAATCGATCAGCCCGGCGATGTCGTCCGGCTTGCTGACGTCCGCCACGCGGATGCGGGCCCTGTCCCCCGCGCCGAGCGCATCGGCGCGTTCCTTCAGGCTCCCTTCCGTCCGGCCGGCGAGGACGACGCGCGCGCCTTCCTCGACAAAACGTGCGGCCGCCGCCGCGCCGATGCCGGCGGCCGCGCCGGTGACGATGACGACCTTGTCCTCGAAACGCCTCATTGATCTTCCCCATGCTTGCCGGTTGCGCCCGGTTCCCTGCCGGCGGAAGGTGCCTCATCCCGATGCGGATGGGGCGCGCCATTCGCCCGTTTCGCGATCTTTGCGGCCGTTTCGACGAGCGCGACCATCGGCGCGACGTTCCGCCCCCTTTTCCGAACGGGGTCGTCAGCGCGGAAATAATGCCGCAAGAAGGGGATGAGCGCGGGGGACGCCCCGCAGGCGACCGTGGATGCAAGCGAGGGAATATCGTTGGAAACGATCACTATCATCCTGATCCTGTTGCTGGCGGTGGTGGTGAGCGGCGTGGTTTCGCGCATGCTGCCACTGCCCGTTCCCCGACCGCTGGTGCAGATCGCGCTGGGCGGCGTGATCGGCCTTGCCGCCAACTGGCGGGTGACGCTGGACCCGGAGATATTCTTCCTGCTCTTCCTGCCGCCGCTGTTGTTCCTGGACGGCTGGCGCATCCCCCGCGAGGAGCTGTTCAAGGACGGCAAGACCGTGCTGGAACTGGCGCTGGGGCTGGTGGTGTTCACCGTGCTCGGCATGGGGCTGATCATCAACTGGATGATCCCGGCGATGCCGCTGCCCGTCGCCTTCGCGCTGGCGGCCGTGATCTCCCCCACCGATCCGATCGCGGTTTCGGCGATCGCCCAGCGCGTGCCGATCCCCAAGCGAATGATGCACATATTGGAAGGGGAATCGCTGCTGAACGACGCTTCCGGCCTCGTCTGCCTGCGCTTCGCGGTGGCGGCGGCGCTGACGGGCGTCTTTTCGATCGGCGATGCCGCGCTGAACTTCCTGTGGGTGGCGCTGGGCGGCATCGCGATCGGCGCGGGCGTCACCTTCCTGGTCGTGCGCATCAAGGCGGGGGTGAGCGGCCGTTTCGGCGAGGATAGCGGATCGCAGATCCTGATCAGCCTGCTGATCCCGTTCGGCGCCTATCTGGTGGCCGAGCATCTCCATTGTTCCGGCATCCTCGCGGCGGTGGCGGCGGGCCTCGCCATGGGCTTCGCCGAAGGTTCCGCCCAGGCGATGGCCGCCACCCGCATCCGCCGCAACACCGTGTGGGATGCGATCCAGTTCACCGCCAACGGCATCATCTTCGTGCTGCTGGGCGAGCAATTGCCGCTGATCCTGGCGGGGGCGGCCGAAACGGTGCGGATCACCGGCCATCACGAGCCGGGCTGGCTGGCCGTCTATGTGCTGGCGATCAACCTGGGGCTGGCGGCGCTGCGCTTCATCTGGGTGTGGGTGTCCTTCCGCTTCACCCTGCTGACCCATGGGCGGACCCGCCAGCAGCCCAACTGGCGGCTGGTGGCGGCGATGTCCTTCGCCGGCGTGCGCGGCGCGATCACGCTGGCCGGCGTGCTGACCCTGCCGCTGGCGATGGCCGACGGATCGCCCTTTCCGGCGCGCGACCTGGCGATCTTCCTGGCGATGGGGGTGATCATCGTTTCGCTGATCGTCGCCAG
Source organism: Edaphosphingomonas fennica (assembly GCF_003034225.1). GTDB lineage: Bacteria > Pseudomonadota > Alphaproteobacteria > Sphingomonadales > Sphingomonadaceae > Sphingomonas_E > Sphingomonas_E fennica. The sequence goes on from NZ_PHHF01000041.1 coordinate 9,165, forward strand.
CATCGGCCTGCCCTGGCTGCTGAAGGGGCTGGAGATGCCGGCCGAATCCTCCCAGCTCGCGGAGATCGAGGCGGCGCGCATCGCGGCCGCCAAGGCCGCGATCGCCGAGGTCGAGCGCGTCGAGCATGTGCTGGCCGAGGGGCAGGAGGATGCCGACCTCTATGTCGAGATCGCCGGGCGGATCATGGACATCTATCGCCGCCGGATCGAGACCCGGTCCCCCATCGCCGAAGACGCGGCGGCCGCCAGGCGGGTGGACAGGATCGAGAAAGAGCTGCGGCTGGCGGCGCTGAGGGCCGAGCGGGCCGAGATCACCCGGCGCAGCCGCCAGCGCGAGCTTGGCAGCGACGGCGCCCGCAAGCTGATCCGCGAGCTGGACCTGATGGAAACCCGCTATGCGGGATAAGGGCGGCCCCGCCGGCGCATCCTGCCGGCGGGGCGGCGATCAGGCCGCCTCCACCCGAACCCGCTCCAGCCGGGGCGAGAGCAGGTGGACCGCGACCAGCGCCAGGAAATAGGCGCTGCCCGCCACCGCGAAGAGCGGCGTGTAGGTGCCGAAGCCGTCGAGGATGAAGCCGGCATATTTGGCCATCATCATCCCCCCGATCGCGCCCACCGTGCCGCCGATGCCGATCACCGATCCCACCGCGGCGCGCGGGAACACATCCGACGGCAGGGTATAGAGATTGGCCGAGAATGCCTGGTGCGCGGCCGTGGCGACGCCGATCACGAGCACCGCGACCCACAGATTATCGATATTCTGGGCGAAGAATACCGGCAGCACCGCGGCCGCGCAGACCAGCATCGTCGCCTTGCGGGCGAAATTGACCGACCGGCCCGCCCGCATCAGCCGCGAGGACATCCAGCCGCCGGCGATGCTGCCGACATCGGATAGCAGATAGATCGCCACCAGCGGCGGCCCGAAGCTGAGGAGATCGAGGCCGTAGCGATCGCCGAGATAGCCGGGCAGCCAGAACAGGAAGAACCACCAGATCGGCTGGGGTGGGAGCGGCAATGTCTCCGACGTCGGGCCGTTGGACTGACCAATCCGGCGGATATTGCGTCCGCCGGCCGGGGCCAGCACAATGGCGCGGCATCGGGAGGAAGGAATGGCCGCCGGATCGCCGCAGGATATCCGCATCAAGCGCGCCTATCTGGCGCCCGCCGACGATGACGGGCGGCGCATATTGGTGGACAGGCTGTGGCCGCGCGGCCTTGCCAGGGCGAAGGCCGCGATCGACCTGTGGCTGAAGGACGTCGCGCCCAGCACGGAGCTGCGCCACTGGTTCGGCCACGATCCCGCGCGCTGGCCGGAATTCCGCAAGCGATATGCGGCGGAGCTGGCGGACAATCCGGCGGTCGCGGAACTGCGGGAGATCGCGGGCAGGGAGCGGGTGACGCTGGTCTACGCCGCCCATGACGAAGCGCACAATAATGCGGTAGCGCTGGCGGCGTATCTGGCGGGCGCCTAGCCCGCCCGTGCCTGGTTGCGGAGGAGCAGGGCTTCCAGGCATTCGAGGGCGCGACGCAGCCGATCATGGTCGATCGCGCCGCCCAGCGATATCCTGACGGCGGCGGCGGGGCGATCCTTGCGGACGGCGAAGGCTTCGCCGGGGACGATGGAGAGCCCCATGCCGCGCACCGCCGCGGCGAGATCGGTGGCGGCCATGCCAGGCCCCAGCGGAAGCCAGAGGTGATAGCCTTCGGGATGGGCCGCATAGGGCACCTGCCCCAGATGGTGCGCGGCGATGCGCTGCCGGGCCACGGCTTCGCTGCGGACGCCGGCCACCAGCCGATCGAGCGTGCCGTCGCGAATCCAGCCCGTTACCAGCGCGGCGTTGAGCGGCGCGGCCATGACCGCGGTTTCGTGGATATCGGCCGACAGCCGCCAGGCATCGCGGGCCGAAGGCGCGCGGACATGGGCGATGCGCAGCGCGGGCGAGACGATCTTGGACAGGCTGGCGATATGCCAGGTCCGTTCGGGCGCGAGGCTGGCGATCGTCGCGGGCGGGACCGCGGGAAGCCGGCCATAGGCGTCGTCCTCGATGATCTGGGCGCCGTGGCGGCGGGCCAGCGCCGCGATCGCCGCGCGCCGTTCGGCGCCGAGCGTGGCGGTGGTGGGATTATCGTTGGTGGGGACGACATAGACGGCCTTCGCCCCGCCCCGGAGCGCGCGGGCGACACCATCCGGATCGAGCCCCTCCGCATCGGTTTCGACCGGATCGACGCGGATGCCGAAGCGGGCCGCGAGCGCGAGCAGGCCGGGATAGACGAAGCGGCCGGCGGCGAGCCTGTCGCCCGGCGCCAGGACATTGCCGAGGATCGCATGGAGCGCGTTCTGCCCGCCGGCCGCGATCGCCACCTCATCCTCGGTCGATGGCATGCCCCGCGCCGACAGCGCCTCCGCCGCGACGGCGCGATCGTGCCCGTAGCCGCCGGTCGGCTGATATTGCAGCAGGGGGGAGGGGCCGGAGGCGCGGAGCAGCGCCGCCATGCCGGTGCGGATCGCCTCGCCGAGCTGGGAGAAGCCGGGCTGGGGCGGCATGTTCATGCCGGTATCGTCGGATGCCTGCGCGGCCAGCGCCTGCACATGCGCGCCGTTGCGGACGAAGCTGCCGAGGCGGCCGGCGCCTTCGACCAGCCCCGAGGACCGCAGCAGGCCATAAGCGCGGGTGACCGTGGTGAGATCCACATCGAGCGCGCGGGCAAGATCGCGCTGCGGGGGCAGGCGCTGGCCCGGCCGGATCCGGCCGGCGCGGATCGCGCCTTCGATCGTATCGGCAATGGCCAGATAGAGCGGGCCGGAGGCGGCCCGGATCGCGGTCACCCAATTTTGCATGGATCGTCTGCATGGTTATGTATGGTTGTTGCAACCATACATAACGCCTAGATGGACGGCAAGCATATCGAACAGACGAGGCAAGGCCCGTGAACAGCATGCCGGGGAAGATGGAAGCCCAGCCGCAGGACGGCCCATGGCCGAAGCTGGAGCCGATCCGCACGGGCCTGCGCGGCCGCTGCCCCCGCTGCGGGCAGGGGCATCTGTTCCAGGGATTCCTGAAGCTGCGCGACGGGTGCGAGGTCTGCGGGCTGAGCTACGACTTCGCCGATCCCGCCGACGGGCCGGCCTTCTTCGTCATATGCTTCGGCTGCGTGCCGGCGGTGACCTTCGCGCTGCTGCTGGAGATATGGCTGAGCCCGGCCTGGTGGGTCCACCTCGTCACGTCGCTGCCCTTCCTGATCGTGACGTGCGTGCTGCCGCTCAGGCCGCTAAAGGGATGGCTAGTGTGCAGCCAGTTCTTCTTCAAGGCGGGCGAGGGCCGGATCGCCGACGGCTAGGGCGCCTGGAAATCGCTCTGGCTCAATCCGGGTCGAGCAGGCGCGGCCCGCTGCCATTTTCGGCGAGCGTGTCGCCCGGATTGCGCAGGGGGCAATCCTCGGTCGAGAGGCAGCCGCAGCCGATGCAGGAGCTCAGCTGATCCCGGAGGCGGGTGAGCCGCCCGATCCTGTCGTCCAGATCGTCGCGCCATTCGGTCGACAGCCGTTCCCATGCCGCGATCGTTACCCGCCCGTCCGACGACAGCGAGGCGAGCCGGTCGCGGATGACGGCAAGGGGGATGCCGGCGCGCTGCGCCACCTTGATGATCGCGATCGCGCGCAGCACGCCGCGATGGAAGCGGCGCTGGTTCCCCGCCGTGCGATGCCCCCAGATCAGCCCCTTGGCCTCGTAGAAATGGACCGTCGACACCGGCACGCCGGCGCGGGCCGCGACCTCGCCCACGCTGAGTTCGCGCAATGCCTGTGCGTGCGTCAGCCTTGCCACCGATTCCCCCTTTACCTCAATCATGGTTGAGGTTTTATAGAGGCGCTCCCGATTCGAACAAGGGAGCGTCCCCTGGAACATTCAAGCATTGCCGACCAGCGGGATGCGCCTGCCGGTCCATCATCCTATCCCCCCGATAGCAGGCCGGGCCGCACGCGGCCGATCATCCTCGCGCTGGCGGCCACGCTGCTGCTGTTCGGCGCGCTTTATGGCTGGCGGACGCTGCGCAACGCCGCGCCGCCGCCGCAGGCCCCGCCGCCCGTATCGGTGGCCGCCGTGGTCGCGACGCCCGTGGACGTGCCGGTGGCGCTGGAAGCGGTGGGATCGCTGCGGGCGGTGCGTGAGGTGGTGCTGGCGCCCGAGGTGGCGGGCCGGGTGGTGGGCATCCGCTTCACCGCCGGCGCCCGCGTGCAGGCCGGGGCGCCGCTGGTCGAGCTTTACGATGCGCCGGAACGGGCCGACCGGGCGGCGGCGGCGGCGCGCGCGGCCTTCGCCAGGCTGCAGCTTTCGCGATCGCGCGAGCTGGAGCCTTCCGGCGCGGAATCGCGCGAGCTGCTGCAGCAGCGGCAGGCCGAATATGACCAGGCGATCGCCGCCGTCCGCCAGCTCGACGCGCGCATCGCCCAGAAGCTGGTGCGCGCGCCCTTCGCGGGCGAGCTGGGCATACGCCAGATCAATCCGGGCCAATATCTGAACCCCGGCGATCCGATCGCGACGCTGACGGCGCTCGATACCCTCTATGTCGATTTCACCGTGCCGCAGCAGGAACTGGCGCGGCTGGCGATCGGCGGCGTCGTGAACCTTGCCAGCGACGCCTGGCCCGGCCGCCGCTTCACCGCGCGGGTGAACGCGATCGAGCCGCGCATCGGCGGCGACAGCCGCAACGTGACGGTGCAGGCGACGGTGCCCAACCCGGATCGCGCGCTCCGCCCCGGAATGTATGTGACCACTGCGCTGGACCTGCCGCCGCAACGGGGCGCGCTGGTGGTGCCCGCCACCGCGATCCAGACATCGGCATCGGGCGACAGCGTGATCGTGGTGCGCGGCGCCGATGCCCGCAAGAGCGGCAAGGCCGAGATCGTCGCCGTCACCGTCGGCCGCCGCTTCGGCAATCAGGCGGTGATCGCGCAGGGGCTGAAGCCGGGCGACGTTGTGGTTTCCGAAGGCCAGCTGCGCGTGCAGCCGGGGGCGAACGTCTCCATCGCCCGGCTGCTGCCGGCCGGAGGGAAGTGAGATGCGCTTCACCGATATCTTCATCCGCCGGCCGATCCTGTCGATCGTCGTCAGCCTGCTGATCCTGCTGGTGGGCGGGGCGGCGCTGTTCTCGCTCCCCGTGCGCGAATATCCCAACATGGAAAGCGCCACGATCGTGGTCGACACCAGCTTTCCGGGCGCGACCCAGCAGGTGATGCAGGGCTTCGTGACGACGCCGATCGCGCAGGCGATCGCGACCGCCAACGGCATCGAATATCTCACCTCCACCTCCAGCCAGGGCAAGAGCCAGGTGAAGGCGAAGCTGGTGCTGAACGCGGACGCCGACCGATCGATGACGGAGGTGCTCGCCAAGGTGCAGCAGGTGAAATACCGCCTGCCCCAGGGCGCCAACGATCCGGTCATCACCAAGATCACCGACGGCGCATCGGCGGTGCAATATGTCGCCTTCGTGAGCGACAAGCTTTCCGTCCCCCAGATCACCGATTTCGCGTCGCGGGTGGCGCAGCCGCTGATAACGGCGGTGCCGGGCGTGGCTTCCGCCGAGATATCCGGCGGGCAGACGCTGGCGATGCGCATCTGGGTCGATCCCGTGCGGCTGGCGGCGCGCGGGCTTTCCGCCGGCGACATCGCGGCCGCCCTGCGCGCCAACAACGTGCAGGCGGCGCCCGGCCGGCTGAAGGGGCAGGATACCGCCATCAACATCACCGCCGCCACCGACCTGACGGGCGTGGAGGATTTCCGGGCGATGGTGGTGAAGAGCGGCATGGACGGGCTGGTGCGGCTGGGCGATGTCGCCACCGTCGAGATCGGCGGGCAGAATTACGACAGCAGCGCGATGACGAGCGGCCACCGATCGGTGACGATCGCCATTTCGCCCACGCCGGACGGCAACCCGCTGGAGATCGTGAAGGCGGTGAAGGCGCTGCTGCCCGACATGCAGCGCGTCGCCCCGCCGGGGCTGAAGGTCATCAGCCAGTTCGACGTCGCCCATTTCGTGAATGCCGCGATCGACGAGGTCGTCCACACGCTGGGCGAGGCGATCCTGATCGTGGTGATCGTGATCTTCCTGTTCCTGGGCTCGTTCCGGGCGGTGCTGATCCCGGTGGTGACGATCCCGCTGTCGCTGGTCGGCACGGCGGCGCTGATGCTGGCCTTCGGCTTTTCGCTGAACCTGCTGACGCTGCTGGCGATGGTGCTGGCGATCGGGCTGGTCGTCGATGACGCGATCGTGGTGGTGGAGAATATCCACCGCCATATCGAGGAGGGCCTTTCCCCGGTGAAGGCGGCGCTGGTGGGCGCGCGCGAGATCGTGGGGCCGGTGATTGCGATGACGATAACGCTGGCGGCGGTCTATACGCCGATCGGCCTGATGGGCGGGCTGACGGGCGCGCTGTTCCGCGAATTCGCCTTCACGCTGGCCGGATCGGTGATCGTTTCCGGCGTGGTGGCGCTCACCCTTTCGCCGATGATGAGTTCCTGGCTGCTGAACGCCAAGGTTTCCGAAGGGCGGCTGGCGCGCGCGATCGAGCATCGCATGGAGCGGCTGACGGCCGGCTACGGCCGGCTGCTGGCGCAGACGCTGGAGGCGCGCGCGGCGGTGCTGGTGGTGGGGGCGGCGGTGCTGATCGCAATCGTCGTGCTGTTCACCGGCGCGCGGCGGGAACTCGCCCCGCCGGAGGACCAAGGCTATGTGTTCGTCCAGACCAAGGCGCCGCAATATGCCAATGTCGAATATACCGCGCGCTATGCCGATGAGGTGGAGCGCATGTTCCGGCGGCTGCCCGAATATGTGAGCAGCTGGTTCGGCAACGGCACCGATGGCGAGAATGAAGGCTTCGGCGGCGTGATCCTGAAGGAATGGGCCGACCGCGACCGCAGCGCGGACGACGTGCAGGCGCAGCTGAACGGGGAGGGCGCGGCCATCACCGGCGTCTATGCCGCGGCGTTCCAGGCGCCGGCGCTGCCGGCATCGAGCGGCGGCCTGCCGGTGCAGATGGTGATCCGTTCGTCCGACGACTTCCCCGCCATCTATGCGGCGATGGAGGGGATAAAGGGCGCGGCCTGGGGCAGCGGCCTGTTCGCCTTCGTCGACAGCGACCTCGCCTTCGACAGCCCGGAAGCGCGCATCACCATCGATCGCGCCAAGGCGGGCGAGATGGGCGTGACGATGGAGGCGATCGCCGACACGCTCGCCATCCTGGTGGGCGAGAATTACATCAACCGCTTCAACTGGCACGACCGTTCCTACGACGTCATCACCCAGGTGCCGCGCGACCAGCGGCTGACGCCCGACAATCTCGGCCGTTATTATGTGAAGGCGAAGACGGGCGAGATGGTGCCGCTCGCCACCGTGGTCCGCATCGACATGCGGCCCGAGGCGAACCGGCTGCCGCAGTTCAACCAGATGAATTCGGCCACCCTTTCCGCCGTGCTGGCGCCGGGGGTGACGATGGGGCAGGCGGTGGACTTCCTGAAGGCGCAGCCGCTGCCGCCGGGAACGACGATCGACTGGCTTGCCGACAGCCGCCAATATGTGACGGAAGGGGACAGGCTGACCGTTTCCTTCGGCTTCGCGCTGATCGTGATCTTCCTGGTGCTGGCCGCGCAGTTCGAAAGCTTCCGCGATCCGCTGGTGATCCTCGTCACCGTGCCGCTGGCGGTGTGCGGCGCGCTGCTGCCGCTGTGGCTGGGGTTCGCGACGCTCAACATCTACACGCAGATCGGCCTCGTCACCCTGATCGGGCTCATATCCAAGCACGGCATCCTGATGGTGAGCTTCGCCAACGAGATGCAGCATGGCGAGGGGCTGGACCGGACGACCGCGATCCGCCGCGCGGCGGCGGTGCGGATGCGGCCGGTGCTGATGACGACGGCGGCGATGGTGGCGGGGCTGGTGCCGCTGCTCTTCGCCAGCGGGGCCGGCGCGTCCAGCCGGTTCGCGATCGGCATCGTCGTGGTGATGGGCATGCTGATCGGCACGCTGTTCACCCTGTTCGTGCTGCCGACGATCTACAGCCTGATCGCGCGCGACCATCGCGCGACGGAGGCAAGCCCGCGCGAAAGGGAGTTGCGGACGATGGAGGCGGGCCATGCATAAGTTTTCCTGGCTCGCGGCCCTGGCGCTCGGCGGATGCGCGGTGGGGCCGGATTATCGCCCGCCGGCCACGCCGCCGGCCGCCGCCGATCGCTTCGTGACGGCGGCCCCGGCGACGGACGTCGCGGCCCCGCTGCCGGATGCGTGGTGGCGGCTCTACGACGATCCCGTGCTCGACCGCTTGGTGGCGCGGGCCTTCGCCGCCAATGCCGACCTGCGCGTCGCGGCGGCGAATCTCGCCCGCGCCCGCGCGGTGGCGGACGAGGCCGGGGCCGGCCGGCTGCCGACCACGGACGCGAGCGGCGGCGTCTCCTACGGCGATGCCGTGGCCGGCGGCTTTCCGCAGGGCGGGCGGCAATGGACCTATAGTGGGACGATGGCGATCGCCTGGGAGGCGGACCTGTTCGGCCGCGTCGGCCGGACGATCGCGGCGGCGCGGGCCGATGCCGATGCGGTGGAGGCCGCGCGCGACATGGTGCGCGTGGCGGTGGCGGCGGAAACGGCGCGGGCCTATGCCGACGCCTGTTCCTTCGGCGCATCGATCGCGATCGCGCGGCAATCGCTTGCCACCGCCGAGGACGGGCTGAAGCTGATCGCCACGCGGCAGAAGGCGGGCGCGGCCGGCCGCCTGGATGTGGAGCGCGCGGCGACGGCCGCCGCCAACGCCCGCGCGGCGATCCCGCCGCTGGAAGGGCAAAGGCAGGCGGCGCTTTACGAGCTGACCGCGCTGCTGGGCGAGACGCCCGCCAACGTCCCGGCGGAGGCGGCGCAATGCACCCGTCCGCCGGCGCCGGCGGCGGCGCTGCCGATCGGCGACGGCACGGGGCTGCTGCGCCGCCGGCCCGACCTGCGCGAGGCGGAACGGCGGCTGGCGGCCGATACGGCGCGCATCGGCGTGGCGATGGCCGATCTCTATCCGCGCGTCAGCCTGGGCGGATCGGCGGGATTCTTCCGCAACGATCAGGTGCGGGGCGGGGATTCCTTCTCCTTCTCGGTCGGGCCGCTGCTGTCCTGGAGCTTCCCCAACATGGCGGTGGCGCGGGCGCGCATCCGCCAGGCCGAGGCGGGAGCCGATGCATCGCTGGCGGCATTCGACGGCAAGGTGCTGGCGGTGCTGAAGGAGGTGGAGCAGGCGCTGGCGCTCTATGGCGCGGAGGACCGCCGCAACCATGCGCTGGCGGAGGCGAGCATCCGCGCGGACGCGGCCTATGGCCTTGCCGACCGGCGCTACCGGGCGGGGTCCATATCCTATCTGGACCTGCTGGATGCGCAGCGCGCGCTGATCGATACGCGGGCGGCGCTGGCCGATTCCACCCAGAAGCTCGGCACGTCGCGGATCACCTTGTTCAAGGCGCTGGGCGGCGGCTGGGTGCTCCCGCCCGAATGATCGCGCGGCAGGATGCGACGCCCGGCGCCGGCATAAGGGGTGCCGGGCCGGGCGCCGATCATGGCGGGAGGATCAGAGGCCGAGCGCGCGGCGCACGTCCCGCCAGTCCACGACCTTGAAGTTCTGCTGCGGGCCGTCCCCATCGGCGGTATCGTGCATGGCGATGGCGCCTTCGGGGAAGGGGCCGATCGGGCCGCTCCAGGCATCGATGCCGTCCGTGCCGGTGACGGCATCGATCGCCCCGCCTTCGACCGCGAACCGGCCGACATAGACGTGGTTCGCGCCTTCGATCCGCCAGACGGGGAAGGTGGCGTCGCCCTGGCTGGAGGCGATCAGATAATCGACGCCGCGATCGCGCAGGATGGCGAGGCCCTCGATATCCGCCGTCAGCCGGATGCCGTCCGCGACCGCGACCTGCATCGGATCGGCCGACCCCCGGGGATCGAAATCGAACCGCCAGATGGCGACATCCTCCTCGCCCAGATAGAGGGTATCCGCCTTTTCATCGACGACGCAGCCTTCGGGCTGGGTCGCGACCTTCATCCGCCGTTCGAGCGTCGCCACCGGGCCGGAGGGGCCTGCGGTGATGCGATACTGGAAGATGCCGCCGGCCTTGTTGTTGGCGACGACGTAGAAATCGCCGCCGCGCTTGCCCATGCACGAGCCGTAGGGTTCGCCCATGTCGGTGGGGATGAAGCCGTAGGGGCGGGTTTCCAGCGTATCGGGATCGAACAGGAAGGTCATGATCCCGAAGCGCTTGCGCTCCATCGCCGCGACCAGGACATAATCCTTGCCGCCGACGCGGAAGCCATCCCGCACGTCCACATTGTCGAGCGGGCCCGAGCGCAGGAACTGGCGGACGCGGCCGTCCATGTCGTGCACGTAGAGGCCGTCCGTCTTGTCCGTGGCGAAGATCACCGCGCGCGCCGGATCGCGGGGATCGGCCCAGAGCGCGGGATCGTCGGCATCGACGCGCGGATTGGTGGTGACGATCGTTTCCAGCGCCGCCGGCACCGCCCTGGCGGGATCGCCGCGCGCGGCCGTGCCCTGCGGCAGTTGCGGTTCGGGCGGAACGGTGGCGCAGGCCGCGAGTGCCGCCAGCGGAGCGAGGATCAGCGCGCGCATCAGAAGGTCGCCTTCGCGCCGAACTTTGCCGTCCAGCCATATTCCTCATATTGCAGGAGGTTACGGCTCAGCGGCCCGCGCTGGTAGGCGGTATAGGGCTCGTTGAACAGGTTCACCCATTCGACGAAGAGCTGGACCTGCTTGGTGACGCGATATTTGGCGCTGACATCGACCTGGAAGTGATCGGTGACGATGCGATCCTCATCCGCGTCGTCGCCCAGCTCGTCCAGATAGGAGTCGCGATAGGTGCCGGCCACGCGGAAGCTGATCGGCCCCTTGTCGTAGCCCAGCGCCACGTTGAACGTGTTCTTGGCCGAGGACGGCAGCGGTATCTTGCGCCCGTCGGCCAGCCGGCCGTCCGCATCGGTATAGGTGTAGTTGAAATTGGCGAGCAGGCCGTCGAACGGCGCCGGCAGGAAGGTGAACGCCTGCTGGAAGCTGAACTCGATGCCCTTCACCCTGGCGGAGTCGCCATTTTCCGGGATCGTCGCCTCGTCATAGGCGATGCCGTTGAAGACGCCGGGATCGTCATGGTTGCGATCGACGATGAAGTCCTTGATGTCCTTCCAGAAGAAGCCCGCCTGGACGACGGCGTTCCTGGCGAAATAATATTCCGCCGCCACGTCGATGTTCCAGGCGCGATAGGGCTTGAGCGCGGGGTTGCCGAATTCGCCCTCGCGCTCGCCATCGTCGCTTTCCTCGATCAGGAAGCGCGGGGCGAGCTTGCCGATCGTCGGGCGCACGACGCTCTTGAACGCGCCCAGGCGCAGCACGACGTCGCGGGCCGGCTGGTAGCGGACGGCGGCGCTGGGCAGCACGTCCGTATAGCTGCGCTTGAAGCGGAGCGGGCTCACCTCGACCAGATCGTCGCCATTGTCGGCGCCTTCCTCGATCAGCTCGACAAGGTTGCCGCGAATGTCGTTCTTCGTATGCTCGACGCGGACGCCGCCCACGACGCGCAGCCGCGTATCCTCGTAGCGGCCGAGCAGGTAGCCGGCATAGATATCCTCATCCACGCGATAATCCGAGGCGGCGGATTCGAAGTCGCTGTCGATATCGTTGCGGGTGAACTGGTCGAAGCCGTTGCCGAGGAACTTGCGCACCGGCTTGTAGCCGGGGACCGGATCGATCAGCGCGAGCGAATAATCCTGCTTGCCGAGGACTTCGGCCAGCGTCGTGTCATTATCCTCGTAGATATCCTTCTGGAGATCGTAGGTCTTGCGGCGCAGCCGGGCCTTGCCGCCCGCCTGGATCGAGAATTCGCCCCTGGCCAGCGCGAAATCGCGCGTCACGTCGAAGCGGCCGCTCCATTCGCGGTCCCTGGACAGGCTGAGCGTGGTCCGCTCCACCTTGTCGAATTCATATTCCTCGGGATCGAAGAAGATGTCGCCGCCCTGGGTGATGCTGTAGCCGGGGCGCTTGTAGTTCGCGAAATCGAACGTCACGCCCAGCGGGTCCTCATCGTCGAAGTCGCGGGACCAGGCGATCGGATCGATCGAGCCGTTCTCCTTCTCGCTCGACTTGGCGTAGGCGCCTTCGTAGCGGAAGGTCCAGGGGCCGGTCTCCGTCTTGCCGCCGATCGAATAGGTCATGATCTTCTGGACCTCGTAACGGTCCTTGAGGTCGCGTTCGACCTTGATCTCGTCATCATCCTCGCCGGACACGAAATCGGCGCGGGTGCCGGTGCCGCCGACCGGCTTGGCATCGCCCACGTCGAAGATCAGGCGCTTGCGGAATTCCTGGTCCTCGAAACGGCTGTAGAGGCCGCGCGCGAACAGGGTGGTGGTGTCGCTCGGCCGCCAATCGAGCGAGAGCGACCCGCCGAGGCGTTCGCGCGTCACGTCATAATCGCGATATTCGAGCTTTTCGAAATAGCGGACGCCATCGTCCTCGTCCCAGCCCTCGGCCTCGATATTGTCGGTCGCGAAGCGGCGCTTATAGTAGGAAAGGCCGCCGGAAATGCCGAAATCGTCGCCGATCCTGGTGGCGAAATCGACGCTGCCCTTGGGGCGCAGTTCGTTGGTCTTGTCGTTGAACGATCCCTCGGCGGAGACCGAGACGAACGGCTTCTTGCGATCGAAGGCGCTGGTGGTGTTGATCTCGATCGAGGCGCCGATGGTGTCTGCGTCCATGTCGGGTGTCAGCGTCTTCTTGATCTCGATCGATTCCACCAGCTCGGACGGGATCACGTCCAGCGCGACCGAGCGGACATCGGATTCGGGCGCCGGCACGCGGGTGCCGTTGATCGAGGCGGCGTTGAGGTTGGGATCGAGGCCGCGGACGGAGACGAAGCGCCCCTCGCCCTGATCGTTCAGCACGTTGATGCCGGGCGCGCGGCGCAGCGCCTCCGCGACATTCTGGTCGGGGAACTGGCCGACGGCATCGCGGGTCAGCACGTTCTCGACCCCGTCCGCCGCGCGCTGGCGCGAGATGGAGCTGCCGAGATTGGCCTGCTGGCCGACGACGAGGATGGTGGCGCCGCCCGCGGCCGGGGAGAGGCGCACGTCGGACCGGGTGATGCCGTCCGGCGCGACGTTCACGTCCGCGCGATAATCCTCCGCGCCGGCATAGCGGGCGACGAGCGTGTAGGAGCCGGCCGGGACGTCCGCGAAGCGATAGGCGCCGTCGGGGCCGGCATTGGTGCGGCGGCCCAGCTCCTTGAGGACCAGCTCGGCCCCCTGCAGGCTGCCGGTGCCGCTGGCGTCGAGAACCGTGCCCGCCAGGGTGCCGGCGAAAGCGGGGGAGGAGAAGATGGTGGCCGCGAGCAGCGCGCACGCGAGCGATCCGCGCGAGCGGTTCGAAAGATCGATCATGAGAACCCCTTTTCGTCGAAGGGCTTGCCCTCCCTTCGCTCAACGGGGCCAGTGGCAGCGCTTGATGACCGCGCGCCGACGATTCGATGACAGGCGGATTACAGGCGATGACGGAATGATGACGCGGGCCGGCGGCCGCCCCGCGTTGCCGGGGGACGGAAAGCGGGCCTACAGCGCGCCGTAGCTGCGATAGGCGGTGTAGAAATCATTCTCCCACACGAAATTGGTGAAGGAGAGGCTGATGCTGGTGTCGAGCCCTTCGACATGATGCCACCAGCCGACGGGTATGAAGAGGATGTCGCCCGGGCGGATGGTGCAGGTGATGGCGGTCGGCCGCTGGCCTTCGGGCAGGCCGGCGAAGGCTTCCGGCCCGCTCCAGCGGCTGTAGCAGTGCATATGGTTCTGCATCCGCTGGGTTTCCCACAGCGGCACCAGCGTCACCCGCTTCTCGCCCATGATCTGGACGAGGAAATTGTTGGTGAGATCGTGGTGGAAGGGGGTGATCGTGCCCTTCGGCCCCAGCCAGAAGAAGCCGTCGCGCGTGGGATCGGGGACGAGGAAGCCGGGCAGGTCGCCTATCTCTTCCCACAGCGGCGCCAGCGCGGAGCGGTTGTGGCCGCCATTGTTCGCGGTGACATAATAATCGTTGCTGGGCTCGCCCGAGCGGAGCCGGCCGAGGAGGGCGGCCAGCGGCATGCGCGTCTTGTGGTGGTTGGAGCGGATCTCATAGTCCGCATCCTCCTGCCGGCCGGTCTGCACCTCGATCTCGGGATTGCCGGCCAGCGCCTCGATATGGTCGAGCGTCCAGCGCCGCGCGGGCCAGTGGTCGATCAGGCCCGTCAATATCGCCGGCCGGTTGGCGGCATAATGATCCCCGAGGAAGGCCCCCGGCGCCGGGCGTTCGAGGACGGGCACCTCCGGGGGGCGGAGCGCCGCGAGGCGCGCCAGCGATTCCAATATCCAGTCGCGCTTGGCGAGCCGCGCGGCGATCGCCGTGCCGGCCTGGGTATAGGGGCTGGAGGAAGCGGCCGCGATCTCGGCCGAGACGACGGCGGGCGGGGCACCGAGCGCGGCGAGCCTTTCGGCAATGGGCGCGGCATCGGAGCCCAGCAGCAGATTTTCCGCGATCCAGCGCTGCCATTCGTCCTGGATCCGGGGGAGCGGAGTGGCGGCAAACCGGGTCGTCATACGATTGGGTCCACTTTTGAGATATGCCATGTCGGATATGCCATGCGCCGCATCGTGCGCGCGAATCCGGCCCGTCTGTCACGATTTGATGACAATTGGAGGAAACAGGCAAGTTCCGCGCGGCGGGCCGGCCGCGTGGAGTCCTCCCGAAATAATCATCCTCGTTAAATCGCCTGATTCTGCTAAAAATACAGTCGGCGCAAGCATCCGGCGGATAGCGCAGCTTCGCGTGGCAGGGAGATCGGCCATGATCTACTCGGACCTTCAGGGCAAGGTTGCCGTCGTTACCGGATCTTCCAAGGGAATCGGCGCGTGCATCGCCAGCCGGTTCGGCGAGGAAGGCATGAACGTTGTCGTCAACTATAATTCGGACAAGGCGGGCGCCGACGCCACCGTGGCCGCGATTGTGGCTGCCGGGGCGAGCGCGGTCGCGGTCCAGGCCGACATGGCGGAGGAAGCCAGCGCGACCCGCCTGGTGGAGGCCGCGCTCGACAGCTTCGGCAGGCTCGACGTCTTCGTCAACAATGCGGGCATGGAGAATCCCGTGCCGAGCCACGAGATGACGCTGGAGAACTGGCGCAAGGTGATCGACGTCAACCTGACCGGCTATTTCCTGGGCGCGCGCGCCGCGCTCCGCCATTTCGTGGCGCGGAAGAGCCGGGGCGGCATCATCAACCTCTCCTCCGTCCATGAGCGGATACCCTGGCCGACCTTCGCCCATTATGCGGCGAGCAAGGGCGGGGTGAAGCTGCTGAACCAGACGCTGGCGATGGAATATGCCCCGCTGGGCATCCGCGTGAACGCGATCGGGCCGGGGGCCATAAACACGCCGATCAACAAGGAGAAGATGGCCGATCCGGCGAAGAAGGCGGCGCTCGAGAGCATCATCCCGATGGGCTATGCCGGCGAGCCGGAGGTCGTCGCCAACGCCGCCGCCTGGCTGGCATCGGACCAGTCGTCCTACGTCACCGGCATCACCCTGTTCGTCGACGGCGGCATGACGCTCTATCCCGCCTTCATGCACAACGGCTGATGGCGCCGGCGGCGTGAGCGCCGATATCCTCATCGCGCTCGTCCCCGCCCTGTTCTGGGGCATCCTTCCCGTGCTGGTCGCCTGGACCGGGGGCCGGCCTATCCAGCAGATATTGGGCACCACGCTGGGCACGCTGATCGCGGCGGCGGTGGTGGTCCTGATCGTGCGGCCGCAGATCGGGCCGGCCGCGCTGCTGTTCGGCGCGCTTTCCGGGGCGTGCTGGGCGTTCGGCCAGTTCAACCAGTATCGCGCCTACGGCCAGATCGGCGTGTCGCAGGCGCTGCCCATCTCGACCGGCCTGCAACTGCTGGGCACGTCGCTGGTGGGGGTGCTCCTGCTGGGCGAATGGCCCACCGCCGGGGAAAGGCTGCTGGGCGGGCTGGCCATCGCGATCATCATCGTCGGGATATTCCTGACGACCCGGCACGAGGACGCCACGCGCGGCGGCGACATGAAGGCCGGCATGACGACGCTGCTGATCTCGTCCCTCGGCTATGTCGGCTATTCCTATTTCCCGCGCGTGCGGGACCTGGACGGCTGGAGCGCCTTCCTGCCGCAGGCGATCGGCATGTTCGCCATGTCCGTCCTCCTTTCGCTGTTCGCGCGCGGGGACCGGCCATGGTCGATCAAGACGGTGCACAATCTGGGGGCGGGGCTGGTGTTCGCGATCGCCGCGCTGGCCTATCTCGTCTCGGCCCAGCGCAACGGCGTGGCCACGGGATTCGCGCTGTCGCAGATGAATGTGGTGATCGCCACGCTGGGCGGCATCTTCATCGTCGGCGAGAAGAAGACGCACAGGGAGATGGTGCTGATCCTCGCCGGCCTGGCGCTGGTGGTGGGGGGCGGCATCCTGATCGGCCTCAACCGCTGATCCGCCTGGGCGCCGGCTGCGATCGGCCCGTGCCGCCAGCGTCCGCAACGGAGCCGACGGCTATCCACAAAGCCTTTTTGGAAAATGGCGCGCCCGGAACGATTCGAACGTCCGACCCTCAGATTCGTAGTCTGATGCTCTATCCAGCTGAGCTACGGGCGCGTTGGAGTGGCGCTATTAGTCGGGGGCGAAGCGGAGCGCAAGCCCGTTGCCGCGAATAATTTGCGGGCCTAAAGCCATGGCATGATTTTCCTCCCGAAGATGGCGCCCGCAGCGGCGATTCTGGCCGTGGCGATGCTGGCGGGATGCGCCGGATCGGACATTTCCTTCCCCTCGCTCGCGCCCCGCGCGGTGGAAAAATTGCCGATCGAGGACCCGGTGAGCGATTCGGCCGGGCCGGTCGCGGTGCCGGCGGATGCGGCGACGGCGGCCGCGATCCGGGCGCAGCTTGCCGCGGCGGAGACGGCGCGCGGGCGATTCGACGGCGAACTGGCCGATGCGCGGCGCGCGGTGGCCGCCGCGGCGGGGCAGCCGGCGGAAAGCGAGGCGTGGATCGCGGCGCAGCAGGCGATCAGCCGGCTGGATCAGGAGCGGGGGCCGGTGACGTCGGCGCTGGCCAGCCTGGACGAGATGGTGGTCGCGACCGGCGGCGCCCCCTCGCCCGAGCTGGCCGACGCCTGGAGCCGGGTTTCGGCGATCGACGAGGCGCAGCGCCGGGCCTTCGGCGAGGTGGCGGGCAAGCTGCCCAACCCCTGACCGGGTTCGATCCCCGGCGCCCCATCGAAGCCGGCCGGATATCCTCAGCCCGCGAGGGCCGCGGCGTGGCGGCGGGCCAGCTCTACATAGCCGGCCACGCCCTTGCGATGCGCGGCGAGATCCTCCTCCGTCAGATCGCGGACATATTTGGCCGGGCGGCCCGCCCACATCTGGCCGGAGAGGATGCGCTTGCCCGGCGTGAGCAGCGCGCCCGCCGCGAGCATGGCATCGCTTTCGATCACGCACCCGTCCATCACGATCGCCCCCAGGCCGACGAAGGCGCGATCGTGCAGGTGGCAGCCATGGACGATGGCGAGATGGCCGATCAGGCAATCCGCGCCGATCACCGTATCATATTGCTTCGTCGTGACGTGGACGACGGTGCCGTCCTGGATATTGGTGCGCGCGCCCACCGATATCGGCGCGACATCGCCGCGCAGCACGCAATTATACCAGACGCTCGCCCCTTCGCCGAGCACGACATCGCCGATCAGGCGCGATCCCGGCGCCACGAAGCCCGCGCGCGACACGTCCGGCGTGGCGCCGTCGAAGGGCAGGAGGGTGACGCCTGCCATCGTCATGCCGTTTTCCATGCGCCGACCTCCCAGTCCTTCGCCTCGATCAGGTGGAGGATGGTGGGATTGTCCTCCGGCCCGAAACGGGGATCGTTGAAATCCAGATCGGGCCGGCGCGTCATCCCCAGCCGCCGCATCAGGCCCCAGGAAGCGGCGTTGCGCTGGCTGGTGATGGCGATCACCAGCGGCGCGCCGACCGTGCCGAAGGCGAAGTCCAGCGAAGCGGAGGCGGCTTCCCGCGCATAGCCCTGGCCCCAGCAATCCTTGTCCAGCCGCCAGCCTATCTCCACCTCGCCGGGCAGCGTCGCGCCTTCCGCGTCGAACAGCTTGAGCCCGCACAGGCCGATCGGCCGGCCGTCCGCCTTGCGGAACAGGCCGAAGAAGCTGAAGCCGCGTTCGGCCTGGAGGCGGATCATCTTGTCGATGCGCTCGTCGCTGGCCTCGCGCGTCTGCGGGCCGCCGAGCAAGGCCATCACCTGCGGATCGGCGCATTGCGCGGCCGCCCAGGGCTTGTCGGCCTCCGTCATCGGCCGGAGAATCAATCGGTTCGTCTCGATCATCTGTCTCTCCCCGCGCCTGTCCTAGGCAGGGCGGGGCGGCATCGCAAATATCGGGAGCGCCGCGGCGGCGAGAGTCGGAAACTTTTACACCGCAGCGCAGCAACCCCTGCGGCAAATCCGCAAAATCCGCGGAATTGCGCCAGCGCGGCCGTCTGGCACGGCCCATGCATGTGATGGCGGCGAGGGTATACCACTTTCGGGATACCTCTTTCAGCTTCAATCCCCGTCGAAAGGGAATCCATGTTCAAGACGCTTGCAGCCGCTCTGCTTCTGACCTGCGCCGCCACCTCGGCCAATGCGGCCACCTTCGTGTTCGCCCAGGGTGAGGGCGGCGCCAAGGCGTTCGAAACCGTGATCGCCGACTTCAACAATGCCGCGAACGACGGCCTCGTGAGCGGCATCAACTTCAGCTTCCTCGACGCCGCGACCAGCGGCGGCACCGGCGCGCTGCCGGGCGCGGGCGATGGCAGCCGCTATCTTTCGGTGCTGGGCGGCGGCTATGCCGAGATCAGCCTGCCGGCCGCGACGAGCTTCAGCATCGATGTCGGCTCGCTTGACAGCTACAACCTGATGACGCTGCTATATTCGGACGGCACCACCGCCGACCTGAGCGGCGACACCATCTTCAATGGCGATGCCGATGGCAACCAGACCAGCCCGTCCGCCAATGGCCGCCTGACCGTGTGGGCCGATGCCGGCAAGATCATCACCGGCATCCGCTTCTCTTCGGACTCGAACTCGTTCGAGGTCGACAATCTCGCGATCACCGCGGTTCCCGAGCCTTCGGCCTGGGCGCTGATGCTGGCCGGCTTCGGCCTGATCGGCACCGGCCTGCGCAGCCGTCGCCGCGGGATCGCGCCGCAGGCCGCCTGATCCGCTTTATTCCCTTATCGGGGAGGAAGGCCGCCGGCCCTCGCAAGGGGGCCGGCGGTTTTCGTTTGGGATAAGCGCGCGAGCGTGATGGCAATCCGGAGCGGCCGGCTGGTGCGGGCGGGCGCCTGATCGGGCGGCCGCGATGCCGATGGCCGGATGGCGACGGCAGGGCTCGCCGGAAGCGCGCGGGGGCGGATCGGCATCCGGGGTGCAGGTGCGGGCCGCCCCGAAGGCTCCGCCACGCGGGGTCGATCCGGGGGGCGTGGCGGGCGCCGGGAGGCTCCTGGCGGCAGCCTCCGTGGAGGGATGGCCCCGGACCGGGTCCGGGGCGACGGCAGGCATGCGGGTCGGCTCGGCCGGGCCTGCAAGACGGGCGCGGGGCCCCGGCGGCCCGCCCTCAGCCCGCGAGCAGGCGGGCGGCGTGGGCGGCGTGGTAGGTGAGGATGCCGGAGCAGCCCGCGCGGCGGAAGGCGGTGAGGGTTTCCAGCACCAGCGCGTCGCGATCGCCCGCGCCGGCCGCGACGGCGGCCTCGATCATCGCATATTCGCCGGACACCTGATAGGCGAACACCGGCACCTCGAACCGTTCCTTCACCCGGCGGATGATGTCGAGATAGGGCAGGCCGGGCTTCACCATCACGCTGTCCGCGCCCTCGGCGAGATCGAGCGCGACCTCGCGCAGCGCCTCCTCCGCATTGGCATAATCCATCTGATAGGCGCGCTTGTCGCCCTTCAGCAGCCCGCCCGATCCCACCGCATCGCGGAAGGGGCCGTAGAAGGCGCTCGCATATTTGGCCGAATAGGCCATTATCTGCACGTTGCGATGGCCGCCGGCCTCCAGCGCGGCGCGGATCGCGCCGACGCGGCCGTCCATCATGTCCGAAGGGGCGACGATGTCGGCGCCGGCTTCCGCCTGCACCAGCGCCTGGGCGACCAGCAGCTCGCTCGTCTCGTCGTTGAGGACATAGCCGGTGGCGTCGACCAGCCCGTCATGCCCGTGCGAGGTATAGGGATCGAGCGCGACATCGGTGAGCACGCCGATATCGGGCACCGCATCCTTGATGGCGCGGATGGCGCGGCACATCAGATTGTCGGGATTGAGCGCCTCGCGCCCGTCGTCGGTGCGCAGATCGCGCGGGGTGTTGGGGAACAGGGCGAGGCAGCCGATGCCCAGCGCCTTCGCCTCCTTCGCCACGGCGCCGATCCGGTCGATGGAATGGCGCGACACGCCCGGCAGCGTCTTCACCGGATCGGTGACGCCCTGGCCCTCCGTCACGAACAGCGGCCAGATCAGGTGCGCCGGCGACAGATGCGTTTCGGCGACGAGCGCGCGGCTCCAGGCGGAGGCGCGGGTGCGGCGGAGGCGGAGGGCGGGAAAGCTGGCTTGGGTCATGGCCGCCCCTTCTAGGCGGCGAAACCGCAAACGGGAATGCGGCAAAATGACCCAAGGCCGGGCTACTGCCGCGCCACGAGACGAGAGCCGACGGCCTGCAGGGCCGGAGGGCGTTGCCGGCCCGTCACCCGATGAGCATGGCCGCTGCTGCGATAATTTCCGTTCAATTCAAATATGTAATGATTTGTTGCTCGCCATCGCTTTGGTTGACAGGGCGGGGAGCGGTTCGCATCAGCCCGACTGATATTGAAAATGATTATTAATAAAGAGTCGGGGGAACATGCATTTCCGATCCACGTCGCGCGCACGGCATCTCGCCGGCGCAGCCCTTATCGCCTTTGGCTTGGCCGTTGATCCGGCCCTTGCGGCGGACGCCGGGCCGCAGGCCGATGCCGACACCATCGTCGTCACCGCCGCCGGCTATGAGCAGAAGATCGCCGAGGCGCCGGCCAGCATCAGCGTGCTCGACCGGCAGGACCTGGAGGACAAGCGCTTCGGCAGCCTCGCGGAGGCGCTGCAGGACGTGCAGGGCGTGGATGTCGGCGGCGAGGCGGGCAAGACCGGCGGCCTCAACATCTCGATCCGCGGCATGCCGAGCGACTATACGCTGGTGCTGATCGACGGCCGCCGCCAGAACGCGCCGGGCAATGTGACGCCCAACGGGTTCGGCGAATCCTCCACCGGCTTCCTGCCGCCCTTTTCCGCGATCGACCGGATCGAGGTGGTGCGCGGGCCGATGTCCACGCTCTACGGATCGGATGCGATGGGCGGCGTGGTGAACATCATCACCCGCAAGGTCGGCGATCATTGGGTGGGCAGCGCGACCGCCGAGACCGCCATCCAGGGCGACGACCGGTTCGGCAACATCCAGTCGCTCAACGGCTTCGCGCAGGGGCCGGTGGTGCCCGGCCTCGTGGGGCTCACGCTGCGCGGCAGCCTGTTCCACCGCGAGGCGGCGAATATCGGCATCCCCGGCGATCCGGCGCTGACGCTGGGCCGCAACCCGGTGCGATCCGACATCTACACCTATGGCGGCCGGCTGACGCTGACCCCGCATGCCGACCATGACCTGTGGTTCGAATATGACCGCAACGAGCAGACCTACGACAATAGCGAGGGGCAACTCGGCACGCTGGGCGTGCGCGGCGGATATGCGGAGGAGCAGCGCTTCAACCGGTCCAACTATGTGGCGGCGCATAGCTGGCGCACCGGCATCGGCACGCTGGACACCACCTTCACCCGCAACGATACCGAGACGATCGGCCGCACCGTGCCGCCGGGCACGCCGGGCGTGGACCCCGGCAGCCCCCGCATGCTGGAGGCGCGCAACGACATCCTCGATTCCCGCTTCACCGGGAAGGCCGGGCCGGTCGCCTTCACCGTGGGGGGCCAATATTGGTGGGCGCGGATGGTGGACGGCGTAGCGCCGGCGCCGTTCAAGTTCACCCAATGGGCGGGCTTCGGCGAGGCGACCTGGACGATCGTCGACGGCTTCAGCCTGACGGGCGGGGCGCGGTATGACGATCATTCCACCTTCGGCGGAAAATGGTCCCCCCGCGCTTATGCGGTGTGGAATATCGACGAGCGCTTCACCCTGAAGGGCGGCGTGAGCCGGGGCTTCAAGACGCCGCGGCTGGAGCAGATCGCCGACGGCATCATCGGCTTCGGCGGGCAGGGCACCATCCCGCTGATCGGCACGCCGGGCCTGAAGCCGGAGACCAGCACCTCCTACGAAGCCGGCCTCTATTATGACGG
Organism: Edaphosphingomonas fennica; assembly: GCF_003034225.1. GTDB lineage: Bacteria > Pseudomonadota > Alphaproteobacteria > Sphingomonadales > Sphingomonadaceae > Sphingomonas_E > Sphingomonas_E fennica. Next base: position 31,626 of record NZ_PHHF01000041.1, read on the forward strand.
GCACGGCTTCTTCAGCGGCAACGTCACGCTGTTCAACAACGCGTTCAAGGACAAGATCGCCAGCGGGCCGGGCATTCCCAACTGCCGGTTCGCCGGCAATCCCGATCGGCCGGGATGCCTGGACGTGGGCGCCTTCCCCAATGTCGACTTGTTCGGCCAGTCGATCAACATCGACAAGGCGGTGACGCGGGGCGTGGAAGTGGCCACCCGCCTCGCCTTCACGCCAAGCCTGACGCTGTCGCTGAACTACACCTATACCGACAGCGAGCAGAAGAGCGGCGAGCAGAAGGGCATGCCGCTGATCGGCACGCCCGAGCATATGCTGAACGGCCAGATCCGCTGGAAGGTGGACGACAAGGCCACCCTATGGGCGCGCAGCGAGATCCGTTCGAGCCGCTGGCGCGGCGACAATGCCCAGCAGGCGGCCGTGGGCGACTTCAGGGGATATGAGCTGTTCCATTTCGGCGGCGCCTATCAGGTGACGCCGGCCTTCCGGCTGGCCGCGACCGTCTACAATTTGTTCGACACCGACTATGCCGTCTACCTGCCCTATCCCAGCGGGACGACCACGGCCTACACGCCGGCTTATTCGATCAACCAGGAAGGCCGCCGCCTGTGGCTTTCGGTGAATGTGGACTTCTGATGTGAGGGGGGCTGGGGAGGCCCGCTGACGACTGGAGTGCCGGGGGGCGGGCCGACATTCCGCCAGTTCCCCCCTTCGTCATTCCCGCGCAGGCGGGAATCACGGTTTTGGGGGGGCGTTTCCGCGGGAATGACGGTGGTGGCGCGAACGGAAGGGCCGTTTTCCAAGGAAAGGCACCTCGCCGGCCCTTCCGGCGCAGCTAGCCGCCCTGGGCCGCCTTCCAGCCGGCGGCGGCGAGGGCGGGGAACTTTTCCGCCATTTCGCGGGCGTGGGCGGATGCCGCCGTGCCGCGAACGACGCGGCCCTTGATGCCGTGGATGATCGCCGCCAGCCGGAAGATGTTGAAGGCGGTGTAGAATTGCAGGTCCGGAATGCCGGCGCGGCCGGTGCGGGCGCAATAGGCCGCGACATAATCGGCTTCGGACGGGATGTTGAGCGCGGCGAGGTCCGCGCCGGCGATGCCGGTCGCGATCGGCGGGGCCAGGCGATACATCATGAGATGATAGGCGAAATCGGACAGCGGATCGCCCAGCGTGGACAATTCCCAATCGAGCACCGCGACCACGCGCGGCTCGGTGGGGTGGAAGATCATGTTGTCGCAACGATAATCGCCATGGGTGATGCGCACCTCGCCCTGCGGCGGGACATGCGCCTCCAGCCAGCCGATCAGCGCATCCATGTCGTCGTTGCGGCCGGCCTCGACATCCTCATGATATTGCTTCGTCCAGCGGCCGATCTGCCGTTCGAAGAAATTGCCGGGCTTGCCATAGTCGCCAAGGCCGATCGCCTGCGGATCGATGCCGTGCAGCCGGGCGAGCGTGGCGTTCATCGCGTCGAAATAGGCCGGCCGCTCCTCGCGCGAAACCTGGGGGAAGGTGGCATCCCAGAAGATGCGCCCTTCCACCATGTCCATCACGTAGAACCAGGTGCCGATCACGCTGTCGTCGGTGCAAAGGCCGTGGACGCGGGCCACCGGGAAATCGACGGTGGCGAGCGCGGATAGCACCCGCGCCTCGCGCTCCACCGCATGCGCGCCCTTCAGGATCTGGCCCGGCGGCTTGCGGCGCAGCACATAGGCGCGGCCGGGCGTGGTGAGCTTGTAGGTCGGGTTGGACTGGCCGCCCTTGAACTGCTCCACCGTCAGCGGGCCTTCATAGCCTGCGACATTATCGGCCATCCAGGCGGCCAGCCGCGCCTCATCGAAGCGATGCGCCTCGCGCACGGGGGTGGTGCCGCTGTTCTGATCCTGCCGATCGGCCAAGCCTGTTCTCCCTCGATCATGGTTCCGGCGTGGCTGAAACCACTTTTTGCCGCATGCCTAGCGGTCTGGCCGGGACGAGTGCATCCGCATCGCCCGGACAATCAGACCACCGATCCACTAGTGCGGTTCGCGCGCTGGCGGAACCGGGAAGCGATCCTTCGATGGCGCAATTCCCTTGCCCGGTCGCGGAACAAAAGCCGCGCTTCCGGGTCGGACGCTACGACAGGGCCGCGAGAGCCCCGCCCCCCGATCGGGAGAGAATCCGATGTCGAAGATCGCACCCTGCCTGTGGTTCGCCACCGAAGCCGAGGAAGCCGCCCGCTTCTACGCCGGCCTGATCCCCGATTCGCGGATCGATCAGGTGCAGCGCGCGCCGGCCGACAGCCCCGGCGGGCAGGCGGGAACGGTGCTGGTGGTGGGCTTCACCCTGGGCGGCACCCGCTTCACCGCGCTGAACGGCGGGGTGGGGGCGGAGTTCAGCCACGCCATATCCTTCCAGATCGACTGCGCGGACCAGGCGGAGGTGGACCGGCTGTGGGACGGGCTTTCGGCCGGCGGCAAGACCGAGCAGTGCGGCTGGCTGCGCGACCGTTACGGCATTTCCTGGCAGATCGTGCCGACCGCGCTGCCGAAACTGCTGGCCGATCCCGATCCGGCGAAGGCGAAGCGGGTGATGGAGGCGATGCTGGGCATGACCAGGATCGACATCGCCGGGCTGGAGCGCGCCTGGCGCGGGGCGTGACGGATGTTCGTCGCGGTCTATTGGTGGCGGGTCCACCCCGGCAAGGAGGATCAGTTCCGCGCGGCCTGGCGGCGCGGGACGGAACTGATCACGCGCATCTACGGCAGCCTGGGATCGCGGCTGCACCGCGCGGCGGACGGCCGCTTCGTCGGCATCGCCGAATGGCCGGACGAGGAAACATGGCAACACGCCATGGATGCCAAGATGGCCTATGACGAGCCGGAGACGCGGGCCGCCTTCGTCGATGCGATCGCCGATGCGCCCCACGATCCGCTGTTGACCTTGACGGTCACGGACGATCTGTTGCTGCGCACGCTGGACGTGGCGGACGAGGATTTGGGGAGGATGTGAATGCTGCACGGAAGCTGCCATTGCGGAGCGGTGACCTTCACGGTGGAGGCCGATCCGCCGGAACAGGCGGTGGCGTGCAACTGCTCCCACTGCCGGCGCAAGGGCTTCCTGCTGGCTTTCTACGGCGCGGAGCGGTTCCGGCTGGAACAGGGCGAGGAGGCGCTGGGCAGCTATCTGTTCAACCGCCACGCCATCACGCACCGCTTCTGCACCACCTGCGGCTGCCAGCCCTTCGCCGAGGGAACGGCGCCGGACGGCAGCGCGACCCGCGCGGTGAACCTGCGCTGCGTGGAGGAGGTGGACCCCGATGCCATCGCCGTCCAGCATTTCGACGGGGCGAAGCTTTGAGCCACGGCGCGATCCGCGTCGGCATCGGCGGCTGGAACTATGAGCCGTGGCGCGGCACCTTCTACCCGGAGAAGCTGCCCCAGGCGAAGGAGCTGGCCTATGCGGCGGAGCGGCTCACCGCGATCGAGATCAATTCCACTTATTACAGCACCCAGAAGCCGGAAAGCTGGCGCAAATGGGCGGATGCCGTGCCCGAGGGCTTCGTCTTCACCGCCAAGGCATCGCGCTTCTGCACCAACCGCCGGGTGCTGGCGGAGGCGGGCGATTCGATCGCCAAGTTCCTGGGGCAGGGATTGACCGAGCTGGGCGACAAGCTCGGCCCGATCCTCTGGCAGTTCATGCCGACCAAGAAGTTCGACCGCGAGGATTTCGGCGCCTTCCTGAAGCTGCTGCCGCATGGGCAAGGCGGCCGGCGGCTGCGCCATGCGGTGGAGGTGCGGCACGAAAGCTTCCGCGATCCCGCCTTCGTCGATCTGGCGCGCGACAATGGCGTGGCGATCGTGTTTGCCGACCATGCCGAATATCCCGCCATCGCCGATCTGACCGCCGATTTCGTCTATGCCCGGCTGCAGCAATCGCGCGAGGAGGCGGCGACCGGCTATGATGCGGCGGCGCTCGACCATTGGGCCGATGTCGCGCGGAGCTGGGCCGGGGGGCACCAGCCACGCGGGCTCGATCATGTGGCGCCGAGCGCGCCGGCGGCGAAAGGGCGGGACGTGTTCCTGTTCTTCATTTCCGGCGCCAAGGTGCGCAATCCGGCGGCGGCGCAGGCGCTGATCGAACGGGTGGGGTAGGGCGATGCCTCCCCTCCCTTGAAAGGTAGGGGAGGGATCGGATCCTAAAGCCGCTCCAACGTGCGGGCGTCGCGCTGGCCGTCGTAGAAGGCGTCGAGCGCGGCGGCGAAGGGTTCTGCGGCGGGATCGGCCGCGACGGCATCGAACAGGGTGAGCGAGGAGCGGAGCTTGAGGGCGTCGATGCCGCCCATGATCGCTTCCGGCGGCCGGCCGGCATGGGCCAGCAGCGCGCGGGTGATGGCGCGCAGCCTTTCGCCGAGGATCGGGTGGGCGAGGAAGGCGCGGGCTTCGGCGGCCGAGGCGATGGCGTAGCGCTGGGCCATGACGCTGTGGCCGAGCCCTTCGATCTGAGGGAAGACGAACCACATCCAGTGGCTGCGCTTGGCGCCGGCGGTGATCTCCGCCAGCGCGGCGGCGTAGCTGGCTTCCTGCGCGGCGAGGAAGCGGGCGAGATCGTGGGGATCGCCGCCGGCCATCGGCGATCAGCCCGGCAGCAGCCCGCGCGCGACGAGATCGGCGCGCAGCGTGGGCGCATCGCGGAAATGGTGGCCGATCAGCCCGGCGGCTTCGCCCGCGGCGACATTGTCCGCCCGGTCGTCCACGAACAGCGCCTCGCCGGGGGCAAGGCCGAATCGCGCCATGGCGCGGCGGAAGATTTCGGGATCGGGCTTCACCAGCTTCTCCTCGCCGGAGACGAGGATATCACGGAAGCGATCGAACAGCGCGGCATGATCCGCGCGGAAGGGCGGCCAAAATTCGGCCGAGAAGTTGGTGAGCGCGAACAGCGGCACGCCCGCTTCGTCGAGTGCGGCGACGATTTCCGGGCTGCCGGGGATGGGGCCGGGCACCATCTCCCCGAATCGCGGGCCGAACTGGGCGATCAGCGGCGCATATTCAGGATGGAGCGTCGCCAGCTCCGCGCTGGTTTCCGCGAACGGGCGGCCGGCATCGTGCTGGCTGTGCCATTCGAAGGTAACGACATGCGCGAGAAAATCCTCCAGCGCCGCCCGATCGGGGATCAGGCGGGCATAGAGGTTTCTGGGATGCCAGTCGAAAAGGACGTGGCCGACATCGAAGATGACGGCCATCGGCCGGGCGTGGATCAGCCCTGGCGCGCCTTGAAGCGACGGTTGGTCTTGTTGATGACGTAGGTGCGGCCACGACGACGGATCACGCGATTGTCGCGGTGACGCCCCTTGAGCGATTTGAGCGAATTGCGGATCTTCATGGCTTGAACGCCTGCCTTATCTTTCATCAGTCTGGAAAAAGCGAGGCGCTCCCCTATTCAACGCCCGGCCCCGAGTCAAGCATGTGCGCGGCCTTTGCGCGCGGCATGCAGCAAAAGACGTTGGACAAGCGTTTCGATCCACGTCCATGTGGTGCTTCAACATAGCTGGGGAATCTCTCCATGTCGCTTCGCCGCCTCGTTCTTTCCGGTTTCGTGCTGACGCTCGTCGCGGGCTGCGCCTCGCAGGTGCCGCCCGTGCAGGTGACGCGATTCCACCTCGGCCAGCCGATCGCCCGCGGCGAGATCGTGGTGGAGCCGCGCGATCCCACGCTGGCCAACAGCCTCGAATTCCGCAGCCAGGCGGAGGCGGTGAGCGCCGAGCTGGCCCGGCTGAACTTCCGGCTGGCGCCGGGCATCGCCAAGTCCGAGCTGGTCGCCGTGGTCGATGTGACGCGGCGCACCCGCCGCGATGCGGATACGGGATCGGGCGTGTCGGTGGGGCTGGGCGGCGGCAGCTATGGCGGCGGCGTGGGCGTTGGCGGCGGGGTGAGCTTCCCGATCGGCAAGAGCAAGTCCAGGGACGTGGACCTGACCGAGCTTGCGGTGCAGATCAAGCGCCGATCCGAAGGCACAGTGATCTGGGAAGGCCGCGCCAGGAGCGAGGCGCGCGCCGGCACGCCGGGCGCGGCCCCCGCCGCCGCGGTGCAGCGGCTGGCCGCCGCCCTGTTCAAGGATTTCCCCGGCGAATCGGGCCGCGTGGTGACGGTGAAGTAATCGGTGCAGGCGTAGGTATGGGTGACATGGATATCGGCATTTCGGCGGCGTTCGACAGCGGCAACATCATCGTCAAGGGACGGGAAGGGGACCGGTTCGACCTGGAGATCGCCCGCGATCATGAGTCGGACTTCTACCAATGGTTCCATTTCCGGCTGACGGGCGCGGCGGGACGGACGGTGACGCTGCGCATCCTGAACGCGGGCGGATCGGCCTATCCGGGCGGCTGGCCCGGCTACCGCGCCCGCGTGTCCGAGGATCGCGAGACGTGGCGGCAGGCGGAGACCGACTATGCCGACGGGGTGCTCACCATCCGCCACATGCCGGCCACCAACAACGCCTGGTTCGCTTATTTCGCGCCTTATTCGATGGAGCGGCACCATGATCTGGTCGCCCGGATCGCCAGCCGCGAGGGCGTGACCCATCGTTCGCTCGGCCGCACGCTGGACGGGCAGGAGATCGACTGTCTCTCGCTGGGCGACGGCCCCCGGCAGGTGTGGCTCTATGCCCGCCAGCATCCGGGCGAGACCATGGCCGAATGGTGGATGGAAGGCGCGCTGGAACGGCTGACCGACCGGCAGGACAGCGTGGCCCGCCGGCTGCGCGCGGCCGCCACCTTCCACATCGTCCCCAACATGAACCCGGATGGTTCGCGGCGCGGCCACCTGCGCACCAATGCGGCCGGCGTGAACCTGAATCGCGAATGGCACAAGCCCTCGGCGGAGCGCAGCCCGGAGGTGCTCCACACGCTGGCGCGGATGGACGAGACGGGCGTGGACTTCGCCATGGACGTGCATGGCGACGAGGCGATCCCCCATGTCTTCCTCGCGGGGTTCGAGGGCATTCCCAAATGGACCGAGCGGCAGGGCGCGCTCTACGCCCGCTTCCGCGACACGCTGGCTGCCCGCACGCCCGATTTCCAGACGGCGCACGGCTATGAGACGGCCGCCCCCGGCAAGGCCAACCTCTCCATGTCCACCAACCAGCTCGCCAACCGCTTCGATTGCGTGGCGATGACGCTGGAGATGCCGTTCAAGGACAATGACGACTTGCCCGACGCCGCCTTCGGCTGGTCGCCCGCGCGATCGAAGCGGCTGGCCGAGGATTGCCTGGCCACCTTGTGCGAGATGATCGGGGATATCTAAACGGCCATGATCTTGGCCCTTCCGTCACCCTGAACTTGTTTCGGGGCCTGTGGCGCCGCAGGCGAAGGGATCGCCTGCGGAAAACGGGTGCCGAAGCAAGTTCGGCATGACGGGCGGCATCGGGAGAGCGCATGACCCTGCGGTTGGAGGATATCGAGCGGATCAAGCAGCTCAAGCATCGCTACATGCGGATGCTGGACAGCGGCGACAGCGAGGGGCTGGCCGGCTGCTTCGTGCCCGAGGCGACGATCCGCTACGAGGGCGGTTCCTACCTCTACGAGGCGAACGGGCGCGACGAGATCATCGCCATGCTCGGCCAGATGCAGAACAACCAATATGTCGGCATGCACCTGGCGCTGATGCCCGAGATCGACGTGGCGGAAGACGGCGCCGTAGCCGAGGGGCGCTGGTATATGGTCGACTGGGCGGTGAACATGGCCACCAACCGCATGACCCACGGCACCGCGCTCTATCACGACCATTATGTCCACCGCGACGGCGAATGGCGCATCCGCCATTCCGGCTATGTCCGCCTGTTCGAACGGGTGGAGATGCTGAAGGAGCCGATCGACCTCAAGAGCCACGCCTTCGCCCGCTTCGGCCCGCCGATGCTGGGAGGGGTGCTGCCGCGGTAGTAAGGCAGGCGGGCTCTTGCCGTGGGCCTGCCGGGTCGTCAGTCCGGTCAGCTATAATAGCGGTTGCAGGTGGAGCGCTGACCGGCGGCGATGCCCCCGGTCTTCATCACCTGATCCGAGCGCTGGCGGACGTTGAAGGCGCTGGTGTAGCGGATCGTGCGATCCTTCAGGATCGAATTGGGGACCAGCGGCTGATAATCATAGACGACCTCCACGAACATCAGCGCGGTGCCGGGGCTGGCGCCGATCTGGTTGTTGGCCGGGCCGATGCCGGTCGGCGTGGGGGTGCCGTTGGCTTCAGGCAGGGATTTGGCCTGGTCGCTGGATTTGGTGGCGTCCGAATCCGCCTCGCTCCCATTGGTGATGATCGTCCCGCCCTTGGTCCTGGGCGCGCCGAAGCTGGAGGCGGCCTGCTTCATCCCGAAGCAGCGCTGCCAGCGGATCCACTGGTTGGGTTTGCCGTTGGTCATGGTCGGTGCGACCGTGCGGGGCTCCACGCTGGACAGGATGATCCGGCCATGATCGGCGAAGTCGATGCTCTGGCCCACCAGCTTGGCGCCGATGAACAGCTCGTTGATGTCATATTCGTCGATCGAATCGCGCACGCGCGCGGCATTGTCGGCAGTGGCCATGGCGATCTGGCTGATGCGCAGATGGGCGATGGCATAGTTGGCCGTTTCGATGCCCGCTAGCCCGAGCAGCAGCAGCAGCGGAAGGACAAAGGCGAATTCGGTCATCGCCACGCCACTTTGGCTGCGGTGGAGGGTGGAGAGGTCAGCCACCGGGGCATACCTCCTTGGGGATGGTCTGCGATGCATAAGGCTGGTTGCGCAGCACCGTGCCGGAGCTGACGGTGGCCGTGGGCGAGAAGCCGAAGATCTTGGTCAGCGGCACCAGCCGCTCGAAACTGGCCGTCACCTTGTAATAGACGATGTCGTCCGATCCACCGAGGCCGGCGCGTCCGGCGACGGTGTTGCGGATGCCGTCACCGTTCAGATCCTCGAAGCAGTCGCTGGGGTCTTCGCCCACTGGGCCACGATCCTTGGTGATCTTCTCCGGCCGGCCGATGCCCGAATATTCGTAATAGTTGGTCTTCTCGATCTCGATCGTGGCGGTGTTGGAGAAAGCGGAAAGCTGATCGCGTATATATTCGTCCACCTTATCGGCGGGCATATCGCCCACCGTGGCCAGCCGCGCCGCCCGGTGGACGGTGCCCTCCACCACCGATCCCAGATACATGCTGTAACCGAAATCAATGAAGCCCAGCAGGATGCCCAGGAACGGCAGCATCACGAATGCCAGTTCGACGATGGTGGCGCCCCGCTGGTCGCGGGCGAGCCGGTTCCGGCACGCGCGCGTCATTGGGTGAGCCTCAGCGAGCCGATATTCTTACCGATTTCCACGAACTTGGCGATCAGCTGGGCTTTGTCGGACGATTTCGAAACCTGATTCGGGCTGCTGGCGCACTCCTTCAGCGCGGCGCTGGGATCGGTGGAAGTGAAGCTGATCACCCAGATCGACACGCTCTGGCCCTTGATTGCGTGGCAGACCATCTTGAACCGCTGCTCGTGGCGGCTCGTCTGGGTCGAGGTGTTTGCGGTGCCGGTGATCTTCCTGTCGAGTTGTTCGATGCCATAAGCGGAATAGCTGTCGACATTCGGCGCCAGCGCGCCATCGGTCAGGAAGATCAGGAAGCGGCTGACCGGCATGCTGCCGACCTGCTCGGGATTGTCGCTCTTGAACACGCCTTTTCGGGAGAGCAGTCGGCCGCCCCAGATCAGCCCGATATCGTGATAGGTGCCGCCGGTGGTGACCAGATTATCGATATAGGCCTTGAGGTCGTCTCTCGACCAGGCGGTGAGCCGGCGAGCTTCGGACGGGCAGGCCGTATAGGCGTTTTCCGGTGTCGTCGGAGTCCCCTTCCTGGGCAGATATTCACCATTGATATCCGCGCTCGTTCCCGCTGCACGAAGATAGGTTACCTCTGGCCAGAAGGGTTTCCAGCGGGTTTCCTTGCTGTTCGGAATGAGGTCCAGGTCAAGGTCATGGGCGCCGGAGGGGATGGTATAGTCCGAAGACGTCGTGATCGATGACGTCGTTTGGGCTTCCTCGATGCAGCCCGCCCACTTGGCTTTCTTCGTCGTTCCGCTATCCCTGGACGGGACGTCCACCTCGTTGCCCTTGACGAAATTGGCGATATCATACTCTACGGGCATGTATATCCAGGTGGACTGATTGCCTGTGCTGTCGGAATCATAATATGTGCATTGCTTGTTGCTATAGGAGCGATATTCGGCAGGAATATCGTTGCAATCGGATTGGTTGTTGACAGCCTTGGTGTGCTTGTATGTCAACTTTCGCGAATGGTAAGTCCATTTATCGCTTTCAACATAGCTATTGTTTATGCCCCTAACCACGTTTCCGACGTTCACGTTGCTGGAGTAGGGCACGATTCCATAGCGGAGTTGCAGGCCGGCCTTTTTAAGCTGATCCTGAACCGGCGCCAGCTCGTCGTAGAGAGCCATAACGGCCTCTCGCAGGGCGGCGATCTTGGGACTGCCGCCAAGATTTTCATCCATCGATTTGGTGACGTCCAGCACCAGCATGACATCGGTGTTCACGAAATCCTGGCGCGCATCGCATGTGACCGAGAGCGGCAGATATTCGAAGCCGAATATCTTCATGATCGATGTCGGGATGCGCGTCTGCGCGCTCACCAGCACGGTCGTCTTTCCCTTTTCCGTGCCATCCTTGGCCTTGGTGGATAAGGTGAAATGATCGGTATCGAAGCTGCCTTGCGGGAAGTTGAAGTTGAAGAATTTCTCCGCTTCGGTGGTGACGGTGCTGTCCACCACGCCCGCGCTCATCGCGCGGCGGCCGGCGAGGGCGGCGGCGTCGCAGGCGACTTGCAGGCGTGATTGGGCGGCATAGGCGCGGCTCAGATCGATGCCGGAGCCGATGAGGCAGAGCAGCGGGATGATCGCCGCCGTGGCGATGGCGAGCACGTTGCCGCGGGTATCGTCGCGCAGCCGTGCCAGGAATCCGCGCCGGCCCTTTTCGTGCAGGCCCTTCGGATGATTGCGTATTTCGCGTTCGTTTATCCGAGCCATTTGGTCGCCCCGCCCGGCGCCCCACGCGCGCCTGTCTGCCTTCATCGCAGGGAAGGGCTAAGGCTATCTGAAATCCCGTGGTTAACGCGGCGTTGCCGTCGTTCGGCCGTGGGCTTGCGCAATATCGGTTGGGCGGCGCGCGCGGCGGGATTATGGCGGGCGGCATGATCCCGCCCGACGATCCCGAACGCGCGCTCGCGCTTGTCTATGCGCCGGCGGACCGGCGGGCGGCGCTGGCGGTGCTGTGGCGGCTGGACGAGCGGCTGGGCGCGGTGCTGGCGATGGCGCAGGAGCCGATGATCCGCGCGATCCGCCTGGCCTGGTGGCGCGAGGCGCTGGAGGCGCTGGACGACGGCCCCCCGCCGGACGAGCCGCTGCTGCAGGACGTGGCGGCGCATATCCTGCCGCTGGGCCTTGCCGGCGCCGATGTCGCGGCGCTGGAGGAAGGCTGGGCGGCGCTGGCGGATCTGCCGCCGGACCTTGGTCGTCACGCGCGCGCGCGCGGGCGCGCCTTGTTCGATCTGTCGGCGCGGCTGCTGGGCGAGGCCGCGCCGCGCGACCTGGCCGATGCCGGGGAGGGCTGGGCGCTGATCGACCGGCTGGCCGCCGGAGACGGGCCGGACGAGGATCGGGCGGAATTGCAGGCGCGGGCGGCGGCGTTGCTGGCGCGGCGGCGCTGGCCGCGCGCGCTGCGGCCGCTGGGCGTGCTGGCGGCGCTGGCGCGGCACGATGCGCGGGCGGGCGATCCGGCGGCGCGGCGGCAGGGATCGCCGGCGCGGCTCGGCCGGGCGATCGTTGCGGGACTGCTTGGCCGCTGAGCGGAGACGCGATAGCCTTCCGCCCCAGGGGACATGGGGGGAGACGATCATGGCGCGATTCCTGGCGGGCGTCGCATCGGCGCTGCTGCTGGCGGCTGCGGGTTTCTTCTGGTGGAGCGGGCGGGCGGCGGATGCGGGGCCGGCCGCGCTGCCGCCGGCCCCGCTGATCGCAGCACCCGCCGATGCGGGCGCGGATACGGACCCGCCCCAGGCGAGCGAGCGGACGCGCGAGCAGCGCCGCTTCGCCCGCTACGATCGCGACAGGGACGGCCGGGTCGGCCGCGAGGAATATCTGGCGGCGCGGCGCAAGGCCTTCGCCAAGCTCGATACCAATGGCGACGGCCGGCTTTCGTTCGAGGAATATGCCGTCCGCACGATCGACAAGTTCGGCCAGGCCGATGCGGATCGTTCGGGCGCGCTGGACGCTGCCGAGTTCGCCACCACCCGCGTCGCCCGCAAGGCGCCCGCCCGCCCCAACTGCCCGCCGCCGCCCGCGCGAGACGAGGGCGAGGAGGGCTGAGGATCAGGCGGCGGCGCCGATCCAGTCGGCAAGCTTTTCCCGCGCGCGCGTCGTATAGAGCAGCTTGCGGTCGGCCTTCTTCGTCCGGCCGGGGATGGGCGGGAACAGGCCGAAATTGACGTTCATCGGCTGGAACGTCTCCGCATCCGCGCCGCCGGTGATATGGCCCAGCAGCGCGCCGAGCGCGGTTTCGACCGGCGGCGGCGCCAGCGTGCGGCCGCCCAGATCGGCGGCGGCGAAACGCGCGGCAAGCAGGCCGACGGCGGCGGATTCGATATAGCCTTCGCAGCCGGTGATCTGGCCGGCGAAGCGGATGTGCGGCGCGCTCTTCAGCCGTAGCTCGCCATCCAGCAGGCGCGGCGAATTGATGAAGGTGTTGCGGTGCAGCCCGCCCAGCCGGGCGAATTCCGCCTTTTCCAGCCCCGGTATGGTGCGGAAGATGCGGACCTGTTCGGCATGCTTCAGCTTCGTCTGGAAGCCGACGATGTTCCACAGCGTGCCGAGCGCATTATCCTGGCGGAGCTGGACGACGGCATAGGGCCAGCGCCCGGTGCGCGGATCATCGAGGCCGACCGGCTTCATCGGCCCGTGGCGCAGCGTATCGACGCCGCGTTCGGCCATCACCTCGATCGGCATGCAGCCGTCGAAATAGGGCGTATCGGCCTCCCATTCCTTGAAGGCGGTCTTCTCGCCCGTCATCAGCGCATCGATGAAGGCGAGATACTGGTCCTTGTCGAGCGGGCAGTTGATATAATCCTTGCCGTCGCCCTTGTTCCAGCGGCTCTGGAACCAGGCCACGTCCATGTCGATCGTGTCGCGGTGGACGATGGGGGCCAGCGCATCGAAGAAGGCGAGTTCCGCCTCGCCGGTTTCGGCGAGGATGGATTGCGCGAGCGGCGCGGCCGTCAGCGGGCCGGTGGCGATGATCGCCGGGCCTTGCGGCAGGCCGTCCACGCGTTCGCGCACCAGCTCGATCCGCTCATGATCCGAAACCCGTTTCGTCACGGCGGCGGAGAAGCCGTCCCGGTCCACGGCCAGCGCGGAGCCCGCCGGCACGCGATGCGCGTCGGCGCAGGCCATGATGAGTGAGTTAAGCTGGCGAAGCTCGGCATGGAGCAGGCCGACGGCGTTGCTTGCCGCGTCGTCGGAACGGAAGCTGTTGGAACAGACCAGCTCGGCCAGGTCGTCCGTCTTGTGCGCGGGCGTGCCTTCCACGCCGCGCATCTCGGAAAGCCGCACGCGATATCCGGCCTCGGCCATCTGCCACGCGGCCTCGGACCCGGCCAGCCCGCCGCCGATGATATGAATGTCGTGAGTCATGGCGAAGTGCGATAGAAGGTTAAGCGCACGGAAGCGAGTGGGAGCGGGAGCTTGATCGACCATATCGGCTTGACGGCAACGGACATCGCCCGGTCGCGGGCTTTCTATGCGGCGGCGCTCGCGCCGCTCGGCATCGCCCTCGTCATGGAGATAACGCCCGAGATGAAGGGCACGCCCGGCAGCGCGCTGGGCTATGGCTGCGAAGGCAAGCCCTTCTTCTGGATATATGGCGATGCCCCGGCGGGGGGCGAGGTGCATGTCGCCTTCGCGGTGCCCGATCGCGCCGCCGTCGATGCCTTCCACGCCGCCGCGATCGCCGCCGGCGGCAGGGACAATGGCGCGCCCGGCCTGCGGCCGCATTATCATGCCGATTATTACGGCGCCTTCGCGCTCGATCCCGACGGCCATAATATCGAGGCGGTATGCCACGCGCCGGCCTGAGCCGATCGGGCTGGGCCGGCTTCGCGATCGCGGGCCTGCTGGCGCTGGGGGTGTCGGCCTATGCCGCGCGCTATCCGATCGTCGGGCCGCCCGCCTTCGCGGCGGGCCTGCGGGATAGCTTCCTCCGGCACCCCTGGGCGATCTACGTCCATGCCGGTTTCGGCGCGGTGGCGCTGGGCGTGGGCTTCATCCAGCTGAATCCCGCGATCCGATCGGCAAGCTATGGGCTGCACCGCTGGCTGGGGCGGGCTTATGCCACCGCCGCGATCCTCGGCGGCGCGGCCGGCCTCTACCTGGCGCCTTATGCCGATACGGGGCCGATTGCGGCCACCGGCTTCGGCCTGCTCGCGGTGCTGACGATGCTGACGACCGCCGCCGGCTGGATCGCCATCCGGTCCCGCCGGGTTGCCGCGCATCGCCGCTGGATGATCCGCAGCTATGCCCTGATCTTCGCCGCCGTGACGCTCCGTATCGAGCTGCCGCTGCTGATCATGGCGTTCGGCGATTTCGTGCCGGCCTATCGCATCGTCGCCTGGCTGTGCTGGGTGCCCAACCTGCTCGCGGCCGAATGGTGGCTGCGCCGCGCCGGCGCGCGGATGCCGCCGGAACTGGGCGGGGCGGCCGCCTGATGCGGATTTTCACGATCGGCTATGAAGGCGCGACCCAGGCGGACTTCATCGCCGCGCTGCGCGATGCGGGCGTGAAGCGGGTGATCGACGTGCGCGCCGTGCCGCTGTCCCGCAAGCCCGGTTTCTCCAAGACCGTGCTGGCGGCGGGGCTGAAGGAGGCCGGCATCGATTATGTCCACCTGAAGCCGCTCGGCACGCCGCCGGCCGGGCGCGAGGCGGCGCGCAAGGGGGACAGGGCCGGCCTCGAATCCGTCTATGCCGGGCAACTGGAGCAGCCGGACGCGATCGTCGCGGCGGCGCGGATGATCGAGCTGGCCGGGGAGGCGCCGAGCGCCCTCCTCTGTTTCGAGCGCGATCCCGCCGCCTGCCATCGTAGCCTGCTGCTGGCCGCCGTGGCGCCCGATGCCGAGGTGGTGGATCTTTACGCCTGAAGGGGCGGGCCGCGCGGCTGTTCAGGCCGGGATGGCCGTTTTCCGCGCCTTTCGCGCGACGATTGGCGCAAGGCTGTGGCATTCATGACCTATTCAAGGCGGAGGCCCTATGCCACAAGCCCATGCCGATGAAGACTTTAGTTCTGCCCTGCTTGGCGGGCACCCTTGCCGTCAGCGCGATCGCCGCGCCGGCGGAGGCCGGCCGCCGCGATCAGGATGCCGCGTTCGAAGCCGTGCGCAGCGGCCGCAGCCAGCCGTTGCCGATGCTGGAGCGCCGCGTGCTGCCGCAGATCAGGGGCGATTATCTCGGCCGACCCGAATATGATGCAGGATCGAACATGTATCGCATGAAGTTCATGCGGAACGGTTCCGTGATATGGATCGACGTGGACGGACGCACCGGCCAGATCCTTCGCCGTTCGGGAGAATGACTGAAATATGCGCGTACTGATTGTCGAGGACGAGCCGAATCTCGGCCGCCAGCTTCGCGCCACGCTCGAAGGAGCGGGCTATGCCGTCGATCTGGCCACCGATGGCGAGGACGGCCATTTCCTGGGCTCCACCGAAAATTACGATGCGATCATCCTCGATCTGGGCCTGCCCAAGCTCGACGGGCTGACCGTGCTCGACAGGTGGCGCAAGGAAGGCAAGGAAACCCCCGTGCTGGTGCTGACGGCGCGGGACAGCTGGTCGGACAAGGTGGCGGGCCTCGATGCCGGCGCCGACGACTATCTCGCCAAGCCCTTCCAGACGGAGGAGCTGATCGCCCGGCTGCGCGCGCTGATCCGCCGCGCCTCGGGCAATGCTTCGTCCGAGCTGGTGGCGGGCGACGTGCGGCTCGACACGCGATCGGGCAAGGTCACGCTGGCCGGCGAGCCGGTGAAGATGACCGCGCAGGAATATAAGCTGCTGAGCTACCTGATGCACCACAAGGGCAAGGTGGTGAGCCGCACCGAGCTGATCGAGCATATCTACGACCAGGATTTCGATCGCGATTCGAACACGATCGAGGTGTTCGTCACCCGCATCCGCAAGAAGCTGGGCCAGGATGTGATCACCACCATCCGGGGCCTGGGCTACAGCCTCGAGGACCCGGACGCCTGAGAGATCGTTGGAAAATTCGCCTTCAGCGCATTTCAGGCGCCCCGATCCGGCCACCCATAACATATTGCCGCGGGGTGGCCGGCTGGGGGAGCGCGCCGGTGCCGTCCAATGGGCGAAAGCCCGTCCTCCAGCGGCCTTGAGCCGCCGATGAGCCAGCCGCCCGAGCCCGAAGCCGCGCCGCCGCCGTCTCCCGCAACGGAGGCGGTGCCGCTGCTTTATCGCCTGCCCGCCTTCCTGCGCCTGCTGCGCGCGCGGCTGCGGCCGCCGCCGTCCACCGCGCGATCCACCGGATCGCTCACGCGGCGGATGATCGTGATTTCGGCGGCGTGGATATTCGTGCTGCTGGTGGGCGGGGGCCTCGCGCTCGATCGCGTGCTTTCCTCCGCCATCACCCGCAATTTCGACGCGCAGCTCGAATATGTGCTGACGGCGATGATCGCATCGTCGGAAATCGGGCCGGACGGGGAGGTGCGCTTCAACCGGCCGCTCGCCGACCAGCGTTTCCTGGAGCCCTATTCGGGCCTTTATTACCAGATCAGCGGGCGCGGCTTCGAAACCTTCCGGTCGCGATCGCTGTGGGATCGGGCGCTGACGGTGAAGGCGCAGCATGGCGACGATTCGGTCCATGTCTATGACAGCCGCGAATTCGCCGACGAGCCGTTGCGCGTGCTGGAACGCGACGTGCGCCTGCCGGGATCGGGCACGCGCTGGCGCTTCCAGGTGGCGCAAGGGCGCGCGGCGCTGGACGAGCAGATCGCCACCCTGCGGCGCACGCTGGTGCGGTCCTTCGCCCTGCTGGGGCTGGGGCTGATCGTCGCGTCGGCGTTGCAGGCGACCTACGGCCTCTGGCCGCTGCGCAAGATAAGGCGCGGCATCAGCGCGGTGCGCGCCGGCCAGATCGCGCTGGTGGACGATGCCGTGCCCAACGAGATCGTGCCGCTGGTGGAGGAGCTGAACGCGCTGCTCGCCCATAATGAGAAGCAGGCGGAGGAAGCGCGCCGCCATGCCGGCAACCTCGCCCACGCGCTGAAGACGCCGCTCACCGTCATCATGAACGAGGCGACCGCCGGCAGCCCCGACCTCAAGGACACGGTGATCCGCGAGGCGACGACGATGCGCCGGCAGGTGGACCACCATCTCGCCCGCGCCCGCGCCGTCGGCCGGCGCGGCCAGATGCAGAGCCGGGCCGAGGTGTGGCCCGCGCTGAAGGCGGTGGAACGCGCCATGGCCCGGCTCCATCGCCATGTGACGGTGGACCTGGCCGGCGTGAAGGACGCCGCCGTCCATGTCGAGCATCAGGACCTCGAGGAGATCGTCGGCAACCTGATCGAGAATGCCGCCAAATATGGCCAGGGCCGCGTGTTCGTGGAGGTGAAGCGCGACGCCGGCTATGTCGAGATCATCGTCGAGGATGACGGCCCCGGCATTCCCGAGGCGGATCGGCGCGTGCTGTTCCATCGCGGGGCGCGGCTGGACACCGGCAAGCCGGGCACGGGCCTGGGCCTCGCCATCGTCCGCGATGTCGTGGAGATTTACGGCGGCACGGTCAGCCTGGAGGAAAGCGAGGATCTGGGCGGCCTGCTCGCGCGGCTGAGGCTGCCCGCGGCCGCCTGACATCCTTGCGGATGCCGCCGCCGGAGAATCGCATATCCGGCAGCTATGTGCGGAACGATCCGGTTTGAACGTATTTCTGCTCAAGGCACGGCGGATTCGCGTCCTATGCTTCGGAACGGGCAGGGGATATTGGGCTTGTGGTCGATCAACCCGGATATGGCCGCGATCGGATGAAGGGGGCGGCGGGCTTCGCCGACGAGGACGACCGCTGGTATAGCCTCGCCTCGACGATCGAGCAGCTTGCCGGCGCCCGTTCGGACGATGAGGTGATCGATATGCTGCGCGGATCGGCGCGCAGCATCGTGGGCGCGGACGGCATCGCCGTGGTGCTCAAGGACGGGGACCAGTGCTTCTATGTGGCCGAGGATGCGGTGGAGCCGCTCTGGGCCGGCCAGCGCTTCCCGGCTGAAACCTGCGTGTCCGGTTGGGCGATGCGCCACCGCCAGACGGCCGTCATCCCCGATATCACCGCCGATCCCCGCGTGCCGATCGAGGCCTATCGGCAGACCTTCGTTCGCAGCCTGGTGATGGTGCCGATCGGGGCGCCCGCGGCCATCGCCGCGCTGGGCGCCTATTGGGATCGCATCCGCGTGCCGAAGAAGACCGAGGTGGCGATGCCGGAGGCGCTGGCGCGATCGGCCGCGACCGCGATCGAGAATGCCCGGCTGATCGCGCGGCTCCATGCGATGAATCGGGATCTGGCGCAGAGGCTTGCGGAGCTTGACGGGCGATCCGGCCCGCACTGATGGCCGGTCCTTCGGCCACCCCCTCCAAACGGACTAGGACCGACTCCTCACCATCGCATAGCCTCCCCCGGAAACGCCGGCCCGAGCCGGCGGCATGGAGGATGACGAGATGGCCGAATATCAGATGCTGATCGATGGCGCGCTGACCGACGGATCGGCGGAGCTGGAGGTGGTGAACCCCGCGACCGGGCAGCCCTTCACCAGCGTCGCCCGCGCGTCCGAAGCCGATATGCTGCGCGCGATCGCCGCGGCCAAGGCGGCCCAGCCGGGCTGGGCGGCGAAGCCGCTCGCCGAACGGCAGGCGGCGCTGGTGCGCCTGGCCGACGCGATCGACGCGAACGCCGCCGATCTCGCCCGCACGCTGGTGATGGAGCAGGGCAAGCCGCTGGAGCAGGCCCAGGCCGAAACCGCCTATGCCGCCGTGTTCATCCGCCATTTCGCCGCCCAGTCGCTGGAGCCGGAGACGGTGCAGGACGACGAGGCCTATCACATCCAGGCCCATTATCGTCCGCTGGGCGTGGTCGCCGGCATCACGCCGTGGAATTTCCCGCTGCTGATCGGCTGCTACAAGCTCGCGCCCGCCGTGCTCCTGGGCAACAGCTTCATCTGGAAGGCCGCGCCGACCACGCCCGTCACCGCGCTGATGATCGGGAAGCTGGCGAAGGACATCTTCCCCGCCGGCATCGTCAACGTGCTGGTCGACAAGAACGATCTCGGCGCGGTGCTGACCTCGCACCCCGATGTCGCCAAGATCAGCTTCACCGGTTCCACGCCCACCGGCCGCAAGGTGATGGAGGCGGCGGCATCCTCGCTCAAGCGGCTGACGCTGGAGCTGGGGGGCAACGACGCCGGCATCGTCCTTCCCGACGCCGATATCGCCAAGACCGCGCAGCGCGCCGTGGGCAGCGCCTTCTTCAACGCCGGCCAGGTGTGCATCGCGCTGAAGCGCCTCTACGTCCACCGTTCCATCTATGAGGAGATGTGCGACGCGCTGGCGAGCGAGGTGGCGCAGCTCGCGCTGGGCGACGGGCTGGAGCAGGGCACCCGCGTCGGCCCGCTGCAGAACGCCCAGCAATATGAGAAGGCCAAGACCTATCTGGAGGCCGCCCACGCCGATGGCCGGGTGATCGCCGGCGGCCGCGCGCGCGAGGGCGGCGGTTACTTCATCGAGCCGACGCTGGTGCGCGACATCGGCGACGGATCGAAACTGGTGGACGAGGAGCAGTTCGCCCCGATCCTGCCGGTGATCGCCTATGACGACCCCGCCGACGTGATCGGCCGGGCCAATTCCTCCGAATATGGCCTGGGCGGATCGGTATGGTCCGAGGACATCGACAAGGCGGTGGCCGTCGCCAGCCAGATCGAAAGCGGCACGGTGTGGATCAACCACCATACCCATTTCGGCCCGCACATTCCCTTTGCGGGCGCCAAGCAATCGGGGCTCGGCGTGGAATTCGGCAAGGAGGGCCTCACCGAATTCGCCCAGCGCACGGTGATCAGCGTGTCGCGCGCCTGACCGGTGTTGCGGCGGCGGCGCCATCCCGCCGCCGCACCGGGGAGGAGCCGGCGTCGCCATCAAGCGCCGGTTCCTCCCCGTTTTTTGGGGCCCGGCCGGAGGCGCGGAGGAAAAGGCCGCGCCCTTTCTCTCCCGATTGCATTCGTCATCGACTTCGGCGCAAATGCGGGTCTGGGCTCGAGGACAGGATGAACGCCGAAAAACCCATGCGGGGCCGCCATCTGGTGACGGCCGATCGCGGATTTTCCACGGGCGGCGGCCTGTGGGCGCGGCTGCTGGCGCCCGGCTTCCGCCGGCTGCTGGACCATGTCGACCGCGGGCTGGAGGCGGGCGCGATCGATGCGACCCTGCCGGACGGCACCCGCCGGCTGCTGGGCGGCCGGGCTGACGGCCCCGTCGCCGTGGTCGAGGTGAGGAACTGGCGCGCGCTGGTGCGGCTGATCACCGGCGGATCGATCGGCTGGTATCGCGCCTGGGCGGAAGGCGAATGGACCAGCCCCGATCCCGTGCCGCTGTTCGATCTGTTCATGCGCAATCGCGTGGCTTTGGGCGAGATCGGCCGGGCGCAGGGGCTGGGCCGGCTGGTCAACCGCCTGCGCCACGCGCTCCGCCGCAACGATCGCAGCGGCGCGCGGCGCAATATCGAATTCCACTACGATCTCGGCAATGATTTCTACGCCGCCTGGCTCGACGGGACGATGGCCTATTCCAGCGCCCGCTTCGCCGAGCCGATTTCGGCCGACGAGCCGCTGGAGGCCGCGCAGGAGCGCAAGGTCAGGATGCTGCTCGACCGGCTGATGCTGAAGCCGGGGGATCATCTGCTGGAGATCGGCTGCGGCTGGGGCGGCCTCGCCGAGATCGCCGCGCGCGATTATGGCGCGCGGGTGACGGGCATCACGCTTTCGGCCGAGCAGAAGGCCTATGCCGAGGCGCGGATCGCCGCCGCGGGCTTCGCCGATCGGGTGGATTTCCGGCTGGTCGATTATCGCGACGTCCAGGGCCGCTTCGATGCGGTGGCCAGCGTCGAGATGGTGGAGGCGGTGGGCGAGGCCTATTGGCCGGCCTATCTGGAAGCGATCGCGCGGCTGCTGAAGCCGGGCGGCCGCGCCGGTATCCAGTTCATCGATATCGACGATGCGATCTTCGCCAATTATGCGACCGGCGCCGATTTCATCCAGGCCTATATCTTCCCCGGCGGGCTGCTGCTTTCGGAAAGCCGGTTCCGCGCCATCGCCGAGAAGGCGGGGCTGGCCTGGCAGGCGATCGACCGGTTCGGCCTGCATTATGCCGAAACGCTGCGGCGCTGGCGCGAACGCTTCGACCGGGCGGTGGCGGGCGGCGCGCTGCCGGCGGGGTTCGACGATGCCTTCGTGCGGCTGTGGCGTTACTACCTCATGTATTGCGAGGGCGGCTTTCGCGGGCGGGGAATCGATGTCGCGCAGGTGACGCTGGTGCGCGGCTGAAGCACGCCGCCGAACGATCGCACTTTATCGTTTCGGAACCGCAAGCGCCGCCATATGTTCGTTATCCCGAAGTCTGATGGGAGACGATGATGGCTGATACCCCGATCGGAGACGCCCCCGCCAAGCCGGTCCGCCGCCGGGCCGCCCGCTCGACCGCCAAATCGGCGACGACCAAGCGCACGGCACCCAAGGCCCCGGCGGCCGCCAAGCCCCGGATTGCGGCGAAGACGGCCCGGTCCGCTGCCGCCGCCAAATCGGCGCCGGCCAAGCCCGCCACCCGCGCCCGCGCGGCGATCGACAAGGTGGAAGCGGAGGTGAGCGCGCTGGCGAAATCGGCCTCCACCCGCGCCAAGGCCACGGCGAGCAAGGCGAAGGCCACCGCCGCCAAGGCGAAGGACAAGCTGCCGCCGGCCACCTCGCGCAACGTCGCCATCGGTGCTGCGGCCGCGGTCGTCGCGGTCGGCGCCGGCATCGCCGCGACGCTGGGGCGCAAGAAGATCGCGGCCACATCGGGCGAGATCGTCGAATCGGTGAAGAAATCGATCGCCAAGGCGCGGACGAAGAAACCGCCGACGACACCGGGCGGCGGCTCCACGCCGCTCTGACGGCCGGCCGGGCTGCTGCGATGTCCCGTCCCGCGACGGGACATCGCCCCGCAAATTCCGCAGGCGACAGAATCGTTACCAAGGCGTTAAGCCTTGCATATGATCGAGGCACGCACGGGATTCGGTGCCGGCCGTGGCACCCCATATCGATCGCCGGGCAGGGCGGGGCGACGGATTCGCCCGCTCCTCGCCGGTGCTGTCATCCGGCCGGTGGCGTCCGTGCCGCTGGCGCGGGGCGAAGCCTTGCCGGCGGACGCGGGATCGGGCTGGAAGGCCGAGGATGCGCGGCTGTTCGCGATCACCTTCGCGGCGGGATTCCTGTTCTTCCTGACCTTCCTGGGCTGAAGGGCCTTTCGTCCGGAGCCGGAGCGGGCATCGGCCCCGTCAGTCGCAGGCGCAGTGCAGCTTCCAGGCGATCCAGGCCGAAACCAGGCACATGGCGGCGACCAGCAGCAGCGACTGGACGACGGTGACGCCCATCGCCGTCAGCCCCATGATCGCCAGCGATCCCAGCACCATCGCCCCTGAATTGACGATATTGTTGGCGGCGACGGTGCGCGCCGTCTGATCCTTGGCGACGGTGGTGGTGAGGAAGGCGTAGAGCGGCACCACGAACATGCCGCCGCACACCGCCACCCCGAACAGGGCGGCGAACACCTCGATCGCGCCGGGATGGTGCGTGAATTCGGCGAGGCTGTAGAGATGCCCTTCCGGCTGCCCCTGCCAGCCATTGGCGACGTGGAACATGAACAGCACCGCCATGCCCATCGCGATCACGGCCGCCGGCGCGTAGCGGGCGGAGACATGGGCGCCGAGCAGGCGGTTGATGAGCACCGATCCGATGGCGACGCCGACCGAGAAGATGCCGAGGAACAGGCTGGCGACGGTCTCGTCGGCGGTGAACACATTCTTCACCAGCGGCGGGAAGATCACCACCAGGATCGATCCGATCGCCCAGAAGAAGCTGATTGCGCAGATCGCCAGGAACAGGCGGGGGATGTGCATCGTCGCCGATACCAGCCGGATCGAGGAGCGGACGATGTGGAAATCGAGCGGCGGCGTATCGCCCAGCGGCGGGGCCGGCGGCACCTGCCGGCCGGAAAGCCAGCCCAGCGCCGCGACGCCGAGGACGGTGACGGCCACCGCGCCCTCGTTGCGGCTCATGAAACCCGCCAGGATCGTGCCGGCGAGGATGGCGATATAGGTGCCGGCCTCGACCAGCCCGGTGCCGCCCAGCACCTCATCCTCCTTCAGGTGCTGGGGCAGGATCGCGTATTTTATCGGGCCAAAGAAGGTGGAATGGACACCCATTGCCAGCACCGCCAGCAGCATCAGCCCGATAGACCAGCCTTGCGCCACGGACGACAGCAGCAGGCCGGTGGCGCCCACGGCCATGATGCCGATTTCCGCCGTCTTCACCAGCCGGACGATGCGGGCCTTGTCGCGGGTGTCGGCAAGCTGGCCGGAAAGCGCGGACAGCAGGAAGAAGGGCAGGATGAACAGGCCGGTGGCGATGGCGTTGAACCAGGCTTCGACGCGGGGGTCCGAATAGACCTCGTAGGTGACGAACAGCACCATCGCGGTCTTGAAGAGGTTGTCGTTGAAAGCCCCCAGGAACTGGGTGACGAACAGCGGCAGGAACCGCCTTCTGGCTAGAAGCCCTATCGATGCATGCATGCCGAGCGTGGTTCGCCTTGTTCTTATCGGTCGCGCTGCATAGCCCATGGGCGGGGCGGGACCAAGCATTGTCGCCCGCCATGGCATCGCCATGCCGATCGCACTCCCCAAGGCCGGCAAAGCGCGCTAAGACGATGCCCGAAACATGCTGACCTTGCCCAATATCCTTACGCTTTCGCGCATTCTGGCGGTGCCGATCCTGGTATTCCTGCTGTGGAAGCCGGGCTGGTATGATTATGCGCTGGCCTTCGGCCTTTATGTGCTGATGGGCGTTACCGATTATTTCGACGGCTATCTCGCCCGCGCGCGGGGCACGGTTTCGAAGCTGGGCGTGTTCCTCGATCCGATCGCCGACAAGATCATGGTGGCGGCGGTGATCGTGATGCTCGTCTTCACCCGTGATATCGACGGCTATGCCGTGATCGCGGCGCTGGTGATCCTGCTGCGCGAGATCGCGGTTTCGGGCCTGCGCGAATTCCTGGCGGACCTGCGCGTATCGGTGCCGGTGAGCCAGCTTGCCAAGTGGAAGACGACCTTCCAGCTCGTCTCGCTGGGCGCGCTGATCCTGGCGGGCGCGGTGCCGCAATGGCCGTGGGTGGCCTGGGTCGGCTTCTTCAGCCTGTGGATGGCCGCCGCGCTCACCCTGCTGACCGGCTGGGATTATCTGCGCGTCGGCCTGAAGCATATGGACTAGTGCCCATGGCGGCGATCGAGATGCTCTATTTCGCCTGGGTGCGCGAGGCGGTCGGCACCGGCGCCGAAACGGTGACGCCGCCCGAGGGCGTCGCGACGCTGGGCGATCTCGTCGGCTGGCTTTCCGGCCGCTCGCCCGGCCATGCCACAGCCTTTGCCGAGCCGCATCGGCTGCGCGCGGCGATCGACCAGGATTTCGTGGATTTCGCGGCGCCGATCGCCGGCGCGCGGGAAATCGCGCTCTTTCCCCCGGTCACGGGGGGATGAGGGACATCCGCGTCCAGATCGAGCGCTTCGATCCGGGCGAGGAGCTGGCCCGGCTGGAGGCGCTGGGCGGCGGCGGGGTGGCGAGCTTCACCGGCATCGTCCGGGGCGAGGGCGGCCTTGTCGAGCTGCTGCTGGAACATCATCCCGGCATGACCGCACAGGCGATGGCGCGCATCGCGGTCGAGGCCGAACGGCGCTGGCCGCTGCTGGGGCTGACGCTGATCCACCGCCATGGGCCGCTGGCGCCGGGGGAGCGGATCGTGTTCGTCGGCACGGCGGCCATGCATCGCGGCCCGGCGCTGGAGGCCTCGGCCTTCCTGATCGACTGGCTGAAGACGGCCGCCCCCTTCTGGAAGCGCGAGCGCTTCGCCGACGGGCGCGAAGCCTGGGTGGAGCCGCGCGCGGGCGACGCGGCGGCGGCCGCGCGCTGGGACGATCAGGGCTGACCGGCGGGCTCGAAACGGAGATAGCCGGCAAGGCGGGGGCCGGATGCGGCCATGTCCCTGGGATGATGCACGCCGTCCAGCACCGGCACCTCGGTGAAATCGAACGGGCTCAGCCCTTCCAGGCAGGCGACGTTGACGCCATATTGCTGCGGGTTGGAGCGGCGTTGATGATGCGTGTAGATTCCGCAATGGCGGCAGAAATGGTGCTTCGCCGTCATGGTGTTGAACTGGTAGGTCGCGATCGCATCCTCGCCCGCGAGGATGGTGATGCCGGAAAGGTCGGCCGAAACCGCCACCGCGCCCCGCATCCGGCAATAGCTGCAGGTGCAGCGGCGCGCGGTGCGCAGCCCGTCCGTCAATTTCACGCGGAAGCGGACGCGGCCGCAATGGCAGGCGCCGTCGATCTCGCCGATATCCATGTCCACGCCCATATTCCGCCTCCGTCCCTTCTTTAACCGGAACGACAAGCATGAACGAAGCCGATAGCGCCAGCGAGAAAAGGGCCGAGGAAGCCGCGGCCATCCGCCGCCGCTGGATCACGCTGGGCGAGGTGCTGGCCGTGCTGGCGGTCGCCATCTCGGCGCTCACGCTCTGGCTGAATTGGTCGCAGCGCCGGGGCGAGGCGGTCGAGAAGGCGGCGCAATCCACGCGCGAGACGGCGCGGGCGGCGACACTCGTGCTCGGCGCCGCGCCCGAGGATCGCGGCGCCCGGCTGGCGATACGGCCGGTTTCCCCTTCCCAATCGGTGCAGAGCCAGACGATCCGCTTTCCGGCCGCGATCGGCGCCGACCCGGTCGAGACCACCGGCGAGCCGCGGATCGAAGCGCGCTGGTTCGATGCCGGGCTGAAGAAGGCGCGCAACCGCGCCGGCCTGCCGGACGACAGCCGGGGCGACGAGCGGCTGCCGGTGCTGATCGAAACCCGCTTCCTCGTCGATGGCGAGGCGCATGACGATATCGCCGTCTACGACATCGGCTACACCATACGCGGCCAGATGCTGAGCGGCCATCAGGTGACGCTGCGCGGGCTTTCGCTGGTGAAGCGGATCAAAGGCGGGGCGGGCGCCGACAAGGCCGGCCCCGCAGCGCTCGACGCCCGCTGGAACAGGCTCGTCCCCGCGAAGCACGACTGAACTCAGCGCGCCTCGTCGAGGAAGGCGGCCACCTCGGCCAGGTCGACATCCTTCGCCAGGAAGGTCCGGCCGATCCCGCGCGCCAGCAGGAAGGGCAGGCGCCCGCCCTCCATCTTCTTGTCGTGCATCATGTGCGCGACCAGCGCCTGGCCCGAGGCCGCGACGCCCGCATCGGCGAGCGTGGCCGGCAGGCCGACGGCGGACAGGTGGGCGGCGACGCGCGCGGCGTCCTCCGCCGGGCATAGCCCCATGCGCGCGGAGAAGGCGAAGGCCAGCGCCATGCCGGCGGCAACCGCTTCGCCATGCAGCAGGCGATCGGAAAAGCCGGTCTCCGCCTCCAGCGCGTGGCCGAAGGTGTGGCCGAGGTTGAGGAGCGCGCGGCGGCCGCTGGTCTCGCGTTCATCCTCGCCGACGATCGCGGCCTTGGCGGCGACGCTGCGGTGGATGGCATGTTCGCGGGCGTCGGCGTTGCCGGCGAGGAGCGCGGGCGCGTTCGCCTCGCACCAGCCAAAGAAGCCGGCATCGTCGATCAGGCCGTATTTCACGACCTCGGCATAGCCGGCGCGGACCTCGCGCGCGGGCAGCGTATCGAGCGTCGCGGGATCGATCAGCACATAGGCCGGCTGGTAGAAGCTGCCGATCAGGTTCTTGCCGGCGCGGGCGTTGATCGCCGTCTTGCCGCCGACCGAGGAATCGACCTGCGACAGAAGCGTGGTCGGCACCTGCACGAAGCCGCAGCCGCGCTTGAGGATCGAGGCGGCGAAGCCGGTGAGATCGCCGATCACGCCGCCGCCCAGCGCGATGATGTTGTCGTTGCGCTCCACCTCGCGATCGAGCAGCCAGTCGGTCACGCGCTCGAGGCTGGCCCAGCTCTTGGTCGCCTCGCCCGAAGGGAGGATGATGACGGCGTGGGCGATGCCGGCGGCGTCCAGGCTGGCGGTGAGCCGGCCGAGCTGCGCCTGCGCCACGGCCTCGTCCGTGACGATGGCGAAGCGGCCGCGCCGCGCGAAGGGGGCGAGCAGATCGCCCGCGCGATCGAGCGCGCCGGCCATGATGTCGATCGCATAGCTGCGATCACCCAGAGCGACCTCGACACGGCTCATAGCTTCAAGGCCCTCATGATGGCATCGACGGTGGCGTCGTGCGGCAGCGGCTGGCTGCGCACGCGGATCGGCGCCAGCGCGTAGACCGGATTGCGGATGGCGGCGAGCTCGCTCAGCACCTCGCGCGGATCGCGATCCTTTAGCAGCGGGCGCCCGTCGCGCCGGCCGACCCGATCGACCAGCACCTCGATATCGGCGTCCAGCCAGATGGCGGTCGCCTTGTCGAGAATCAGCTTGCGGGTTTCATCCTGCATGAAGGCGCCGCCGCCGGTCGCCACCACCTTGGGCGATCCGTCGATCAGCCGCTGGATCACCCGGCGTTCGCCGCTGCGGAACTCCGCCTCGCCGAATCGCTCGAAAATTTCGGGGATCGAAAGCCCGGCCGCGACCTCGATCTCGTGATCGGCATCGACGAAGGGAAGATGCAGGCGGGATGCCAGCCGGCGGCCGACGGTGGACTTGCCCGATCCCATCAGCCCGACCAGCACGATCGGCCGGCGGAGCGCGGCGTGGGAGGAATGGAGGGTATGCGGCATTGCGCGGGGGCTATACACAGAGCGGCGGCATCGGGCAAAAGCCGCGTGCCGGCTGCCTGGCGGCCGTCCAGGATTGGCGATCAAGGGAAGAATATGTCGCGTTTCGGGATCATCCTCATCGTCCTGCTGATCGTGCTTGTCGGCGGCGTCATATTCCTGTCGACGGTGGACACCGAAGTGCCGCCGGTGCGCGTGGAAAAGGCGATGCTGAATGAAGCTGCCGCGAAATAAGCTGGTCCTAGCCGCGCTGCTGGGCGGCGCGGCGCTGGGACCGGCGCTCTGGCCGGCCATGGGGCAGCAGGCCCCCGAATCGCTGTTGCCGCCCGGCTTCGGCGATCCCGCGCCCGCGCCGCCGGCGCAGCCCGCCCAACCCGCGCCGCCGAGCCGGCCCGCCGCGCCCGCCCCCGCGCCGGGCGCGCC
>NZ_PHHF01000069.1 GCF_003034225.1 Edaphosphingomonas fennica
AGAATTCACCAACCGGCGCGGCCACCTATCGGCCATCAAAATTGACGCCGACCGGACTCCGTAATCGTCGCGCTACAGCCTGCGCGCCGATCGCCACCGAAAGCCGCTCCTGCGGCAGCTGGTTCATCAGATAGGCGAAGCCCTGCCCCTCGGCGCCGATGCAGTTGGTGATCGGCACGCGGACATCCTCGAAGAACAGTTCCGACGTGTCGGCCGAATGCTGGCCGATCTTGTCCAGGTTGCGCCCGCGCTTGAAGCCTTCGCGGTCGGCCTCCACCAGGATCAGGCTGATCCCCTTGGCGCCCAGCGTCGGATCGGTCTTGGCCACGACGATCACGATATCGGCGTTCTGGCCGTTGGTGATGTAGGTCTTGCTGCCGTTGATCACATAATGATTGCCGTCGCGCCGGGCGGAGGTGCGCACGCCCTGCAGGTCCGATCCGGCGCCCGGCTCGGTCATCGCGATGGCCGCGATCGCCTCGCCCGACACCATCTTCGGCAGCCAGGCCTGCTTCAGCTCCTCGGACGCATAGTCCACCAGATAATCGGCGGCGATATCGGTATGGAGCGGCAGGCCGGCGGTGGAGCCGGAATACCACAGCTCCTCGTCCACGATCGCGGCATAGCCGAAATCCAGGCCCAGGCCGCCATATTGCTCGGGAACCTGCGGGCAGAGCAGCCCCGCCTCGCCGCACTTCAGCCAGAAGTCGCGGTCGACGATTCCCTCATGCTCCCAGCGGTCCAGGTTCGGGACCAGCTCGCGCTCGAAGAGCTTGCGCACCGTCTCCCGGAACTGTTCGTGGTCCGCCGTATAGGCCGTCCGCCCCCCGACATTCAGCATCGCATTCCTCCTACCTTTTGGGTTTCAGGTGAATGCGATTCATTTTTCTGTCAATGGAGCTCCGCGACATAGCGGGCTTCAAAGCCGATTAGCTCGTCGGTCCGCCCGGCGCGCACCTTCTCCGCCCAGTCGGGATCGGCCAGCAGCGCGCGGCCCACGGCGACCAGATCGAACTCGCCCGCGTCCAGCCGCCTCTCCACCTCGTCGATCGGCCCCGGCGCGATCGTCGCGAACAGCGGCGTCGCCGGCGGCACGTCCAGCCCGACCGTGCCCACCGCGATCGTCGGCAGGCCGCTGATCTTCTTCACCCATCCGGCGAAGCTCAGGTCGGACCCGGCAAATTCCCGCCGACTGAACCGTGCGCCCGAACAGTGGAATATGTCGACGCCGGCCTCGGCCAGCACCTCCACCAGCAACGCCAGCTCGCCCGGATCATTCGCCAGCCGCACCGACCCGTCAGGCGATTTGTCCTGCGATATGCGGATCAGGATCGGGAAATCCGGCCCCGTCGCCTGGCGCATCGCCCGCACCACCTCGGCCGCGAATCGTGCCCGTTCCTTCAGCGTCGGCCCGTTCCAGCCGTCGCTGCGCAGGTTGGTCCCGTCCCAGAGGAACTGGTCGATCAGATAGCCGTGCGCCCCGTGGATCTCCACCGCGTCGCAGCCCAGCTTCGCGGCATTGGCCGCGGCTTCGGCATAAGCCGCGATGGTATCGGCGATCGCCTCCTCGCTCATCGGCTCGGCCACCGTCTTGCCCGGCCAGGGCAGGCCGGAGGGGCTGTCGATCGGCGCTTCGGGCAGGGCCTTGGTGGCCTCATCCGGCCGGGCGCCGACATGCCATAGCTGCGGGGCGAATTTCGCGCCGGTGGCCTTCACCCCATCCACCACGGCCTGCCACCCCGCCAGCGCATCATCGCCGAACAGGTTGGGCACCGCCGGGTCGGAGCGCGATCCGTTGCGTCGGATGCCGGCGCCTTCGGACAGGATCAGCCCGACCCCGCCTTCGCCGCGCCGCCGGTAATAAGCTGCCACGTCCGCGCCAGGCGCGCCGCCCGGCGATCGCTTGCGCGTCATCGGCGCCATCACGATGCGGTTGCGCAGCTTCAGCTTGGGGTGATCGAACGGCCGGAACAGCGGCGATGCGCTCATTCCGCGGCCTCCACCAGCGTCGCGGTGCCGGCCGTCGCCGCCTGCTTCCCGGCCTGGCGGCCGAAGAAGGTGCAATCGGCAAGGCTCATGCCCGAGCTGTAGCCATGCCCCCAACGCGGCAGGCCCGATGTCGCGCGGCCGGCAGCGTAGAGGCCAAGGACCGCCCGGCCGGCGCTGTCCAGCACCTCGCCGGTCGGCAGGGTATTCAGCCCGCCCAGCGTGAAGAAGGAGAAGAAGCTCTCGCTGAAGTTCAGCTC
This sequence comes from Edaphosphingomonas fennica, assembly GCF_003034225.1. Taxonomy (GTDB): domain Bacteria; phylum Pseudomonadota; class Alphaproteobacteria; order Sphingomonadales; family Sphingomonadaceae; genus Sphingomonas_E; species Sphingomonas_E fennica. The sequence goes on from NZ_PHHF01000069.1 coordinate 2,247, forward strand.
CAGCGCCACGAACGGCCCTTCGTTCAGCACCTTCAGCCATTGCGGATGCTTGCGGTAGACCGGGTCGTGCCCTTCGGCGGCATAGCGGTTGAAGGTGTGGACGGTGGCGGCCAGCGTGCCTTCCACCATGCCCAGTTCCTGCTCCACCTCTTCCCAGGTCTCGCCCACGGCGGCGATCTCGATCCGCGAAAGCTCGAACGGACGCTCGAAGATCGCATTGTCCGCCAGCAGGAACACGCGCCCGCCCGGCTGGTCGATCATCGTGCGGCTGACGCGGCCGTGATAGCAATCCTCGTTGATGAAGCGCTGGCCGCGTTCGTTGACGATGATGCCGTAGACCAGCGACGGCGGCATGATCCACGGGCAGGTGGTGAAGAACTGGTCCATGTGGATGGCATCGCCGCCCGCGCCCATCCCCATCAGGATGCCGGAACCATTGTCATTCTCGCCGATCGGGTCGGACAGGCGCAGCGCCTCGGGCGCGTAGCGGCGCAGCATATCCTGGTTCATGCAGAAGCCGCCGGTGCAGAGCACGACCCCGCGGCTGGCCCGCACGAACTGTGGCTTGTTGTCGATCTTCACGACCAGGCCGGTGACGGCACCGTCGCGATCGGCCACCAGCGAGAGCACGCGCGCGTCGCAGCGCACCTCCACGCCCAGCTCGCGCGCCTTGGCTTCCAGCACGTCGACCAGCCGGCGCCCGCCGCCCCAGCCCATATGCTGGATCACATGGCCGCGCGGCGCGGGCCTGGACTTTTCGCTGAACGGCCAGGCTTCCTCGCTGCCCGACCAGATCAGGGTATCGTCGGTCTCCGGCTCGATGATCTTGCCCGGCACGAAGGTGCCCTTATAGGGCACGCCCTGATCCTTGAGCCACTGGAAGTGCGCCAGGCTTTCCCGCGCATAGAGCGAGACCTTGGCGGCATCGGCATCGGGGCCGCCCGCCATCATCAGATAGGCTTCCAGCGCCTCGACGCTATCGTCGAACCCGGCCGCCTGCTGCACGTCCGTGCCGCCGCCGACATAGATCTCGCCGCCCGAAAGCGCGGAGGCGCCGCCGCTGCCCGATCCCATCTCGAAGATGGTGGTCCGCGCGCCGGCCCGTGCCGCCTCGATCGCGGCGCTGGCGCCGCTCGCGCCGAAGCCGACGATCGCGACCTCGGTCTCGATGTCCCAGTGCGCCACATCCTCGTGCGCGAAAGGCCGCGCGGTGGTGAAATCGGTCATGCCCTATCCTCTCCGGCTCCGCCTTTTGGCTGGCGTTCGCCCTTCAGGCCGCGTCGCGAGCCTTGATCATGTCCAGCGCGACGTCGACGATCATGTCCTCCTGCCCGCCGACCATCTTGCGCCGGCCGAGCTCGACCAGGATCGCGCGGGTGTCGAGGCCGTAATCCGCCGCCGCCTTCTCGGCATGGCGAAGGAACGACGAATAGACGCCGGCATAGCCGAGCGCGAGCGTCTCGCGATCGACGCGGACCGGCCGATCCTGCAAGGGACGCACGAGATCCTCGGCCGCGTCCATCAGCTTCATCACGTCGCAGCCATGGTTCCAGCCCTTGCGGTCGACGGCGGCGATGAACACCTCCAGCGGCGCATTGCCCGCGCCCGCGCCCATGCCGGCAAGGCTGGCGTCGATGCGGATGCCGCCTTCCTGCACCGCGACGATCGAATTGGCGACGCCGAGCGAGAGATTGTGGTGCGCGTGCATGCCGCGCTGCGTCTCGGGCTTCAGCACCCGGTCATAGGCCTGGAAGCGGGCGCGAACGCCGTCCATGTCCAGCGCGCCGCCGCTGTCCGTCACATAGACGCACTGCGCGCCATAGCTTTCCATCAGCAGGGCCTGCTGGGCGAGCTGCTCGGGCTCGATCATGTGGCTCATCATCAGGAAGCCGGACACGTCCATGCCCAGATCGCGGGCAATGCCGATATGCTGCTTGGAAACGTCCGCCTCGGTGCAGTGGGTCGCCACGCGCACCGAACGCACGCCCAGGTCATAGGCGCGGCGAAGCTCCTCGACGGTGCCGACGCCCGGCAGGATCAGGGTGGTCAGCACCGAACGGGTCAGCACGTCGGCCACGGCCTCCAGCCATTCCCAGTCGGTATGGGCGCCGAAGCCGTAGTTGAAGCTCGCGCCCGAAAGCCCGTCGCCATGCGCGACCTCGATGGCGTCGACGCCGGCCTCGTCCAGCGCCTTGGCGATCGCCCGGACATGATCGAGGCCATACATGTGGCGGATCGCGTGCATGCCATCACGCAGCGTCACGTCCTGGATGTAGAGCTTGGTAGTGGTGGGATCGAAGGTCATCGTCACTTTCTCCCGTCCCCTCCCGTCATTCCCGCGAAAGCGGGAATCCATGGACGCGGGACGTTTCCAAATCAGCCGTTCCACCTCCGTGGATCCCCGCTTTCGCGGGGACGACGGGAGGGGGCAGTGCCGCTCAGGCCGCGGCCTTCTGGTCCAGCAGGCGGCGCGCCATCAGCTCGCCGGTCGCCTTGGCGGCGGCGGTCATGATGTCGAGATTGCCCGAATAGCTCGGCAGGTAATCGCCGGCGCCCTCCACCTCGAGGAAGATCGAGGTCTTGATGCCGGTGAATTCGCCGCGGCCGGGGATCTTCAGCTTGTTGTTGTCGCCGAAGCGCTCGAACTGCACTTCCTGCTTCAGCCGATATCCCGGCACATATTCCTGAACCTTGGCCACCATCGCCTTCACCGATGCGCGGATCGTCTCTTCATCGGCCCCTTCGGAAAGCGTGAACACCGTGTCGCGCATGATCATCGGCGGCTCGGCGGGGTTGAGGATGATGATCGCCTTGCCCTTTTCGGCGCCGCCCACCTTCTCGATCGCGCTGGCGGTCGTGCGGGTGAACTCGTCGATATTGGCGCGGGTGCCGGGGCCGGCCGACCGCGACGAGACGGAAGCCACGATCTCGGCATAATGGACCTTGGCCACCTGGCTCACCGCCGCCACCATCGGGATGGTCGCCTGGCCGCCGCACGTCACCATGTTGACGTTGCCCTCGGCCAGATGCTCTTCCATGTTCACGGGCGGAATGGTGAAGGGGCCGATCGCTGCCGGCGTCAGGTCCACCACCAGCTTGCCGTCGGCGCGCAGCGCCGCATCGTGCACCTTGTGGGCATAAGCGGACGTCGCGTCGAAGACGATCCCGATCTCGGGATAGACGTCCATCGCCTTCAGGCCGTCGAGCCCCTCATGCGTGGTGGCGACGCCGCGCTCGCGCGCCATCGCCAGCCCTTCGGACTTCTCGTCGATGCCGACGACAGCCACCAGCTCCATATTCTGGGGATATTTGATCATCTTGATCATCAGGTCGGTGCCGATATTGCCCGAACCGATGATCGCCGCCTTCACCTTACCCACGTCGCTGCTCCTCAGACGAACCGGGCGACGCAGCGCCCGATCCCATGCAGTTCCATCTCGAAAACATCGCCCGCAACCGCCGGCGCCAGCGGCACCAGGCTGCCGGAAAGGATGACATCGCCGGCATTCAGCGTCACGCCGTAAGCGCCCAGCGTATTGGCCAGCCATGCCACCGCCTGCAGCGGCGAACCCTGCACCGCCGATCCATAGCCTTCGGAAAGCGGCTCGCCATTCTTGGTCACAGTCACATGAAGGCCCGGCAGGTCCAGCCCGCGCGGATCGACGCGCGCCTCGCCCAGCACGAACACCCCGCAGGAGGCGTTGTCCGCCACGGTATCGACGATGCCGATCTTCCAGTCCTGGATGCGGCTGTCGACGATCTCGAAGCAGGGCGCGATGCTTTCGGTCGCGGCCAGCACGTCCTCGGCCGTCACGCCGGGGCCGTTCAGGTCCGATTTCAGGATGAAGGCGATCTCGGCCTCCGCGCGCGGCTGGATCAGTCCCGTCGCGGCGATGTCGATATCGCCTTCCACCCACATGCGATCGGTGAGGAAGCCGAAATCGGGCTGGTGCACGCCCAGCATGTCCTGCACGGCCTTGCTGGTGACGCCGATCTTCTTGCCGACCACCTTCTCGCCATCGGCCCGCCGCCGCGCCAGCGCATCCAGCGAGATGGCATAGGCATCGTCGATGGTGAGCGCCGCATCGCGCGCGATGAGCGGGGGCACCGTCCGCCGCTCACGCAGGGCCTGATAGAGTTCCTGCCCGTAAAGTTCCGCCTTGCTCAAAGCCTGATCCTCCCGATCGGTCTCGTGGCCACGCCCTTCTCCATCCCTACAGGAAGAAGAAGGACGGCCCCTCGCCCATCAGGCCGTTCGTCAGGTCCGGCCCCATATTGTTCGGATCGTTGGCGACGTGCGCGCGCGCGGCGTTGAGGTCCAGCCAGGGCTGCACGATCGGGCTGCTATTGTAGATCGCCCGTCCGCCCAGCAGCGGCATCAGGTCGTCGACCAGATCAGCGCACCGCCGCACCACGCTGGACGACTGGTAGCGATAGAGGGTGCGCTTATCCATCGGGATCGGCTCGCCCGTCTCCGCGACCGCGATCAGATCGTCGAAGTTGCGGCGGAGGGTCAGCTCCATCTCGTCGAGCTGCGCATAGGCCTTGGCGATGGCGTTCAGCAACACGGGATCGCTCTTGGAAGCCTTGCCCGTGTTGGTCGAAACGCGATCCTTGGTGATCTGCAGCGCCGCATCGATCGCCGCGCGGGTGCCGCCCAGCGCGGAGGACGAGACCAGCCGCAGGAACACCTGCGCCCAGGGCAGGCGGAACAGCGGCGCGTCATTTTCCTTCTGTCCCGGATTGGTGCAGAGGAAGCCGTCGGACGATTTGTGCGTGCGATAATCGGGCACGAAGGCGCGCTCGACAACGATGTCGTGGCTACCAGTGCCCTGCAGGCCGAACACATCCCAGGTGCGATCGATCGCATAATCGCTACGGGGGACCAGGAAGGTTCGCATGTCCGGCGGATCGCCGGCGTTGAGCGGCGGGATCATCGCGCCCAGCAGCACCCACTGGCAATGCTCGCTGCCCGAGGAAAAGCCCCAGCGACCCGACAGGTAGAAGCCGCCTTCCGCCCGCTCCACCTTACCGACCGGCTGGTAGGACGAGGATACGAGGATGCTGTCATCCTCGCCCCACACGTCCACCTGCGCCTGGTTGTGGAACAGCGCCAGCTCATAAGGATGGCCGCCGACGACGCCATAGACCCAGCCCGTCGACATGCAGCCCTGCGCCAGCAGCTTCTGCACCTCGAAGAAGACGTTAGGATGCATCTCGTAACCGCCCCAGCGCTTGGGCTGGAGGATGCGGAAGAAGCCGGCCGCCTGCATCTCGGCGATGGTCTCGTCGGGCACCTTGCACTCGGCCGTGGCCTGCGCCGCGCGGGCCTTCAGCGCCGGCACCATCGCACGGGCGCGCTCGATCAGCTCCTCAGCCGATGGAATCACCTGGGAGCCTTTCGAATTCAATGCAGTTGCCATCCAACTCTCCAAAAGAAACCCGCCTTGGCAGTGTCGCCGCCTGGCGACTGCCCCCGCCGGCAGGTTCACCTTATTCGTAGCGAAACTAGCATCCGCCTACGCAAGTCGTCAACACAACATGATATGATTCGCGCGGTCGCGAAGAGCAATGCGGGCGAGCGCCGCCCATGCCGAATCGAGCCACAAACAGATATGCGCAACAATTTGGCCTTTACGTTACGCATTTCCTATGTTGGATGGCCGATCGAAAAGGCATCGAATGAAGGAGGCAGGATATGGCTGACAAGGTGGCGGTCGTCACGGGTGCGAGTCGCGGCGCGGGCGCGGGCATCGCCCGTGCGCTGGGCGCGGAAGGATATAAGGTCTACGTCACCGGCCGCACCACCAAGGAGGGATCGGCCGATCTCCCCGGCACCATCCACAGCGTCGTCAAGGAAATACAGGATGCCGGCGGCGAAGCCGTGGCCGTCGCCGTCGATCACGCGAAGGACGATCAGGTCGAAGCGCTGTTCAAGCGGATCGAGGCCGAGGATGGCCGGCTGGACGTCTTGGTCAACAACGTCGCCCATATCCACGATCAGCTCATCACCCCCGGCGGCTTCTGGGAACGCCCGCTCGGGCTGGTGGATATCCTGAACGTCGGCCTGCGCTCGCAATATGTCGCCAGCTTCTATGCCACGCCGCTGATGATCCGCACCGGCGGCGCGCTGATCGCCTTCACCTCCTCCTTTGGCAGCGTCTGCTACATGCACGGCCCGGCCTATGGCGCGCAGAAGGCGGGCGTGGACAAGTTCGCTGCCGACATGGGCGTCGACCTGAAGGATCATGATGTCGCCGCGGTCGCGGTGTGGATGGGTCCGCTCGTCACCGAACGCACCCGCCGCGCCGCCGATGAGCGGCCAGATCAATATACCGAATTCCTCAAGATCGGCGAGACGCCGGAATTCACCGGCCGGGTGATCGCTGCGATCCATCGCGATCCGAAGCGGATGGAGCTTTCCGGCCAGACGGTGATCGGCGCCGAGCAGGCTGAAATCTACGGCATCCAGGATAATGGCAAGACGCCGCCCTCCTATCGCGAGATGCTCGGCGCGCCGCGCATTCCGCACCCTGCCATCGTGCGCTGATCTACGGCGCGACCAAGCGGAACCGTGAAGGAAAGGCCCGGCATCGTCCGGGCCTTTTCCGTTCCGGGCGGAGGCGCTAAGCGGCGGCGATGGCGAAGGCGAAACGAACAGGCCGCAAGCGAAAACCGGCGACGACATCGTGGCCCCGGCGCATCCTGCGCTGGAGCATCCGCGGGGCGATCGCCTTCGTCGCCGGATCGCTGGTTTGGGTGCTCATCTACAAGTTCGTGCCGCCCCCCGTCACCTTCACGATGATCGGCAATGCGGTGGACGGGCGCGGCATCCACAAGGACTGGATGAGCCTTTCGCGGATGGACCCGAACATGGCGCGCGCCGCCATCGGCGGGGAGGACTGGAATTTCTGCTCGCACAACGGTTTCGACTTCAAGGCCATCCAGCAGGCGATGAAGGAGAATGCCGATGGCGGCCGTATCCGCGGCGGATCGACGATCAGCCAGCAGACTGCGAAAAACGCCTTCCTGTGGCAGGGCGGCGGCTATTTCCGAAAAGGGCTGGAAGCCTGGTTCACCGTCCTGATCGAAACGATCTGGGGCAAGAAGCGGATCATGGAGGTCTATCTCAACATCGCCGAAACGGGCATCGGCACCTATGGCGCCAATGCCGGCGCCCAGCGCTATTTCCGGCACGATGCCTCGCATCTGACCGCGACGGAGGCCGCCCGCATCGCCGCCGTGCTGCCGCTGCCCAAGAAGCGCGAGGCCGTCGCCCCCACCGGTTTCACCCGCCGCCACGGCAACCGCATCGCCACCCGTATCGGCGTGGTCCAGCGGAGCGGCTTCGATCGCTGCCTCCGCTGACCGGCACGATCAGCCGCCGGGCGCGGCGGCGCGGCGACCCAGCATTTCGTCGACCCATTCGGGCACCAGCAGGCCCGCCGGCCCGACCCGGCTTTCATGAAAGAAATGGCTTCCCGCCGAGGGATCGAGATTGAGTTCGAGCGTCTCGGCGCCACGATAGCGCGCGGTCTGGACGAAACCGGCCGCCGGATAGACCGCGCCCGACGTGCCGATCGAAACGAAAAGGTCGGCCTCCGCCAGCGCCTCCTCGATACGCTCCATCTGGTAGGGCATCTCCCCGAAGAACACGATGTCGGGCCGCAGCCCACCCTTGCCTCCGCATAACGGACAGGCCGGGCCGTCGGCCAGCGTCCCCTCCCACCGCACACGCCCGCCGCATTCCCGGCAGAGCGCGGATTTCAGCTCGCCATGCATGTGCAGCATGCGCCGTGCTCCTGCCCGCTCGTGCAGGTCGTCGACATTCTGGGTCACGATCAGCAGTTCGCCCGGCCATTCGGCATCGAGCCGCGCCAGCGCATGATGCGCGGCATTTGGCACGACCTTCGCCAGCGCCGCGCGCCGTATGTCGTAGAAATTCTGAACGAGCGCCGGGTTGCGCGCCAGCGCCTGGGGCGTGCAGATTTCCTCGACGCGATGCCCCTCCCAAAGCCCGTCCGGTCCCCGGAACGTGGCCAGCCCGCTCTCCGCCGAAATGCCGGCCCCCGTCAGGACCAGGATGGTTTCGATATCACGCATGCCGCCACCATAAGCCGCGATCGCGGACATCGCCATGTCATGGCGCTGCAATATCGGCGCCATAAAGCCCCGTCATGGCGACACGTTTCCTACCGTCCATGGCCGGCGCGAAAGCCCAGGGTTCCGCGCGCGAATGGATGATCGCGATCGGCGCGGGCCTGCTGCTGTCGGCCGGGCTGGTGGCGCTGATCCGCCCCGCGCCGCCGGAAGGCGACTCCGGCGAGGCCGCCGTCTCCGCGCCATCGCCGATCACCGCCGAGCCCCAGACGCCGCCCCCGCCCGCGATGCCGGAGCCCCAGCCCGCGCCCGCCGCGCCATCGGCCAATATATCGGGGCTGATCCTGCGCGGCGTCATGGGGCCGAGCGCCACGGGTGCCGCGATCATCGAATTTCCCGGCGGTAGGCAGGGACGCTTCGTCGTCGGACGGGAAGTCCTGCCTGGCGTGGTCGTGAAGGCGATCGAGCCGCAATCCATCTTGCTTTCCGCCAACGGCACGGAAAGCCGCCTCGCCCTGCCCGGCGCGGACATCGCCTCGCTCGGCGGCCCGGCCAGGCCCGCCGCCCCGCCCGATCTCGCATCCCAGACCAACGCCTTCCGCACCGGCCTGACCCCCGTGAAAAGGGCGGACGGCCGCGTTACCGGCTTCACCATCCGCGAAGGCGTGAACATGCCCGCCTTCGCCGGGGCCGGCCTCAGGCCCGGTGACGTCATCGTCGGCGTCAACGGCCGCGCCTTCGCGAGCGAGGATGAGGTGAACAAGCTCGCCAACGAAATTGCAATCTCGCCGATGGTGACGTTCAAATATCGGCGCAACAACCGGACCATGGAGGCAAGGCTGGAAACGACCAACCCGTGAACATGCGGTTCATTGCAGTTTCATGACAACAATATGACCGTCGGATTGCGATGATATTTCAAATATATTTCATGTATATTCTCGGTCGCCTCATTCATCCCCTGTAATATTACTATCATTTTACCCCTCTAGGGCGGCCCTCGCATCGGCACTGTCGAATCCCACGGGGCGGATTCGGGGAAAGCCGGCGGCCTGCCAAACACAGAGGGGCAAATATGAGCTATCTTCGTAACATCCTCCTCATGGGGAGCGCGCTTTCGCTGGTCGCGTGCGGCGCTGACGACGTCGCCTCGCCGGGCGACGGCGTCATCGTGACGCCCACGCCGACTCCGACCCCCACGCCCACCCCGACGCCGACTCCCACGCCGATCCCAACGCCCACCGATTGCCCCACCGGCACCACCAACGGCGGCATCATCAGCGGTTTCCGCAACTGCGTGCTCCAGGGCCGCATCTCTTCGAACCTGCTGCTTCGGAAGATCGACGGCCTCGTCTATTCGCTTTCGGGCCGCGTCGACGTCGGCACCGATGTCGGCGGCGCGGGCACCGGCGGCCAGAGCGCCGTGCTCACGGTCGAACCGGGCGTGACCATTTTCGGATCGTCGGGCAACGACTTCCTCGTCGTGAACCGCGGCTCCCAGCTCTTCGCCGAAGGATCGGCCACCGATCCGATCATCTTCACCTCGCGGTCCAATGTCGAGGGCACGGCAACCGACAGCAGCCAGGGCCTGTGGGGCGGCGTCGTCCTGCTCGGCCGCGCGCCGATCAGCGATTGCAACACCAACACCACCGGCGGCGCGGTCGACTGCCAGAACGTGGTCGAAGGTACCACCAACGCGCTCTACGGCGGCGCCACGGCGAACGACAACAGCGGCACGCTCCGCTATGTCCAGATCCGCTATTCGGGCTTCGCGATCGCGCCGGGCAACGAGCTTCAGGGCCTCACCCTCGGCGGCGTCGGTTCGGGCACGGTGCTGGATCACATCCAGATCCACAACAGCTCGGACGACGGCATCGAAATCTTTGGCGGCCGCCCGAACCTGAAATATCTGGTCATCACCGGCGCGGACGATGACGGCCTCGATACCGACCTCGGCTACAAGGGCTTCATCCAGTTCGTGATCGCCGTGCAGCGCGACGCCAATAACGGCGACTCGATGATCGAGGCGGACTCGAACGGCAACGAAAACGCCACGCCGCGCCAGAATACGCGCCTCGCCAACTTCACCTTCATCCAGCGTTCCGAAGTGCAGGGGGAAAACACCATCCTGCTGCGCGGCGGCACCGACTATACGATGGTGAACGGCATCGTCATCGGCACCAGGAACTGCCTCGACATCGACGGCCAGGGCGGATCGACCACCCAGCCCGCCGATCCGGCCAGGGACGAAGCCGGCCCGCCGGTCTTCCATTCGATCGTGATGTCCTGCCCCACGCCGTTCCGTGACGAGACGGATACGCCCGCGGCGGAAATCCAGACGATCTTCAACAGCGGCACCAACAACAATGCCAATTACACGCCGACGCTGACGAACGTCTTCATCAACGGCGCCAATGAAGCGGCGGTGACCGCGTTCGACGCGAGCACGCTCGGCAGCTTCTTCCAGCGCACCAACTATATCGGCGCCGTCCGCGACGCGAACGACACCTGGTATGCCGGCTGGACCTGCAACGCGAGCTACGTCTCGTTCGGCAGCAGCAGCCGCAACTGCACCGCGCTCTGATTCGGCGCGCCTTCTGAACCGGGGGCGGCGGCCGCATGGGCGCCGCCCCGCACTCGTTATCAGGGATTCCGGGGGACATATGACGAAACCTCTCACCATGGGCAGCCTGCTCCTGCTCACCACCGCGCTGGTGGCGCCCTCCGCGCTGGCGCAGACAACGGGCGCGGCCGATCCGCAGGAGGAGAAGGTCGAAGTCTCGATCCCCGGCGGCAGCGGGGGCGATATCGTCGTCACCGGCCGCAACATCCCGGAACCGATCCGCGCCACGCCCGAGGTCGTTTCCGTCCTCTCGACGGCTGAAATCGCCCGCACCGGCGAAGGCGACATCGCCGGCGCGCTCCAGCGCGTGACCGGCCTCAGCGTCGTCGGCAACGGTTACGTCTATGTGCGCGGCCTCGGCGATCGTTATTCGGCCGCCCTTCTCAACGGCTCTCCCCTGCCCTCGCCCGAGCCGCTGAAGCGCGTGGTTCCGCTCGATATCTTCCCGACCAACGTGCTTTCCTCGGCGCTCGTCCAGAAAAGCTATTCGGTGAACTATCCGGGCGAATTCGGCGGCGGCGTGATCAACCTCACCACCAAGGCCGTGCCCACCAAGCCCTTCCTGGAATTCGGCGCCAGCGTCGGCGCGAATACCGAGACCACCGGCAAGCTCGGCTACACCTATTACGGATCGAGCACCGACTGGATCGGCTTCGACAGCGGCAATCGCGACGTGCCCGACGGCATCAAGCAGGCGATCAAGAGCGGCAAGCCGATCAACGGCGGCAACTACACCACGGCGGAGTTGCAGGGCTTCGCCTCCAGCCTCACCAACGCGCCCACCACGCTCCTGCAGCGCAACGGCGATATTCCCGCCAACTTCTCGTTCGATCTGTCGGGCGGCAAGTCCTGGGATACGGCCGGCGGGCAGCTCGGCCTGATCGCCGCGGCCTCCTACAGCAACAGCTGGCGCACGCGCGACGTGCTACAGCAGAGCTCGCTCGATCCGGAGCTCGCCGGCACGCCGCAAACCAATTTCAACACCGTCATCACCGAAAACCGCGTGCTGCTGAACGGCCTGCTCGGCCTCGGCTACGAATTCGGCGACGGCCAGGCGATCCGCTGGACCAACCTCTACATCCGCGACGTGCTGAAGCAGGGCCGCCTGTCGTCCGGCTTCGACCGCAACGTCTCCGATCCGGTCGCGGGCCAGCCCGATCCGCTGATCAAGCAGAACACCTACTGGTTCGAACGCCAGCTCATCGACACCCAGCTCGTCGGCGAATTCAAGCTCGGCAATTTCGATGTCGACCTGCGCGGCACTTATGCCAACTCCAAGCGCAAGTCGCCCTATGAGCGCGGCTTCAGCTACACCTACAACAACACCGCGCACGATTATATCAACAACCTCGCCTCGGGCGGGCAGAGCGCGGACATCGCCTTCAGCGACCTCAACGAGAATGTCTATGCCGCCGCGGGCGACGTCACCTATCAGCTGCCGACCGCGCTGAAGGCAAAGGTCTCGGCCGGCTACGCCTATACCAAGACGGACCGCAGCTCCTCGCGCTACCAATATCAATATTTCCGGCCGGATGGCGCTCTGCCCCTGGCGGTGGCGCAGGAACGGCCCGACTATCTGGTGTCGGACTATAATATCTACACCTACAACATCCAGCTGCGCGACGTCTCCTCCTCGCAGGGCGCGGCCGCTTATGATGCCGGGCTGGAGATCAACGCCGGCTATCTGCAGGCGGAGGCGGAATTCCTCCCCGGCCTGTCGGCAACCGCCGGCGTGCGCTACGAAGATGCCAAGGAAACCGTGCGGCCGATCGGCGAAGGGCTGGTGCAGACCAACCTCAAGAAGGATTATTTCCTGCCGGCGGCCACGATCACCTGGAACTTCGCGGAGGACATGCAGCTTCGCATCGCGGGATCGAAGACGATCGCCCGGCCTCAGTTCCGCGAGCTCGCCGAGCAGCTCTATCAGGATTATGAATCCGATCGCCAGTTCACCGGCAACCCGCGCCTGGTGGACAGCAAGCTCACCAATGCCGAGGCCCGCTACGAATATTATTTCGGCCGGGGCGAGCGGGTAACGGTAGCCGGCTTCTACAAGAAGATCGACAATCCGATCGAAACCGTGGCCTTCTTCGCGGGCGGCGGCGCGCTCCGCACCGGCTTCGCCAACGCGCCCGAAGCGCAGCTCTACGGCGGCGAGATCGAGCTTCAAAAATATTTCCCGCTCGAGCCCGTGTTCGGCAGCGCGGATTTCTGGGCCTCGCGGCGCCTGCTGGTCGCGGCCAACTACACCTACACCCATTCCAAGCTGAAGGTCGGCGACCAGATCGTCTATGGCCCGCAGCAGGATCAGATCGCGGCCAACCTGCTGTTCCGGGATGGCGCCCCGCTTACCGGCCAGTCCGATCACATCGCCAACCTGCAGATCGGCTTCGAAAGCACGGACAAGATCTCGCAGCAGACACTGATGATCACCTATGCCAGCAAGCGCGTCACCAATCGCGGCCCGATCCAGGGCGAGGCACGCCAGCCCGATATCGTGGAAAAGCCCGGCCTGCGCTTCGATCTGGTCGCGCGCGAGGAAGTGAACTTCCTCGGCTCCACCGTCGAGATCAAGGCCGAGGCGCGCAACCTCACCGCCACCAAATATCAGGAATATCAGCAGTCGGATGCGGCGCGCATCTACCTCAACCGCTACGACATCGGCCGCAGCTTCTCGCTGGGCGCCAGCGTAAAGTTCTGATCTTTCCCGAAAGGCTCAGGCGCGCGTTCCGAAAGGAGCGCGTGCCTTTCCCTTGCGGACGGCCGTGCGCAACCCGCCCTCGGCGGAAACCCCGTCAATCGCCGTCAAACGCCACCAGCGCCCCGACCGGCACGCCCTCGGCCTCGATCTTCGCCACGCCGCCCAGGTCGGGCAGGTCGATCACGAAGCCCGCGCCGCCCACCATCGCGCCCGCCTTGCGGAGCAGCCGGATTGCCGCCAGCGCCGTCCCGCCCGTCGCGATCAGGTCGTCGACCAGCAGCACCCGGCATCCCGGCACCACCGCGTCGGCATGCATCTCGATGCGATCCTCGCCATATTCCAGCGCATAGTCGACACCCACCGTCCGCCCCGGCAGCTTGCCGTTCTTGCGGATCAGCAGCAGCCCCGTTCCCAATCTCTGCGCCACCGCCGCGCCGAAGATGAAGCCGCGCGCCTCGATGCCCGCGACCAGATCGAACGGCCCACCATGCATCGTGGCCAGCCGGTCGATGGTCGCGGCCAGCCCTTCGGCATTCAGCAGCAGCGTGGTGATGTCGCGGAACTGGATGCCGGGCTTCGGGAAATCGGGAATGGTGCGGATCAGCGCGGCCAGATCGGCATTGGCGGTATCGGTCATGCAGCGGTTCCCGTGGTTGGCATCACGGTTGATAAGGCAGCGACCGCTTATGGCATAGCCCCGCTACGGTCATCTTTGCCCAAACGAAATCGGCGGGAGCAGCCTCCAGGCCGCCCCCGCCGACAATCTCGATCCGGCCGAAACCGGCCTGAATGGCGGGCGACCGGAACCCGGCCGCCCGCTCATCCTCAGTGCTTGATGCCCGACCAGACGTTCCGGTAGGCCATGAAGGCCAGCCCGGTGGCGATCAGCAGGAAGATCACCACGGCAACGCCGGTGCGGTGGCGGCTCTCCAGCTTCGGCTCCGCCGTCCAGACGAGGAAGGCCGAAACGTCCTGCGCCATCTGGTCCACGGTCGCCGGAGTGCCATCGGCATAGGTGACCTGGCCGTCCGCCACCAGCGGCGGCGGCATCGCGATGTTCAGGTTCGCGAAATAGGGGTTGTAGTGCAGCCCCGTGCCGGTCTTGGAATCCGGGAACTTCTTCAGCAGTTCCGCCGGCTGGTCCTGATACCCGGTCAGCAGCGAGTGGACATAGGCGGCGCCGTCATGGCGGGCCTTGGTCATCAGCGACAGATCCGGCGGCAGCGCGTTGTTGTTCGCCGCACGCGCCGCAACCTCGTTGGGATAGGGCGTGGGGAACTTGTCGGCCGCCTCGGCCTTGCGCGTGGCGGGCTCGCCCGTGTCCGGGTTCACCGAAGGCACTTCGATGGCCCACTGCTTCGCGATCGCCTTCACCTCGGCTTCGGTGAAGCCGACTTCGTGCAGGTCGCGGAACGACACATATTTCAGCGAGTGGCAGGCAGCGCAGACTTCCTTGTAGACCTGGAAGCCGCGCTGGAGCTGCTGGCGATCGAACCGGCCCAGCGGACCGTTGCTCGCCAGCGCCAGCGGCTTGGGATGGAGGTGGAACTCATGCTCGGCGGTGGCGGCGGGCGGCTCCTTGATGAAGTTCACCGCGCCGACGACCAGCGAGAAGAGCAGGACGAATGCAAAACCCAGCCCGACGAGGGCACCGATGGGACGGACCATTATCGTTACCCCTTATTCCGCGGCCACGGCCTGCGCGTCGCCGGCGACTTCGCCATGCTTCGCGAGCACCGCCTCGGTGATCGAACCCGGCAGCGGCAGCGGCCGCTCGATGCGCGAGATGATCGGCAGGATGATCAGGAAGTGGGCGAAATAATAAGCCGCCGCGAGCTGCGAGATCATCACATAGGGTTCTTCCGCCGGCGCGCCGCCGCAATAGCCGAGGACGAGGACGTCCAGCACGAGGATCCAGAAGAACATCTTGAACGTCGGGCGGTAATTGCCCGAACGGACCGGCGACTTATCCAGCCACGGCAGGAAGAACAGGAGCAGGATGGCGCTGAACATCGCCAGCACGCCCCACAGCTTCGCCGGCAGGATGAAATCCACCGTGAAGGCGCGCAGGATCGCGTAGAACGGCCAGAAATACCATTCGGGCACGATGTGCGCGGGCGTCGAAAGCGGGTTCGCCGCGATATAATTGTCCGGGTGGCCGAGATAGTTCGGCGCGAAGAACAGCATGATCGCGAAGATGATCAGGAACACGCCCAGCCCGAAGCCGTCCTTGGCCGTGTAATAAGGGTGGAACGGCACCGTATCCTGCGGCCCCTTCACATCGATGCCGGTCGGGTTCGAGGAACCCGGAATGTGCAGCGCCCAGATGTGCAGGATCACCACGGCGGCGATCACGAACGGCAGCAGATAGTGCAGCGAGAAGAAGCGGTTGAGCGCGGCGTTATCCGGCGCGAAGCCACCGAGCAGCCACGTCTGGATCGGCTCGCCCACCAGCGGGATCGCACCGAACAGGCCGGTGATCACCTTGGCGCCCCAGAAGCTCATCTGCCCCCAGGGGAGCACATAGCCCATGAAGGCGGTGGCCATCATCAGCAGGAAGATGACGAGGCCGAGCAGCCACACCATCTCGCGCGGGGCCTTGTAGGACCCGTAGAAAAGGCCGCGGAAGATATGGAGATAGACGACGATGAAGAAGAAGCTGGCGCCGTTGGCGTGCGCATAGCGCAGCATCCAGCCCGAATTCACGTCGCGCATGATATGTTCGACCGACGCGAAGGCGATGTCGCCGTTCGCCGCATAGTGCATGGCGAGCACGACGCCGGTGATGATCTGGATGGCGAGCGCCGCACCCGCGAGCACGCCGAAGTTCCAGAAATAATTGAGGTTGCGCGGCACCGGATAGCCGGCGCCCACCGCGTTATAGACGAGGCGGGGCAGCGGCAGGCGATCGTCGATCCACTGCATCACCGGATGCTTCGGCGCGTAATGATTTGCCCAGGGAAAACTCATTTCAAATCACCTCAGCCGATCTGCACGACGGTGTCGGACTTGAACGCATATTCGGGAACCTGGAGGTTCTTGGGCGCGGGGCCTTTCCGAATACGGGCGGCGGTGTCGTAGTGCGAACCGTGGCAGGGGCAGAAATAACCGCCGAACTCGCCGCGATTCTCACCCTCGCCCGCGCCCAGCGGCACGCAGCCGAGATGGGTGCAGACGCCCATGGTGATGAGCCACTGCTCCTTGCCCGCCTTGGTCCGTTCCGCCAGCGTCTGCGGATCACGCAGGCTGTCGACGGGAACGGCATTGGCCTCCGCGATCTCCTTGGCCGTCAGGTGACGGATGAAGAGCGGCTGCTTGCGGAAGATCGTCTTGATCGCCTGTCCTTCGGCGATCTTGGACACGTCGACCTCGATGGAGGCCAGCGCCAGCACGTCCGCCGACGGATTCATCTGATTGATCAGCGGCAAAGCCACCGCGACCGCGCCCACGCCAGCGAAGCTGACGGCGGCGACGTTTATGAAGTCGCGACGCCGAACGCCTTCGCCTTCAGGCACGTCTGTTGGTTGTACTTGTTCGAGCGTCGCCATTCCGGAACCCTTGCGCTGCCACGAAATAAGCGCCCGCAAGGCAACCACCGTTGGCGACCACCCCTTAGACGCGACCGCCTGTTATTATCCCCCAGCGGTTCGGGCGCTGATAGCGTCGCATAGCACTCTTTGCCAACAGCATTTTGCGCACTCTTGCCCGGCCGGGACATATTCGCCTAGCGGGGCGCATGCGGATCGCCCTGTTCCAGCCCGACATCGCGGGCAATGTCGGCACCATTCTGCGCCTGGGCGCCTGTTTCGGCGTGCCCGTGGACATCATCGAGCCCTGCGGTTTTCCCTTTTCCGAACGCGGCCTCCGGCGCGCGGGCATGGATTATGCCGCCAGCGCCGATATCGCCCGCCATGCGGACTGGGATGCGTTCCGGGCCGCCACCGCGGGCCGCATCGTGCTGCTGACCACCAAAGCCGCCGTCCGCCTGCCCGAGGCGCGATTCCTGCCGGACGATATCCTGCTGATGGGGTCTGAAAGCGCCGGCGTTCCCGATCATGTCCACGAAGCGGCGGGCCTGGCCGTCAGGATTCCGATGCGGCCGGGATTCCGGTCCTTGAATGTCGCGGTCTCGGCTGGCATCGCGCTCGCCGAAGCCATTCGCCAGAACGGGAGCTTTCCGGAATGATCGAACTCGATGCCGAACAGGCGGCCGCGCGCGCCTGGTTCGAATCGCTGCGTGACCGCATCTGCGCCGAATTCGAAGCCATCGAGCGCGAGGCCGGCAGCGATGCCGCCTTCCAATACACCCCCTGGAATCGCGATGGCGATCCCGAGGCCAAAGGCGGCGGCGGCGTCCAGGGCGTGATGAAGGGGCGCGTTTTCGAAAAGGTGGGCGTCAACGTCTCCACCGTCGGCGGCGAATTCGCGCCCGAATTCGCCAGGACCATCCACGGCGCCGCCGAAAATCCCGGTTTCTTCGCGACCGGCATCAGCCTCGTCGCGCACATGGCCAATCCGCATGTGCCCGCCGTCCACATGAACACCCGCTTCCTGGTGACGACCAGGCGCTGGTTCGGCGGCGGCGCGGATCTCAATCCGCCCATCCCCAACGATGCCGATACCGCCGATTTCCACGCCCGGCTGAAAGCCGCCTGCGATGCGCATGACGCGGATTATTATCCCCGCTTCAAGCAGTGGGCGGACGATTATTTCTATATCCCCCACCGCAAGGTGCATCGCGGCGTGGGCGGCATCTTCTACGATCATCTCGAAGGCGATTTCGAAGCCAACTTCGCCTTCACCCGCGACGTGGGCGAGGCATTTCTCGATATCTTCCCCCGCATCGCCCGCCGCCGGATGCACGATCCGGCCAGCGCCGGGGATCGCGAACGGCTGCTCGCCTATCGGGGCCGCTATGCCGAATTCAACCTGGTCTATGATCGCGGCACCCTGTTCGGGCTCAAGACCGGCGGCAATATCGATGCGATCCTGATGAGCCTGCCGCCCGTCGCCACCTGGGCCTGAGCGCGATGCCGCTCGATCCGGTGCCGGCGGGTCAGCTCGCAGCCGTCGTCACGTCGCTGGAGATGCGTGCCCGGCCCCGGCCCGCGCCGATGCCGGCCTCGCCTCTCCGTCTCGTCCGCTGGACGGCCCCGACCAACGACGCCTATCGGACGCTGTTCCGCCGGGTGGGATCGCCATGGCTGTGGTTTTCGCGGCTGGCCATGGCCGAGGAGGAACTGGCCACGATCCTCGCCGATCCGGCCGTGGAGCTGTTCGCCGTCGCCGATCCCCGCGGGATCGAGGTGGGCATGCTGGAACTGGACTTCCGCAGGCCCGGCGAATGCGAGATCGCCTTTCTCGGCCTCGTGCCCGATCTTGCCGGCCAGGGGCATGGCCGCTGGCTGATGGCCAACGCGCTGGCGATGGGATGGCGCGCGGGGGTGGAGCGGATGTGGGTGCACACCTGCACGCTCGATCATCCCGGCGCGCTGGCTTTCTATCGCAGGTCCGGCTTCACGCCCTATGCGCTGGCGGTCGAAACCTTCGCCGATCCCCGCATCGCCGGGCTGCTGCCGCGCGACGCGGCGCCGCATGTGCCCCTGATCGCGCCCGATCCCGCTTAATCGAACAGCCGCGCCAGGTCCGGCCCCGTCAGCCGGCGATAGATCATCGTCAGCGTCGTGACGAAATAGACGGAAAGCACCGCGCTGACGCAGCCGGAAAGCAGCGCCAGCAGCAGGCGCCCGATCGCCTCCAGCCCCAGCAGCTTGCCCAGCCCGATCAGCACCGCCCCGCCCGCCAGCGATGCCGCGCCGCCGATCAGCAGGCTGCCGATGGCGAACAGCAGCATCACGCCCGCCAGCTTGGGGAAATGCCCTTTGGTCAAGGCGAAGCTGCGCCGCAGCGCCGGCAGCACGCCCACCGGCTCCGCCACGATCACCACGTTCACCAGCAGCAAGCGGATGCCGACGAAGAACACGGCCGCCAGCAGCGCCAGCATATAAAGCATCAGCAGCAGCGCGGCGCCACCGCCCATCTGCGGCGGCCCGCCCTGGCCGGGCAGCAGCGGGGCGACCGGCATGAAGGCCAGCATCGCCGCGAACGCCAGGATCAGGCTGGCCCCGATCGCCACCGGCAATCGCCGCGCCGCATGGCCCAGCGCCTCCCCCACCGAAACGCCGCCGCCAAGCGCCAGCCGCGATATCGTGAGCGAGGCGAGCAGCGTCGACAGGAAGAGGATCGGCAGCGCCAGCACCCAGGGGCCGGCCGGCGTCCCGCCTTCCACCCGCGCGGGCATCGCCAGTTCCACCAGCGCGCCGGGCACCACCAGCAGCGTCAGCGCCACGGGCACCAGCAGCCCAGCCTCCCGCGCAACGAAGCGGCGGGCATCATCCCAGGCTGCGGTAATCGATAAGGCCATGCATGCTCCACGACCGGCGATGGCGATAGCGACTATGCCGGCCAGCACCCTCTACAGGGCGGGGGCACGGCCATGCAATCGGGCCTTGATCCTTTATTGCACGCATCCCAATTGGGGCGGATGAACCACGCCACGCCCGCCGTCGAATGGCCTGCCACCATCGAATGGAACGTATCCGCCGGCCTCACCCCCTATCCCGTCGCGTTGGCGGCGATGGAGGCGCGCGTCGCCGCGATCGCCGCCGGCGACGCGGGCGAGCAGATCTGGCTGGTGGAACATCCGCCGCTCTATACGGCCGGCACCAGCGCCGATCCGGCCGAGCTTCTGGCCGGCGATCAGTTCCCGGTGTTCCGCGCCGGGCGCGGCGGGCGCTACACCTATCACGGGCCGGGCCAGCGGGTCGGCTATGCGATGATAAACCTCGCCGCGCGCGGCAGGGACGTGCGCCGCTTCGTCCACCAGCTCGAAGGCTGGCTGATCGATACGCTGGGCGATTTCGGCGTCGCCGCGCGCCGCGCCGAAGGCCGCATCGGCATCTGGGTGGACGATCCCGATGGCCGGGAAGCGAAGATCGGCGCCATCGGCGTGCGGGTGACGCGCTGGGTCACCTACCATGGCTTCGCCGTCAACATCGCGCCCGACCTCTCCCATTTCGGCGGGATCGTGCCCTGCGGGATCGCCGAATTCCCTGTCACCAGCATGGCCGCCCTCGGCCGTGCCGTGCCCATGGCCGAATTCGACGCAGCGCTCGCCGCCCGGCTCGATCCCTTCCTGGATTCGCTCGGCCAGCCCTGCCGCGACGCTTGAGGCACCGGCCGCGACCCGTTACTCCACCACCATCCCACAACCAGCCCGACCATCCAGGAGCCATTGATGCGCGATATTCTTTCCAAGCTGACCATCGGGGCGGCCGTTGCCGGCGCGCTTCTCGTTTCCGCCTGCGGCGGCAGCAAGGAAACCACCAGTACGGTCGTCGACACCAACACCGCCGAATCCTCGATGGAAGGTTCGGTAAACGACGTGACGGCCGTCGATGCGGCCGGTGCCAGCGACAATATGGTGATGGACGACAGCGCGGTTCCGGCCGACAACGCCGCCGAAACCAACGGGGCGGAGGCCGCGACGAACGCCCAATAAGCGCTCGTCCAAAGCTACTTGAGGCGAGGGCCGTCCGGCAGCGGGCGGCCCTTTTGCCGTCTCCGCCGGGGCCTGGGTGAGTCCCAACGGCCACAATCCGGCGCAATTTTGATGTTCACCCTTTATCTCCGCCCCCGCTTCATGCTTAACAGCCGCCATCAGTGGAGGGTGCAATGGTTTCACGTATAGGGCGGTTTGCCTTGGCGGCGCTGGCAACGGTGGTCACGGCGCAGGCGGCCCCAGCGGGCGCCTCCTATCTTTTCTGGGTGAAGCCCAGCTTCACGGGCGAGCCCGTGCGCGGCGACGAGCCGGGCATCGGCATCGCGCTTCCCAAGGCGACGCCCAAGGAATTGCAGGCCCACCTGCTCTGGAACATGCGCGCCGGCCTGAACGTGGCGGCGCTCCAATGCCAGTTCTCGCCTTCGTTGATGACGGTGCGCAATTATAACGATCTGCTGCGCCACCATGCCGGCGAGCTGAACGACGCATACAATACGCTGAACACCTATTTCAAACGCACGACCAGCAAGACGTGGCAGAAGGCCTTCGATCAATATACGACGAAGACCTATAACGGCTTTTCCACCATGCACGCCCAGATCGGCTTCTGCGAAACGGCGGCTGCCATCGGCCGCGACGCGATCGGCCAGCCCAAGGGCAAGCTCCATCTGACCGCGGAAAACCGGATGCGCGAATTCCGCAACAGCCTGGTGCCGCAGAATGACGGCATCTTCGCGACCCGGCAGGTCCTCGCGCCGCGCCAGCTCGTGTCTCTTGCCCCGCAATGCTGGGACAAGAAGGGCCGCTACGTCGAGCGCAAGTGCGGCTGAGCTGACGCCCCGGCCGCGTCGGGACGCGGCCGCCGGCGCCTATCGCACGCCGATCAGCTTGTGCACCTGCGCGGACAGCCGCCAGCGGGGATTGGCAAGGACGAAGGCGATCGCGGCGGCGGTGGTTCCGGCGCGGTCCTCGCCGTCCATCGGCGAAACCAGGAAATGGTCGAAATCCCATTCCTCCATCGCGCGATGATCGTTGCCCGGCTGGGGCCAGACGATCTTCAGCTCGTTGCCGCGCCGCTGGACGATCTCCGTCCCGGCCTTGGGGCTCACGCAGATCCAGTCGATCCCCGCGGGCGCGGCGATGGTGCCGTTGGTCTCCACCGCGATCTCGAAACCGCGATCATGGAGCGCCGCGATCAGCGCGTCGTCCACCTGCAGCAGCGGCTCGCCGCCCGTCATCACCACGAAGGGTACGCCCCCTTCCACGCGATCGAGCCCGGTCTCCCATAGCTCGCCGACCCTGGCGGCCAGCGCCTGCGCATCCGCGTAGCGCCCGCCATTGTCGCCATCCATGCCCACGAAATCCGTGTCGCAGAAGCGGCAGTCGGCGGTCGCGCGATCCCGTTCCCGCCCGGACCAGAGGTTGCAGCCCGAAAAACGGAGGAAGACGGCGCGGCGCCCGGCCTGCCTGCCCTCCCCCTGCAGGGTCAGGAATATCTCCTTGACCGCGTAGCTCATGGCCGGGCGGCGTAGATCGTCGGATCGGGGATGCCCGCATCCTCATATCCGCGCTGGCGCAGGCGGCAGCTGTCGCACAGGCCGCAATGCAGCCCCTCCGGCGTCGGATCGTAGCAGGACCAGCTCTGCCCCGCATCCAGCCCCAGCCGCACCGCCTCGGTGGCGATATCGGCCTTGGTCATGTGGAGAAGCGGGCTGTGGATCGTGAAGCCCCGCCCCTCGACGCCCGCCTTGGTGGCGATGTCCGCCAGATTCTGGAACGCCTGGATGAAATCGGGGCGGCAATCCGGGTAGCCGGAATAATCGAGCGCATTCACGCCCAGGAAGATGTCCCGCGCCCCACAGGCCTCCGCCCAACCGAGCGCGAGCGAAAGGAAGATGGTGTTGCGGGCCGGGACGTAGGTGACCGGGATGGCATCTTCCTCCACGCCCGTCTTCGGCACGTCGATCGCATCGGTCAGCGCCGATCCGCCGAACAGGGAGAGATCGAGCGGCATGGTGATGTGGCGCGCCGCGCCCAGCATCGCCGCGATCCGCGCGGCCGCGGCCAGCTCAACGCTATGCCGCTGGTTATAGTTGACGGTCAGCGCGTTGATGGCGAAGCCCTGCTCGCGCGCAATGCCGCCCGCCACCATGGAATCGAGCCCGCCCGACAACAGCACTACGGCTCCGGGCCTGTCCTGGCTCATCTCTGTTACCTCTTCGCTTTCCCTCGGGTCCGCCGGCAACGGCGGAGGCGGCGCTCCAGACGGGCATCCGTCGTCGCGGAATTGCCGCCTGCCCTTTGGCTGATGACAAATGCCGGCGTGCAGCCCCGATCCTCCGGGCCTTTCCGCCAGGCTCGCCGCCGCTCTAGCCGATTTTGTGCGGCCGCGAAAGCAGGCGGCCGGCGCCGAGCGGAAAGGCCCCGCGAACGGATGGGCGGCGATAAAAGAAGGGCCGCCCAAGGGGACGGCCCAGTTAGCCCGATCAGGGCTGGTTAGGGAGGGAATGTGCCAAACGCCGACACATGATTTCTTCTACACCGGCGCGCCTAAACCCGCGCTTAACGGCGGGTTATGCGCCGGTTAAGGCCGGGGTCCAGGCTGGCGCTCTTGGTCGGGCAATCGCCCATCCGCTGCGCGTCGGCGGTGAAGGAGAAGGGCGCGTTGCCGGCGATGCCCTGCGTATCGATCGTCGCCGAACGCGGGGTCAGCAGCTTCAGCGTGGTCCGGCCCCAGCCGCTGCCGGGGCAGCTATAATGCACGGTGGCGCTGGTCCGCCGGTTGTCGATCACCAGCCGGCTGCACGGCGCGCCCGGATGGCGAAGCTGGACGAGGGTGCCGGCATCGGCAACGCAGACGTTGCGCGGCGCCTCGCCCTCCGGCTGCAGCCGCCACAGGCCGGGTTCCAGCATACCGCCCGCGACCAGCGGCTGCGGCGCGGCATAAGCCGCTGGAACGGCGATGAATGGCGAAGCGATGGTAAGCATACGCAACAAGAACGAATGACGTAACATGACATCAACCCCGAATTCCCGCTGCGTTCGACCATCAACAAGCCGGTCCGGCAGCGTCGTCTTCTGACGTGGTCACGTTAAATCTTATACAACAGCCACCGATGTCGGGCGACAGCGTCGCCGCCCCGCATCCGGCATTTTCGTCGAAAGGTCTGTGAGCTTCGTCACTTCATCGGCTGATCGGTCGCTTTCGTCAGTCCGTGAAATCGGCGAGCGCGAAGCTGTAACGGCGCGAACAGAATTCGCAGTCGACATGGATCATGCCGTCCGAATCGGCCATCTCGGCGCGTTCGTCCGCCGGAAAGCGGGCGATGACCGAACGGATATGGTCGGCATTGCAGCGGCAATTCTGGCTGAGCGAGATGAGGGGCAGCACCCGCACCTCATCCTCCTCGTGGAACAGCCGCCAGGCGATCCCGTCCAGCGGCAGCGCGCCGTCGATCAGCTCGGCATCGGTGATCGTGCCGGCCAGCGCCACCACATGATCCCATTCCTCGTGGTTCTGGCGGACATGCAGGCGCTCGCGCCCCTCCTCGCCTTCCGGCAGATGCTGGATCAGGATGCCGCCCGCGACATGCCCGTCGCGATCATTGCCGCCGGTCGCCAGGCGAACCAGGCTCGGCAACTGATCCGACTGGTTGAAATAGCTCTCCGCCGCCGCCGCCAGCGAACCGCCTTCCAGCGGCACGATGCCCTGATAGCGCTCGCCCGTGGCCGCCTGATCGAAGGTGATCGCCAGATAACCGCGCCCGAACAGGGCGAACAGCGAAGGATCGGCCGGCATCTCGGCCAGCCGGTCGGCATCGTGGCGCACATAGCCGCGCATCTCGCCGCCGCGATAATCGCAGACGAGCAGGTCGACGACGCCACCCTCCGTCTGCGCCTGGACGGTGAGCTGGCCGCCGGCATCCTTCAGCGTCGATCCCAGCAGCGCCGTCAGCGTCAGCGCTTCCGCCAGGAGGCGGCCGATCGCGGGCGGATAGCCATGGGCGGAAAGCACGCCATCCAGCACCGGCCCCAGGCGAACGATGCGACCGCGCGCGTGGCGCGACGGGATGGTGAAGGCCAGCGCATGATCGACATGGCCGCCAACCTGAATTTCGCTCTTGCCGTTACCGTTGGTCTTCAAGATCAATTCCTTGCGGTTCCGGCAGGGGCCGGAATTTCCAGGCCCCCATGTCGGTATGGAGGCGCCGGGATTCCAGCCCCTGCCGGAACGTTTGGGACAGGCCCGGCTTCAGCCCAGCAGGCCGAAGCACCACAGAAGCACGGATTTCTGCGCGTGCAGGCGGTTTTCCGCCTCGTCCCAGATCGCGGAATTGGGGCCGTCGAGCACCTCGTCGGTCGCTTCCTCGCCGCGATGCGCGGGCAGGCAGTGGAGGAATACCGCATCGGGCTTGGCGCCCGCCATCAGCGCGGCGTTCACCTGATAGGGCGCCATGGCCGCCAGCTTCTGCTCGGCATGCGCCTGCCCCATCGATATCCAGGTATCGGTGACGACCACGTCGGCGCCGTCCACCGCCGCCATCGGATCGCGGAGGATCGGCACGGTCAGCCCGCGCTTCAGCGCCGCGTCCAGCACCTCCATCGAAGGCTCATAGCCCGCCGGGCAGCCGGCACGCACCTCGAAGCCCATCAGGCTTCCCGCCTCGATGATGGAATGGAGCACGTTGTTGCCGTCGCCCAGCCACGCCCAGCGCGTGCCGGCCAGCGCCTTGCGATGCTCGATCACGGTCAGCATGTCCGCCATGATCTGGCAGGGATGGCTGTGATCGGTCAGGCCGTTGATCACCGGCACGGTGGCATGTTCCGCCATCTCGATAATCTTGGCGTGATCGTCCGTGCGGATCATGATCGCATCGACGAAGCGCGAAAGCACCCGCGCCGTATCGGCAATCGTCTCGCCCCGGCCCAGCTGCATCGATCCCGCGTCCATCACGATGGTAGTGCCGCCCAGCTGGCGCATCGCCATGTCGAAGGACACGCGGGTCCGCGTCGAGTTCTTCTCGAAGATCATCGCCAGCGTGCGGCCGGCCAGCGGCGCATCCGCATCCGCCTTGCCCTTCGGCCAGCCGGCGCGCGCCGCCTTGCGGTCGATCGCGTCGTTCAGCATCGCCGCGATCGCATCCCCGCCGGCATCGGCGAGGTCCAGGAAATGCCGGCTCACGCGGCGGCCGGCGGAGTGTAGCTCCGCGCGCCTTCCGAAAGCTTCTGGATGCATTCCTCGATATGGCTGTCGTCGATCACCAGCGGCGGCAGCACGCGGAACACGTTTTCGCCCGCCGCCACCGTCAACAGGCCATGATTATCGCGCAGATGGGCGACGAAATCGCGCGATACCGCCGGCTCCTTCATCTTGATGCCGAGCATCAGCCCCTTGCCGCGAATCTCCTCGAACAGGTGATCGTGGTTGGGCATCAGCTGCTCGAACGCCTGGCGCAGCCGCTCGCCCATCCTGGCGACATGATCCAGGAAGCCGGGCTCCAGCATCACGTCGAGGATCGCCTGCCCGGCCGCCATCGCCAGCGGATTGCCGCCATAGGTGGAGCCGTGGGTGCCGATCACCATGCCCTTGGCCGCCTCTTCCGTGGCGAGACAGGCGCCCAGCGGGAAGCCGCCGCCTATGCCCTTGGCCGCGGTCAGGATATCGGGGATGATGCCGTAATGCTCATAGGCCCACATCTTGCCGGTGCGGCCATAGCCGCACTGGATTTCGTCGAGGATCAGCAGCAGGCCATGCTCGTCGCACGCCTTGCGCAGACCCCGGATGAATTCGGGCGTGCCCGCCGTCATGCCGCCTTCGCCCTGCACCGTCTCCACGAGGAAACCGGCCGTTTCCTCGTCGATCGCGGCAAGCGCCGCTTCGAGATCGTTGAACTTCACATAGGTGAAGCCGGGCAGCAGCGGTTCGAAGCCGTCGCGCATCTTGGGCTGGTCGGTCGCGCTGATCGCGCCCAGCGAGCGGCCGTGAAAGGCGTTCTTGAAGGTTATCAGCTTGTGCCGCTGGGGGTTGCCGTTGGCATAATGATAACGGCGCGCCGTCTTGATCGCGCATTCGATCGCCTCGACGCCCGAATTGGTGAAGAACACCGTGTCGGCAAAGCTGTTGTCGACGATGCGCTGCGCCAGCGCCTCGCCTTGCGGGCTGCCATAGAGGTTGGAGACGTGCATCAGCGTCGCCGCCTGATCCTGAATCGCCCTGGTCAGATGCGGATGGCCATGGCCGAGCGCGTTGACGGCGATGCCGGCCGCGAAATCCAGATAGCGTTCGCCTTTCTCGCCGATCAGGTAGCAGCCCTCGCCTCGCACCGGCCGCACGCCGCACCGCGGGTAAACGGGCATGAGCGGGGTGATGGCCATCGAAACTGCTCCTTTCGCGAGAAAAAGGTCGGGAAAACTCCGGAAACGCAAAAAGGCGGCCCTGTCCGGCCGCCTTGTTCGGAACGGGCTTTTATCGCCGCCTCGCGGCCGCGACAACCCCTTGTCGATTCGCCGTTCGCGGAACGGCTTGGGCTAGTTCTTCAGCTTCCAGCCACGGGCCAGCAGCACATAGCAGATGGCGCCCAGCGCGGCGTTCACCGCCAGCAGCGCCGCCGCGCCTATCAGGATCGGCGAATCGGCGATGCCGATGAAGCCGTAGCGGAAGCCCGAGATCACGTAGAAGAAGGGGTTGGCATGGCTGATCTTCTGGAAAGCCGGGGCCAGCGCCTCGACCGAATAGAAGGTGCCCGAAAGCAGCGACAGCGGCTGCACCACGAAATTGGTGACGGCGGCCGCATGATCGAACTTCTCCGCCCAGATCGACGTCAGCACGCCCAGGAAGGAAAGCAGCGCCGATCCCATCAGGCCGAACCACACCACCGCCCAGAAATGCCGGGGCAGCACCTCGACGCCCGGCCAGAAGCACATGGCGAGCCACACCGCCAGGCCCACCAGCACCGCGCGCGTCATCGCCGCGGAAACCAGGCCGAACAGCACTTCGCCCGGCGACAGCGGCGGCATCAGATAATCGATGATCGTGCCCTGCATCTTGCCCACCAGCAGCGAGAAGCTGGAATTGGCGAAGGCATTGTTCATCATGCCCATCACGATCAGGCCGGGCGCGATGAAATTGGCGAAGGGTTCGCCCATCACCGAACGGCCGCCGCCGCCCAGCGCGACCGTGAAAATCACCAGGTAGAGAAGCGTCGTCACGGCCGGCGCCCAGATCGTCTGGAGCTGGACCTTGAAGAAACGCCGCACCTCCTTGATATAGAGGGCGCGCAATCCTCCCCAGTTGACGAACGGGATCACCGGCACGCCGGGGGCGGAGCGCACCAAGTTTTCGGGCTGGTCGATCATGGGACATGCGCCTATCGACTGGCGAGCCCCACCGCAAGCGGGGCGAGAGTTAAGGACGACGAATGGCCTGGACGGACGAACGGATCGATCAGCTGAAGCGCCTCTGGGAGGCGGGCAACACCGCGAGCCAGATCGCCGAGGAACTGGGCGGGGTCAGCCGCAATGCGGTGATCGGCAAAGCCCATCGCCTCGGCCTGCAATCGCGCCCGTCGCCGGTGCGCGGCGGGGATTCCAGCGCGGCCGATGCCACGCCCAAGGCCGCCGCGCCGAAGGCCGAGCCTGCGGCGGCCGCGCCCCCGCCTCCGCCACCGGCGGCGCAACCGGCTCCCCCGCCGGTCGCCAAGGCCGCTCCGCCCGCTCCGGCACCCACGCCGGCGCCCGCAGCCGCCGCGCCTGCCGCTCCGGCCGCCCCGCAGACGGTGTTCCGCTCGATCGGTCCGGGCGGCTTCCAGCGCCAGTCCCCCGGCGAGCAGCAGGCCCCCTCCACGCCCGCCCCGCCCCGCCGGCTGGTGCCTGCCAAGCCTTCGGCCGAGGTTGCCGGCAAGACGAGCCTGCTCGACCTCAACGACAAGATCTGCAAATGGCCGATCGGCCATCCGGGCGAGCCGGATTTCCATTTCTGCGGTGAGCCGATCAATCCGGGCTTCCCTTATTGCCTGGATCATTGCTCGGTGGCCTATCAGGCGCAGCTTCCGCGCCGCGATCGCCGTCCGCCGCCGCCCATGCCCTATGGCGGCCCGCGCGTCCGCTAAAGGGATCGATATCCGATCAGAGATGAAGGGGCGGCCACGCAAGCGGCCGCCCCTTCATGCTTGCAGATCATATTGCTTGAAGAGGTCGTAGAGCGTCGGCCGGCTGATGCCGAGCAGCTTGGCGGCGTTGGAAACATTGCCCTCCGTTCGCGCCAGCGCCTGCCGGATCGCCCGGCGATCGGCCATCTCGCGCGCGGCCTTCAGGTTTATCAGCTCCGCATTGTCGGCCATGTCGAGATCGAGATCGGCGGCCGTCAGCAGCTTGCCCTCGGCCATGATCACGGCCCGCTTCATCCGGTTCTCCAGCTCGCGGACATTGCCGGGCCAGGTCCAGTCGTTGAGCGCCGCCAGCGCGTCCGGCGCGAAGCCGCGCACCGCAGGATTCATCTCCTTGGCGAAGCGGGTCAGGAAATGCTTGGCCAGCAGCGTGGCATCGCCGTGCCGTTCCGCCAGCGTGGGGATGCGGACCACGATCTCGGCCAGCCGGTAGTAAAGATCCTCGCGGAAGCTGCCGGCGGCGATCATCGCTTCCAGGTCCTGATGCGTCGCGCAGACGATTCGCGTATCCACCGGGATGGTCCGCCGGCTGCCGATCCGTTCGATCACCCGCTCCTGCAGGAAACGCAGCAGCTTCACCTGGAGCGGCAACGGAATGTCGCCCACCTCGTCGAGGAACAGGGTGCCGCCCTCGGCCAGCTCGATCTTGCCCTCGGTGGTCTTGACCGCGCCGGTGAAGGCGCCCTTCTCGTAACCGAACAGCTCCGCTTCCAGCAGATTTTCCGGGATCGCCGCGCAGTTGATCGCCACGAAGGTGCCGTTGGCCCGATCGCTGGCATTGTGCAGGCCGCGCGCCAGCAATTCCTTGCCGGTGCCGCTCGCCCCCAGCAGCATCACCGAGACATTGGCGTTGGCGACGCGCTCGATCGTGCGGGCGACCTTCAGCATCTCCGGCGCCGCGGTCACGATGCTGCCGAGCACGGTCTGCCCGCCGGCGCCGGACGCGGCCAGCCGGGCATTCTCCTGCTCGATCGCGTGCAGGTGGAAGGCGCGGGCCACGATCAGCCCCAGCGTGTCGATGTCCACCGGCTTCTGGTAGAAATCATAGGCGCCCGATGCGATCGCCCGCAGCGCGCTCGCCCGCGCGCCGTGGCCGGATGCGACGATCACCTTGGTGTCGGGCTTCAGCCGCAGGATTTCCTCCAGCGTGGCGAAGCCTTCGCTCACGCCGTCGGGATCGGGCGGCAGGCCCAGGTCCAGCGTCACCACCGCCGGCTCCATCGCGCGCAGGGCATCGATCGCGGCGGTGCGATCGCCCGCGACGATGACGTCATAATCCTCATAGGCCCAACGGAGCTGCCGCTGGAGCCCCTCGTCGTCCTCGACGATCAGCAGGCGTGGTTTGTCGGTCATCTGGCTCATGATGGTTCCAAGGCATTAACGAATCGGTCGGGCCGCGCGGTGATCTGCATCACTGGCAGCACGATGGAAAAACGGGTGCCGGCGCCCTCCCGGCTTTCCACCTCCAGCCGCCCGCCCATGGCGGCGATCAGGCTCCGCGCCTCGAACGCCCCGATGCCGAAGCCGCCGGGCTTGGTCGAGGCGAAGGGCTTGTAGAGCCGCGTCCGCACGAATTCCGCCGACATACCCTGCCCCCTGTCGACCACGGAGATCACCGCCTCCAGGCCGCGCCGCTCGATATGGAGCCAGACCGGTTCGCCCGGCTGGCTGACGTCGATCGCATTCTGGACGATGTGGCCCAGCGCCTGTTCCAGCCGGGGCGGATCGGCCGCGGCCACGATCTCCTCGCTGCCTTCCACCCGCACCGGATGCTGGTGCGCGCGCGATGCCACCACGCCTTCGGCCAGCGCCCGCAGCGCCACCGGGCGGGGTTCCGCCGGCCGGCCGGTATTGTGCTGGGAAAGCCGGGCGAGCAGATCGTTCATCTTCGCGGTGGAGCTGCGCAGCGTCGCGATCATGTCCGCCCGGAAATCGGGATTGTCGGCATGCCGCTCCGCATTGCGCGTCAGCAAGCTGAGCTGGCTCACCAGATTCTTGATATCGTGCATGATGAAGGCGAAGCGGCGGTTGAACTCGTCGAACCGGCGCACCTCGTTCAGCGCCTCCTGCCCCCGCGCCTCCGCCAGATAGCTTGCGACCTGCCGGCCGGCAACGCGCAGCAGATCGAAATCCTCCCAGTCCAGCCCCCGCTCCACGCGCGGACGGGCCAACAGGACGATCCCGACGAGCTGGTCGTAATGGATCAGCGGCACGCCCGCCCAGGCGCGCTGTTCCGCCAATATCCATTCCGGCATCGTCGCCGCTTCCTCGCCGTCGGGGTGGGCGCGGACGTCCTCGAAATCGAGGATGCGGCCGCTCGCTTCCACCAAGCGGACGAAGGCGGCGTCGGCGGCGACGCTGGGCACGTCCATGGTCGGCCAGTTCCACTGCGCAACCAGCATCAGCCCGCCGCTGCCGTCCGGCCCCAGCAGCATGCCCGCCGGCGCCTCCATGATGTCCGCGATCGCCTGGATCACCCGCACGTCCAGCGGATCGGCCCCTTCCTCGGGCCGGCCGATCGTATCGGTGAAGCGCATCCATTCCACGCGATAATCGTAGCGATGCTGGAACAGATGCTTGGCGATCTTCACCTTCAGCCAGGCCCGGATACGCCCGATCGGCAGGAACACGATGGCCGCCACCGACATGCCGAACACGACCGTCACCTGCGCGAGCTGCGCATAATCCCCGCCGATCAGCTCGATCAGGCGAGCGACGATCACCATCGCGATCAGGTAGAAGCCGATCGCCATCAGCGACAGCGACTGGAAGGTCACGGCGCGCGATATCCGCATCCGCCAGCGCGTGTTCCGCCGGCTGGCCAGCGCGAAGAGCGGCGTGAGCAACGGCATGATGATGCCCCGCCCCTCGTAGAGCGGAATCGGCCAGCTCTGGCCCAGATAGGCTACGGTGTAGAGGTTGAGATCGTAGATCCACATCGCCGCCAGCGCGATCATCGGCAGGCGGATGCCCCAGCGAGCGTCTGGCGTGGCGGCGGTGTAGAGGTTGTGGACGAGCACCAGCGCGCCCACCGCGAAGCTCATCCGCAACAGCAGGACCGCGAAGAACAGGGCGGCCGCCGTCGTCGGCGACGAGGGAACGAGGTGCCCGACCAGAAGATCGACCAGGATCTGCGCGCAGCCGACCCCCACCAGCACCCCATAGAGGCCGATGATCGCGGACCGCATCGCCAAGCCGGTGCCCAGGCGCAGCAGCCCGAACATGAAGCCGAGCCAAGCCAGGTTGCGCGCCGTTTCGCCGATGCTGGCCGCCTGCGAGCCCGGCCCCATCAGCGCCACCGCCGCCGCCCACACCGACGTCAGCGCAAAAGCGGCCATCAGCGCCCGCCGCTGCATCCCGCCGCGCGGCCGCCAGACCTGCCATAGCGCAAGCGCCATGAACAACGCCGCGGCAATGCCGTGGCCCCAGACGCCGACAGCGTCAATCATCCCCACCCAGCTCCTCTCCGGGCATATGTGCCCGAACCTCAGGCCCGATGAATAGCAAGAAATGCCGCGCGAAGGAAAAGCCCATCGCAAGGAGCCCGATCATCCCATGGCCGCCGGCCTTCGATGCGCGGCCACAATTCGCAAGATCAGCGGCCGGAAAAGTTCGGTGATCCGCTATCGCCGAAATTGACAAATAAATCCTGAACCATGCTATCGCTCATCGGAACGGGAGTGCCGCCCCAGTTGTTCCTGGGAGGGACATCGCCCGCGAAGGCCGGTGAAGTCGTGTAGCAGCAGGAGGTTTATGAGCGCGCCGCACAAGATCACACCGGTCATCCTCTCCGGAGGGTCCGGCACGCGGCTCTGGCCCCTGTCCCGCTCCATCCGGCCCAAGCAGTTGCTGAACCTGACGGCGGATCGCTCGATGCTCCAGCTCACGGCCGCCCGCGCCGAGGATGACAGCCGGTTCGATCCGCCGATCATCGTCGCCAACGAAGCCCATGCCGACGAGATCGAACGCCAGCTCGCGGATGTCGGCATCCGCCCGCAATCGCTGATCCTGGAGCCGGTTGCGCGCAATACCGCCCCCGCGATCGCGCTGGCGGCGCTCTCGGTGGCACCCGATGCCGTCCTGCTGGTGATGCCCAGCGATCATGTGATCGGCGATGTTCAGGCTTTCCACGCCGCGATCACCGATGCCCTGCCGCTGGTCGAGCAGGGCTGGCTCGCCACCTTCGGCATCGCGCCCGATGGGCCGGAAACCGGCTATGGCTACATCAAGGCGGGCGCGGAGCTCGCCCCCGGCATCCGCAAGGTGGACAGCTTCGTCGAAAAGCCGGACCGGGCCACCGCCGAGGCCTATCTCACGGAAGGCAGCTATGCCTGGAACGGCGGCATCTTCCTGTTCCGGGCCGACGCCTATCTGGCCGCCCTCGCCGAACACGCGCCCGCGATCGCAGAGGCCGCCAGAGCCGCCATGGCCGGCGCCACCAGGGCCGGCCCGCGCATCCATCCGGCGGTGGAGGCGTTCCGCGCCTCGCCTTCCGACTCGATCGACTATGCCGTGATGGAGAAGGCCGATCGCGTCGCGGTGGCGCCGGTCAACATGGGCTGGTCGGACGTGGGAAGCTGGGATGCGCTCCATGCCATCACCAGCCGCGACGATGCCGGCAATTGCCACCATGGCGAGGTGATCGCGCTCGATACCAATAATTGCCTGTTCCGCACCGATGGCCCGCTGGTGGCCGCGGTGGGCGTCAGCGACCTGATCGTGGTGGCGACGGACGATGCGGTGCTCATCCTCCCGCGCGGCGCAAGCCAGGACGTCCGCCGCATCGTCGACGAGCTCAAGCGCACCGGCCACATAACGCTGGACCGCAAACGCTAGAATTTTCCTGCCGGAACGATTGCCGGATTTCGATGTGCCGCGCCAGGCGGGGGAAAACGAGCGCTTAGCCACCCTCCCTCGTCCTTCCCGCGAAGACGGGAACCGCACACTCGCGCGGCTAATCCATTGCCTCGAACGCCATCGGCTCAATCCAGCCAGCCGTCGCCAGTCTTAGGCGCTTTGATAAGCGTCGATGAAATGGTAGATTTCCGCGATGACCTTCTGGCTGCTCTTTGCCTTCGACGCGGTGATGACGGCGGTATTGCTGTTCTTCTTTACCATCGGCATCGCGGATCGATCCGTTTCGGCATCGAATATCGGCCTGTGGCTGCTGCTTCTTGGCGTGGCGGCGGCCTTTCTGCTGGGCGGCCTCGCGCTCAAGCGCCGGGCGCATGACCGGATCGGCGCCGCACTGCTCCTGCTGCCGGCGCTGCCGGGCCTGGCCTATCTCGCGTTCGTGCTGATGATGGTGGTGATGCAGCCGCGCTGGAACTGAGCCGCCGCCGTAGCCCCCCCTCAATCGCCCGCGAACATGAAGGGTGTCAGCCCCCTTTCCCGATCGTTGAGCAGCAGGGCGCGGCCGATCGGCGGCTCTGCCCGCTGCGGGCAATCCAGCCGGGTGCAGCGGCGGCACCCCATCCCGACCGGCACCGCCGCCCCGGCAAGATCCACTCCGCGCGCATGGACCGCCGCCGCCGCATGTTCGGCGGCGACGCCGATCCCGATGGCGAACTCCGCCCGGATACCCTGCGGCGAGCGCACTTGCGAGCGCACCGTCCGCGCCAGCGTGAACCAGCGCCCGCCATCCTCCAGCGCGACGAGCTGGCGCACGATCTCCCCCGGCCGGTCGAAGGCGTGATGGACGTTCCACAAGGGGCAGCGCCCCGGCGCGGTCACGAGCGGCGATGCCGACGCCCCGGCATAGCGCTTCGACGCCTGCCCCGCCCGATCGATCCGAATCATGAAGAAGGGCAGCCCGCGCGCGCCGACGCGCTGCAGGGTGGTCAGCCGATGCGCCACCATCTCGAAGCCCGCGCCAAAGCGGCGCTGCAACAGCTCCAGATCGTAACCGGTGGCCTCGCACGCCCGGAGGAAGCGTCCGTAAGGCATCATCAGCGCGGCGGCGAAATAGGAGGTGACGGTGCGGCGGAACAGCCGTTCGGCGACCCGGTCGCCAAAGGCCGCGCCGGCCACCAGCGCCTCGATCTCCGCCCGCGCCTCCAGCTGGGCGAGCTGGAACGCCGCCTGGAAGGTGCGCGATGCCGGGTCCAGCATCTCCGACAGCTGCACCTGCCGGGCATGAAGGTCGAGCCGCCGCAACCGATCGGGCATCGCATCGACCGGCAATATCCGGATCGCCAGCTGGTGCTTCACGCGCAGCCGATCGACGATCGCGCCGTAAAGGTCCCCCGCCCCCAGCCGAAGCTCGTCGGCCAGCGCCTCGGCGGCCGCGTCCAGATCGGGATAATGGTTGCGCCAGCGTTCCGTCTCGCGGCGCACCGCCGCAAGCGCGCCATTCTCCTCCTCCGCCAGCCCCGCGCCCGCGTCACGCAGCCGATCGAAGGCGCGGGCGAAGGCTTCCGCGCCGCCGGGGGCGGCCGCCAGCCATTCCGCCAGCTCCGCCCGATCGATGCCGAGGTCCGCGAACAGCGGGTCGGCCAGCCTGCGCCGCATCGCATCCGCCCCGCCGCCCGGCTCGTCGGCGGTCAGCATCCGGGGATCGAGGTCGAACCGATCTCCCAGCCGCAGCATCAGCGCCGCCGTCAGCGGCCGCTGGTTGCGCTCGATCAGGTTCAGGTAGCTGGCCGATATGTCGAGCGCCTCGGCCATGGCCTGCTGGGTGAGGCCGGTCGTGCGCCGCAGCCGCCGCACCGCATGCCCCGCGAAGATCTTGCCGTCGGCCATGACCGCTCCCGCCCGTCCCGCCTTTGTAAATATATTACTGATTTACCTTTATCGGCACTTATCCGTCCACCCCTTTACGCGATAATCGGCCTGCCCACCCTCGCGGATCACGGGAATTCCTTCCAATTGACGGGACATCGCCGGGTCATCCCCCGGAGTTCGGATTGTAAAGGAAATTACCAATGGTCGATTTCACCGATCTCGTTGCCGCCCCGGAGGGCCGGTTCGACGGTATCCGCCGCACCTATTCGCCCGCCGATGTCGCGCGGCTTCGGGGATCGGTGGCGATCGAGCATACGCTGGCGCGGCGCGGCGCGGAGAAGCTCTGGGCCTCGCTCCGGTCCGAGCCCTATATCAATGCGCTGGGCGCGCTTACCGGCAACCAGGCGATGCAGATGGTCCGCGCCGGGCTGAAGGCGATCTACCTGTCCGGCTGGCAGGTCGCGGCGGATGCCAACACCGCCGGCGCCATGTATCCCGATCAGTCGCTCTATCCGGCCAATGCCGGGCCGGAGCTTGCCCGCCGGATCAACCGCACCCTCCAGCGCGCCGACCAGATCGAACATAGCGAGGGCGGCGCCAAGCGCGACTGGTTCGTGCCGATCGTCGCCGATGCGGAGGCCGGCTTCGGCGGCCCGCTCAACTGCTTCGAGATCATGAAGGCCTATATCGAGGCCGGCGCCGCCGGCGTCCATTTCGAGGACCAGCTGGCATCGGAAAAGAAGTGCGGCCATCTGGGCGGCAAGGTGCTGATCCCCACGCAGGCGCATATCCGCAATCTCCAGGCCGCCCGGCTGGCGGCGGACGTGTGCGGCGTGCCCACCGTGCTGGTGGCGCGCACCGACGCGGAAAGCGCGAAGCTCATCACCTCGGACGTGGACGAACGCGACCATGAATTCCTGACCGGCGAACGCACGCCGGAAGGCTTCTTCCGCCTGAAGGACGGCACCGGCGTCGATCATTGCATCAAGCGCGGCATCGCCTTCGCCGAACATGCCGACCTGCTGTGGTGGGAAACCAGCCATCCCAATCTGGAGGATGCCAAGCGCTTTGCCGAGGCCGTGCAGAAGGCCCACCCCGGCAAGATGATGGCCTACAACTGCTCGCCCAGCTTCAACTGGGAGGCGAAGCTGGACAAGGACACCATCGCTCGGTTCCAGCGCGAGCTGGGGGCCATGGGCTACAAGTTCCAGTTCGTCACGCTGGCGGGCTTCCACAGCCTGAACCACGGCATGTTCGAGCTGGCGCGCGGCTACAAGGACCGCGGCATGGCCGCCTATTCCGAGCTGCAGCAGGCGGAATTCGCCAGCGAGGCGCAGGGCTACACCGCGACCCGCCACCAGCGCGAAGTGGGCACCGGCTATTTCGACCTGGTGGCCGAGGCGGTCTCGGGCGGCATGGCATCGACCACGGCGCTGAAGGAATCGACCGAAGCCGATCAGTTCGCCGTCGCGGCCGAATGATCGCACCACAGGATGAAGGAGAAGCGTGATGACCGAACCCACCCGGAGCCGTGCCGTCTTCTCGACGGAGGATTTCCAGCTGCTGAAGGAAGCGGTGGCCCACTATATCAAGGCGGTTCAGGACAAGCCTGAATCCGTGAAATACAGCAACCTCTATCATCGCCTCGGCCGGCTTAGCTGAGGCACCAACGGGCTTTTCCTGGGGAGGAGAAGGCGCCCGCCGCGGGAGAAATCCCCGGCGGGCGTTCCCGCGTCACGGCTGCTGCCGCCAATGCCTCTTGAGGAAGGCCGCCAGCTTCGCCGTCTGCCGCGCATCCAGCGAAACCGCCTCGCCCAGCGCCGGCGCCTTGGGCCAGCCGGCATCGGCGATCGTCAGCCCTTCGGCCGAGCGTGTCCCCGCATAGCGCGGGATGACATGATAATGGACATGAGGATCGACCATCATCAGCATGAGATAATTGATCTTCTCATAGGTGACAGCGCGTTTCAGCGCCGCCTCGATATCGGCGCTCACGGTGCCAAGCTCGGCATAAGCGGCGGCCGGCAGCGATCCGAACGCCTTGGCCTCGCCCCGCGCGGCCAGCACCAGGCTGCCCAATGTCGGCTGATCGGGCCGCAGCAACACCACCCAGTGGCGATAATCGGCGACCAGGGTGGCCGGATAGCCGAAGCGCAGGATGGTATCGTTCATGCCAGCCACGACCGTATCTCCCGCCCGCGCGCCCGAGCAAGCATCGCCTGGCCGAGCTGGACGAGATGGACGACGAACGAGATCACCGTCCACCACGCCACCGCGATCAGGCCGATATCGGGGCGCTGGAACAGCATGGAGACGAACAGGACCACCATGTTCGGGTTGCGCCGCGCGGTTATCAGGCGAAAATCGGAATCGACCTTGCGCCATACATGGATGTGCATGCCGAACCGGCGGATGAACTCGCCCTCCACCAGCCGCTGCAGCACATAGACGCCCACGATCACGGCCAGCAGCGTCCACAGCGTATCCGCGCCGATCGGCCGGCCATAGGCCGTCAGCCCCACGCCCCACGCCCACCACCAGAAGGGCGGATGGACGAGATCGATGCCATGATCGAACACATTGCCCCACCATGAGGATGTGATGGTGCAGCGGGCGAGCTTGCCATCCACCGTGTCCAGCACCATGAACACCAGCCCCATCGCCATGCCTGACCAATAGTGGCCGTGCCAGAAGGCGATCGTCGCCGCCACGCACAGCGCGGCGCCCAGCGCCGTCACCATGTTGGGCGTCATGCCGATCCGCGCCGCGATCCGCGTCGCCACCAGCGCCCATTCGGGCCAGAGATATTTGGTCAGCAGGTCGGTCACACCCTTATAGGCGCCGAAATAGCTGGCGCGCTCGGCCGCCTTCACGGTCGCCGGCGTCAGCGGCATGGCGAACGGGGTTTCGCGCTTGCGCAGCTCCTCGTTCACGATCGCCGCCCCGTCCTCATAGGCCGTCAGGCGCAACGTTCCCGCATCGGCCAGCGGCCGGCCTTCCGCCATCGCCCGCGCCACCGCCGCGCGCTCCGCCGCGTCACGGACATGCGCGATCACCGGCACGCCGCCGATCGTCAGCACCGCGCCCGGCTGCCCGGCATGATAGCGCAGCCAGGGCGGATCGAACACGAAGGCGCGGTTCACCAGCACCGCCGGTGCCCCTTCCGCCGCATCGCCGAACGGCAGCTTCGCCGCCTTCGCCATCCGGCGAGTGCGTTCGTCTATCGTCATGCCCCAGATGCGGGTGGCATTTTCGCCGACGAGGTGAATCGCCGGATGGGTATCGGGCAAGGGGCGGATCCTGTGCTGGAAAGGAAAGCCCCTAGATATCGCAACGCGCCCGCGGTTCAACGGCGCTCATGCCTTTTCCTTTCGCCGCCGTATCGCAACCGGCAGAAGCGACAAGGGATATCTCGCAAGCGCGGGCCACTTGCTCTATTGCGCGTCCATCCATGTCGACGCCTGCCCCCCTCCGCCGCGGATCGATCCGCGCCATCCTGCTCAACACCGGCTGGATGCTGGGCGGCAAGGGCTTCGGCGCGGTGCTCAGCCTCATCTATCTGGCCATCGTCACGCGCTCGCTCGGCCTCGACGGGTTCGGCCAGTTCTCGCTGGCGCTGGGCGCCGGCCAGGCATCGGCGACGATCGTTTCGTTCCAGAGCTGGCAGATCATTGTCCGCTACGGCATGCGCTACGTCCATGAAGGGCAGAGCGATGCGCTCGCCCGCCTGGTGCGATTCGCCATCACCATCGATATCATCGCAGCCTTCGTCGGCGTGGCGCTGGTCATCGGCGGAACCCTGCTGCTGGCCGGCCGCTTCGGCTGGACGGACAGTTTCGCCTGGCAGGCGATCGGCACCAGCGCCGTGCTGGTCCTTTCGACGCATTGGACGCCGATCGGCGTGCTCCGCCTGCACGATCGCTTCGCCGCCGCCACCTTTGCCGAGGCGGTGACGCCATCGGCCCGCTGCATCGGGGCGCTCATCGTCTGGCTCACCACGCCCAGCGTGATCGCCTATCTGGCGGTGTGGGCGGTGGCGGAGGCGCTGACGGCGCTCGCTTACTGGTATGCCGCGCACCGCGTCCAGCCGTTCCGTTGGCCCCAGGGACGCATCCGGAACATCGTCGCGGAAAATCCGGGCATCGGCCGCTATGCCATGTTCACCAATCTCACCTCGATGCTGGGGCTGGGCAGCAAGGAATTCGCCGTCCTCATCATCGGCCTGGTGATCACGCCGGCCGCCGCCGGCAGCTTCCGCCTCGCCCAACAGCTCGCGCAGGGGCTGGCCAAGCTTTCCCAGCTGCTGGGCCGGGCGATCTTCCCGGAACTGGTCCGCAGCCATACCACAGCCGGCAACGAGGCGTTCGATGCGCTGCTCGCCCGCACCCTGCGGATGACGGCGATCGGCGGCGGCATCGTCTTCGTGCTGCTGCTCACCATCGGCAAGCCCGCGATCGGCCTGATCGCCGGCAAAGAGTTCCTGTCGGCCTATCCCGTGCTTCTGGCGCTCGGATCGGCCGCCGCCGTGGATTTCGCCGCCGTCGGCTTCGAACCGGCGCTGACGGCGATGGGCCGCGCCGATCTCGCGCTCAGGGTCCGCATCGTCTCCACGCTGATCCTCGTGGCGCTTCTGGCGGTCCTGCCGCAATATTTCGGGGTGATCGGCGCCGGTGTCGCGGTGCTGATCGCATCGATCATCACCTTCATCCTGATGTGGCGCACATTGCTGCGCCATCGGCGGCCTGAGCGTAATATGGGACCGGCCGAGTCGCCGGGAATCCGGGGACAATAGTCTCGCAAGCGCAGGCGGCGCATAATGGCGCCGATCGGGAGGGAGGCTCGAAAATCATGCGTGAAACAGGGGTATCGAACGCACGGCCGCGCCTGATGGCGCCGTTGTTCCTGGCCGTGATCGCCAGCGCCTGCGTCGCCCCGGCCCCGGCGCCCGCGCCGGCCAGGATCTCGCAGACGCCCGTCGGCCCGCCGCAGCCCCGCACCGCGCCGTTGCCCGCGCCTGTCGTTCCCCGCCCGCCGGCCGGGCTCGAAGCCCGCATCGCCACGCTGGGGCAAAGCTTCGCCGGCAGCGTTGGCATCGCGGTGCGCGATGTCTCCACCGGCTGGGCAGTCAGCTACAACGCCCAGCGGCCGATGCCGCAGCAGAGCGTCAGCAAGCTCTGGGTATCGATGGCGGTGCTGGACGCCGTCGATCGCGGCACGATCAGCCTGTCGGAACCCGTCACCGTCCGGCGCGACAACCTGACCGTGTTCCACCAGCCGGTCCGCGCGATGATGGGCGCCAACGGCTTCGCCACCACTTATGGCGCGCTGATGCGCATCGCCCTCACCCAGAGCGACAATACCTGCAACGACATGCTGCTGCGCCGGGTCGGCGGGCCGGACGCGGTGCGGGGCATGATCCTGCGCAAGGGCCTGGGCCGCATCGCTTTCGGCCCCGGCGAAACCCTGCTGCAAAGCGGGATCGCCGGTCTCGAATGGCGGCCGGAATATGCGCAGGGCAACGGCTTCCAGGTGGCCCGCGCCGCCTTGCCCTATGCCCGGCGGCAGGCCGCGATGGACCGTTACCTCGCCGACCCCATGGACGGCGCCACGGCGGAAGCGATCGCGGGTGCGCTGGCCCGGCTCAAGCGCGGCGAGCTGCTCTCGCCCGCCTCCACCCGCTTGCTGCTGACGACGATGGGCGACAGCCGCACCGGCCCGCAGCGGCTGCGCGCCGGCCTCGCGCCGGGCTGGACGCTGGCGCACAAGACCGGCACGGGCCAGGAACTGGGCGGGCTGGCCACCGGCTATAATGATGTCGGCGTCATCACCGCGCCCGACGGCCGCAGCTATGCCGTGGCCGTCATGATCGCCAGCACCCGCCAGCCCATCCCCGTGCGCCAGCGGCTGATGGCCGATGTCGTCCGCGCCGTGGTGGCAAGCCATAGCTGGCTGGGATCGGCGCCCACCATCGCAGCGCAATAACCGCGATGCGATAGCAGGCGCGCCGCAGCCCACGTCGAGGATATTCACGATGCCGAACGAAAGACGGCCCGGAACCGAAGTTCCGGGCCGCAGGAATAGTCCGGCCTCACCGCTGGGGTATAGCCGGACCCGGGTCGCCTCGAGAAACCCTGGAAGGGAGGAGACCTGCCCTTCGAAACTCTTTCGCGGCGCAGCGCCGCTGACAAAAATTTTTCTAGGGCATGGCCGTGAGGACAAACGTTGGTCTATCGTGAAAATAACGTGAAACCGACTTCGCTCACCCCTCCCCGATTCGTCGTGCGCCTGCACGGGGATTTCCGCATCTCTCAAAGGGATGCGGGGATCGTTACGGACTCGCTGACCCCTTCCAGCCGCAAGGCGCGCGCGCTGCTGGCCATCCTCGCCACCTCGCCCGAACAGCTCGTCAGCCGCGAACGGCTGATCGGCCTGCTGTGGAGCGAGCGCGGCGAGACCCAGGCCAGGGCCAGCCTGCGGCAGACGCTCGCGGAGCTGCGCCGCCTGCCTTATGCCGATGCGCTCCTGATCTCGCGGCGCGAGATACGCCTAGCGCCGACCCTGTTCGAAACCGATGCCGATCGCATTACGGCCTATGCCGCAGCGCAGGATTTCGCGGGGCTGGCCGCCGCGCTCACCGATATCGACCGGACGATCCTGGCCGATCTGGAAGGGCTCGATCCCGCCTTCGACGACTGGCTGTTCGTCGAGCGCGAACGCCAGCGCAACCGCCTGGTGATGGAGGTGCTGGCGGTCGTCGGCGCCGCGTCCGATCCGGAAAGCCTCGGCCATCGGCGCTCCATCCTCAGCGCGCTGCAGCAGGTGGATGGCGGGGACGAGGCGATCGTCCGCCTCGGCCTCTCGCTCGATCATCAGGCCGGCGATCACGCGGCCGTCCATCGCCGCTATCGCCAGTTCCAGGGCGCCCTGAAGCGCGATTACGATGCCCA
This sequence comes from Edaphosphingomonas fennica, assembly GCF_003034225.1. Classification (GTDB taxonomy): domain Bacteria; phylum Pseudomonadota; class Alphaproteobacteria; order Sphingomonadales; family Sphingomonadaceae; genus Sphingomonas_E; species Sphingomonas_E fennica. Next base: position 45,067 of record NZ_PHHF01000069.1, read on the forward strand.
GCCGTCGGCGGAGACGCAGCAGCTCTTCCGCCGGCTGATCTCGGTCGCCCCGGTTGCGCCCGCCGCCGCGACGCCGCCACCCGCCCCGATCGCCGCGCCGACGATCGCGCCGGACAGCGTGCCTCACATCACCGAACGCCACGAGCCGCCGATCATCGTGCTCTCGCCCTTCGTCACCATCGGCGAGGGCGACGACGCGGCGATGGTCGCCCAGATCATGCACGATGATCTGCAGACCGCGCTCGGCGGCTTCCGCGACCTGCGCGTGCTGTCGATCGCGGACCCGACCCCGGAACGGCTCGCCGCCGTGTGCGGCAGCTCGATCGCCAGCTATGCCTTGGGCGGCACGGCGCGCGCGCAGGATGGCGGCTTCCGCGTCAACCTCCGCCTGACCGCGCTCGATCGCGGCGTGCTCGTCTGGAGCCGCCAGATCACGGTGCAGGCCGCCACGCTCGGCAGCGTGGTGGACGAGCTGGTCGCCAGGATCGCCGGCGCCATCCTGCCGGTCGTGGTGCGGGATATAGGCCAGGCGCTCGATACCACCACCGGCGCGACGCCGGCTTCCAGCTCGCTCTATTTCGGCGCCCGTGCGCGGCTGCTCTCTTCCTCCACGCTGGCCGAGGTGCGCGAGGCGGCGGAGCTGTTCGAGAAGGTGATCGAGGAGGACCCCTCGATCGTCAACGCCCACCTTCACCTCGCCCGCATATACAATACCGATTTCATGCTGCGGCTGGCCGGGCACGATCCCGCGCCGCTGCGCGCCCGCGCCTTCGAGCTCAGCCTGCGCGCCGCCGCGCTCGATCCCGCCAACGGCCATGTCCATTCGCGGCTCGGCTGGTGCTATCTCCGGCGCGGCGACATCACGCAGGCGGTGCGCCGCTTCGAAAATTCGGTGGAGATCGGCCCCTATCACGCCGATGGCCTGAACGAAGCCGGTTTCGGCCTCTGCCACCTTGGCCTGCTCGATCGCGCGGGCGAGCTCATCAAGCGCGCGTTCGAGCTCAACCCCTTCCCGCCGGACGAATATTTCTCCGACGTGGCCGTGCTGGCGATGCTGCGCGGGGAGCATGACGAGGCCGAGGCTCAGTTCGAGATTTCGCGCGATCCCGCCATCCATTACCAGGCCGTGCGCTGCGCCAATCTGGCGCTCGCCGGCCGGATGGACCGCGCCCGCGAGGAAGCGGATATCCTGCGCAAGGCCTTCGCCCCGCTCTGGCACAATCCGATACCGCTTACCGATGCCGATATCGTCGCCGGCATCCATGTCTTCCTGCCGCTGCACGAGGCGGAGCATCGCGACATGCTGGAACGCGGCCTACGCGCGGCCGGCCTCTGCATATCGGCCTAGGGCGGCTTCGCCCGTCGGCTGGCGCAGGCGGCGGAACCATGGTGTTTCGGGCGGCGGGGGGCAGGCGACGGGGCGATCCACGCCTTGCGTCAGCCTGCTTACCAGCCGCTCCGCATCGCGCCGCTTGCGGCTGATCGCCCGGTCCGGCGCCGGCATCTCCCGCCCGGCGCGTTCCCGGAACAGCGCCGCCAGCCGATCCCAATTGCGATCGCGGAAGTTCAGGCGATCGGCGATCCGCAGCACCAGCCGCCTGTCGGCATCCGGCCAGTTCCGCGTGCAGGCGCCGATATCCACCAGCGCCACCGTCAGCGGGCGATGCGCCAGAGCGGGCGGCGCGTGGCTCACCATCACCGCATCGTCGCGCTCGATCAGCCCGGATCGATAGGCGCGGAATATCGCGCCCACGCCGATCATGCCGCAGGAATGAAGCTCCGCCGCGCGGATCGCCCCCAGGCTCGCCGCGCCCAGCACCGGCACGCCTTCCGCCAGCGCCGCCAATATCTCCTTGTGCCACACGCTCGGCCGCGTTTCGAAAATGCCGTCCACCAGCCCGATCGCGCGGGGCCGTTCGGCCAGCGCCCGCACGATATCGCCGCAGGCCGCCGGCGGGCGCAGCGCGATTCCGGGGGGAATCGGCATGCCGCTTCCCCACAGGCTCGGCCCGGCAAAGAGGATCGCATCCCTCATGCGAAGGCCGACGGCCGTTCATGATCGCCGAAGCCCGGCGCCAGCAGCTTCACGGTGGCAAGGCCGCTCGCCCCGCCGCCCAGGTCGACGCAGACGATCGCATCCGCCCCCGCATCCCGGCAACGCTCCGTCAGCCGATCGCGCAGTTCCACCGCGTCGCCCGCCACCCAGGGCGGACCGGCGGGAAAGGGCTGCGCGCCATCGGGCTCGAAAGCCAGCGTCTCCTTGGCGATCCCCAGCCGCTTTCCGGCCGGATCGCGATAATCCTCGTCCTCCAGATCGTCGCGCGCGCCGGCGATGAACATGATCCGGGCCTGCGCCGCCTCGCCGATGGCCGCCATCAGCGCCGCGGCGGGGTCGGGGTGACAGGCGGACCCGACGCCCGGCGGCAGGACGAGGGTCGCCGCCCGGTCCATCTCCACCAGCGCGCAATAATAAGCCGGCACGCCGATCCCCTCGCCGATGTCCCACGCCATCAGGCGCAGGCCGGCATGCGCGATGCGGGCCAGCGCCGCGCGGATTCGGCGATCGGGAATGGCGCCAAGGGCGATGCGGGTGGCGCGCTTGGCGGCATGCGGCCGCTCCAGCCAGCGCGCGCGCCCTTCGCGCTCCAGCAATTCCAGCAGCGCCGCCACGATCGCCTCGTCCCGATCGGCGCCGGATGCCAGGCCGTTGCTGCTCTGGCGGATATCGGGCGCCACATCGCGCGCCAGATCCATGGAAACCATTTCCAGCGGCACCGCCATGCCGCCCCCGCCGACCAGATCATGCCCCGCCAGCCATTCGCGCGGGCGATCGCCGTCGAAGAGGCCGGGTTGGCCCGGCGCCATCGGCACACGCGCCCACAAGGCCGCCTCGTGCGCCCGCGCGGGCCGGAAATTGCCGTCGCCTTCGATGGTTTCGGCGCGGTGAAGCTCGATCGATTCCACCAGCGCCGAGATACGCGCGATAGCCGGATGAGCGCCCTTGCCCATCGATACGGCCAGCGAACGCGCCATCGGCCGCACCGCCTGGAACACCGGCAACCCGATCCGGTCGAGCCCGGTCAGGTCGGCCAATCGGGTGATCCCTGCCGCCGCCGCCAACGGACGAAGCCGCGCCAGCATCTCTGCCGGCGCGGCCTTCCGATAATGCTGGGCGGGAACGGTGCGGACCCGCCGCACCGGATCAGTTGTGGTTGCCGCCACCCGCGCTGCCCGGGTCCGCCAGGCCGCGCAGCGTTTCATGGCTGCCGGCGGGCAGGCGCACCGCGGTAAGGGTCGGGCCGGTGGTGAAGGTCGCTTCCAGTTCGGCGATCGCATCCTGCGCGATCTGATCGCCCCCCGGCGCCGCGACGAACGATTCCTCAGCCGCGAACACGTAACCGATGGTCACGTTCGGATTGGACGGGTCCGTGACCCGGATCGCATAGCGCGCGGCAGATGAATCCAAAGCTGTCGGCATAGTAAACCCCCTCGTCTTAACCAGGCCATTGGCTAACAGAACTTAAGATGGACTGCCAGCGTTAAGGATCGCTTAAATCAGCAATGCGTCCGTTAAATGACGATCCTTTGATCCATATCGGATGATGCCTGGATCGATTTGGCGACAAGCGCCGCACTGGCCGGCTTCGGCCGGCGGCACCCCCGCGCCGCCGGCCGGCCTTGGTCAGCGTTCGTAGGCCTTGGGCAGCGCCCCGTCGTTCGCCGTGCGATAACGGTCGCGCAGCTTGTCCTGCCGGGTGCGGAGCGGCTGCTCCACGCCGTCGATCCATACCGAAAGGACGGCCGTGGAAAGCTCCAGTGGATCACCGTCCCAGATCACCACGTCGGCGCGCCGGCCGGGGCGCAGCGATCCGATCTCGCCGCCCATGCCGATCGCCTCGGCCGGCAGCGAGGTGATGGTGGCGAGCGCCGCGCCCCAATCGAGCCCGGCCGCCCCCGGTATCTTGCCCAGCGCCACCAGATTGCCGGCATATTGCTTCACCTGCCGGGCCTGGCGGGCGTCATTGTCGTTGATCATGCCGATGCCGACGGTGACGCCGGCGTTGCGCAGCCGCCCGATGTTGGACTGGGTGGCCGCCAGCGATTCGAACGAAGCCGGCAAGTCCGCCAGCGCCGAGGCGATGACCGGCACGCCCGCCGCCTTCACCTGCGCCGCCACCGTCCACGCCTCGGTCGCACCGACCAGCACCAGCTTGAGCGCCGGGAATTCCTTCTTCAGCTCCAGCGCCTGCAATATGTCGCTGCCCCGCTCGACATGGGCGAGAAGCGGCACCTGCCCGTTGACCACGGGCGCCAGTGCAGCCGCGTCCGGCCGGGTCAGCAGCGCATCGTCGCCGCGCCTGCCGGCGGCCTGATCCCGCGCCTCGGCCAGCGCGTTGCGGAAGGCGGCATAGGTCGCCGGCCGGCTGCCGCCCGCCTGCGATGCGCCTTCCTCGCCGAACTCGACGAACTGGAACGCCCTGGCCTTGGTGATGGGGCTCATATCCGCGCCCAGATCGATCACCGCGCCTTGGCCCGCGAAGATCGATCCGTCGCTTTCCGGCGCCACCACCGCACGGGTCACGCCTTCGGCCCGATTGAGCGTGATCGCGCTGGTGCGCGGGTTCACGGCCGGCGCCACGTCCAGCGCGGCGTTGAACGGCGACTTGCCGGCGGATGCGTCGTTGGTCTGGCGCACGCCATCCACCTCGACGATGCCGAGCCGGCTGAACCCGGCGACGAGGCCCGGCGTCACCCATTTGCCCTCGGCGTCGATCACGCGCGCGCCGGCGGGCACGGCCACGCCACGGCCGGCGGCGGCGATGCGGCCGTCGCGCATCACCACGGTGCCGCCGTCCACGGGGCCGGAACCGTCGCCGATGGCGAGCCTTGCATTGGTGATCGCCACGGTCTCGGCCATGGCGGGGGCGAACGGAACGGCGATCAGCGCCGCCGCGGCGAGCAGGACCGCCTTCACTTCACATCTCCTTCGCCGGGCTGGCCCAGCTCGAAATCGGATACAGGCCGGCGCTTCGGATCCAGCGCGTCATACATCAGCGCCCCGTCGATCCAGACCTTTTCGGGCCGGGTGTAGACGCTCAGCGGATTGCCGTTCCACAGCACCACGTCGGCCATCTTGCCCGGCTTCAGGCTGCCCGTGCGGTCGTCGATGCCCAGCGCCTTGGCGGCGTTGATGGCAAGCCAGGTCCAGGCCACCTCGTCGGGAATGTCTATGCCCATGCGGCGGCCGGCGGCCAGCGCCTTGGCGGTTTCCTGGTTCAGCCGCTGGATGCCGTTCTCGTCGTCGGAATGGACGATCGCGCAGGCACCCGCATTGTGGACGAGCGGCAAATTCTCCTTCACCGCGTCATAGGCTTCCATCTTGAAGCCCCACCAGTCGGCCCACATCGCCGCGCAGATGCCGTTGGCCTTCAGCAGATCGGCGATCTTGTAGGCTTCCACGGCATGGTGGAACGCCGTGACCTTATAGCCGAATTCCTTCGACATATCGATCACGTTGGCCATCTCGTCCGCGCGATAGCAGTGGTTGTGGACCAGTATCTTGCCGCGCAGCACATCGGCCAGCGTGTCCAGCCCCAGATCGCGGGCGGGCGGCTCGCCGCCGTCCTTTTCATATTTGTCCCACTTGCGGCGATATTCCTCGGCCTTCGCCCAGGTCTGGCGGTCGACCGCGATATTGCCCATCCGCGTGCCCGGCGCCTGGCTGCGGCCGCCATAGACGCGCTTGGGATTCTCGCCGCAGGCCATCTTCAGGCCGTAAGGCGCGCCGGGGAACTTCATGCCCTGCATGGTGCGGGCATAGACGTTCTTCAGCGTCACCGATCGGCCGCCGAACAGGTTGGCCGATCCGGGCAGGATCTGCAGCGTGGTGACGCCGCCATTGGTGAGCGCGCGGCTGAAGCCCGGATCCTGCGGCCACACGCTATGTTCCGCCCACACCTGCGGCGTCACCGGCGAAGTCACCTCATTGCCGTCGGAATGCGCCTGCACCGCCGGGCTCGGATAATCGCCCAGATGGCTGTGGACATCGATCACGCCCGGCGTCACCCACTTGCCTGTGCCGTCGATCACGGTGGCACCCTGCGGCGCATCCACCGTCTGGCCGATGGCCACCACCTTGCCATCGGCGAACAGCACCTGTCCGTTCTCGATCCGGCCGCCCTCGCCGTCATAGATGGTGACATTCGTCACCAGCGTCGGCACGCCGGGATAGGCATGGTAGGTCGATGGGAAGGGATCGCTGGAAGGCATCGCCCGCGGCGCATCCTGCGATGCCGGCTTCCGCTTGCCCTCGGCGGCCGATCCGGCGGCCACCGCAATTCCCGCCATCAACGCGATGGCGAATTTCCTATTGAACACCGTGCATCCACTTCTTGATGAGGGGAGAGATGAGGACCAGCACGACGCCGATCCCGATCGAGACCACGCCGATCGTCCAGAACACGTTCACATAAGTATCCAGGCTGACCTTCAGGTTGGTCACCTGCCCGCCCACCGTCTCGACGCTGGCGACCTGGGCGACCATGCCGGCCACATATTGCGCGACGGAGATGGAAAGGAACCACAGCCCCATCATCAGGCCGACGATGCGGGCGATGGAAAGCTTGGTGATCATGCTCAGCCCCACCGGCGAGATGCACAGTTCCGCCATCGAGTGGATCAGGTAGAGCAGCGCCAGCCACCAGAGCCCGACCTTGAAGTCCGCGCCCGCATAATGCGATCCCCAGACGAGCGCGAGGAAGCCCAGCCCCACGCCGGCCAGCGCCACGCCGAACTTCACCGGGATCGAAGGCTCCAGCCCGCGCTTGGCGAGCGCCGTCCACATGATCGAGAAGAAGGGCGCCAGCGCGACGATGAAGAAGGCGTTGAAGAACTGGGTTTGCCCCGCCGTCATCTCGAACAGGCCGAACACCGAAAGATTGGTGTTGCGGTTGGCGAAGAGCGTGAGCGAGGAACCCGCCTGTTCGAACAGCGTCCAGAACACGACGTTGAAGATGATGAGCACGCAAGCCGCGAGCATCATCTGGAATTCCACCTTGCTGCCGACCTTGTAGGACCATGCCAGGATCACCGGCACGGCGACGAGGAAGGTTCCGAACAGCAGCTTGCCCATCAGCGGCAGCGCCAGCAGATAGCCCAGCATGCCCTCGCCGGACTTGGGCGCGGGCGAGTTCATCAGGTTCACGAACAGGAACCAGACGAGCGGGATCGCGACGATCGACAAGATGTAGATCAGCCAGGAACGGTCCGGGCCGGTCCGTACCGGCGGCTCGCCATAACCGTCCAGCTTGCCGCCGTCGAACTGGATCAGCGACCAGGAGAAGAGCATGCCCAGCGCCGCGAGGCCGAAGCCCGCCCACCAGCCGACAGCCACCGAAAGCCACGGGCAGAGGAGCTGCGAGAAGAGCGACCCCAGGTTGATGCCCATGTAGAATATGGTGAAGCCGGCGTCGCGGCGGCGGTCGCCGGGTTCGTAGAGCGTGCCGACGATGGTGGAGATGTTCGGCTTGAAGAAGCCGTTGCCCACCGTGATCATGCTGAGCGCGATCAGCATCACCATGGTGAAGAAGGTGCTGCGGTCGCCCCCGGCCTCGAAGCCGCCCTTCTGCACCGTGCGGGCGACCGATCCGTCGGCCGCGAGCAGCGATACCGTGCCGTCCTCATTGCCCTTGATCGCCAGGCGCGTGTCGCCGTCGACCACATATTGCTGCTTGGCGGCGGTCGATTTGTCGACCTGCACCTCGTAACGCTGCCCGTCGATCACCGCATAGGGCTTGGCGGTTTCGCCGCCGAAGCAGAGCGTGAAATAGCCGAGCGCCATCAGGATCGCGCCGAACTTCACCGATCGCTTCGATCCCAGATAACGGTCGGCGATCAGGCCGCCCACCAACGGGGTCAGATAGACCAGGGCGGTGAACCCGCCATAAAGGCCGGTCGTCGTGCTGTCGTTGAACAGGAAATGTTCGGCGAGGTAGAGCGTCAGCAGCGCCCGCATGCCGTAGAAGCCGAATCGCTCCCACATCTCGGTGGTGAAGAGCCGCGCGAGCTGGCGCGGGTGGCCGAACCATGTGGGGCCATCGGTTCGTCGGGCGGATGCGGCGCCGGTTTCCGGGCTCGCATCGGCTGCGGGTTGGACCATCAGGATCACTTTCGATATGATATGCCGGGTGCCGAGCCCCGGCCGGATTGGCCGGCAGACTAGCGCCGATATTTCCCGTGTGAAGAAGATTGTTGCGCGGCGTCGGCGCTGATACCCATCGCGCCATGTTCAACGATCGCTCCTCCGCCATCGCCCTTCTCGCCTCCCGCCGCTCCGGCAAGCCGCGCGACATGGTCGCGCCCGGCCCCGATGCCGGCGAGCTTCGCCAGATATTGGAGATCGCCACGCGAACGCCCGATCACGGCAAGCTCGCGCCCTGGCGCTTCGTGATCGTCCCGGCGGAAAAGCGCGATGCCTTCCACGCGCTGCTCCGCCGCGCCTATCTTGAAGGCAAGCCCGATGCCGGCCGGCTGGAACTGGAATCGATCGATCAGTTCGCCCATCAGGCGCCTGCGCTGGTGGTCGCGATGGCCAGGCCCGCGCACGCCAGCCACATCCCGCTCTGGGAACAGGAATTGTCGGCAGGCGCCGCCTGCATGAACCTGCTCACCGCCGCCCATGCGCTGGGCTTCGTCGGCGGGTGGCTGACCGGCTGGCCCGCTTATTCGGATATGGTGCGCAACGCCTTCGGCGGCGCGGACGAACGCATCGCCGGCTTCATCTTCCTGGGATCGCCTTCCCGCCCGCTCGAGGAACGGCCCCGTCCGGCCTATGAAGCGGTCGTTTCGTCGTGGGAACCAGACATCGCTTGACGCGCCGTGCTGTATTATTACAGCATTACGCCGATGACTCAGGAAGCCCGTCCCGTCTATCTCCGCCTGCGCGATCATATCGCGGCCGCCATCCTCGACGGCACTTATGCCGATGGCGATCCGCTGCCCTCGGTGCGCGCCTTCGCGGCCGAACATGGCGCCAACCCGCTCACCGTGGCGAAGGCGTATCAGAGCTTCCAGGAAGACGGGCTCGTCACCGTCCGGCGCGGGGTGGGCATGTTCGTGGCGGAAGGCGCCACGCGCCGCCTGCTCAAGGCCGAACGCGAAACCTTCCTCAGCGAGGAATGGCCCCGCATCGCCGAACGCATCCGCCGGCTGGATCTCGATCCGGCCGACCTGCTCGATCGGGTCGCCGGCTGAATTTTCCGATATTCGGGCTTCCGTAACGGCCCCGCAGACGGCATGGGCTCCCCCGACTGACATTTAGGGGATTGGTTCATGCTCATCGCTTTGCTGCCCGGCGACGGTATCGGCCCGGAAGTCACCGAACAGGCCGTCCGCGTGCTCGATGCCGTGACGGGCGATGCCCTTTCCTTCGAACGCGGCCTCGTCGGCGGCGCGGCCTACAAGGCAGTGGGCCACCCCCTCCCCCCCGAGACGCTCGATCTCGCCCGCCGCGCGGACGCCATCCTGTTCGGCGCGGTCGGCGATCCCGATTGCGATGCGCTGGAACGCCATCTCCGCCCCGAACAGGCGATCCTCGGCCTGCGCAAGGAACTGGGCCTGTTCGCCAATCTCCGCCCCGCCCGGCTGTTCCCGGAACTGGCCGATGCCTCGGCGCTCCGGCCGGAAGTGGCGGCACGCATCGATCTCGTCATCGTCCGCGAAACCAACGGCGACGTCTATTTCGGCGAAAAGGGCATGCGCACCACCGCCGATGGCCTGCGCGAAGGCTATGACATCATGTCCTATAACGAGGCGGAAGTCGCCCGCATCGCCCGCGTCGGCTTCGAAACCGCGCGCGCGCGCCGGGGCCGCCTCTGCTCGGTCGACAAGGCGAACGTGCTCGAGACCTCGCAGCTCTGGCGCGATGTCGTGATCGAGGTTTCGCGCAACTATCCCGATGTGACGCTCAACCACATGTATGTGGACAATGCCGCCATGCAGCTGGTGCGCGATCCGGGCCAGTTCGACGTGATCGTCACCGGCAACCTGTTCGGCGACATCCTGTCCGATCAGGCATCGATGTGCGCGGGCTCGATCGGCATGCTGCCCTCCGCCACGCTCAACAGCCGCAGCCAGGGCCTTTACGAGCCGATCCACGGCTCCGCGCCCGATATCGCCGGCCAGGGCAAGGCCAATCCGCTCGCCACCATCCTCTCGGCGGCGATGATGCTGCGCTATTCGCTCGGCAAGGCGGCGGAGGCCGACCGGATCGAGGCCGCCGTCGCCGCCGCGCTCGCGGCCGGCGCCCGCTCCCCCGATCTCGGCGGCAGGATGTCCACCGCCGAAATGGGGGATGCGGTGCTCGCGGCGCTCTGAGGCGCGCCCGAATCGGGCGCCCGCCCCCTACTTCGCCAGTTCGCGCTCGACCGCCTCGACGATCTCGGGGCTGTCGGGCGCCACGTCCGGCGCGAAGCGCGCCACGACATTGCCGTCGCGGCCGATCAGGAACTTCTCGAAATTCCACAGGATGTCGCTGGGGTTGGCGCGCTTGAAGCCGTAACCTTCCAGCTTCGCCTCCATCCCGTCGCCGCCCTGGGCCTCGGGCTTCGCCGCGATCAGCGCGGCATAAAGCGGGTGGCGATCGGCGCCGTTTACCGCGATCTTGGAGAACATCGGGAAGGTCACGCCGAAATTGGTCTCGCAGAAGGACGCGATCTCGTCGTCCGTTCCCGGCTCCTGCGCGCCGAAATCGTTTGCCGGAAAGCCCAGCACCGCGAAGCCCCGGTCGCCATATTTCTCGAACACCGCCTCCAGCGCGGCATATTGCGGCGTCAGCCCGCATTGCGAGGCCACGTTCACCGCCAGCAGCACCTTGCCGGCATGATCGCCCAGCGTCGCATCGCCGCCGTCGATCGCCTTCAGCGGAATATCCCGAATTGCAGCCATTTCATCCATCTCCTCTGGTCGGTCGGCACCATATTCGGCCTCTTGGCATACGCAAGGGCGCGCTGGCGGATTGACGCGGCTTGCCCCGCCGCTGCAAAGCGATCCCCATGAAGAAGCTCACCGGACAGGATCGTTCCATCACCTCGCGCTGGCGCCCCGCCACCCAGGCCGTTCGCGGCGGCACGGCGCGCTCCAATTATGGCGAGACGAGCGAGGCTTTGTTCCTCACCTCGGGCTACGCCTATGATTGCGCGGGCGATGCCGCCGCCCGCTTCGCCGGCGATCAGCAGGGCATGACCTATTCGCGCCTGCAGAACCCGACGGTGGAGATGCTGGAACAGCGCATCGCCCTGCTGGAAGGCGCGGAAGCCTGCCGGACGATGGCGAGCGGCATGGCCGCGATGACGGCGGCCCTGCTCTGCCAGCTGAGCCAGGGCGACCATATCGTCGCCGGCCGCGCCGCCTTCGGCTCCTGCCGTTGGCTCACCGATACGCTGCTACCCCGCTTCGGCATCACCGCGACGATCATCGATGCGCGGGACAACGATGCCTGGCGCGCCGCCATCCTGCCGAACACCAAGCTCTTCTTCTTCGAAACGCCGGCCAATCCCACGCTGGACGTGGTCGATCTGGAAGCCGTGTGCCGCATCGCCAAGGACGCCGGCATCCTCACCGTGGTGGACAATGCCTTCGCCACGCCGCTCCTCCAGCGGCCGATGGATTATGGCGCGGACGTGGTCGCTTATTCCGCCACCAAGATGATGGACGGCCAGGGCCGGGTGCTCGCCGGCGCGGTCTGCGGCACGGCCGATTTCATCGAGAACACCCTGCTTTCCTTCACCCGCAACACCGGCCCCACCCTTTCGGCCTTCAACGCCTGGGTGGTGCTGAAGGGCCTGGAAACGCTCGACCTCCGCATCCGCCGCCAGAGCGAGAATGCGCTGAAGGTCGCCCAATTCCTCGAAAAGCGCGTGCCCCGCTTGCTCTATCCGGGGCTTGCCAGCCATCCGCAGCACGATCTTGCGATGAAGCAGATGTCGGCCGGCGGCACGATATTGTCGCTCTACCTCGATGGCGGACGCGCGCAGGCGCACGGGCTGCTCGATGCGCTGGAGCTGGTCGATATCTCCAACAATATCGGCGATTCGCGCTCGCTGATGACACATCCGGCCTCCACCACCCACAGCGGCCTTTCGGAAGCTGTCCGCGCGGAAATGGGCGTGGAGGAAGGCATGCTCCGCCTGAATATCGGGCTGGAAGATCCCGAGGACGTGATCGAGGATTTCGATCGCGCGCTCAAGGCGGTGGGCCTCTGATGCCGTTCGCCGCGCTCTTTCCATATAGCGCGGCAACGCGGGACGTGATGGTCCGCGTCTCCGTCAGCTTCCTGCCGGAACAGTCGGAACCGTCCAAGGGCCGCTGGTTCTGGACCTATCATATCCGCATCGAGAATGACGGTCCCTTCGCCGTCCAGCTCCTCCACCGCCACTGGACGATATCGGACGGGCGCGGCGGCAGGCATGAGGTGCAGGGCGAGGGCGTGGTGGGCGAACAGCCGGTGATCGAGCCCGGATGCAGCTATGATTATGTATCGGGCTGCCCGCTCCACACGCCGACCGGGACCATGGAGGGCAGCTATCATATGGTGGGCGAGGATGGATCAAGCTTCGACGTGCGTATTCCCCGCTTCCAGCTCATCGGCCCGGCGGTGACGGGATGAAGCGGACCCACCTTCCCCTGAACGGCCTGCGCGTGCTGGATGCGGCCGCCCGCCACCTTTCCTTCACCCGCGCGGCGGACGAACTGGCGGTGACGCCGGCGGCCGTGGGCCAGCAGATCCGCGCGCTGGAAGATACGCTGGGCGTGGTGCTGTTCCGTCGCACTGCCAAGGGGCTGGAACTGACGCCGGAAGGCGCTGCCGGCCTCGATGCGCTGCGTGCGGGCTTCCTCCAGTTCGAGGAGGCGGTGCGCGCCATGCAGGCGGGCCAATCCTCCAAGACGCTGACGATCGCCGCCCCGCGCGATCTCACCGCCAAATGGCTGAGCGCGCGCCTCGCCGCCTACGGCCGCACCGATCCCGAACTGCGCTTCGTGCTGATCGCGGCGGACGAGGAGCTGGATTTCACCCAGGCCAATCTCGATCTGGCGATTCGCTTCGTCGGCAATGCCGGCGAGCATGAGGGCGCCCCCCTCCCCGCGCCCGGCTTCGTCACCGTCGGCGTGGACGGCGGCAACGAGGCGCTGATCGGCTGGCCCGGCTGTCCGGCCAGCGACGTGGCCACCGCCCCGCTCACCGTGGCGGATGCCGGCCTCGCCATCGATGCCGCCGCGTCGGGCTTCGGCCGAGCCTGCGTGCCCGCCTTGCTGGCGGAGGCGGACATCGCCACCGGCCGCGTGAAATCCTATACCAACCGGCCCGAAGGCCCGTCCTACTGGCTGCTCGCGCCGCTCCCGCAATGGCGGCAGAAGAAGGTGAAGGCGCTGGTTTCCGCCCTGCTGGACTGATCCGCGCGCGGCCCCGCCGTGGGCCGTTCGCCAGGGCATCCGCGGAATGAAAGAAATCTTTGAAAAATTCGACGCGATGGGCGTTGCATCCCCGGAAAGCTGCCGCTAAAGGGACCGCCTCGGGCGAGGGGCTGTAGCTCAGATGGGAGAGCGCTGCAATCGCACTGCAGAGGTCAGGGGTTCGATTCCCCTCAGCTCCACCAGACCCGAAGACGCAGATATCACTTTGAAAAAGTGATTCGCCGAGGCCCTTAAGCAGGCCCAAAATCCCATCCAAAACGAGCTTCTGGTATCGCAAACGCCTTTTAGCTTCCCGCTACAATGGCGCGAAGCAGATTAGGCGTGCGAACCGATCTCGATCACCGTCGGGCAGCAAAGCAACGCGAACTGGAACGCGTGATCGCAATCCTGTTGGAGGAATTCAGCGATGTCACCATGATGGCGACCGGCAAGCGCAAGCTCGGCCGTATCAAGATCATCCTTTATGGCAGCCATGCACGGGCTGGGTCCATGAACCGCATATTGCGAAGGGCTGTCGGTCGGATTTCGACCTACTGATCATCGTCAACTACAAGGCCGTCGCCGCCTCCCGAAGTCGGCGCGCCGGTTATTCGCGTTGCGAAACCTCGAGCGCCACGGCGGCTTCGGTGGTCAGCAGCCGGAAGGTGAAGCTCTCCTGCAGATATAGCTCGACCATCTTGTCCGTATGGCTGAGGTAGCCGATGGACAGATCCTGCCCAAGGTCCAGCTCGAAATCTCCGCCCCGCGTGGTCAGTACCAGACCGCCCGCGATGCCGGGCGCCCAGATGATCTCCCCCTCCACGAGGCGCCGGATATGCTGCAGCACCGGGTAGCCTTCCTCGCTGCCGCCGCTGACCGCGGTGAACGGGTCGTCGCCCAGCACGAGCTGGTAGGGCCCTTCCACGCCGGCGAGGCGCAGCCGGTCGACCGCCTGGGCAACGACGGCGGGATAGCCCGAGACGTCCGGGGGAAGCGTCACCGCCTCGTTGCTGGCGCCCGGACGGATGCCGCCGATATCCGCGCCGGCATAGCCGTCGAAAACCGCACGATTTTCGGCATAAGCGATCTTGCGCGCGGCTTCCTTCAGCGGTGCCCAGTCGGAATCCTCGGAACCGCGCTCCACGTCGTCGATCGCCGCGCGGGTGAGCGTAAACGGCACGCGCAGCTCAACGACGGCATTGGCGGTGCGCCGCACTGCCTCGACGCCATCGGCCGGCGCCTCGATCGGCTTGGTATGGCCCGTGCCTATGGCAGCGAGCGTGGTCCCCTTCGGATCCGGCACGTCCACGACCCGGCGCGCTGCAAGATAGCGCTTGAGGGTACGGGTGGCCTCCTGGTCGATTTGCTCCCAGGCGGGGTCGGAGATCGGGGCGAGTTCGCGATGGAGGTTATTCATGTCCTGCCTCGTCTTTGAGTGATCCAATGCGGAGCGATCCGTTCGATGCTGGCTCGGGCGCCGGCGGCGCGGGCGCTTCGGGTATCGTCTCATCGCCACCGCTATCGTTGCCGTCGGCCATGGGCGGTTCTGGCGTTACCGCGTCCAGAAAGTCGGCCGACGGCACGAAATAGAGCGAGCCGGTCACCGCCCGGCTGACGTCGAGCAGGCGATCGTAATTGCCCGGCGGCAGGCCGATGAACATATTGTCGAGCATCCGCTCGATCCGCGCAGGCGAGCGGGCATAACCGATGAAATATGTCCCGAACTCGCCCTTGCCGACATCGCCGAACGGCATGTTGTCGCGCAGGATCTGCAGCTGCTCGCCATTCTCTTCGATGTTCGTCAGCACGTTGTGCGCGAAGCTCGGCTTGGCCGCCTCGTCCAGCTCGACGTCCGACAGCTTCTCGCGCCCGACGATCTTCTCCTGCTGCTCGACGGGAATCGCGTTCCACTTGGCGATGTCGTGAAGATATTTCTGGACGATCACATAGCTGCCGCCGGCGAAGATCGGATCATCCTCCGGGCCAATGACGGTGGCGTCGATCGCCGCCTGCTCGACGGGGTTCTCCGTCCCGTCGACAAATCCCAGCAGGTCGCGATCGTCGAAATAGCGGAAGCCATGCACCTCGTCCGTCACCGACGCGACGCCGGCGAGCCGCTTCATGATCTGCGCCGCTATCTCGAAGCACAGATCCATGCGCGCGGCGCGGATGTGGAACAGCAGGTCGCCTGGGGTGGACGGCGCATGATGCACGCCGCGGATTTCGCGGAAGGGATGCAGTTCCCTGGGCCTTGGGGCTCCGAACAGCCGGTCCCATGCGTCGGAGCCGATGCCCATGATGCAGGAGAGCCCGCCGTCCGCCGCCCGGAACCCAACGCCGCGCACCAGCGACGATAGAATGGCGCAAAGGCCACGCACCGCCGCCTCTGGCTTGTCCCCCGCGCCCATGGCGACGACCAGAAAGATGGCGGCGCGGGTGAGCCGCGCATCGACAGCCTGGGAACGGGCGGTAACATCTTGAGAGACAGTAGAGGGCACGCTCGACTCCTTGGCAGCCGGATCAACGACCATCCGTATGGCACGGCAGACGAGACATGGCCGGTCGCCCGAAGGAGGGCGCGCCGACTCATGTCCAAGGCTATCCTTAAGTCAGCTTGTAGGATGTGGCTCCGGTGCCGGCGAGCACCCCGCTATCTACGATCAGATATTCGTCGCGGATCGGCGTGCCGTCGAACCAGCTCTCCAGGATTTCCAGCGTGCCGGCCGCATAGCGCGCCTGCGCTGAAAGCGATGTGCCCGAGATGTGCGGCGTCATGCCGTTCCACGGCATCGTCCGCCAGGGATGATCAGCTGGAGCCGGCTGCGGGAACCAGACGTCTCCCGCATACCCGGCGAGATGGCCCGATTCGAGCGCCCGCACGATGGCGTCCCGCTCGACCAGCTTTCCGCGCGCGGTGTTGATGAGGTAGGCACCGCGCTTCATCTTCGCCAACATCGCTTCGTTGAAGAAATGCTCGGTCGAGGGATAGAGCGGCATCTGGAGGTTGACGATATCGACCGCCTTCACCAGCGACTCCGCATCCGGATGGAAGGTCAGGTCCAGCTCCTTTTCGACCTCGGGAGCGAGACGATGCGGATCGGTGTAATGGAGATGAAGCCCGAAGGGCTTGAGCCGGCGCAGCACGGCAAGGCCGATCCGGCCCGCCGCGATCGTGCCGAAGTGCATCCCCTCGACGTCATAGCTGCGCTCCACGCAATCGGCGATGTTCCAGCCGCCTTCGACGGCGATCTTGTGCGATGGCAGATAGTTCCGAACCAGCGACAGGATCATCATCACCACATGCTCGGCGACGCTGATGCTGTTGGACCCGGTGACTTCGGCGACGGTTATGTGCGCGGCGACAACTACGATGGCCGGTTGAGCGGCGACTATGATGGCCGGTAGGATCGGTTGTCTGGTCTGATCGTAGGG
>NZ_PHHF01000047.1 GCF_003034225.1 Edaphosphingomonas fennica
CGTCTGCGCCGCCACCGGCACGCTGCAGGCGCTGGTCGACGAGGCCGAATGGGCATCCCGCCCCGAAGCCGCCCCGCCCCGCGCCCAGCCAGGCACCGGCCGCGAACTCTTCGCCTTCATGCGCCACTCCGCCGACGGCGCCGAACAAGGCGCCTCCGCCATGCTGGCGAGCGCCGGCCTGTGATCGGGGGCGCTGATCGCCATCTATCCTGACGGGGGCCTGCCCGGCCCGAGAGCATGCAGAAGGACCAAGGACCGAAGATGAATATCGATGACGTGATGGAGCTGGCGCCCGTGGTCCCCGTGCTGGTGGTGGAGGATGTGGCCCATGCCCGCCCGATCGCCGAGGCGCTGGTGGCCGGCGGCCTGCGCGCGCTGGAAGTGACGCTGCGCACGCCCGCCGCGCTGGATGTGATCCGCGAGATGGCGAAGGTGGAGGGCGCCGTGGTCGGCGCCGGCACCGTGCTCAACGCCGATCAGCTCGAACAGGCGGTGGATGCCGGCGCGCGCTTCATCGTCAGTCCCGGCCTCACCAAGGCGCTCGGCCGCGCGGCGATCACCAGCGGCATTCCCTTCCTGCCGGGCATCGCCACCTCCGCCGATATCATGCGCGGCCTCGATCTCGGCCTCACCCGCTTCAAATTCTTCCCGGCGGAAGCCAATGGCGGCATTCCCGCCCTGAAGGCGCTGGCCGCTCCCTTTCACACCGTCCGCTTCTGCCCCACCGGCGGGATCACGGAGAAGACCGCGCCGGACTGGCTCGCCATCCCGGCCGTGAAGTGCGTCGGCGGCAGCTGGGTGGTCGGCAAGGGCGAGCCCGATCGCGCGGCGATCGAGGCCGCCGCCCGCGCGGCCTCCGCGCTGCGCGGCTGAACCGCCTCCTACCGCACGCTGAACAGCACCCGGTCCACCGCCCTGCCGCCGGCATCGACCAGCAGCAGGCGGTGCTGGCCCGGCCCGGCGAATATCAGCGGCTGGCTGTCCGCCGGCCCCAGATCGCGCCGGTCCAGCATCAGGCGATGGCCCTCCACCGCGCCGGAGGTGGCGATGCGGATGCGCTGGCGGTCCATCGGGATGTCGGGATCGATCGCATAGACGGTGCCGGCCACCGGATCGGCGATGCGCGGCCGGCGCGCCGCCGGCGGGGTGGCGGCGACGATCGCCTGCCCCGTCCCCTTCAGGAACCATTCGCCGCGCGGCGGCTCGACATCGCCGGCGAAGCGGATGGCGCGGCGCTCCAGCCCCGGCGGCGGGGCGGGGCGGCGGCCCGGCCTGTCGCGATGCAGGGCCAGCATCACCTCCCGCCACACCGGCGCCGCGCCGCTGGTGCCGGAAACGCCGCGCATGGGATCGCCTTCCAGATTGCCCACCCACACCGCCACGGTGAAGCGATCGGAAAAGCCGATGCACCAATTGTCGCGCATAGCCTTGGACGTGCCGGTCTTCACCGCCGCCCAGAAGGGCAGGCGCAGCGCGCTATCCAGCCCGAAGGTCACGGCCCGCGCGCCGGGATCGGCCATCATGTCGGCGGCCAGAAAGGCGGCCTGCGGCGTGAACGCGGCGCGCGGGGACGCCTTCGGATCGTCCGCCCGGATGCGCAGCGGCGTATAACGCCCGCCGTTCGCCAGGGTGCGATAGGCATCTGCCTGCTCCAGCAGCGTCACCTCGGCCGATCCCAGTGCCAGGCTGAAGCCGTAATAATCGCCGTCCTCGATCAGGCCGCCATAGCCCGTCTCGGCCAGCCGCTCGCGAAACGGCTCCACCCCCGTCAGCAGCAATGTGCGCACGGCGGGGACGTTCAGCGACCCGGCCAGCGCCGTGCGGGCCGATACCATGCCCTTGAAGTTCCGGTCGTAATTCTGCGGGACATAGAGGCCCGAGGCGGTATCGAGCTGGACGGGCGAATCCTCGATCATCGATGCCGGCGTCAGCCAGCCCTTCTCCATCGCCTGCGCGTAGAGAAAGGGCTTCAGCGTCGATCCCGCTTGCCGATAGGCGTCCGCCCCGTCCACCGCCGCCGCCGTCGATAGCCCGCCGACGCCGCCGACATAGGCCAGCACGTCGCCGCTCGCATTGTCGGCCACCACCACCGCGCCGTCGCGCGCGCGGCCGGCGCCCAGCCCACGCAGCTGACGGGCGAGCGCGGCGGCGGCGACGCGCTGGATGTCGCGGTCCAGCGTCGTCGTCACCGCCATGCCCGGCTGGCGCAGCAGCTTCACCGCCAGATGGGGCGCGAGGCCGGGGTCGAGCGCCAGCCGCCGCGCCGGCCCCAGCATCGCCACCGCATCGGCCTGCAGGCGCGCGCAATCGGCCCGCCGCCCGATCGCGCAGGCGCGCCGTGCCACCTCGGCGGCGCTCGCCTGCGGGGCGGGCAGCAAGGCCGTCAGCAGCAGCGCATCGTCGGGCGAAAGCGCGGCCGGCGTCTTGCCGAACAGCGTGAGCGCGGCCGCGCCCACGCCCTGCGCCTCGCCGCGAAAGCCGGCCAGGTTCAGATAGGCTTCCAGTATCTCGTCCTTGGACCAGCGTGCCTCCAGCGCGCGCGCCGCGCGCATCTGGCGCAGCTTATCCCGCCAGCTCCGTGCGCCGGGCCGGGCGAGATCGGGCGCGAGGAAAGCGGCGAGCTGCATCGACAGCGTCGATGCGCCGCGCGGCCGCTTGCCGGAAAGCCGATCCCGCGCCGATCCCGCCAACGCCCACCAGTCCACGCCGTCATGATGGAAGAAGCGCCGGTCCTCGGCGGCGACCAGGGTTTCGCGCAGCGCCGGCGCGATCGCGTCCAGTTCGGTCCATGCCAGCCGCCGCGCCTGGAAGTCGACGCGCTCGGCATCGAGCAGCCGGCCGTCGCGGTCGCGCAGCCACGCCTCGCTCGGCCGGTAGGCCGCCCGCACTCCGGCATAGCCCGGCATGGCCGGCGGCAGGGTCCACAGCCAGAGCCCCGCCAGCCCGATCGCCAGCGCGAGGACGGCGGCGGTCAGGCCATTGATCGGGGTGAGCCAGCGAACAGGACGCATCACGTCACCTGAGTGCCACCGTCACCGGCTGGTTGGGCAGCGCCGCGTGGATATCGGGCGAATACATCGCCTCCACTCGCGTCGGCGGCAGCTGGAAGGTGCCGGCCCCGTTCAGCCGCACGGCATATTCCACGGTGAAGCGCCCGCGCGGCACCCATTCGAAATAGCCGCGCCACGCATCCAGCCCGCGCCCGACATAGGATGGCTGCACGCCTTCCCCGTCCGATGCCTGATCGGCGAGCTGCTGCGATTGCCCGCCGAGGTTGCCGACGATGGTGGCGCCCGCCGGGATGGGATCGCTCACCACCACCCAGTTGCGCTCCGCCGTGGCATCCACGCTGATGCGGATCCTGAGGACGTCGCCGCGCGTGAACCGCCCCTTCACCCGCTGCTGGATCACGCTCACCTGCCTTTCGATGCGGTATCCGGCGAACAGCGGCTGGCGAAGCGGCACGGCGGCGGTCAGCGCGACCTGCGCCCACGGCCCGCCCCCGCCGTTCTGCGCCAGCAGCAAGGGTGCGCGGGCGGCGGGCAAGGGCAGGCGGAGCAGGGGCGCATCGGTGGGCCTCGGCCAGCTCTGGCTGCGGGTCGTGCTGCCGAGCGTGGCCGTGGTGGTGCCGGCCACCGCTTCGGCGGGGTAGAGCGCGGCGAAGCGCTTTGCCGCCAGCGCCCCCCAGGCATTGGCCGGCGTCGTATCCCAATGGCCGCGCTTCTGGCGCAGCGCCACGCCCACCATCATGCGGGGGCCATCCTCCTGCCAGCCGGGCCGGCCGAGAATGGCCATGAGGGCGCGGATCGCCATCTCGTCCCCGCTCGTCATCATCCACCAGGGCGCGGCGCCGGCATCGTTGAGGTCGAAGCGCGATCCTTCATAGACGAGGCGCGATCGCAGCACGCGTTCCGCCTCCTGCCGCAGGGCGGGATCGCCGCCGGTGCGGTCGATCGCGACCAGCCAGTCGGCAAGCGCGGAGCTGGGCATGTCGGCGGGCCTGAGGCCGATCTGGCCCAGCATCGCCGGCGTCGCGGCGCCGTTGCGGGCCAAGGCGGCCAGCGCCGCCAGCCGCAGGTAGCGCCGCTCGCCGATCCCCTGGCCGGCGCTTTCGACGCGGCCGTCCACCACCGCCTTCAGTGCCTCGATCATCCGCGCCCTGGCGGCCTCGGGAAGGACGAAGCCGGCTTCGGCGGTGATGTGGAGAACGTAGGCGGTCAGCGCCTCGCTGCCTTCCATGCTTTCCACGGGGAAGTAGCGGAGCAGGCCGTTGCGATCGATATAGGCCGGGATCTCGCCCGCCAGCCGGCCCCAGGCGCCGGCATCGTCCGTCGCCACCGCCTTGGACAGGCGCTGCTCGAAACAGTCATAGGGGTAGGCGGCCATGTAGCGGCGCACGCCGTCGAGCGGCGGGGCGAGGCTGTCGGTCAGCCGGATCGAAACCTCGCCGTGCCCCGGCAGCGCGCCGGCGGGCGGCGCCAGCATGATGCTGGTCTGCGGGCCGACGCGGGCCAGCGTCGCCGCCCAGGTTTCCAGCGGGACGGCGGGTGCCACCTCCTGAGTCACCGTGATCCTGTCCACCGCCCGCCCGTCCGAGGCGCGGGCCGATACCGTCCAGCGGAGCCGATCGATGCCCGCCGGCGCCGGCAGGTTCCAGGTGACGGGCGCCGCGCCGCCGGCCGGGATCGTCACCGTGAGCGGCCGGGCGGTGCCGATGCGGGGCGCGACCTCCGCCGTCGCCGTCACGGTCATCGGCCGGTCCGATCCGTTGCGCAGCGTGAAGCTCGCGCCGTAGAAATCGCCGGATCGGACGAGCGGCGGCAGGCCCGAATAGAGCGTCAGGTCCTGCGTCGTGCGCACGGTGGCGCTGCCGGTGCCGAAGCGATCGGCGCCCGCCGTGGCGATCGCCACCAGCCGGAAGGAGGAAAGCGCGTCGGACAGCGGCACCGCCACCTTGGCGCGGCCCTGCGGGTCGAGTGGCACGCGCCCCTTCCACAGCAGCACCGGACGGAAATCCTCACGGTTGACGGCGGAAAGGTCGCCGCCGCCGCCGCCGCCCGCCGCCAGCGCCTTGCGGCCGTAATGACGCTTGCCCACCACCTGCATCTGCGCGGTGGAGGTGAGCACGGACAGCGGCCGTTCGCCCATCATCGCATCGATCAGCGCCCAGCTCGGGTTGGGGGAAAGCTGCAGCAGCGCCTCGTCCACGGCGGCAAAGGCGATCTCGGCGGATTTCGGCGCCGTGCCGGCGGCGTCCTTCACCTGCACGCTCACCTGCGCCGTATCGCGGATGCGATATTTGTCGCGATCGGCCTTCACGTCGACGGCGAGCTGGTGCGCCTCCCACCCGACATTGATCTTGGCGATGCCCAGCCGGAAGCTCGGCTTGGCCAGATCGACCAGCGCGGTGGGGGCGGCGCCTTCCCGGCTGAAGAAGGGCAGGCCCCAATCGCGGGCGAGATTGGCCAGCCACAGCCTGAACCCGCCGATGCGCCCGCGCACGGCCATCACCGATACATAGACGTCGGGCGCATAGGCGCCGTTCAGCGGCACCTCGATCACCGGGTCCTTGCCCGAAAGTTTCGTCACGAAGCTGCCGATCACGCCCTCGCGCTCGACGGTGACGAGCGCGGTCGCCTCGCGGAAGGGCATGCGAACCTGGAAACGGGCGGTCTCGCCCGATTTATAGTCCAGCCGCTCGGGCACCAGGTCCATCCGGTCGCCATTGTCGCCGCCGAACCACCAGTCGTCCTCGCCCGCCAGCCATAGCGATCGGACGGCGCGGCTGGCATTGCCGGCATCGTCCTCCGCGGTGGCGACGGCATAGATCTCGCCCGAAACGCCGGGATCGATCCGGCATTCCGCCAGCCCCAGCGAATCCGTCTTGGTGGTGCAGCCCTGCTTCAGCCGGGTGGTGCGGGCGCTGTTGTCATAGGCGTAGAAGCCGCCGATCAGCCGGCGCCGGGCCGAAATCACCTCGCGGCTGTAAAGCTCCACCTTCACCTTGCGGCCGATCACCGGCCGGCCGTCCACGTCCAGCACCACCAGCTTGAGGCGAAGATCGTCCTCCTTCATCAGCCAGCCGTCGGTCTTCAGCCCGACGCGGACGGCGGATGGATAGATGGGCAGGCGGCGGGAAGCGGTCAGCACCTCGCCATTGGCGTCCTGATAATCCATCTCGACCGCCATCACGGTCGGCTGGTCGATCGCCTGCGGTATCTCCACATTGGTGTGGGCCGTGCCCTGGCCGTCGAGCGTGACGGGCAGCATCTGCACGCCCGGCAGGGCCGCGCCGCCAATCTCGCCGCCGTCGCCGTCCAGCGGCTTCACCCCGGCTTCGATCCTGGCGCCGCCGAAGCTCCAGCCCTCCCAGCCCTTGGGCGTGCTGTCGTCGGTCAGGAAGGCGGTGCGCAGCGTGACGCCCATGTTCGATGCGCCGCCACCGGAAAGATAGCCCACGAACAGGTCGACCGGCAGCAGCCGGGGGCGCACGGCCGCCGCCTTGGGGCCGGTGATGGTCGCGCGCATCGTCGGCAGGCGATATTCGTCCACCCGGATCGACTGGTTGGTGAAGATCGTCCGGTCGCCCGACACGATCGTAAGATCGTAATCGCCCTGCGGCGCCCCGGCGGGCGCCGTCCATGCCGTTTCGCCGATGCCGTCGGCGCCGATGTCCAGCGGCAGATCGAACTGGGTGTCCGATCCGCGATGGGTGAGCCGCAGCACGCCCTGCAACCGCCCGGCGAAGGTGAAACCGGCGGCCACCGGGCGGCGCAATATATGCTTCATGTGCACGGTATCGCCCGCGCGCATCAGGCTGCGGTCGAAGATGGTGTGGAAGATGTCGGTATCGTCGGACCAGCCATAAGGCAGGTCGAAATCATAAGGCTGGATGCCCTTCGACCAGTTCGTCAGGGTGAAGCTGAAATCGCCGTCCTTGCGGGCGGATATCATCAGCGGATGGGATGCGTCGGGATCGCAGGCGCCGTAGGTCTCGGGCTCCGGCAGGCGGCGGATCGCCAGCCGGCCGCGCGCGTCGCTGCGGCCCTGCGCCAGCAGGCGGCCGGAACAGCTGTCGGTTATCCGCACGTCGGCGCCGGCGACGGCATCGCCGCTGTCGAGCGCCGTCACCCAGGCGAGCGAAGTATTGCGCCCCCACTTGAAATGAACGGCGAGGTTGGTGACGAGCGCGCCTGCGGAAACATAGCGGGTGGCATCGCGGCCCAGCAGCGCGCGGCCCAGCGCGGGGCTCGCCAGCTCGACGACGTAGAAGCCGGGCTTGGCCAGCGGGATGCCGACCACTTCGAACTGCCGGCCCTTGCCGGGCAGCGCCAGCGACATCGGGCGGGCGCCGGCCACGTTCCTCAGCACCGGGTTCGCGCCGGTGTGGTTGACCGTCACCTTCTCCTTGCCGCGTCCCTCCTCCCGGAAATCATTGTCGTCGGCCTTGTCGATCGTGCGCAGCCAGCGGGCGACGGCCCCGTCGTCGCCATCGATACGGGCGATATTGCCGCCCACCGCCAGCGTGCCGCCCTGCAATGCCGGTTCGACATTGCGCACGGTGACGGGCAGCATCCCGCCTTCCTTCGCCTCCAATATCCCGAACGGCGCCGCGAACTTCACCAGCGGCGGCACGGCATCGAAGCGGATGTCGAGCGGAAAGCGCCCGGCATTGGCAAGCGGGCGGCCGCTATCGTCGATCAGCCGTTCCGGCAGCAGCAGCCTGCCGTCCACCGATTCGGGGAAGGGCGCCTTGAAGCGGACGGCGCTGACCTGCGCGGCGCTCTTGTCCGCGATCTCGGGCCGCAGCTCGGTGCCGTCGGCAAGGCGGATGCGGATGCCTTCGGCCGCCGCGCGCGCGATGGGGGCGGTGAAGCGGACATTGGCGGGCTCGACGGGGCTGCAGCCGGCCTGCGGATTCACCCGCGAACATTCGAACCGCGCCTCGAACGCCTTGCGCACCGTGAAATCGAAGCGCTGGTCCGCGCCGGCCGTGCGCCCGCCCGGCCCGCTGATGCCGGCACCCCACAGCAGCGCCATGTCGCGCCCCGGCGGCAGCGGGCGGCGGCATTTGAGCGCGGTGATGCCGGCGAGCGCCGTCGCCCGTTCCCCGGCGTCCCTGGGCAGGACTTCCGGCAGGCCGGCTTCCGAGAGGAAATTGCGCACCTCGTAGCGATCCGGCCCCATGCCGGCGAGGATGTCGCCCACGGTCGCGGGCGGCAGCACGTCCACCGCGATCTTCTCGCCGATGCCGTCGACGGCGCAATAAGCGGCCTGCGCCACGGAGGCGCGATCCGGCACGACATTGGCGGCGACGAGGAATATCTGGTCCTCGGCCACGTCCCCGCCATAGCGCGACGGCAGGACGGCGCGGGCGACGGGACCGCCCGTATCGATCACGAAGCGCTGCTGGCCGGCAAGGGTCGCGCCCCGCAGCGTCTTCAGCCCGTCGCGCAGCGATAGGGCGCAGGAAAGCCCGCCGGGCAGCGCCCGATCGAATTCATGGACGTAGATCGACTGGTCGACCCAGCGGCCCTTGCCCGGAACCGGGCAGGCGACGGCGAAGGGCGCGGCCGCGCGCGGATCGCCCAGCGGCACCATCGGTTCGGAAAAGCGCATGGTGAAGCGTTCGATCAGGCCGCCCGCGCCGCCGGGCGTCGCCATCACCACCTGCGGAGCGACGTCGCTGGAGGCCGCGACGGGCGCGAGGACCAGCAGCAGGGCCGCCCAGCGCATTCCGAAAAGCCGCCGCATCATCCGCTCCCCTTTTCATTGTGGTTCGAAAATGCCGTCTGGCGGACAGGGAATCCAGCCGCAATCGAAGGTCAACGGCAATCGAGGCAAAGTAAAGCCCGGCATTATTATGGCATTATCGTCTTGCGCGGTCGAACTCCGCGCGACATGTTCCCGTCCCGGGGGGCAGGAGAATGCCGGGAGCGGGGGCTTTGCCATGGCTTCTCGATGCCGCATTGCGCGAAGTCGCGTTATTTGCGGCCATCGGGATCCTGATCGGTGGGATCGACGATCTCGCCATGGATATGCTGTGGCTGCTGCGCACCGCGAAGCGGCGGCTCACCGTCTATCGCCGTCATCGGCCCGCCACGGCCGCCCGCCTGCCGCCGCCCGATAGCCCCGGCCGGATCGCCATCTTCATCGGTGCCTGGGACGAAGGCGAGGTGATCGGCCCGATGCTCCGCCATGCGCTCGATCGGCTGGATCATGCCGATTTCCGCATATTCGTGGGCGTCTATCCCAATGATCCGGCGACACAGATGGCCGTCCGGGCCGTGCAGGCGAACCATGCGCGCGGCGGCCGGGTGCGGATGGTCGACGGGCGGCTGCCCGGCCCGACCACCAAGGCCGAATGCCTGAACCGCCTGTGGCTGGCGCTGCTGGAGGAGGAAAGGGCGACCGGCATCCGCTTCAAGGCGATCGTGCTGCACGATGCCGAAGACGTGGTGCACCCGGTCGAGCTTGTCGTGTTCGACCGGCTGATCGAACGCTTCGCCCTGGTGCAGCTGCCGGTAATCCCGCTGGTCGTGCCGGGCTCGCTCTGGATCAGCGGCCATTATTGCGACGAGTTCGCCGAGGCGCACGGGAAACAGCTGGTCGTGCGCGAGGCGATCGGCGCGGCGCTTCCTTCCGCAGGCGTGGGATGCGCGATCGCGCGCGATGCGATCGCCCGGATCGCGGCCACGCGCGGCGGCCTGCCCTTCGACGCCGACAGCCTGACGGAGGATTATGAGCTTGGGCTGCGCGTCGCCGAAATGGGCGGGCGCGGCGTCTTCGTGCGATTGCCGGTGGATGATGGCGGGCCGCTGGTGGCGGTGCGCGCCTATTTCCCGGCGACGATCGACGCAGCGGTGCGGCAGAAGACGCGCTGGCTCATCGGCATCGCGCTGGCGGGCTGGGACCGGCTGGGCTGGCGCGGCGGCATCGCCGAACATTGGATGCGGTTGCGCGATCGCCGGGCGGTGCTGGCCGCGCTGATCGTGAGCGCGGCCTATCTCGCCTTGCTGCTGTGGGCGGCCGCGGCGGTGGCGCATCGGGCCGGCGGCCTGCCCGCACCGGTGCTCGATCCGCCGCTGTCCACATTGTGCTGGATCAACCTCGGCCTGCTCGGCTGGCGCATGGCGATGCGCTGCTGGATGGTCTGGCGCTTTTACGGTGCGCGTGAGGCGATGCGCGCGCCGGTGCGGATGATGGTGGGCAATATCATCGGCATCATGGCCGCCTGGCGCGCGCTGCTCTTCTATCTGCGGAGCGGGCGCACCGCGCTCCGATGGGACAAGACGCGCCATCGCTTCCCGGCCGGCGGCGCCGAATGAAGCTGGCTGCGCCGCCGATCCGCTTTCTGGCCTTGGCGGTGGCGTCCTGGATCGGCGCGCGGATATGGTGGGTGCAGGGAAGCGACGCCGCCGATGCGCCTCCGCTCCTGACGGCGCGGCGGGATATCCGGCCGCAATCGCCGCCGCCGCATCGGGATATCCATCCGTCGATTTCCGCTCGTGCCGATCCGGGTCCGGAGCCGGAGACGGCGGGGGTGGCGAAGACCCGGTTGGCCGCACATGTCCCGGTATTTCCCTGGCCCGTCACCCAGGTGGCGGACGGGCCGGAGGATGCTCCGGTCCCTGCATCAGGCCCGCCACCGTTTCCACCCTCCGATCTCCCGGTCGCTCCCGTGGATGTGGCGCCGGCGGAAGGCTCGCGCTGGTCGGGTAGTCTTTATCTCTTCGCGCGCGGCGGGGGCGGCGAAGGGCTGGCGGCGGGCGGCCAGCTTGGCGGCGGGCAGGTGGGCGGCCGGATCGCCTGGCGGGCGAATCGCGATCTCGGCCTCGCCGCCCGGCTCTATGCGCCGACCGATTCGATCCGCGCGGCCGAAGGCGCGATCGGCATCGATCTCCACCCCTTGCCCGACCGGCCGATCCGCCTGTCGATCGAGCGGCGAATCGATCTTGGCGGCGAGGGCCGCAATGCCTGGTCGGCCTATGCGGCGGGGGGATTCTGGCGGGCGCTCGGGGCGGGGATGGAGGCTGACGGCTATGCCCAGGCCGGGATTGTCGGCATCCATGCGCGCGATCTGTTTGCCGACGGCGCGGTCCGCATCGCCCATCGCCGGGATATTGCGCCCGATGTCGCCCTGCGGCTGGGCGCGGGGGCATGGGGCGGTGCCCAGCCCGGCGCGAACCGCCTCGATATCGGCCCCCGTGCCGCGATCAGCCTGCCGATCGCGGGAGCGATGGTGACGGGCGCGCTGGAAGGCCGTTTCCGCGTGGCGGGCGACGCCACGCCGGGATCAGGCGTGGCCTTCACCCTCGCGACCGATTTCTGAAGCCGCCCGCGGGCTGGCCGATCAGGAAGCCTTGTCGCCCTTCTTGTTGCGATTGGCGTAGAGCAGAGCGGCGACGATCGCGGCCGATCCGATCGCGACGCCCACGCCGATGCCCGCCGCGGGCGTGATCCGGCCGGCCTTCTTGGTGCCGGACGATTGCGCCTTGCCGGTGGTCGATTCGGATTCGGACATCGGATTCTCCTCTACGCGAACGGCGCCCGAACGCGGGGCCGCCCTGGCCATCTTACCGGCAACTCTCTCAATTCCAACCTGAATGGGGGATTTCTGCCGGTGGAACGTTTCGCATCGCCCGAAGTGGATGCCCCGCGAGGGCGCGGCCGTCCCGCTCATATCAATCTGTTGCATTGGCGACCCGAAAAAATCGCGCACGCATTTCTGCGGCCCCCAGAAAGCGGGTGGCTAACCTCCGGGGGGCCATTTGAGCGCCTCGCCGCATTCTCAAGGCTTGATCGAAGCCGCCCTTGCCTATGCGGCGCGGGGCTGGCCTGTGTTCCCATGCTCGCCGCGCAACAAGGCGCCGCTGCTGCCGGCGGACAAGGATGCGGCCGGCAAGCGCATCGCGGGGTCGGGCGGCTGTCGCAAGGCGACGCTGGACCCGGAGCAGATCCGCGCTTGGTGGAGCAAGTGGCCGTCAGCGATGATCGGCGTGGCGATGGGCGGCAACGGCCTGTTCGTGCTGGATTTCGATCCGCGCATCGATGCGGAGACCGGCGAGGAATGGACCCTCGATCGCCTCAAGGCCGAGCTGGAGGAACAGATCGGCAGCGCGCTGCCGGCGTCGCTGGCGGTGCGCACGCCCAGCGGTGGGGTGCATGTCTATTTCGCCCAGCCCGCGACCGGCGAGCCGATTCGCAATCGCGGCAACCTGCCCCGGCATGTCGATGTGCGCGGCGAGGGCGGTTATGTCATCGCCCCGCCGAGCTGCATGGCGGACGGCCGCCGCTATCGCTGGCTGCGCGACGATGCGTCCGCGCCGATCGCCGACGCGCCGGCCTCGCTGATCACGATCCTGCAAAGCCGCAAGGGTGCAAGCCCGACGACTGGAAAGCCCAAGGGGAAGGGCGTGGGGGCGGCGAACGACGCCGAGCGGCGTTATGCGCTGTCGGCGCTCGATGGCGAGTGCCGCGCAATCCAGACCGCGCCCAGCGGCGCCCGACAGGATGCGCTCAATCGCGGCGCCTTCGCGATCGCCCAGCTCGTCGCGGCCGGGGCGTTGGCCGCGCCGATGGCGCGTAGCGCCATTCTCGCCGCCGCCATGGATAATCCCGGCCAGGACGATCCCCGCCAGATAGAGGCGACGATCGATAGCGGCTGGGCCGCTGGCATGGGCGTGCCCCGCGATCTTTCGGAGGTCGGCCAGCGCGCCTCCTCTCCCGCGCGCGGCGCCCGCCTGCGGGCGGCGAATGACGATCCACCCTTGCATGATGCCGCTGCGGACGCTGATGCGTTGCACCGTCGGCTGTGCATGCTGCCGATGACCGACCTCGGCAATGCCGAGCGGTTCGCGGCGCGGTTCGGCGATCGGGTGCGCTATGTCGATAAGATCGGTTGGATGGCCTATGACGGCCGCCGCTTCATCCTCGACGGCGCCGAGGCGCTGATCGGCGGCTGGGTCCATGAGACGGTGCGCGCGATCCGGCAGGAAGCGCGCGTGATGCGCGAAAGCGGCCGACGCGACCTGGGCGATGCCGGCGCGCTCGACGATCTGGTCGAGGTAAAGCGCGACGGCACGGAAGTCCTGCTATCCGACAAGCTCGCGACCTGGGCCAAGGCGTCGGAGAGCGCCAACCGGCTCGGCTGCATCGCCGGCATCGCCAAGAACCTGTCCGCCGCCGGCCTCACCGTCCAGCCCGAGCAGCTCGATCGCAATCCCTATCTGATCAACGTGCTGAACGGCACGCTAGAGCTGTATCACGAAGCGGAAGCACCCGAGCCGTGGGCCGAGCTGCGCTTGCGGCCACATGATCCGGCGGACCTGATCACGCGCCTGGCGCCGGTCGAGTATCGGCCGGGGGCGACATGCCCGGTCTATGATCGCTTCCTCGCCCGCGTGCAGCCGGCAGACGATATGCGCCGCTTCCTCCATCAATGGGGCGGGCTGTCGCTCACCGGCGACGTGTCCGAACAGAAGCTCGCTTTCTTCCATGGCAAGGGTGCCAACGGCAAATCCACCCTCGTCGATACATGGGCGACGATCGCGGGCGACTATTCCGGCACGGTGCCGATCGAGACCTTTCTCGATCAGGGTCGCAAGCGGAAGGGGTCGGACGCCTCGCCCGATCTGGCGGCCCTCGTCGGCGTGCGTATGCTCCGCACGTCGGAGCCGGAAAAGGGGTCGAAGCTCGCCGAGGCGCTGATCAAGCTGGCGACCGGCGGCGAGCCGATGCCGGTGCGCCGGCTGATGCGCGATCCGTTCGACCTGCATCCGGCCTTCAAGATGACCGTATCGGGCAACCATCGGCCATCGATCAGCGGAATCGACGACGGCATCTGGCGGCGCGTGATGCTCGTGCCGTGGGACGTGCAGATTCCCGACCGCGAGAAGGATCGCCAGCTCGTCGCCAAGATGAAGCGCGAGGCGAGCGGCATCCTCAACCGCCTGCTGGACGGCCTCATAGACTGGCGCGTGGGCGGCCTGAAAGAGCCGGAGAGCGTGCGCGGGGCCACGGCCGACTATCGCGAGGAGAGCGACCCGCTGGGCCGCTTCCTGTCCACCTGCACGCGCGAGGCACCTGGCGAGCGGGTGCAGTCGTCGCGGCTCTATGCCCTGTTCATCGCCTGGGCGCGCGCGGCCGGCGAACGCGAGTGGACGCAGACCGGGTTCAGCCGGGCGATGACCGATCGCGGCCATCGCAAGGTGGAGAGCCATGGCATGCGCTGGGTCGACCTGGAGATGACCCGCACGGCCAACGACTTCGACGATGCGGACGAACGCTCCGCGTCGCCCCGTTCACCCTGGGAGGACGATGATGACGTGCCATAGGGCTGACCCTTGCAAGGGTTCGTGCAAGAGTCCCGCAAAGGTTGGAGCAAGGGTTGCGGCGCAGATTTCTGCGGCGTTGCAAGGGTTGCAACACTTCTGCGCGATCCTGTCTCACATGTATGCGCGCGCATGTGCGGGCGCGCACATGCGTTGGATTACACGAAACCCTTGCAACCCTTGCAACCCTTGCACTTCCGAGCCGGAAGTGACGGAAATCCGTCCTTCTCTCGCTGATTATGGTGCAAGGGTAGCGCAAGGGTCGGGGTCGAAGCCGCAAGGGTTCGGCCAATATGGGCCTTCGGCCGCGATCCTCGCCGCCGTTACAGACAGTTCACAGACAGTTGGGCCAAGGTGTCTGTATCCGGCCGCCGAGCCTCGCGCGTGCGCCGATCGGCCCGGCCCGGCCCCCTTCGGGTCCTTCCCCGGCCCCAACGCTATACGGGGTGCAAAGGCCCAAGCTCTGCGAACTTCCGATATTTTTCCGGGCCTTGGTCTTTGGTTTTCTGTTGTGGTGGTTGTTTTATGATCGGCAATCTTGAAGCTCTGTCTCGCCGCCCCGGCATGCCGTCGGTGCCGACGATCCGGAAGATCATCGCCCGGCATCCGAACTTCCCCATCATCGCGCGAGGAACGCGCGGGCGTTCCTATGAAATCGACCTTGAGGAGGCCGAGGAGTTCATCCGTCAGGTGCAGGCCGGCCGCATCATGGACATCGAGCGTCGGCGGCAGGCGCTGCGGGAAATGGGCCTGACGGAATCGCTGCGGTTGGAAATGGAACGCGAAGCCAGAAGGAACGGCAAATGAGTGACAGCCCCAATGGCCTGCCGGAGTTGACCTCCGATCTCATGTCCCGTGCGGTCTGCAACACCTCGCATCCCGCCGATGCCGTGTCGGCATTGGTTCTGGCGGCCGGTGTCATTCTCAACGCCAAATTCGGGGCGGCTCGATCCATCGCCCTGCTGCGCGACGTGATCGACGAAACCGAACAGCAACTGGCGTCGCGATGCCAGCCGCCCGCATCGGCCTCCTGACCTATCCCGATCGGAGCGATTATGTCTGATCCGCTTGGTTATCATGAACCGGAGGCCGCCCGCATCCTGGGCGTCGCTCCCCGCACGCTGCGCCGGTGGCGGCAGAACGGTGCGGTGAGCTATTCGCTCACGCCAGGCGGGCGCGTGCGCTATTCCGACGAGGACCTGCGGCAATTGCGCTCGCGTATGCGCGTATCGGCCACGGTTGGCCACACAATGCCGCCTATGGCCTAACACGCCGCGCGCAATGCGACGGGGCAGCCTTTAGCCCTTGTCCCATGCCAGTGCTCAAGACGCCCGCCCGAATTGCCGCCGATGGGGATGCTCCCGTCCAACGCGCCGCGACCTTCCAACCGACCTCCTATCGGGAGGGGGATCATTCGATAGAGCTATGCTGGTCGACAGGCGCGGCGGGCCTCCGCTTCGACTGGTATGACGGCGAATATTATATTGAGGAGCTGTCGATGGAGCCGGGCGCCGTCCGCCTCGACCGCTTGAATGCCGGCGCTCCGTTGCTCGATAGTCATCGTTCGACTTCGCTCCAGGCCATCATAGGTTCCGTAGTGCCGGGATCGGTCAGGATCGAGAACGGCAAGGGCCTCTGCCGCGTCCGTCTCGCGCAAACCGACGATACGGCCGATGCCGTCGCGAAGATCGTGGACGGTCACATCCGCAATGTCAGCGTGGCCTATCAGGTCCACGAATGGCTGCGCACCGAGCGCCAGGGCGAAACCACCCACATGCTCGCCGCCGATTGGGAGCCGGTTGAGGTCTCCATGGTGGCGGTGCCGTTCGATCCTTCCGCTCAAGTCCGAAAGAGGAATCTTCCCATGCCTATCATTCGCAGCGCCGACCATGACGATGATATCGAGAATGAGGACGAGCGCGTCTCGCGGCGATCGGCCCGCGCGCGCGCCGTCACGACCAACCGTATCCGGGACCTGTGCTCGCGCAGCGATGATATTTCGCGGGCATTCGAGCGCGACCTGATTGCCCAGCATGAGGAACGGCCGTTCACCGATGGCGAGCTACAGCGCGCGATCGGCGACGAGCTGGTGCGCGTGCGTGAGCAGCCGTCCGTCAACATCCGTCGCGATCGGCAGGACGCCGAACCGCGCTTCCAGCTTCGCGATGCGTTTGCCGATGCCCTTTATGCCCGTTTGGCGGGAAGGGAACCGGGCGAGCAGGCGCGGGAATATGCTCATGTCAGCATGATCGACATGGCGCGTGCGCTGCTGGAGGCGACGGGCGAGCGTGTGCGCTGGGCGCGGCCGTCCGCGGTGCTCGACCAGCTCGCGCGATCGGGTGCGCATACGACCAGCGATTTCACCCATATCATCGCCAATGCTGGTCGGCGCTTCCTGATCGAAGCTTTCTCGCAAGTGCCCTCGCCGCTGAAGGTGCTCGCCCGCAAGCGCGATTTCCCCGACTTCAAGCGCCGCTATGGGGTGCAGGCGGAAGGCCCGTCGGTTCTTCGTCATGTGCCCGAGGGTGGCGAATATAAGCGCGTTTCGATCAACACGGCCGCAAATGGCATGCAGCTCGGCACCTATGGCGAGATTTTCGCGATCACGCGGCAGGCGCTCATCAATGATGATCTTGGCGTGTTCGCCGATATGGCGCGCTTCTGGGCGCGGGCGCAGAGCGAGACCGAAGCCGGTTTCCTCGTGGCGCTGATCAACGGCCAGGGCGTCGAGATGGAAGAGGATGGCAAGGCCCTCTACCATGCCGACCACGGCAATATCGCAGCCACGGCCTCGGCCATCACCGTCCCGTCGCTTTCCGCCGCTCGTGTCCAGCTTCGGGGCATCAAGAATCGCGATGGCGCGACGCTGGCCAACATCGTCCCGAAATATCTCCTCGTTGGGCCGGCAAAGGAAACCGAAGCCGAACAGGTGCTCGCGTCGATCACCGCCGACGCGCCGTCCGCCGTCAATCCGTTCTCGGGCAAGCTTGAGCTGGTGGTCGATCCGCGATTGGCCGGGAATAGTTGGCGACTGTTTGCCGACCCGGCCATCAATCCGGTGCTCGAATATGGCAATCTCGAAGGCCAGGACGGTCTTTTCACGGATGCGCGGGTCGGGTTCGACGTCGACGGCGTGGAGTTCAAGGCCCGCACCGATCTTGGCGCCGGGGCCGTCGATTTCCGGGGCACCCTGCTCAACCAGGGCGATTGATCGAAAGCGAAGCGCGGATAGCCGCGTGGCGGGGGCCGCGCTCCGGAGTCGCATCCGGGTTCCTCACCCCCGCCGCGCACCCTTGTCGAAAGCGAAGCGCGGATAGCCAGGCGGCGGGGACCGCGCTCCGGACGTTAGGCCGGCTCCTCATCCCCGCTGCTTTCAAAAATTCCGTTGGGAACGCGGTAAGGTATCTGCTTATACACTGCGATCATGACGCAGGCAGCCTATGGCATCGGCATATATAGCGCCCCGGAAGCGGCGCGGATGGTCGGCATGGGCGCGCAAACGCTTCGTCGTTGGCTGCTCGGCTATGATCATGGCCGTAAAGGTGAACCTCTCCGGCACGAGCAGCCGCTGTGGAACCCGCAATATGATCCTGAAGAAAGCGAGGGGGTCCTTCTAGGTTTCCGCGACCTGGTAGAAGCTCGCATTGTCAACGCCCTTAGAAGCAAGCGAATTGGTCTCCAGACCATTCGCATTTGCATGGAGCGCGCGCGTGAAATCATTGGTCAGGATCGACCGTTTTCGACATCCCAGTTTAAGACTGACGGCAAAAACATTTTTCTGGAAATCACGCGGGACCTCGATGAACCGCAACTCATCGATCTAAAGCGGAAGCAGGGTGTTTTCCGGCGCGTAGTCGAACCCAGCCTTGCTGATCTGGAATTCGGCCCTGACGGTGCAGAGCGCTGGTGGCTGCTGCACGGCAAGAGGACGATCGTAGCAGATCCGGAACGCTCATTTGGCCAACCGATTATCGCCGAGCACGGCATAACCACCGCTCGGATCGCAGAGGCGGTGAAAGCCGAGGGGTCAATCGAATCCGTTTCCAAGCTCTACGAAATCAAGCCACGCCTTATCCGTGATGCGCTGGCCTATCAAAGCCAGCTGGGGCTGCGTCAGGCGGCGTGAAGCTGCTGATAGATAACAACCTCCCTCCGCGCCTGGGCCGTGGCCTGGGAGCGTTTTTCGATGGCCAGCATCAAGTTCAACATATCAGAGACAAGTTCGACACGGGTAGTTTGCCCGACGCGGAATGGATTGATGCCTTAGGGAAGGAAGGCGGTTGGTGCGTCCTGTCGGGTGATCGGCGAATAGCGAAACAACGACCTTCGCGCGAACTTTTCCTAAAAGCAAACCTGATCGGTTTCTTTCCTTTGCCGGCCGTCATGGAGCTACCATTACATAAGCAAGCTGCTCGAATATTGACGCTATGGCCTGTTCTGGAGGCAACCGCCAACGCTATTGAGCGGGGTTGCTTCGAGCTTGGTGTTAAGGGGGATAAGCTGCGGCAAATTACCTAAGGCCATAATACTGAATTGGCGGTTGAGGCCCAGTTACTTCCGATAGACCGATGGGTCATCCGGGCGGAAAGCTTTGCCATCTTTTTCGCCTCTCCATGGATCGCCGAATGCCTTTCTTGAGGCCGGTTCATCGCCCTTAGCCAAAGCGATTTTGGCGGCCGTCCGCTCTCGACCATGTTCGGACTGTTTGAACGGCTTGTCGCTCGCGGCCGTTGTCACCCCAGCGATGGGTATCTTGCGGCGGCTGCGGCTCATCGGTCGATCTTCGTTCCCACGGCCTGATAGAAATCGGCGATCGCGCGGGATATCTCCTCGGCCGCCGCTGTCAGCTCCGCATCCGATTTTGTATAGACGTGCCCAGCGATGAAATCGTCAAACAGGCTCTGCACCATAGCAGTGCCGTGCAGCACCTCATGTCGGTGGAAATCGTCGATAGGTGCTGATCGCTTCACGCTCGGGTCCAGTCGCCCTTTCGAGCTGTCGCCTTCGGCAAACGCAATAGCGTCTCGCAGCCCAGCCGCGATTTTATCGAAAGCCGTCTTTGTCATGGAGCCACCAGTCGTTCTGCCAAGAGCTGGCGGATCGCTTCGGGTCGCGTCGGCCGGGGTTCCGGCTGGGCTTCGATCCAGGTGTCGAGCGCGGCAAGTTGGTCAGGCTGGAGACGGACGCCGACGAGTTGCCCCTTCCCAGTCGTAACCGGGCGTCCGCGCTTTTTTGTGTTAACCCCTATTGCATTGCTCATATGATTAGGGTTAACACTAATGCGGATCGAGGGGAAGCGCCAACTTCCGCCCCGATCCTAACCGCAACCGATCCGGTGGAGATCGATCATGGCTACCGAACCTCTACGGGCGGAATCCGCCTGTCACAATCGTCCGCGCGTCACGCCGGCGCTGAATGATTTCGAAATGATCTGCGGCGAGCGGCCGTTCGGCGGCGACGATGCCGTCCATCTGTTGTCCAACGCTTATTCTCTCGTGCGGGTGATCCAGATTGCTTACGAGGAAGCTCACGTTTCCGCTGTGCGCGGCGCGGCCATCGAAATAGGCGATAACCTGGTCGCCGGCGCGCTGGCCGGGATCGGCAACTTGATCGCCCTTGCTGCCCTCATGGCCGAGGAGCGGGGCCGGTGAGCGCGCGGGACACTGTCGCCAGCGCACCAGCTGCACCCTCGATCAATCGTCGACACATGCTCGGCGCCTTAAGCGCTGTTTCGTTTTTCCCTGTTCCTAGCTCCGCCGGCGCCGCCGTTGGCGCAATTGAGCAAGGAACTGATCCGATGAACATGCACACGGCACTTTCTACCTTCGATCGAGAAACGAAGGTAGCATGGCGTGCGGCGCTGGCGCGGGTGGAGAGCGCGCGCGCGATCGAACTTGAGGTGACGTCCGTGGTCGATCGGGCCGAAACGCGTTTTTTTGCTTGGCAGAAGCGCGTGAGTGGTCCGGTGCGCTTCCGTGCGCAGGATACCGTAGAGACGCTCAATGCGCGCATCGCGAAGATCCGTACGCGGACCGAGGCGGCGCGCCGTGACATGGATGAAGCGCATGCGGCGCAGGGCGAAGCCAACAGGACCTGCGACGCCGCCGTGCGGGCCGCGCTTGCGGTGCCCGCGCCGGATATGGCGATCGTGCTTCAGAAGTTCGAACTTGCGGCCGAATTCGGACTGGAGATCGAGGATATCGGGCCGCTGCTGGCCGATCTGCGGCGGATGGGAGGCCATTGAAATGAGCTTATTTCCCACCCTCGCCTCGCCGCCCCCGATTTCCTTGCCTTTGCTGTATCTGCTGGCTGATCTCGGTCGGCGAGAGATGGAGGAACTGGTTGAGCTGGCAATCGACCTGCTCAACCTGGCGGACGGCGATCTCGACATTGAAGCAAACGGCGACGAACTGGATTTCAACGGGGCGGAGGATGACTTCGGCGACGGCCTGGCGTTCGGCTCCGGGGAGCCGGGTTGCCCGATCTCCGACCCTGGCGGCGATTCGCTCGACTATGGTGAGCTGGATGCGGCCGAGGGTGCCGTGATCGCCGAGTATGGTATCGATCAGAGATGCATTCCTATGCACTGACGGGGGCTATTGTACATCCATATCGGATGCGTTAAATGTGCATCCGATATGGATGCAATTGTGCGCGGCAGCCAGCGAGGAAGTTATGAAACTCAATCTGAAACAAGTGCTTGGTCTCGCCGGCATCGCCAAGCCGGCTTACGATTCTCGACGCCGACGGGACATCTACGGGTTTCTTCACGACTCCCTCTCCAGTGATCCTCGCATCGCGGAGTACGAGAACGCCCACAATCGCTGGGGAATTGAGCATGTCGTTGCAATCCAGTGCATCGAAGAAGGCGCTAAGAGCGGCCTTTCTCTCGAAATGGCTGATAGCATCGTTGAAAATAATTTTAGTGAACTTGTCGAAGCGATCCGCAGCGGATCGATAGATCCCGACAGTTCTGCCTCCGCATCCATCGATCACATGTTTGTTGGGGCGATATTTTATGCGGCTGGGCGGGGACATTACGCTGGAACGCTTCGTTTGTTTCATGACATTATTATTCGCGATATTTCTCGCGTTGATCATCAGGGAGAGCATTTTGATGGTTCGATCACGAACGTGATCATGATCGATGCCACGACTGCTTATCGCCAAGTGAAACACAAGTTGCTCGGTGGAGCGGCATGAAATGAGCCAGCGTCGCGCCAGCTTTACGCAGGATGACGTCAAGCGCGCTGTAAGGGGAGCGCTTAAGGGCGGGGCGCAGTTGGCCAGCCTCGCTATTGCCCCGACTGGCGATATCACAATAAAATTCGCCGGCGGTGAAAGCGCAACTGGCGACGAGGATGATCTCGACGATCGCCTTGATCGGTTCGCTGCACGATGAAGAAGCGCTATCCTTGGGCGACCCCCTATCGGGACCGCCATGGGAAGCCGCGCTGGCGATTCCGGCGGAAGGGCTATGCCCCGTACTCGTTCAAAGCGCCTTACGGCACGAGGGATTTCGAGCGCGAGTATGCGGCTTGCCTGTCGGCCGAGCCAATTCAGATCGGGGTGAACCGGATCATTGCTGGCAGCGTTGCGGACGTGATTTCCCGCTATTATAGCGACAACGCGTTCCTCGATCTGAAACCGGCGACACAGACCGTCTATCGCGGCGTGCTGGAGCGCTTCCGCGCGAATTTCGGGAATGATCCCATGCGTCGCTTCGATGCCGAGCGGATCGCCAGGCTCATGAACGCCATGCGTCACAAGCCCCATGCAGCGGCGCGATTGCGCAAGCTGTTGACGCAGCTATTCATCATCGCGCGCCGAGCGAAGATTGTTCCCCAAGGTTTCGATCCGGTGAAAGACACCAAGCCGCCGAAGGCGGTCAGCGATGGCTATCACCGTTGGAGTGAGGACGAGCTGACGGCTTTCGAGGCGAAACATGCCCTCGGCACCAAGCCGCGCCTTGCCTTCGCCCTGCTGCTCTACGGTGCCCAGCGGAGCGGGGACGTCCGGTTGATGACCCATGAGACGATCGAGGGCGGCAGAATCAGGCTAGACCAGAGCAAGACTAGCAACGCGGTGGACGTGCTGGTGGTTGAGCCGTTGCAAGAGGCGATAGATGCCGGCCCCTTGGGCGAGGCGACCCTGTTGGAGAGCAATCGCGGCGAGCCGTTCACGGCCAAGGGTTTTTACAATTTGATGAAGCGGGCGTGCATTCAGGCAGGTTTGCCGCATTGCTCACCGCACGGGCTTCGCAAGTCGGCCGCGCGGCGCTGTCGTGAGGCGGGATGCACCCCCGACGAAGGCATGGCGATCACCGGCCATAAAACGCTGAAAGAGTATTTGCGCTATGCCGGCGACAGCGATCGGGGCGTGCGTGCAGATGCTGGAATGGCCAAGGTTATGGCTAACCGTGACAGAAAGTTAGCCAAGGCACGCGTACAAGCGGCTGAATTGGAGGCAGAAAATGCCTGATGCTGGATGCCCCGCGAGGATTCGAACCTCGATTGACGGAGTCAGAGTCCGTAGTCTTACCTTTAGACGACGGGGCAAAAGGCAGGCGCGCGCAATATAAGCCGTCCTGCCTCCTGTCAACGCCCCAACGTTCGATCCCTGTCGCGGGCGGCCTTGCCGCGACCTCCATGTGCCGATAGTCTCCCTCCCAAGTCCCGGCGGCATCGGATCGGCCGGAAAGATAAGAGTGATTGCATGGCGCAGCAGACCGGAATGGCGGCGCCGCGACGCGGAAGCTTTTCGCGCAACGCGGCCCCCGACGCGCCCCAGAGGCGGCTCCACCGCCGCACTTATGCGGCGCTTGATCTTGGCACCAATAATTGTCGTCTACTTGTCGCGCGGCCGGCGGAGGAAGGTTTCGTCGTCGTCGATGCCTTTTCGCGAATCGTTCGTCTGGGCGAAGGTCTGGCCGCGACGGGGCGGCTCAGCGACCGGGCGATGGACCGCGCGGTCGCCGCGCTTTCGATCTGCGCGGAAAAATTGCAGCGCCGGCAGGTGACGCTCGTGCGATCGGTGGCGACGGAGGCCTGCCGCCGGGCGAGCAATGGGCGCGAGTTCGTGGAGCGCGTCTATCGCGAGACGGGGATCGCGCTCGACATCATCTCGGCGGAGCAGGAGGCGCGGCTGGCCGTGCTGGGCTGCCATGTGCTGCTGGAGCCGGGGGAGGGGCCGGCGCTCATCTTCGACATCGGCGGCGGCTCCACCGAACTGGTGCTGATCGAGCCCGTCGGGGATACGCCGCGCATCATCGAATGGTTTTCCGCGCCCTGGGGCGTCGTCTCGCTCACCGAGACCGAGCCTCACGACTGGGCGGACCGCGAGGCGCGGCTGGCCGCCTATGGGCGCATGCGCGCGCGGGTGGCGGAGGCGTTCGCGCCCTTTGCCGAGGGGTTGGCGGGGGTGAACCATGCGTCGTCCCGCCTGCTCGGCACCAGCGGCACGGTGACGACGCTCGCGAGCCTGCATCTCGGCCTCGCAAGTTACGATCGGCGCGCGGTGGACGGGCTGATGGTGCCGGCGCAATCGATGCGCGACATCAGCACGCGCCTGTCGTCCATGTCCGTCGCCGAACGCGCGGGCCTGCCCTGCATCGGCACGGAACGCGCCGATCTGGTGGTGGCCGGCTGCGCCATCCTGGAGGCGATCATCGACATCTGGCCGGCGGAGCGGCTGGGGGTTGCCGACCGCGGGATTCGCGAAGGCATCTTGCGTTCGCTGATGGCGCGTGAGACCGGGCGCGCATGAGTATGAAGCAATGAGCCGCGGCGGATCGGGCGGCCGCCAGAGGGTGAAGACCGCACGGGGACGCAGCGCCGCCTCGACCCGCTGGCTCGAGCGCCAGCTGAACGACCCCTATGTGCGCCGCGCCAAGGCCGAGGGCTATCGTTCGCGCGCGGCCTACAAGCTGCTGGAACTGGACGAGCGCTTCCACCTGCTGAAAGGGGTGAGCCGCGTCGTCGACCTCGGCATCGCGCCCGGCGGGTGGAGCCAGGTGGTGCGCAAGGTCTCGCCCAAGGCGACGATTGTCGGCATCGATCTGCTGCCGGTCGATCCGATCGATGGCGTCACCATCCTGCAGATGGATTTCATGGACGATGCTGCGCCCGATCTGTTGAGCGAGGCGCTGGGCGGGCCGGCCGATCTCGTCCTGTCCGACATGGCGGCGAACACCGTGGGCCATCCCCAGACCGATCATCTGCGCACCATGGCGCTGGTCGAGACCGGCTGCGCCTTCGCGGCGGACGTGCTGCGGCCCGGCGGCGCCTATGTCGCCAAGGTGCTAGCGGGCGGCGCGGACAATGATCTGGTCGCCGAGCTCAAGCGCCTGTTCACCACCGTCAAGCACGCCAAGCCGCCGGCGAGCCGCAAGGATTCGTCCGAATGGTATGTGATCGCCCAGGGCTTCAAGGGGCGTAAGCCCGAACCAGACAGCGGCGCGGAAAGCTGATCCGCGCCGCCGCCGGATCGGCGTCTCAGCGCCTGGCGGCGCGGGCCTCCGCGATCGCCTTCTTCAGCGCGTCATAGCCGACGGCGCCGGGCAGCAATTGGTTGCCGACGATGAAGGCCGGCGTGCCGCTGAGCTGGAGCGTGCGGGCAAGGCCGATATTGCCGTCGATCTCCGCCTGCACCTCGGCCGCCTTGCCGTCCGCCGCCACGCGCACGGGATCGAGGCCGACCTGCTTCTGCACCTCGGCGATGGCCGCGGGCGTGGGCCGGCCGCTATTGTAGAGCTTGAGATGGAAGGGATAGAAGGCGCCCTGCCGCGCGGCGGACAGGCTGACCTTCGCCGCCGCGTCGCTGGCGTCGCCCAGGATCGGCAGTTCCCGGAAGACGACCTTGAGCTTCGGGTCCTCCTTGATCAGCCGATCGACGTCGGCAACGCTCTGGCGGCAATAGCCGCAGGAATAATCGAAGAATTCGACCAGCACGACATCGCCGTCGCGCGCGCCGGCCCAGGCGCCCGCGAAGGGCGTTTCCAGCGCCTTGCGGTTGGCTTCGATCAGCTGCGTGGTCTGGCGGCCCTGCAATTTCTCCATCGCCTCCGGGATGATCTCCGGATGGGCGAGGATATAGTCATGGACGATCGCCTCGATCGCGGCGCGATCCCTGGCCGGAACCGTTCCCGCCGAGGGGGCCGATTGCAATGCCGTGAGCGCCAGCGCGGCCGCTCCCCCGGCCAGCGCACCGATGATGCCTGCCACCCAATATCCTTTCCTGTTCTCCTGCACGGGCGTGCCGGCCCCTTTCCGTTCAGCGTCGCTTGCGATCGGCGATCGCCTGCCGGGATGTCAATGCGATATCCTCCGCGCGCACATAATCGGGCGTGCCTTGCGGGATGCCGCGCATCGCGGTTTCGGCGTTGCCGAGCGCGAGCTGCGGCTGGCCGGTCATCGCATAGCGTTCCGCCGTGGCGAGCGCCGCGCGCGCGATATCGCCTTCCTGGCTGTAGACGATGCCGAGCTGATACCAGGCGAAGGGATTCTCATTGTCCCGCGCCACCGCGTTGCGCAGCACGGTGCGGGCCTCGGCCAGGTTGGCGGGGTCTTCGGACGCGATCAGCGCATGGCCCAGCAGGGTGGCGATCAGCGGGGTGCTGCGCGTGCGCTCCACCGCCTCGCGCAAGGGGGCGATCGCGGCCTTGGGCTGCCCGGATTCGAGCAGGACCTGGCCCTTGAGCTCGAGAAAATAGGGATCGTGCGGCTGGGCGGCGATCAGCTTGTCGACCTCCGCCACCGCCTTGTCCGGATAGGCGGCGCGATGCCAGGCATAAGCGCGCGCATAGCAGGCCGGGATGCTCTGGTCGCTCTCCGGATATTTGATCAGCGTGACCTTGGGGTCCTGGACGAAGCCGGCGAGTTTCGCCTTCACCCGCTGGAAGCGTGCCTCCAGCGCCGGATCGGTCGGCTTGTTCCAGGCGGGATCGGTCTTCAGCTCCGCCTCCATCACGGCGGCGCGATCGGCCGACATCGGGTGGGTGCGGGCATAGGGATCGACATCGGCATAGCTGGAGGAGAGGCGGAATTCCTCCTTGCGCAGCTTCTGGAAGAAGGAGACCGATCCCTTCCCCGATATGCCGGCCTTCTTCATGAAGCTGGCACCGGCGGCGTCCGCGCTCGATTCCTGGGTGCGGGTGAAGGCGAGGAAGTTGCTCATCGCCGCCTGCTGGCCCGCGGAAAGGATGCCCATGCCCGCCTCGCCGCCGCCGGCCGCGATCGCGGCGACGCCCAGCAGCAGCGAAAGGATGCTGATCCCCGTCGCCGCGCGCGCGCCTTCGGAAAAGCGGACGATATGGCCGCCGGTGATGTGGCCCACCTCGTGGGCGATCACACCCTGCACCTCGTTGGCGTTGTCCGCCGCGGTGATCAGGCCGGAATGGATGTAGACGATCTGGCCGCCCGCGACGAAGGCGTTGATCTCCTTGTCCTGGATCAGGACCATCTGGACATTGTTGGGCTCGAGCCCAGCGGCGGCGACGATCGGGCGGGCGATATCGTTCAGCAGCGATTCGGTTTCGGCATCGCGCAGGATGGATTGCGCCATCGCCGGCCGTGCCAGCAGCGCCATGGAGAGCAGCAGCGCCATCAGCCAGCGGCCGATCTGCCTGCCGGGAAGGGGACGGACGGAGCGATGCATCATGCCGGAT
The DNA here is from genome assembly GCF_003034225.1 of Edaphosphingomonas fennica. GTDB lineage: Bacteria > Pseudomonadota > Alphaproteobacteria > Sphingomonadales > Sphingomonadaceae > Sphingomonas_E > Sphingomonas_E fennica. The sequence goes on from NZ_PHHF01000047.1 coordinate 26,998, forward strand.
GTCTCCCCATGCGCCTGAACTCCGGATGAAAGCGGCCGGCCATCGGATGGATGGCCGGCCGCCGTCAGGCGATCAGTTGCCGAACGTGCGCTGCCACCAGCCCCGGCGCGGGGCGGCATCGGCCGCCGCGTCGGGCGCGGCTGGGGCTTCCGCGACGGCCGCCTCGGCAGGCGCATCCGCCGCCTTGGCACGGGTGCGGCGGCGCGGCTTGGCCGGGGCCTCCTCGTCATTGGCCGGGGTTTCGACAGGCGCGGCCGCCTTGGCCTTGGTGGCGCGGGGCTTGGGTGCCGCCTTCGGCTTCGCGTCGGCCACGGCCTCGGCGGTTTCCGCCTTGGGCGCGGCCTTGCGGCGGGTGCGCTTGGGCTTTTCCTCCGCGACCGGCTCCACGGCGGCTTCCTCGACGGGAGCGGCCACGGCGGCGGGTGCTTCGGCCACGACGATTTCGGCCTCGGCCTCCTTGCGGGCACGCGGACGCCGGCGAGCGCGCGGCTTGGCCGGGCCTTCCTCGGCCACCGCCTCGGCGGCGGGAGCCTCGGCCGCCACCGGCGCGGCGGTCTCCGCTTCCTCGGCCTCGGCCGATTCGGCTTCCACAGTCGCGGCGTCGGTCACCGTCTCGTCGCCGTTGCGGCGGCGGCCGCCACGACGGCCGCGACGGCCACGGCGGCGACGGCCTTCCTCGCGCTCCTCGCGCTCGGCCTCGCTCTCGGCGCTGACGGCGGGAGCTTCGCCCTGCTCGTCCTCGTCGTCGCCGGCTTCCTCGTTCTCGCCCTCGGTCTGCTCGTCGCGCGGGGCGGTCTCACCCTCCTCGCGCCGGCCGCCGCGACGGCGACGGCGACGGCGACGGCGGCCGCGTTCCTCGCTGTCGCGCCGTTCCTGCTCGCCACCGGCGGCCTCGGCCTCGGCTTCCTCGGCGGCTTCTTCCTCTTCCTCGTCCTCGATATCGAGGATGTCGTCATCCTCGGGCTCGATGGCGACGGGCTGCGGCAGGCGCGGCGTATAGGCCGGCGGCGGGCCGGAGGATTCCACCGTCATCCGCGCGCCTTCGAGCGAGCCGTCCGAAAGGATCTCGATCAGCACGCCATAGCGTTCCTCGATCTCGCCGATCTCGTCGCGCTTGCGGTTGAGGACGTAGAAGGCGGCTTCCTGGCTGGCGCGCAGCACGAGGCGCGAACCGCGCCCGCGCGCGGCCTCGTCCTCCAGCATGCGCAGCGCCGAAAGGCCGGCCGAGGATGCGGTGCGGACGAGCCCGGTGCCCTCGCAATGCGGGCACTGGCGGGTCGAGGCCTCGAGCACGCCGGTGCGCAGCCGCTGGCGGCTCATCTCGAACAGGCCGAAGCTGGAGATGCGGCCCACCTGGATGCGGGCGCGGTCGTTCTTCAGCGCCTCCTTCATCGCCTTCTCGACCTTGCGGTTGTTCGAGTTCGATTCCATGTCGATGAAATCGATCACGACCAGGCCGGCCATGTCGCGCAGGCGAAGCTGGCGCGCGATCTCGTGCGCGGCCTCGAGGTTGGTGCTGAGCGCGGTCTGCTCGATATTATGCTCGCGCGTCGAACGGCCCGAGTTGATGTCGATCGAAACCAGCGCTTCCGTGGGATTGATGACCAGATAGCCGCCGGACTTGAGCTGGACGATCGGCTGATACATCGCGGCCAGCTGGTCCTCGACCCCGAAGCGCTGGAACAGCGGCACCGGATCGTTATAGGCCACGATCTTCTTGGTATGGCTCGGCATCAGCAGCTTCATGAAGCTGCGCGCCTGGCGATAGCCTTCCTCGCCCTCGACGATCACCTCGTCTATGTCGCGATTGTAGATGTCGCGGATCGCCCGCTTGATGAGGTCGCTGTCGCCGTAGATCAGCGCCGGTGCCTCGGACTGCAGCGTATTCTCGCGAATCTCGTCCCACAGCCGGGCGAGATAGTCGAAATCGCGCTTGATCTCGGTCTTGGTGCGCTGGAGGCCCGCCGTGCGGACGATGCAGCCCATCGTCTTCGGCAGGTTGAGTTCCGCCATGATCGATTTCAGGCGCTTGCGATCGGCGGCGTTCGAAATCTTCCGGCTGATGCCGCCGCCATGGGCGGTATTGGGCATCAGCACGCAATAGCGGCCGGCAAGGCTGAGATAGGTGGTCAGCGCCGCGCCCTTGTTGCCGCGTTCCTCCTTCACCACCTGCACCAGCAGCACCTGGCGGCGGCGGATCACGTCCTGGATCTTGTAGCGGCGGCGCAGGTTCATGCGCTTGGCGCGCAGCGCCTCCACGGCATTCTCGTCGCCGCCGCCGGCGCTTGTCGGCCTGCGGCGGGGCGCATCCTCGCTTTCGCCATTGGCGTCGTCGTCATGATCGTGATCGTCATGATGATCCTCGTCATCATGATGATCCTCCTCGGACTCCTCGCGCTGGCGCAGCGCTTCTTCCTCGGCGGCGTGCTCCGCCTCCTCGCGCAGCAGGGCCTCGCGATCCTCCTTGGGGATCTGGTAGTAATCGGGGTGGATTTCCGAAAAAGCGAGGAAGCCGTGGCGGTTGCCGCCATAATCGACGAAGGCCGCCTGCAGCGACGGCTCGACGCGCGTCACCTTGGCCAGATAGATATTGCCCTTGAGCTGCTTGCGCTCGGCGGACTCGAAATCAAATTCCTCGATGCGGTTTCCCTTGACGACGGCTACGCGGGTTTCCTCCCGGTGGCGCGCGTCGATCAGCATGCGCATGGTCATTCATTATTCTCCGGGCGCGTCCGCCATCCGCCAGTCTGCGGCGCGGCGCGCGATATGTAAGGGGCGCAGGCGCCGGCATCGTCGCGATGCCGCGCCAGTTCACCCGGTTGAAAAAGAGAAACTGTGCGTCTGCCGCAATGTCATGTCCGGCACCGTGCGCCGGAAACAGGCCCCGAACCGACGCGCCGCCACCTTTCGAGGGGCGACTGAGGTTCGGGAAATCAAGACTCATGCAGCGTCAACCTAGATGGGCGGCCGCAAATGCGGCTCCTGTTCCGATCGGGCCTTGCCCTGTTGGATCAAAGGCAGCCGCGCGGATATTCCGCTGCTAGCATCTGCGCGGACGGCGGGCAACCACAACTGTCCGGCAGGGCCGTGATATCGGGACTTTGGTAAAGTAAGTGTTTGCCCCTATGCTTCAAGGCGAAACCGGAAAGCGCTACGGGACGGCTCGAAACATGATCTCGCGCATCGCGCAGGCTGGCGGCGGAATATTCGGCCGCTTGCGCCGATCGAAGGACGAAGGGGGGGACAGGCAGATCTTTTCCGCAATTCCACGCGTCCTCTGCCTGGTTCTGCTTGCCATCTTCATCGCGACCCCGATCGACGCCGCGTCGATCCGGGGCGTCGAGATATTGGGGGACAGCATCACCCTGCGCTTCGACGGGCCGGTGGAGAAGGCGTCGGTCTTCACGCTGGACGGGCCGCGCCGCATCGCCATCGACATCGCGTCCGCCCATGCCGGGTCGGGCGGGGAGGCCGGCGGCTATATCGCCGCGATCCGGCAGGCGCAGTTCGATCCGCGCACCGCGCGCGTCGTCCTGGACCTGAAAGGCCCCGCGCTGGTGAAGGGCGGCGGGTTCGCGGCGGACGGCCGGTCGCTGGTGCTGGAGATAGCGGGCGCCAGCGAACGCGCCTTCGCCCGCAGCATCGATGCGCCCCGGCGCGTCTTCCTGCCGCCCGTCGCCGTCCAGGCATCCGCGCCGCGCCGGTCCGATCGGTCGGCCGTGCGCGTGCCGCTGGATCGTTCGGCGGAAGGCGATGGGCCGCCGCTTCCCCGCGTGATCGGGGCGAAGGGCAGCAATCGCCCGCTGGTGGTGATCGATGCCGGCCATGGCGGCCATGATCCGGGCTCGCTGGGGCCGGGCGGGCGCCGGGAGAAGGATGCCGCGCTGGCCATCGCGCTCGCCATCCGCGACGAGCTGGTCGAATCCGGCCGGGTGCGCGTGGCGCTCACCCGCGAGACGGATCGTTTCCTGGTGCTGGGCGAGCGGCGGGAGATAGCGCGCCGGCTGGGGGCGGACCTGTTCCTTTCGGTCCATGCCGACAGCGCCCCCAATCCGGCGGCGCGGGGCGCCACCATCTACACCCTGTCCGAGGTCGCGTCCGACCGGGTGGCCGCCGCCGTGGCCGCGCGCGAGAATCGGGCGGACGTGCTGAACGGCGTCAATCTCGGCGGGGAGAATGAGGACGTCTCCTCGATCCTGTTCGACCTCGCCCAGCGCGAGACGATGAACATCTCGGCCGATTTCGCGGTGCTGCTCCAGCGCGAGATGGCGCCGCACATCCCCTTCAAGGACGAGTTCCACCGCTTTGCCGGCCTGATCGTGCTCAAGGCGCCGGACGTGCCCTCCGTGCTGCTGGAAACGGGCTACATCTCCAACGAGGAGGATGCGAAACTGCTCTTCTCCGAAAAATATCGTCGCGATATCGCCAAGGGGGTCCGCCGCGCCATCGAGGTCCACTTCGCACGGCGGTTGGCGAGCAACTGATCGCCTGATGGCTGGCAAAGCGGCCTCAACCTGCTAGATGGCGGGGCGATGGAAGATGCGCCGCCGGAGAATCTGCACATGAAGCTCAGGCGTGCGGGCGACGGCCTCGGGCCGGCGCTGCGCGCGTTGTGGCAGCGCCGAATCGTCCGCTGGGCGGCCTATGCGGCGGGCGGGCTGCTGGTGCTGTGGCTGGCGGTATGGCTGGTCTTCGCGCGCGACCTGCCCGATGCGGACCAGCTTCTCGCCTATGAGCCGCCGCTCCCCACCAATGTGCGCGATATCGACGGCATGCCGGTCCACAGCTTCGCGCGTGAGCGGCGGGTGGAGCTGGCCTATGACGAATATCCGCCGATGCTGGTCCACGCCTTCCTGGCGGCGGAGGACAAGACCTTCTTCTCGCACAGCGGCGTTGACCTGACCGGCCTTGCCGGCGCGGTGATCGATTATGTCTCCAAGCTCGGATCGGGCGAGCGGGCGCGCGGCGGATCGACCATCACCCAGCAGGTCGCCAAGAACCTGCTGATCGGCGACGAATATTCGCCGACCCGCAAGATCAAGGAGATGATCCTCGCCCGCCGGATCGAGCATGCGATGACCAAGCAGCAGATCCTGGAGCTTTACCTCAACCAGATCTTCCTCGGGCGGAACGCCTATGGCGTCCAGTCCGCCGCGCGCGCTTATTTCGACAAGGACGTCGATCAGCTGTCGCTGCCGGAAATGGCCTATCTGGCCATCCTGCCCAAGGCCCCGGCCAATTATAACCCCGATCGCTTTGCCGCCCGCGCGCTGGAACGGCGCGATTATGTGCTGGCGCAGATGAAGGCGAATGGCTGGATCGACGAGGCGCAGCGCGCCGCCGCCAGCGCCGCGCCGCTCGGCACCATCCACCGCGCCGCCGTGGTCCGCCGCGACATCGGCGGCTATTTCATGGAGGAAGTGCGCCGCGAGCTGATCGAGCGTTATGGCGAGGCCGCCAAGGACGGCCCCCACAGCGTCTATTCGGGCGGGCTCTGGGTGCGCACCTCGATCGATCCCAGGGTGCAGGGGGCGGCGGAAACCGCGCTACGCGACGGCCTCGTCCGCTACGATCGCGGCAAGGGCTGGAGCGGCCCGGTCAAGAAGATCGATCCGGGCGAAGGCTGGCCCGCGCGGCTGGCCGCCGCTAATGTCGGCACGGGCTATGCCGACTGGCTGGCCGCCGTGGTGCTGGCGAAGAGCGCCGGCAGCGCCGAGATCGGCCTTGCGGACGGATCGACCGGCACGCTCTACGCCGCCGCCGCCGCCATGCCGAAGCGCGGCGTCGGTGGCCGCGCCTTCGATTTCCTGGCGCCGGGCGACGTGATCGTGGTGAAGCGGGAAGGGGGCGCCTTCGGCCTGCGCAACATCCCCGCGGTTTCCGGCGGCTTCGTGGCGGAAGACCCGCATAATGGCCGCGTGCTGGCCATGCAGGGCGGGTTCGATGCGCGCGGTTCCTCCTTCAACCGCGCGACCCAGGCGCAGCGCCAGCCGGGATCAAGCTTCAAGCCCTTCGTCTACGCCGCCGCGCTGGACAATGGCATGACACCGGCCTCGATCATCGTCGATGGTCCCTTCTGCGTCTACCAGTCGGCCAGGCTCGGGCAGAAATGCTTCCGCAACTTCTCCGGCGGCAATGCCGGCCCGCAGACGATGCGCTGGGGTGTCGAGCAGTCGCGCAACCTGATGACGGTGCGCGCCGCCAGCCAGACCGGCATGGACAAGGTGGTGAAGACCGCCAAGGCGATGGGCATCGGCGATTATCCCGCCGTGCTCGCCATCTCGCTCGGCGCCGGCGACACGACGGTGCTGAAGCTCACCAACGCCTATGCGATGCTGGCCAATAACGGCCGCGAGCTGAAGCCGACGCTGATCGACTATATCCAGGACCGCAACGGCAAGACGATCTGGCGCGCCGATACCCGGCCGTGCGAGGGCTGCAACGCCAAGGACTGGAACGGCGGCCCGATGCCGCGCCCGCGCCCGCGCGGCCGCCAGGTGATGGATGCGATGACGGCCTATCAGACCGTGCATATCCTGGAAGGCGTGGTCCAGCGCGGCACCGCCACCATCCTGCGCGATCTCGGCCGGCCGCTGTTCGGCAAGACGGGCACCTCCACCGGCCCCACCAACGTATGGTTCGTGGGCGGATCGGCCGATCTCGTCGCCGGCGTCTATCTCGGCTACGATCAGCCGCGCTCGCTGGGTGGCTATGCCCAGGGCGGCACCGTCGCCGCGCCGATCTTCAAGCAGTTCGCGCAGGTGGCGATGAAGGACATGCCCGTCGTGCCCTTCCGCGCGCCGCCGGGTATCCGCATGGTGCGGATCGATCGCAAGTCCGGCCGCAAGGTCTTTGCCGGCTGGCCGGGCACCGATCCCAAGGCGGCGATCATCTGGGAAGCCTTCAAGCCCGAAAGCGAGCCGCGCCGCACCATAAGGCGCGAGGAGATCGCCAAGCAGGCGGATGCCGCGCGGCCCGCGCAGCGCAGCGGCGACAGCGATTTCTTGCAAAGAGAGGGCGGCATCTATTAACCCGCCAGCCGATGCTTCCGCCCGGCGCGGGCCGGGCCACCGCATTGTCCCGCCACGCCGCCGCGGGATTGCCCCGGCCGGCGCCGGGGCGACAGACCATGTTCAGGAGCCTTGACGATGCGCGCCGAAGCGCAAGCCTATGCCGACCAGATCAACGATGCGCTCGCGCTGCTGCGCCGGTTCCTGGATTGGGACCGCGCGCTGCGCCGCCTCGATGAGCTGAACAACCGCGTCGAGGACCCGAAGCTGTGGGACGACCCCAAGGCCGCGCAGGAGGTGATGCGCGAACGCCGCCGGTTGGACGAGGCGATCACCGCCACCCGCGCGATCGAGACGGAGCTTTCCGACACGATCGAGCTGATGGAGATGGCCGAGGCCGAAGGCGACGATGCGATGGTCGACGAAGGCGTCGCCACGCTGGCCGCACTCGCCGAACGGGCCGAGCGGGACAAGGTGCAGGCGCTGCTGGCCGGCGAGGCCGATGCCAACAATGCCTATATCGAGGTGAATGCCGGGGCCGGCGGCACCGAGAGCCAGGATTGGGCCGGGATCCTGCAGCGCATGTATGCGCGCTGGGCCGAGCGCCACGGCATGAAGGTGGAGCTGATCGACTATCATGCGGGCGAGCAGGCGGGCATCAAGTCCGCCACGCTGATGATCCGCGGCGAGAACGCCTATGGCCACGCCAAGACGGAAAGCGGCGTCCACCGCCTCGTCCGCATCAGCCCCTATGATTCGGCGGCGCGCCGCCACACCAGCTTCGCCTCCGTCTGGGTCTATCCCGAGGTGGATGACGACATCGATATCGAGGTGCTGGACAAGGACCTGAAGATCGACACCTACCGATCGTCCGGCGCCGGCGGCCAGCACGTCAACACCACCGATTCGGCGGTGCGCATCACCCACATCCCCACCGGCATCATCGTCGCCTGCCAGAACCAGCGTTCGCAGCACAAGAACCGGGCCGAGGCGATGAAGCAGCTCAAGGCGCGCCTCTACGAGCAGGAATTGCAGCGCCGCGAGGCGGAGGCGAGCGCCGGCTATGAGGCGAAGACCGATATCGGCTGGGGCCACCAGATCCGGTCCTACGTGCTCCAGCCCTATCAGCTGGTGAAGGATCTGCGCACCGGCGTCACCTCCACCTCGCCATCGGACGTGCTCGATGGCGATCTCGATCCGTTCATGGCCGCCGCCCTTTCCCAGCGCGTGACCGGCGAGAAGGTCGAGGTAGAGGACGTCGAGTGAGGCTGAGGGCGCCGGCCATATTGCTGCTGGTCGCGCTGGCGGCCTGCACGCCGGCGGCACCCGGCAGCGATGCCGAGGTGAAGAGCAGCGATTTTCCCGCCGCCCATCGCCCGGTGGCGCCGATCGTCTCCAACCGCTACTCGAACGAGGATGATCGCGATCGCCTGCGCGAGGCCGATAATGTCATGACGCGCTCCGGCGTCGTGCGCGGCATGACGGTGGCGGATATCGGCGCGGGCGAGGGCTATTACACCATCCGCCTCGCCTCCCGAGTCGGCGAAGACGGCCGCGTGCTGGCGGAAGATATCGTGCCCGAGGTGCGCGACAGGCTGGCCGAGCGCGTCAATCGCGAGGCGATCGACAATGTCAGCGTCAAGCTGGGCGAGCCCGCCGATCCCAAGCTGCCGGAGGCGAGCTTCGACCGGATCTTCCTGGTGCACATGTATCACGAGATCGGCGCGCCCTATGAGTTCCTCTGGCGGATGCGCCCCGCGCTCCGCCCCGGCGGCCGCGTCGTCGTGGTCGATTCGAATCGCCCCACCGCCGAACATGGCACGCCGCCCGCGCTGCTCGATTGCGAGATGGCGGCCGTCGGCTATGCCCGCGTCGGCCGGCTGACCATGCCGTCGGCCGGCGGCTATATGGCGATGTATGAAGCCAGGGGCGAACGGCCCCGGCCAAGCGCGATCAAGCCCTGCATCCTTTCCACCAGCGCCCCCGGCACCCCCGCGCCGAAGAACCCGCACGACCGCTGACCGGCCGGCCGCCGGCACGCGGCTCCGTTATCCGCACCGGCGGAAGCCATTCCCTTCTGGACAGAATCGCAACGAACCGGCACCGGAGACAGCGCAGGCAGTCAGTCCGCGACCAGCGACACCTTGTCCGGGATCGATCTGCCAGCCGGGAGGACGTGGGGCGCCCTCCCGCCCTTTTTCCGACAGCCGATGCCGCGCGCAGCGCACGGCGACCACACCATTCGAAAGATCATCGTAAGATTGGAAGGCCCCCGATCCATCCGGGGGCGAGCGGCCCGCTCAGTGCGTCCGGCGCCGGCCAGGGAGGCGGGCTACCGCTGACGGCGGACAGGATGAATGGTCGGGGAGAGAGGATTCGAACCTCCGGCCCCTGCCTCCCGAAGACAGTGCTCTACCAGGCTGAGCTACTCCCCGACGCGGAGTGCAATCGCTGTTTTGTGCCTCTCGGGAAGGCGCGACTGCTTGCCAAGTCGGGCGCCTATAGGGGGGATTTTTCCGGCTTTCAAGCGCCTCGTGCAGCCAGCATGTCCGCAACCACCACGAATTTTTCGCGCGGGGCTCCGTCGCGCGCGCGCGCGGTCTCCGCCGCCTCGATTTTCTGCCAGTCGGCGAAGCTCACCTTGTCCGCCCCGCGCTCGGCCAGCAGCACGTCCAGCCCCTTGCCGCCGGCCTTGTTGGCGGGGGCGGGATGATCGGCGGCGATCTCCTCGGCGATCTTGTAGCCATCGGGACGATTCGTGCCGATCGTGCCGGTCGGCCCCCGCCTGGCCCAGCCGACGGCGTAGAGGTTGCCGCCGTCCACGGGCACGCGGCCCTCGCTGTTGGCGAATCGCCCGGCGCTCTCGTCATAGGGCACGCCGGGAATGGGCGGCGTGCGATAGCCGATGCAGGATACGACCAGCCCGCACGGGATCGCATAGGTTTCGCCCGTGCCTTCCACCTGCCCGTCGCCGATCGGCCGGGTGCGCTCGACGATCAGGCGTTCGACGCGGCCGTCGCCCTCGATCGCAATCGGCTTGGCGAAGAAATCGAAGTCGATCGCGACCTCCTTGTCCTGGGCGAGCGAGACGAAGCCGCGCAGATGGCCCATCGCCTTGCGCTGGCCCGGCTCGAGCGCGGCATCGGCCTCCACGGGCGGCAGATCGGCGGGGTCGACATGCGGCACGGCGCGCTGGAGGTGGCCGAGCTCGCCCAGCTCCTTCGGCGTCATCTGCATTTCGTGCGGGCCGCGGCGGCCCACCATCGTCACCCTGCGGATGGCCGAATTGCCCAGCGCCTCGAAGGCGTGGGCGACGATATCCGACCCGACGAACTCGGCCGGCGCCTTGGCGAGGATGCGCGTCACGTCCAGCGCGACATTGCCGTTGCCGATCACCACCGCGCCCTCGCAGTCGAGTGGCGGGTTGAGCCCGGCGAAATCGGGATGGCCGTTATACCAGCCGACGAAGGCTGCCGACCCGATGACGCCGGGCAGGTCGCCGCCGGGGATGCCGAGCGGGCGATCGACGGGTGCGCCGGTGGCGAGGATCACGGCGTCATAGAGGGCGATCAGCTCCGCCACCGTCACCTCGCCGCCGACGGTGATGTTGCCGACGAACCGGACATTGGGGTTGAGCGATACCTGCTCGTAGCGCTGGGATACCGCCTTGATCGACTGGTGATCCGGCGCGACGCCGAACCGGATGAGGCCGTAGGGCACGGGCAGACGATCGATGATGTCGATGCTCACCTGGTCGCCGAACTGCTTCTGGCAGGCTTCCGCCGTATAATAGCCCGCCGGGCCCGAACCGATGATCGCGATATGCCGCATATCGTTCGCCTCTCCAGTATTTTGGACGATGGTAACGCGGTGCGGGCGCGGCACAAGGGCCGTCCGGCGGGCGGCTGGCGATTGCATTTGCCAATATTACGTTTCAATGACAGCCGCGCATTCCCGAAGGAGCCCGTCCCATCCGCCAGATCGCTGCCTTGCCCTACCGTATCGAGGCGGACGGATCGGCGCGCGTGATGCTCATCACCTCCCGCGATACGGGGCGCTGGGTGATTCCCAAGGGCAATCCGATCCGCGGGCTCGACCCGCACCGCGCCGCCGCGCACGAGGCTTATGAGGAAGCGGGCGTATCGGGCATTCCCTGCCCGTCCGCGCTCGGCACCTATCGCTATCGCAAGAGAAAGAATAATGGCGAATCGCGCAACGCCACCGTCGCGGTCTTCCCGCTGGCGGTGCTGAAGCAGGCGGAAGAATGGCCGGAGCAGGATGAGCGCGAGACGCGATGGTTCACCCTGGCCGAGGCCGCGGATGCCGTCGCCGAGCCGCAACTGAAACAACTGATCGCCGGTTTCCGGGCGCCCGTCGCGCCCGCCGGCCTGCTGGAGCGCGGCCTCGCCTGCGTCCGCAATTGGGGAGCTACGATACCGATGCTGCGCTGGTTCCAGGCCTTGATGCCGAAACAGGGGCGCTTCTTCGAACAGTTCGAGGATCATGCCGCCACGCTGGTCGCCGGCGCCGACGCGCTCGCGCGGCTGCTGGAAGGCGGCGACGACATGGCGGACCATGTCCGCGAGATCTTCGAGCGCGAGCATGAAGCGGACGAGATCATCCGCGAGGTGCTGCAGGATGTGCGCCGTATCCTCATCACCCCGTTCGACCGCAGCGCCATCACCAGCCTGATCGGGGTGATGGACGATGCGATCGACCAGATGAACAAGACCGCCAAGGCGATCACCCTCTACGAGATCACCCGGTTCGAGCCGCAGATGCGCGACATGGCCGGTATCATCGTGGAGGCTGCGCGGATCACGGTGGAGGCGATGCCGCTGCTGCGGTCCGTCGGCACCAATGGCGGGCGGCTGCATGAGCTGACCGAACGGCTGGTCAGGATCGAAGGCCATGCCGACGAGATCCACGATGCCGGCCTGCGCGCGCTCTACCGCGCCCATATCGACAGCAAGCCGCTGGAATTCATCGTCGGGCGCGAAATCTACAGCCATCTGGAAAAGATCGTCGACCGGTTCGAGGACGTGGCCAACGAGATCCAGGGTCTCGTGATCGATCACGCCTGATCGCGCCGGACAATCATCATGGAAGCCGCTGCTCTTTCGCTGCCGCTGCTGATCGGGCTGATCGGCGTCGCCTTGCTGTTCGATTTCCTGAACGGCCTGCACGATGCCGCCAACTCGATCGCGACGATCGTCTCCACCCGGGTGCTCCGCCCGCAATATGCGGTGGTCTGGGCCGCCTTCTTCAACTTTATCGCCTTCCTTTTCTTCGGCCTGCATGTCGCTGAGACGGTGGGGCGCGGCATCGTCAGCGCGGAGATCGTCGATGCCCATGTGATCTTCGGCGCGCTGATGGGGGCGATATCGTGGAACCTCATCACCTGGGGGCTGGGCATCCCTTCCAGCAGCAGCCACGCGCTGATCGGCGGCCTTCTGGGCGCCGGCACCGCCAAGGCGGGGCTGCACGCGGTGGTGTGGAGCGGCGTGTTCAAGACGGCCGCCGCCATCGTGCTGTCGCCCACCATCGGCCTGGTGCTGGCGCTGGTGCTGGTGCTCATCACCTCATGGGCGTTCGTGAAGGCCACGCCCACGCTTGCCGATCGCTGGTTCCGCAAGCTCCAGCTCGTCTCGGCATCGCTCTATTCGCTCGGCCATGGCGGCAATGACGCGCAGAAGACGATGGGGATCATCGCCGTGCTGCTTTATTCGCAGGGGATGCTGAGCGGCGGATTCCACGTGCCTTTCTGGGTGGTGATAAGCTGCCAGGCGGCGATGGGGCTGGGCACGCTGATGGGCGGATGGAAGATCGTCCACACCATGGGATCGAAGATCACCCGCCTCACCCCGGCGCAGGGCTTCTGCGCGGAAACGGGCGGCGCGCTCACCCTGTTCGGCGCGACATGGCTGGGGGTGCCGGTATCGACCACGCACACCATCACCGGTGCGATCGTCGGTGTGGGATCGGCACGGCGCATGTCGGCCGTGCGCTGGAACATCGCCAGCCGCATCGTCGTCGCCTGGGTGGTGACGCTGCCGGCGGCGGCCGCGATCGGCGCGCTCTTCTACTGGCTGGCGGGTCTTTTCGCCTGGTGACCGGAAACAGGCGGGCGACCTCGGGGCCGCCCGCCTGCCCGATCAGTTGGCCGCCTTGGGCGCCGCGGCCGATGCGTCGGCGGGCAGGCCGCCGAGCTGGGTGACCAGCTTGGTATAGGCATCGAGATAGGCGAGCACGATCACCTGGCCGATCTCGGTATTCTCATAACCGCCGCCGCCGGCGCCGAAGGCACCGCCGCTGAACAGGCCGGCGCCGGCGCCGAAGCCCAGATCCTGCTTGCGGGCATAGCCTTCGATCAGCGCCTCTTCCTCGGTGGTGCGGGCGTTGACGACCGAAAGCGTGACGTTGGCTTCCTTCTTCTTGATCGAAAGGCCGCCGGCCAGCGCGCCGAACGTGTTGCGGCCGAGGACGCCGCCCAGCAGGCCGCCCAGCGCATTGCCGCCGGCATTGTTGTTGGAACTCACGATATCCGGCTGCAGGAAATAATCGGCGGCCTTCACCTGGCCCTTGCCGATATTGGACTTGGCCTGAAGCTCGCCGGAATCGGCCAGCGCGCGCTCCATGTTGCGGCTGGCGAGCGATCGGCCGCGATTGACCAGCGTGAAGCAGCCCGATTTCTGGACGAACGTCTTGATGATCGCCTCGGGGCTGCCGAGGCTCAGTTCACGCCACCACTGATTCTCGGGCTCGACGATGGCGATGGTGCCCAGCTTGCGGGTGCAGACGGGGATCTCCGCCTGCTTGGCGGTCTGCTGCTTGCGGGCCGAGGATTGCGCCTGGGCCGCGGGCGGCAGCAGGGCCACGCTGGCCAACGCGCCAGCGAGCAACATGATCTTCTTCACAACAAATGCCTCCCAGTTATGCGACCCCCGATAACGCCTGCGCGTTAACACCAACCCCTTAACGGATTTTGTGACGCGGGTCACATGCCGGCGGATTTCACATATCTTTGGCAAGCGGCCTGCTTGATGCTATCGGCGGCGCCAATTCCATCCATCCCAGAAGATCGGCCCTTTCCGTGACCCCGCTCGACCGTATCCGCAATTTCTCGATCATCGCGCATATCGACCATGGCAAGTCGACGCTGGCCGACCGCCTGATCCAGCGCACCGGCGGGCTTTCGGACCGCGAGATGTCCGCCCAGGTCCTCGACAACATGGATATCGAGAAGGAGCGCGGCATCACCATCAAGGCGCAGACCGTGCGCCTCGATTATACCGCGAAGGACGGGCAGAGCTATGTCCTGAACCTGATGGACACGCCGGGGCACGTGGACTTCGCCTATGAGGTCTCGCGCAGCCTCGCCGCCTGCGAGGGCGCGCTGCTGGTGGTGGACGCGGCGCAGGGCGTGGAGGCGCAGACGCTGGCCAACGTCTACCAGTCGATCGAGCATGATCACGAGATCGTGCCCGTCATCAACAAGATCGACCTGCCGGCCGCCGAGCCCGAGAAGGTGCGCGAGGAGATCGAGGAGGTGATCGGCCTCGATGCATCGGGCGCGGTGCTGGCGTCGGCCAAGTCGGGCATCGGCATCGACGACATTCTCGAGGCGATCGTCGCCAAGATCCCGCCGCCCAAGGGCGATGCGACCGCGCCACTCAAGGCGATGCTGGTGGATAGCTGGTATGATCCCTATCTGGGCGTCGTCATCCTGATCCGCGTGATCGACGGCGTGATCCGCAAGGGCCAGCAGATCAAGTTCATGCAGGCCGGCACCACCCATCTGGTCGATCGCGTCGGCTGCTTCCGCCCGAAGATCGAGCAGCTCGGCGATCTCGGCCCCGGCGAGGTCGGCTTCATCACCGCCCAGATCAAGGAAGTGTCGCAGACCGCCGTCGGCGATACCATCACCGATGCGAAGAAGCCGGCGGCCGAGCCGCTGCCCGGCTTCAAGGAAGTGCAGTCGGTGGTGTTCTGCGGCCTCTTCCCGGTCGACGCCAATGATTTCGAGAAATTGCGCGAATCGATCTCCAAGCTGCGCCTCAACGACGCCTCGTTCAGCTTCGAGATGGAGACGTCCGCCGCGCTGGGCTTCGGCTTCCGCTGCGGCTTCCTCGGCCTGCTCCACCTGGAGATCATCCAGGAGCGGCTGACCCGCGAATATGATCTCGACCTCATCACCACCGCGCCGTCGGTGGTCTATCGCCTGCTGCTCACCCGTTCGGCGGGCGAGGCGGAGGCGCGGACGATCGAGCTGCACAACCCCGCCGACATGCCCGATCCCAACAAGATCGAAATGATCGAGGAGCCGTGGATCGAGGCGACGATCTACGTGCCCGACGAATATCTGGGCAGCATCCTCAAGCTCTGCCAGGATCGGCGCGGCATCCAGAAGAACCTGACTTATGTGGGCGGCCGCGCGCAGGTGACCTACGAGCTGCCGCTGAACGAAGTGGTGTTCGATTTCTACGATCGCCTGAAATCGATCACGCGCGGCTATGCCAGCTTCGACTATCACCAGATCGGCTATCGCGAGGGCGATCTCGTGAAGATGTCGATCCTCGTCAACAACGAGCCGGTCGATGCGCTCAGCATGATCGTCCACCGCGCCGCCGCCGAGGCGCGGGGCCGCCACATGTGCGAGCGGCTGAAGGACCTGATCCCCCGCCACATGTTCAAGATCCCGATCCAGGCGGCGATCGGCGGCAAGGTGATCGCGCGCGAGACGATCGCGGCGCTGCGCAAGGACGTGACCGCCAAATGCTATGGCGGCGACGCGACCCGCAAACGCAAGCTTCTGGAAAAGCAGAAGGAAGGCAAGAAGCGGATGCGCGAATATGGTTCGGTCAGCATCCCGCAGGAAGCCTTCATCGCCGCGCTGCGCATGGGTGATGAGGGATAAGGGGTGACGAGGGATAAGGCGCCCGGTTTCAGGCGCTTTTCCTGAGGCCCGATCGCACGCCGCCCATCTGCCAGATGAGGAGCGCCGGCACGCCGATCGCGATGTCCCGCGCCCGCTTGACGAGCGACAGCGCCACCGCCGCCTCCGGCCCGATGCCGAAGATCGGGCCGAGCAGGATATAACCCGCCTCCTGGATGCCGATCGCGCCCGGCACCACGAAGGCGGCGCTGCGCAGCGCGAAGATCAGGCTTTCCAGCGCTATGATGTGCCAGATCGTCTGATGCTCCCCCATCAGCCGCAGGGTGAGCCAGGCCGAGGCCGCGCTCCCCGCCCAGGCGAGCAGGTTGAAGAAGAAGGAGGCGAGGATCGCGCGCCGCACCCGGTAATAGCGCGTCAGTTCGGCCACCACCGCATCCACCGCCACCTCCGCCCTGGGCAGCATCCGCCGGGCGAGGAAGGCGAGGAAGCGCAGCGCCGGCACCTGCAGAAGGGCGAAGGCGATCGTCACCGCCACGGCCACGCCCGCGCCGATCAGCGTCAGCGTGCGCAGCGATCGCATCGCATCGGCGTCCAGCAGGATCGCCCCCAGCATCCACAGGCCGAACAGGGTGAACAGCAATTGCGCCGCCATCTCGGTGGTGAGGTCGACGATGATCGAGGCATAGACCCGCGTCGCCGGCAGGCCGCGGCCGATCAGCGTCCACGCCCCTACCACGATGCCGCCGATCTGGGAAAAGGGCAGCAGGTCGCTCGCCCCTTCGCGCGTCGTCCGCGCCCAGGTGAAGAGCGGCAGGCGGCGGAAGGATGCGTCCGGCATCGCCGTCAGCCAGGCCGCGCCCAGCAGGCCCAGCACCGCGAAGGAACAGGCGATCAGCAGCAGGAAGCCGCCGATGCCCAGCCGGCCGGCGGCGGCCATGATGTCGCCCAGCCCCGCCCGGCCGATCGCCCAGAGCGCGATGGCGAGCCCGATCGCGGTCGCCGCCAGCAGCGGCCAGCGGAACGGGACCTTCACGATCGCATGAAGCGCAGCACGAAGCGGATCGCGCCGGGCACGAAGCGCGGCCGGATCAGGCGGCGGTCATAAGGGGCCAGCCGCCGGTCGTTTTCGGCAAGGCAGATGCGGGCCAGCTCGGGAAAGCTGATTTCCACGCCCAGTTCCTTGGAACCGTTGAGCGTGAAATTATTCTCCTGCGCCTTGGTGTTGCTGCCCATGCCCTTGGCCATGTCGATCCGCTCGAGGATCAGCACGATCCACACTGCGATCACCTTCAGCTCGAACCAAGGCCGGCGCCACCAGGGCATGTTGCGCCGCCACCAGGCCACCCAGTTGACGAAGAACAGGATATGGCGCCCTTCCTCGCGCATCACCGGCTCGAACGTGTCGACCAGCTCCGGCGGAAAAAAGCCCGATCTGCGGGCGACATCGAACAGGCCGAATCCGAAGAAGCTGTCGATGCATTCGGAATATCCGGTGCGCATGAAGGCGAATTCGGGATCGCGCGGGCGGCGATATTCGGGCTCGGGCGCCAGTTCGATCCCATAGGCCTGCACCATATCGGCCAGCACCAGCTTGTGGCGGCTCTCCTCGAAGGCGTTCATCATGATCGCTTCCTTGAGGAGGGGGTCGGAAACCGCCTCGCCGAAGGTGCGCACGTTCATGCCGGCCCGGCCCTCGGTGGCGACGGCGATGTCCCAGATCGGCAGCGAGGTGATCTTGCCCTGCGTGTCCGCGTCCAGCTTCGGCCATTCGATAAGCGCGGGGCGGTAGGGATCATGGGTATCCAGCAGGGTGCGGCAGAACAGCGTCTTGTGCGTCTCGCTGCCCAACGGCGCCGGGGCGCCCCCGGCTGCGGCGGCGGGGGCAAGGGCGCTCATGCTCTCCATCAGGCCGCGACCCTTTCTTCCTCGAAATCGGTGAAGCTGCCCAGCCGTGCGCCCGACAGGCGAAGCGCGGCGCGCGTCCGCTCGTCCACCAGCGCCGCCAGCTCGGCCTCATAATCGTAACCCGGCGCATGGCCGGCAAAGCCGGCCTCGGTCGCGGGATGGAGATAGATTTCGGTGAGGCCTGGCGGCAGATGCTCGATCAGGCCCGTCAGCCGCCTGACATGCATATGGCCGGACCAGCGCAGGCCGAACACCTGATCGGGCACGATCAGCCCCGCCGACGCGAAGCGCGCCTGCAGCGTCCGCGCCCATGGCGCGGCGACGCGGTCGGCCAGCCGGCCGGGACTGGCCGGCTCCACCTCGGCCAGCGGCTCGGGCGGTTCCACCGGCGCGCGCACGGCGCGCAGGCCGAAACGCGCGCCGATTTCCACGATCAGGCCGGCGATGGTCGGGTGCAGGTGGAAATGCTTGTGGGCGTTCACATGATCCAGCTTCAGCCCGGTCGCGCCGAAGGCGATGAACTGCGCCTCGATCTCCTCGGCAAGCTGGCGCCGCACGGCGGGGCGGAAGAAGAAGTCCACGCCCGCGCGCACCATGTTGGCGCGGAATCGGCCGTCGCCATCGATCAGATCGGGCACGCGATCGGGCGGCAAGGTGGGCCGGCCGTCGACCAGCACCAGATGCAGGCCCACGCCCAGCATGGGCAGCTTGCGCGCGGTGGCGATCGCGTCGGTCGCGGCCTCGCCCGCCACCATCAGGCTGGTCGCGGTCAGCACGCCTTCGCGATGCGCGCGCTCCACGGCGCGGTTCACCGCGATCGACGCGCCGAAATCGTCGGCGGTTATCACCAGCCTCCTGGCCGCGTGCGGCGCGGGCGCGGCCTCGCCCGGCTCGGTGCCGGCCCAGCCCGGCCCATGGGCGGGGGGGCGGGACAAGGTGCCGGCCGGGGCGGCTGCATGGGCGGGAAAGCGCATCGTCCCGCCCCCCTTCAGGCCACCGCTTCCTTGCGCTGGCGCAGGAAGCGGAAGAATTCCACCCCTTCGCGCAGCCGCCGCTTCATCATGTCCTGGTCGCGGATCATCTCGCCCACGATCGCGCCGATCTTGCGCGGGCGGAAGTAGAAGCGCTTGTAGAAATCCTCGACCGACGCGAAGATCTCCGTGCTGTTCAGGTGCGGGTAGCTCAACTGGGCGATCTGGTTGCCATGGTCGGTCAGCAGATGGTCCGTCCCGTCGAACCAGCCATTCTCCGTCGCCTGCCGGTAGAGGAAGGTGCCCGGATAGGGCGCGGCCAGCGATACCTGGATGGTGTGGGGGTTGATCTCCTGCGCGTAGCGGATCGTCTCCTCGATCGTCTCCTTCGTCTCGCCGGGCAGGCCCAGGATGAAGGTGCCGTGGATGACGATGCCCAGCGCGTGGCAATCCTTGGTGAACTGCCGGGCGACATCGACGCGCAGGCCCTTCTTGATATTGTGCAGGATCTTCTGGTTGCCGCTTTCATAGCCGACCAGCAGCAGGCGCAGCCCGTTGTCCTTCATTACCTTCAGCGTATCATAGGGCACGTTGGCCTTGGCGTTGCAGGACCAGGTGACGCCCAGCTTGCCCAGCTCGCGGGCCAGCGCCTCGACGCGCGGCGCGTTATCGGTCAGCGTGTCGTCGTCGAAGAATATCTCCTTCACCTGCGGCATTTCCCGCATCACATATTTCACCTCCTCGATCACATGGCCGATCGATCGGGTGCGGTAATTATGGCCGCCCACGGTCTGCGGCCACAGGCAGAAGGTGCAGCGGCTCTTGCAGCCGCGCCCGGTGTAGAAGCTCACATAGGGATGCTTCAGATAGCCGCCGAAATATTTCTCGATCACGAGGTCGCGCTTGTAGATCGGGCTGACGAAGGGCAGCGCGTCCATATCCTCCAGCACCGGCCGGTCGTCATTATGGACGATCACCCCCTGCGCGTTGCGATAGCTGATGCCCTTGATCGATGCCCAGTTCTGGCCGTCGGCGACGTCCTTGATCGTGAAGTCGAATTCGTTGCGGGCGACGAAGTCGATCGCCTCGGACGCCGCCAGGCTTTCCTGCGCCTGCACCGCCACCTTGGCGCCGATCAGGCCGATCTTCAGGTCGGGATTCAGCGCCTTCAGCATCTCCGCCGTCTTCACGTCCTGCCGGAAGGAAGGGGTGGAGGTGTGGAGGATCACCAGGTCGCGCGCATAGGCTTCGTGCTTGATGTCGTCGAAGGAAAGGTCGTGGGCGGGGGCGTCGATCAGCTTCGATCCCTCCACCAGCGCCGCCGGCTGGGCGAGCCAGGTGGGATACCAGAAGGACCGGACCTCGCGCTTCATCTGGTAGCGCGCGCCGGCGCCGCCGTCATAACCGTCGAAGGAGGGGGCTTGCAGAAAAAGCGAGCGCATCACGTCAGATACTCCGTATCCGCCGACATCCGACCATCCTTCCCTAGCCGAAATCTTCCTCCCCGCCAATCGATTGAGCGGACGGCGAAGGCGCCGAGAAAGAGGATGAAGGAAAGGATGTCGCGCAGCGGCAACAGCGCGATCGGCGCGGTGCGGCGGCCGGCGAGGCGGTCGATGCGGAGCGCGAGGGCGAGGCGCGCGGCCAGCGCTGCGGCGACCAGCCACAAATTCAGGCCGAGAAGAGCGAGCGGCAGCGGATGGGTGACGATGCTGCCGGCATAGCCCCATGGGTCGAGCCCGCGGATGGTGGCGTTCCAGCGCAGCTCGTGGCGGGTGAGGGCGGCAAGGCTCGTCTCGGCGCAGCCATGGGTGACGATGAGGCGCGGTATCGCCACTTCGCAGCCCGCCGCGCGGGCGGCGGCACCGATGGCGTGGTCGTCCGCCAGCACGTCGGCGAAGGGGGCGAAGCCGCCGATGCGGTCCAGCGTTTCGCGGCGCATCGCGATGGTCGATCCCATGCACGGCCGGGCGCGCCCGGTGGCGAGGCCGACGATGACGGACGGCAGGAACTGCCAGCTGATGCCGGCGGCGGCGATGCGGGACCAGGCACCGGCATCGCCCCGCCCGGCATAGAGGCAGGTGGCGATCATGCCGGCAGGCGCGATCGTGGCGACGATGCGGGAGATATAATCGGGCGGCACCGCGATATCGCTGTCGCTCAGGATGATGATGTCGCCGCTGGCGTCGGACATCATGTTGATCAGATTGGATATCTTGCCGTTGCTGCCGTGGCGCGCGCGATCGGCGCGCACCCCCACCGGCCCGTCGATCGCGCGGGCCACGGCGGCCGCCGGATCGGCCGGGTCGTGCACGCCGCAGACGATCTCCACCGCGCCGCGATAATCCTGCTCCACGAAGCTGCGGAGATTTTCGGCCAGCAGCGGCTCGGCGCCGTGGAGCGGCTTCAGGATCGTGACGGGCGGGCCGTTTTCCGGCGGTATCGGCGCGGATTTCCAGCGTCCGGCAAGGATCGTCGCGGCCAATGTATAGAGGATGCCGGCGACGGCGAGGCATTGCGGCAGCAGGAGCGCGGTCATCGTCACGCGATCGACTGTAGACCGCGCCGCCATCTTTTCACATACTTCCTCGCAGGCCTGGGCCGGAACCGGGCGACCGAGGAGGCGATGCTGGCCGATCGCGGGAAGACCATTTTGGTGACGGGCGTTTCCGGCTTCGTCGGCGCGGCGGTGGCGCGGGCCTTCGCCGGCGCCGGCTATGCGGTGCGCGGCCTCGCGCGCGAAACGAGCGCGCCTGCGAATCTCAGGGACTTTCCGGGCGAGATCGTGCGCGGCGACATCCGCGACGCCGCCGCCATGCGCGCCGCGCTCCGGGGCGTGGACGGGCTGGCGCACGTCGCCGCCGACTATCGCCTGTGGGCGGCGGACCCGGAGGAGATCGTCCGCAACAATCGCGAAGGCACGCGCACCGTGATGGAGGCGGCGCTGGCGGCCGGAACGCCGCGCATCGTCTATACCAGCAGCGTCGCCACGCTGGCGCCCGACGCCGGCCGCCCGGCGGACGAGGACCGGCCGCTCGACGAAGCGGCGGCGATCGGCGCCTACAAGCGCAGCAAGGTCGCCGCCGAACGGCTGGTGGAGGCGATGGTGGCGGCGCGCGGCCTGCCCGCGGTGATCGTCAACCCCTCCACCCCGATCGGCCCGCGCGACGTGAAGCCCACGCCCACCGGCCGCATCCTGATCGAGGCCGCGCGGGGCCGGATGCCGGCCTTCGTCGACACGGGGCTGAACCTGGTCCATGTTGACGACGTGGCCGAAGGCCATGTCGCCGCATTCGAGCGGGGGCGGGCCGGGCGCCGTTACATATTGGGCGGCGAGGACGTGAGCTTGCGGACGATGCTGACGGACATTGCGGGCCTCACCGGCCGCCGGCCGCCGCGCCTCAACCTGCCGCGCGGGCCGCTCTATCCGCTGGCCTGGGGGGCGGAGCTGGTGTCGCGCCTGTCGGGCCGCGAGCCCTTCCTCACCCGCGATGCGCTGAAGATGTCGCGCCACGCCATGTTCTACAGCTCGGCCAGGGCGGCGGCGGAGCTGGGCTATCGCGCCCGGCCCTATCGCGACGCGATCGGCGATGCGATCGCCTGGTTCCGGCGCGAGGGCATGATCGCATGACGATATTGGCCGCCATCAGCCTGGGCCTGTGGATCTATCTGCTGGCGGGGCATGGCGGTTTCTGGCGCGCGGCCGAGACGGACGAGGCGGCTGCCCCCGATCCGGCGAACTGGCCGGCGGTGGCGGCGGTGGTGCCGGCGCGCGACGAGGCGGCGGTGATCGGCCGGACGATCGCCGGCCTGCTGGCGCAGGATTATCCCGGCGATTTCCGTATCCTGCTGGTGGACGACGGCAGCAGCGACGGCACCGCCCGGATCGCGCGGGAAGCGGCCGCCGCCACGGGGCGGGGGGACCGGCTGGAGATCGTGCCCGGCAGCCCGCCGCCCGCCGGCTGGACGGGCAAGCTCTGGGCGATGGAGCAGGGCATCGCCCGTGCCGGCGGCGCGCGCTGGCTGTGGCTGACCGACGCCGATATCGCCCACGCCCCCGATACGCTCCGGTCGCTGGTGGCGCGCGGCGAGGCGGAAGGGCTGGCGCTCTGTTCGCTGATGGCGCGGCTCAGCACCGCCAATGCCGCCGAACGCGCGCTGATCCCGGCCTTCGTGCTGTTCTTCCAGATGCTCTATCCCTTCGCGCGGGTGAACCGGGCGGGATCGCCGGTTGCCGCCGCTGCCGGCGGCTGCATGCTGGCGCGCGCCGATGCGCTGGCGCAGGCGGGCGGCATCCCCGCCATCGCCGCCCATATCATCGACGATTGCGCGCTGGGCCGGGCGATGAAGCGGCAGGGGCCGATCCGCCTGATGCTGACGCGCCGATCGGTGAGCATCCGCCCCTATGGCGGCTGGCGGGAGATCGGCGCCATGATCGCGCGGTCGGCCTATGCCCAGCTCCGTTATTCGCCTTGGCTGCTGGCAGGCACGCTGCTGGGCCTGGCGCTGGTCTTCCTGGTGCCGCCGCTGGCTGCAGCATTCGCCGCCGGGCCGGGCCGGGCGATGGGGATCGCCGCCTGGGCGCTGATGGCGATCGCCTTCCAGCCGATGCTGCGTTTCTACGGCCGGTCGCCCCTGTGGGGGCCGCTGCTGCCGGCGATCGCGGCTTTCTATGCCGGCGCCACCGCGCTGTCGGCCTTGGCGCATGCACGCGGGCGCGGCGGCATGTGGAAGGGACGCGCGCAGGCGCGGCTGGGCGCATGACCGCGCTGGCGGAACAGGCGCCAAGGGCGGCGGGCGCGGCGGCGCTGGCATCGGGCAAGGGCCATAAGGACGAGAATTTCCCGGTCGCCTCGCTGCTGATCCGGCCGGAGCATCGCGCGCCGATCATGGCCTTCTACCGCTTCGCGCGGGCGGCGGACGACGTGGCCGATCACCCCACGGCGCCGCCTGTCGAAAAGCTCGCCCGGCTGGAGGCGATGCGCGCGGGCCTGACCGGCGAAAGCGATGCCGATCCCGCCGCCGGGGCGCTGCGCGCGGCGCTGGCCGGGCGCGGGCTGGATGCGGGCCACGCGCTCGATCTGCTGGAGGCGTTCCGCCGCGACGTGACGGTGAACCGCTATGCCGATTGGGACGCGCTGATCGATTATTGCCGATATTCGGCGATGCCGGTCGGCCGCTTCGTGCTGGATGTGCATGGCGAGGATCGCGCGCTGTGGCCGGCGTCGGATGCGCTGTGCGCGGCGCTGCAGGTCATCAACCACCTGCAGGATTGCGGGAAGGATTATCGCGCGATCGATCGGGTCTATCTGCCCGCCGATCGGCTGGCCGCGCATGGCGCCACCGTCGATATGCTCGCTGCCCCCCGAGCGGCCCCGGCGCTGAAGGCGGCGATCGGCGAGGCGGCGGGTGAGGCGGAGGCGCTGCTCGCCCGGTCGGCCGGTTTCGCCCGCGCCATCGCCGATCGGCGGCTGGGCATGGAGGTGGCGGCGATCCAGCGGCTGGCGGAAAGCCTTGCGGCGCGGCTGCGCCGTCGCGATCCGCTGGCCGAAAAGGTCCACCATGGCAGGATGGAGGCGTTGATGATCGCTGGACGCGCGGCACTGGGCCGGATGATCGCGCGGAGCGGGCGGGCATGACCGCCACCAGCCTCGCCACGCAGGGCCGGGCGGCCGGCAGCTCCTTCTATGCCGGCATGCGCGTGCTGCCGCGCCCTGAACGCGAGGCGATGTATGCCATCTACGCCTTCTGCCGCGAGGTGGACGATATCGCCGACGACCAGCGTGGGGATCGTGCCGCCCGCGCCGCCGCGCTGGATGCGTGGCGCGGCGATATCGCCCGGCTCTATGCCGGCGGCGATCCGGGGCAGGCGCATTATCTGGCGCTGGCCGTCCGCCACTTCGATCTCGCGCGGGCGGATTTCGATGCGGTGATCGCCGGCATGGCGATGGACGTGGCGGGCGACATATGCTGCCCCGACGCGGCCGATCTCGATCTCTATTGCGATCGCGTGGCATCCGCCGTGGGGCGGCTTTCGGTGCGGGTGTTCGGCATGGAGGAAGCGCCGGGGCTGGCGCTGGCCCACCATCTCGGCCGCGCCCTGCAGCTCACCAACATCCTGCGCGACGTGGATGAGGATGCGGCGATCGGCCGGGTCTATCTGCCGGCCGAGGCGCTGGCGGCGGCCGGGCTGCCATTGGGCGATATCGCCGCGATCACCGCCGATCCCCGGATCGATCGCGCCTGCCGGGCGGTGGCGGCGGAGGCGCGCCAGCATTTCGATGCCGCGCGGCGCATATTGGCGGCCCGGCCGCGCGGCCACCTGATCGCCCCCCGGCTGATGGCGGGCGCCTATGGCGTGCTGCTGGATCGCATGGAGGCGGCGGGCTGGGCGCCGCCGCGCCGCCGGGTGCGGCACAACCGGCTGGCGATCCTGGGGATGATGATCCGCCTCAGGCTGCTGCGGTAGGGCGGCGATGGCGCGGGCTCATGTGATCGGCGCGGGGCTGGCCGGATTGGCGGCGGCGATCGCGCTCACCAAGGCGGGCCACGCCGTCACCTTGTCCGAAGCGGGGCCGCGCGCCGGCGGGCGCTGCCGCTCCTATCACGATCCCCAGCTCGGCCTCACCATCGATAACGGCAACCATCTGGTGCTGTCGGGCAATGCCGCCGTGGCCGATCATCTCGCCACGATCGGCGCCGCCGATCGGCTGGCCGGGCCGGCGGAGGCGAGCTTCGCCTTTTTCGACCTGCGCGATGGCGAACGCTGGCGGGTGGCGCCCAATGGCGGGCCGCTGCCTTGGTGGCTGTTCGTCCCCGGCCGGCGGGTGCCGGGCACGGGCGTCGCCGATTATCTGCCGCTCGCCCGCCTGCTGGGCGCCGATGCGGATGCGCGGATCGGCGATGTGATCGCCACCGATACGCCCCTGTGGGAAAGGCTGATCGCGCCGCTGATGGTGGCGGTGATGAACACCCCGCCGGCGGAGGCATCGGCCGGGCTGGCGGCCGCCGTGATCCGCGAGACGCTGGCCAAGGGCGGCCGCGCCTGCCGCCCCCGCATCGCCCATCCCACCTTGGCGGCCGCCTTCGTCGATCCGGCGATCGCGTGGCTCCGGTCGCATGGCGCCGATATCCGCATGGGCCGGCGGCTGAAGGCGCTGGGCTTCGCGGGCGATCGGGTGGAGCGGCTGGGTTTCGCCGACGGGGCGGATGCCGTCGCCGCCGACGATCCGGTGATCCTCGCGGTGCCGGCATGGGTGGCGGCCGATCTCGTGCCGGGCCTCACCGTGCCCGATCGCCACCATGCCATCGTCAATGCCCATTTCGCCTTTCCGCCGCCACCCGCCTTGCCGCCGATGCTGGGGGTGATCGGCGGCACGGCGGAATGGATCTTCGCCTTTCCCGACAGGATCTCGGTGACGATCAGCGCCGCGGACCGGTTGTGCGACGAGGATCGCGGCGCGCTCGCCGCCCGGCTGTGGGCGGAGGTGGCCCGCGCCGCCGGGATCGATGCGCCGCTGCCGCCTTGGCAGATCGTGCGCGAACGCCGCGCCACCTTCGCCGCCACGCCCGATCAGGATGCGCGGCGGCCGGGAGCGGCCACGGCCTGGGCCAATCTGATGCTGGCGGGCGACTGGACACGGACCGGCCTGCCGGCGACGATCGAAGGGGCGATCCGATCCGGGCGGACGGCCGCCCATCTGGCAGGCGAGGTGGCACGCGCGCATGTATCAGTCTGAAGCCGGCAATCCTGTTCCCGTCGATCCGCTGGCCGCCGTGGAGGCGGGGGTCGATCGCGCGGCGGCCGCCCTGATCGCCGCCCAGCGCGACGACGGCCATTGGGTGTTCGAGCTGGAGGCCGATGCCACCATCCCGGCCGAATATCTGCTGCTGCGCCATTATCTGGGCGAGCCGGAGGATCTGGCGCTGGAGGCGAAGGTCGGCCGCTATCTTCGCCGCATCCAGAACGGGGACGGCGGCTGGCCGCTGTTCCACGGCGGCGCGATGGACCTGAGCGCCACGGTGAAGGCCTATTTCGCGCTCAAGCTGATCGGCGATGACGGAGATGCGCCCCATATGGCGCGGGCGCGCGCGGCGGTGCTCGCGGCCGGCGGGGCGGAAGCCGCCAATGTCTTCACCCGCATCCAGCTTGCCCTCTATGGCGCGGGGCCGTGGGCGGCGGTGCCGGAAATGCCGGTGGAGATGATCCTGCTGCCGCGCTGGTTCCCGATCCATCTGTCGAAGATGTCCTATTGGGCGCGCACCGTGATCGTGCCGCTGCTGGTGCTGATGGCGCTCCGCCCGCGCGCGCGCAATCCGCGCGGCACCCATGTCGACGAACTGTATCGCAGCAAGGAACCGGCGCCGATCGCCAGCCGCGCGGCGGGCACCGGAAGACTGTGGACCGAAGGCTTCCTCGTGCTCGACAAGCTGCTGAAGGGCGTGCGTCCTTTCTGGCCCGCCGGCTTGCGCCGCCGCGCGATCGATCGCTGCGTCGCCTGGACGCGCGAACGGCTGAACGGGGAGGACGGGCTGGGCGCGATCTATCCCGCCATGGCCAATGCCGTGATGATGTATGATGCGCTCGGCTATCCGCCCGATCACCCCGATCGCGCCATCGCCCGCGCCTCGGTCGAAAAGCTGCTGGTGCTCGATCCCGAGGACGGGACGGACGAGATCTACTGCCAGCCCTGCGTCTCGCCCGTCTGGGATACCGCATTGGCGGCGCATGCCCTGATGGAGGCAGGCGGCGACGCGGCGGAAGCGCGGGCGGCGAAGGGACTCGCCTGGCTCAAGCCGCTGCAGGTGCTGGACGTGAAGGGCGACTGGGCGGAACAGCGGCCCGATGTGCGGCCGGGCGGCTGGGCCTTCCAGTATCGCAACGATCATTATCCCGATCTGGACGATACCGCCGTGGTGGCGATGGCGATGGACCGCGCGCGCGGTCGGATCGTGCCCGGCGACGGGCAGGATCAGGCGATCGCGCGCGGCCGCGAATGGGTGGAAGGCATGCAGAGCCGCAATGGCGGCTGGGGCGCCTTCGATGCCGATAATATGGCGGAATATCTCAACAACATCCCCTTCGCCGATCATGGCGCGCTGCTCGATCCGCCGACCGTGGATGTCACCGCGCGCTGCATATCGATGCTGGCGCAGCTCGGCGAGCCGGCGGAAAGCCCCCGCATGCGGGCGGCGCTCGCCTATCTCGCGCGCGAGCAGGAAGCCGATGGCAGCTGGTTCGGCCGCTGGGGGGTGAACTATGTCTACGGCACATGGTCCGCCCTCTGCGCGCTCAACGCGGCGGGGGTCGATCCGCGGGAACCGATCGTGCGCAGGGCGGTCGCCTGGCTGGAGGCGATCCAAAATCCCGATGGCGGCTGGGGCGAGGATTGCGACAGCTATGCGCTGGATCGCACCGGCCACCGCCCCGCGCCCTCCACGGCCTCGCAGACGGCCTGGGCGCTGATCGGGCTGATGGCGGCGGGCGAGGTGGATGGCGCCGCCGTCCAGCGCGGCATCGGCTGGCTGATGCGCCATCAGGGCACGGATGGGCTGTGGCCGCAGGAACATTTCACCGGCGGCGGTTTCCCGCGCGTCTTCTACCTGCGCTACCACGGCTATCCGCGCTATTTCCCGCTCTGGGCGATGGCGCGATACCGCAACCTCAAGCGCGGCAACGCGCGCCGCGTGATGGTGGGCATGTGACGATCCTGGTGGCGACGGGGCTGAAGCGCGAGGCCCGGATCATCGCGCGCGACGGGCTGGCGCCGATCCCCGGCGGCGGCGACGCGGCGGCGCTGGAAGCCGCGCTGGAGGCGCACGCGCGTTCCGCGCGCGCGATCTGGAGCATGGGGATAGCCGGCGGCCTCGCCCCCGACCTCGCCGTCGGCGACTGGACGATCGGCGGCGATCCGGCGACGGTGGAGGCACTCGCCCGCCGCCTGCCCGAGGCGCGGATCGGCGAAGTTCATGCCGATGGCACGCTGGTCGCCGAGGCGGCCGCCAAGCGCGCGCTCCATGCCGGAACGGGCGCGATCATCGTCGATATGGAATCGCACGTCGCCGCCCGCGTGGCGGCCCGGCACGGCCTGCCCTTCGCCTTCCTGCGGGTGATATCCGATACCGCCGATCATGATCTGCCGCACGCCGCCTGGGTGGGGATGCAGCCCGGCGGCGGCATGGCGATCGGCCCGGTGACGGCATCGCTGGCCCGCAACCCCGGCCAGCTGCCCGCCCTGATCCGCACCGCGCGCGATGTGGGCGCGGCCTTCCGGTCGCTCGAACGGCTGATGGCGCGCATGAATGAAGGCGAACGGTTCTGGGAGCAGAGGCAATGATGCACTGGAAGCATTGGCGGCCGGCGGCGGCGCTTTTCATGACGATGGCGACGGGCACGGCGGTCCACGCGCAGGATGCCCCGGAAACGCTGTTCCGCGATGTGCGGGTGTTCGACGGGCAGTCGGATCGCCTGTCCCCGCCCACCAATGTCGCGGTGAAGGGCAATGTCATCACGGCGATCGGGCCGGCGGCCAAGGCGGGCGCCGGGGCGCGGGTGATCGAGGGGCGCGGCCGGACGCTGATGCCGGGGCTGATCGACGTCCATGTGCACCTGACCTTCGGCGCGCTCGACATGGCGAAGCTCATGTCGCCGGATCTGACCCCGCAGGCAGCCGAGGCCGCCGCCGCCGATCAGGCCAGGGCCATGCTGCTGCGCGGCTTTACCGCCGTGCGCGACATGGGCGGCCCGGTTTTCGGGCTGAAGGCCGGGATCGATAGCGGCAAATATCAGGGGCCGCGCATCTGGCCGTCGGGCGCGGTGATCAGCCAGACGTCCGGCCACGGCGATTTCCGCCTGCCCACGGAACGCTCGCGCCGCTTCTTCGGCAAGCCATCGCGCGCCGAGGAGTTCGGCGCCACCTTCATCGCCGACGGGCGGGACGAGGTGCTCGCCGCCACGCGCGAGAATCTCCGCTTCGGGGCGAGCCAGATCAAGCTGATGGCGGGCGGAGGTTCATCCTCCGATTACGATCCGATCGACGTGACCCAATATCTGCCCGAGGAGCTTTCGGCCGCCGTGGCCGCCGCCGAGGATTGGGGCACCTATGTCGCCGTCCACGCCTATACGTCGCGCGCCGTGCGCCGTGCGCTGGATGCGGGGGTGAAATCCATCGAGCATGGCCAGCTGCTCGACGAAGCGACGATCAAGCTGATCGCCGATCGCGGCGCATGGCTTTCCCTCCAGAACCTGCCGCCGCCCCTGCCGAACGATCCGCCCGATCGCGTCGCCAAGAAGATGGCGGTGCGCGAAGGTTCGGACCATGCCTGGAACTGGGCGAAGAAATATCATGTGAAGCTCGCCTGGGGCACGGACTTCCTGTTCCGGCCCGAGGAGAATCGGGAACAGAACGCCTATATCCTCCGGCTGAAGCAATGGTTCACCCCGGCCGAGATCCTGCGGATGGTGACGCACGACAACGCCCAGCTCCTCGCCCTGTCGGGCGAACGCGCGCCCTATAAGGGCAAGCTGGGCGTGGTCGAGGCCGGCGCGCTGGCCGACCTCATCCTGGTGAACGGCGATCCGCTGGCAAATATCGACCTGATCGGCGACCCGGATCGCAACTTCGCGGTCGTGATGAAGGACGGGGTGATCTATCGGGCCGATGGCGTGAAATGAACCTTCGAAGGTCGCGTGGCGGCCGTCATTACCGCCACGCCGCTGTCACATGCTTGCCGGCTTCGGGCTGCGATTGCCGGATGAGGGCCAGTTCGCGCTCGACATGGCTGGAATAGACGTTCTCGGCCGGGCGCTGGCGGCTGAGGTCGATATCCGGGGCCATCGGGCCTTCGGTCCGGATGTGGCGGGCGGCCTTCAGGAATTTGAGCGGATGGCGGACGGCGTCCGTGGTCGCGGTGCCCTCGAATCCGCAATGGACCATGCAGTCGGCGCATTTTTCATATTTGCCGACGCCGTAATTCTCCCAGTCCGTGTCGTCCATCAGCTCGCGGAAGGTCTGCACATAGCCTTCGCCGAGCAGGTAGCAGGGCTTTTGCCAGCCGAAGACGGTGCGCAGCGGCATCGACCAGGGGGTGCATTCGTAGGTCTGGTTGCCGGCCAGGAAATCCAGGAACAGGGGCGAGTTGGTGAAGGCCCATTTCCGCTTGGGATCATGGCGGAACACGTCGCGGAAGAGCTGACGCGTCTTTTCGCGGTTGAGGAAATGCTGCTGGTCCGGCGCGCGTTCATAGGCATAGCCGGGCGAGACGGTGATGCCGTCGAGCCCGATCGCCATCATGTCGTCGAAGAAGGCGGCGAGCCGATCGGGATCGGCGCCGTCGAACACGGTGCAGTTGATCTGGGTGCGGAACCCCCTGGACTTGGCGAGCAGGATCGCATCGCGCGCGACCTCGTAGACGCCGTCCTGGCAGACCGAGCGATCGTGCATCACCTGATCGCCGTCGAGGTGGATCGACCAGGTGAAGAAGGGCGACGGGCGATACTGATCGATCTTCTTCTTCAGAAGCAGCGCGTTGGTGCAGAGGATGACGAACTTCTTGCGCGCGATATAGCCTTCGACGATGCGCGGCATCTCGCGATGGAGCAGCGGCTCCCCGCCGGCGATCGATACGGCGGGGGCGCCGCATTCATCGATCGCGGCCATGCACTGGTCGTAGGAAAGGCGCTGGTTCAGTATCTCGTCCGGATAGTCGATCTTGCCGCAGCCCTTGCAGGCGAGGTTGCAGCGCAACAGCGGCTCCAGCATCAGCACCAGCGGATAGCGTTCGACGCGCCGGAGCTTGCGGCCCAGCACATAGCCGCCGATCCGCGCCGCCTGGGAAAAGGGTATGGCCGCCATCTTGCTCAGGCCTCCTCTGCAACCACATCGCGCCGGGCCAGCCGATCGAGCGCCGGCGGCAGGCGGAAATGAAGATCCTCCTCGATCCCGTCGAGCGTTTCGACGGTGATGGGAACATGGCCGCGGATCGCGGCGATCACGCCCTGGACGAGATCCTCGGGCGCCGAGGCCCCGGCGGTGAGGCCGATCCGCTCCACCCCCTCGAGCCAGGCGGGGTCGATCGCGTCGCCGTCCGCGACGAGGTGGCTGGGCAGGCCCAGCTCCACGCCGATTTCGCGCAGGCGGTTGGAATTGGAGCTGTTGGCCGATCCCACCACCAGCAGCATATCGACCACGCGGCAGAGGTCGCGCACGGCGGTCTGCCGGTTCTGGGTGGCGTAGCAGATGTCGGCGGTGCCGGGGCCGGTGATGTCGGCGAAGCGCGCCTTCAGCGCATCGATCACCGATCGCGTGTCGTCCACCGACAGCGTCGTCTGGGTGACATAGGCGACGGGGCTGTCGTCGGCGATGTCGAGCGCGGCCACGTCCTCCGCCGATCCGACCAGATGGACGGTGCCGTCGATCTGGCCCAGCGTGCCCTCCACCTCCGGGTGGCCGGCATGACCGATCAGCACCAGCGTACGGCCGGCGGCGACATAGCGGCGGCCCTGGATATGGACCTTGCTGACCAGCGGGCAGGTGGCATCCAGCACCGGCAGCCCGCGATCGCGCGCTTCCTTCTCCACCGCGCGGGCGACGCCATGGGCGCTGAACACGGTGACGGCGCCGTCGGGAACGTCGGACAATTCCTCCACGAACACAGCGCCCTTGGCGCGCAGCGTATCGACCACATGGCGATTATGGACGATCTCGTGCCGGACGTAGACGGGGGCGCCCACCCGATCGAGGGCGTTGTCCACGATCTCGATCGCGCGGATCACGCCGGCGCAGAAACCGCGGGGCTGGGCAAGGACGAGCTTAACCACCGAGTCCTCCTTTTACGAGGCTGCGCCAACAGATAGCGGAGCCGGCTCATTCCCAAAAGTTAAATCGCGGCAAGGCGTTCCGTGCCGTTCCTGCCATGATCGCGGCGGCAGGGGCTTGCCGCCGCCGCCGGGCCGGGCCACATCGTTGCGGCCTGCCCGTCGCGGATGGAGACGCCGATGTTCCGCCCCGCCTTTCTCCTGGCGCTTGCCGCCATGCCGCTGGCGCCCGTCGCGGCCCAGGCGCAGGCCGCCGATCCGGCTGCGCGCGTGGCGGCCTATAACGATCAGGTGGTCGCGATCATGAAGGCGCGGCTGCCGCTGGCCCAGCGCACCGACCGGTTCGAGGCGGCGGTGCGGGCTTATTACGACATGCCGGCGATCACGGCCCTGGTGATCGGCCCGAAATGGGCCGCCAGCCCGGCGGCGGACCGGCAGGCGGCGATCGCGGCGCTGACGCGGCATTCGGCCCTGTCGCTCGCGCGGAATTTCGCAAGCTATGGCGGGGAGCGCTTCATCGTCGATCCCGACGTTGCCGTGCGGGACAGCAGCCGGATCGTGAAGGTGACGATCCGCACCGGCACCAGCGGCGGCGATACATTGCTCTATCGGATGCGCCATTCGGGCGGGGAATGGCGGATCATCGACGTGATCGCGCAAGGGGTGAGCCAGCTTGCCGTGCAGCGCGCGGATCTTGCCCGCACCGTCGCCACGGATGGCGTGGCCGGCGTCGCCCGGCGGCTGCGCGCGATCGACGGCGGCGCTCAACGCTGATCCTTTCGCGGCGGCCCGAGCAGGGCGGGCTCGAAGATCAGCGCGCACACCAGGGTCCAGGCGAGCGAAAGCATCAGGATCTTGCCCATGCTGGCGGTGCCGGGATGGCTGGACAGCCAGAGGCTGCCGAAGGCGGTGCCGGTGGCGAGCGCCGAGAAGAAGATGGCGCGCGCGAGGCTGGATTGCAGGAGATCGGCGGCGCCGGCCCGCCAGGCCATCACGAAATAGATGTGGAAGGCCACGCCCACCCCGAACAGCAGCGGGAAGGCGATGATGTTGGCGAAGTTGATCGGCTGGCCGATCAGCACGCAGGTGCCGAGCGTGAGGAATCCCGAAAGGACGACGGGCGCGAGGGTGAAGGCCACCTCGCGCAGGTCGCGCAGCACGGCGAAGAGCAGCAGGCTGATCGCCGCCAGCGCCAGCAGGCCGGCATGGACGAAGGCATGGGCGACGGTGCGCGCGCCTTCCTGGGTGGATATGGCGACGCCGGTGGCATCGGGCGCGATCGCGCGCACCGCGCGGGTGAAGCGGGCGAGCGCTTCATTGTCGTTGCCGGCCGCGCGCGGCACCGCCTGCACGCGCACGCCGCCCTTCGGGGCCAGCCAGTCGCGCTTCAGATCGGCAGGGATATCGGTCAGCGTGACGGGTTCGGCGGACAGGGCGGCGCGCAGCTGGGCGAGCATCGCCTCCAGCGGCGGCACCAGCATCGCACGGGCCTTGTTGCGGGCCTCGGG
This sequence comes from Edaphosphingomonas fennica, assembly GCF_003034225.1. Taxonomy (GTDB): domain Bacteria; phylum Pseudomonadota; class Alphaproteobacteria; order Sphingomonadales; family Sphingomonadaceae; genus Sphingomonas_E; species Sphingomonas_E fennica. Next base: position 61,104 of record NZ_PHHF01000047.1, read on the forward strand.
CGGCGCGCCGGCCAGCGTGGAGAGGGCCTTGGCCAAGCGGCGGGCATTGGCGTTCTCGCCATGGGAGGCGAGCGCAGCGGCCGTGCGGCGGAGGGCGGCGACCGTATCGGCGTCGCTTGGCGGCGGCAGCGGCTCCAGCGGATCGAGCGTGAGATCGAGCAGCAGGCGCGCATCGGCGATCGTGGCGAGCTTTTCCGCCTGGCCTTCGGGCACGAAGCTTTCGATCGTCATCACCCGGCCGACCTCGGGCAAGGCTTCCAGCCGCGCGGCGAGCCGGCGGGCGGCGGGGAGATCGGGCGCGAGGATGTCGATCACATTGGGGTTGCGATCGGGATCGTGCATCAGATCGGTCAGCGTCGCCATCGCCTCGGCATCGGGGGCCTTGAGGTGGAGCGGGTTGAAATCGAACCGCACCGCCGGCAGCGCGATGATGCTCACCACCATCGACAGGCCGAACAGGCCCAGCACCAATTTGCGCCGCTGGATCAGGAAGGCGTCGGCCGGGGCCAGCGCGGGCGTGCCCACCTCGGCGCGGGGCCGGCCGGGGCGCAGCAGCAGGATCAGCGCCGGCAGCAAGGTGGCGCTGAAGGCGAGCGCCACGATCATGCCGATGCCGGAGATGATGCCCAGTTCGGCGATCCCCACATAATCGGTGGGCAGGAAGGCGAGGAAGCCGAGGCAGACGGCGCCGGCGGCAAGCAGCAGCGGCGCGCCGAGCGCGGTGGCGGCCCCCCGCAGCGCATCGGCGGGGCTCGCGCCGCCATGGCGTTCGGCCTGGAAGCGCACGGCGATCTGGATGCCGAAATCGACGCCCAGCCCCACGAACAGCGGGATGAACGCGACCGAGATCAAGTTGAACCGGCCGACGGCGATCAGCCCGATTGCGGCGGTGACGACGAGGCCGGCGAGCGTGGTGAGCATGATCGCCGCGACCAGCCGGCCGGAGCGGGTGGCGAGCCATAATGTGCCGAGCATGGCGGCGATCATCACCATGGCCACCAGCCATGCCTTGTCGGCGAGCGAGGAGAATTCCTCGTCCGACAGCGGCACCGATCCGGTGAGGCGAACGGTGACGCCATGGGCGGGATCGAGGGCGAGCGCGCGGGCGGCGGCACGGATCGCGTCGCTCGCGGCCATGCCGGGCTGGAGCGCGCCATAATCGAGGATCGGGCGGACCAGGATCAGCCGGCGGCGCGGGGCCTCCAGCGCGCCCTCCTTGTCCCCGTCGCCGAGCAGCGCCTGCCAGGAGAAATAGGCCGGCCGGCCGGCCGCCTGCGCCTCCAGCGCGTCTGCCAGCGCCGCCATCGGCCGGTCGATCCGGGCGATATCGGCCTCGCCCCGGTCGACGCCGGAGATCATCGTGCCGAGCGCATCGGCGATGCCGCGCAGGCTGGGATCGGCGGCGAGCGGGCCGAGGAAGGGCTGGGCCTCCACCATCCGGGCCGTTGCGGCGGCGACATCGGCCTGCGACCGGAAGAGCAGCCCCTCGCGTGCGAAGAATTGGCCGCCGTCGGGCCGGGTGACGCCCCGGAAATGGGCGCGATCGACCGCCAGCCGATCGGCGAGCGCGGCGGAGGCGGTCTCCGCCAGCTCCGCCGTCGCGCCATCCACCACCACCAGTATCGCGTCGCCATTCTGCGGGAAGGCGGCGTCGAGCCGGCGCTCGTTCACCCGCCAGCCGACATCGGGCGAGATCAGCGCCGTGCTGTCCGTTGTCATCGCGAAATGGGTGGCGGCATAGGCGCCGGCGGCCAGCGCGAGGAGGAGGGCGGCGACCAGCACCGCCATCGGCCGCCGGCAGGCGGCGTCCACCGCGCGGGCGACCGGCCCGTTCGCCCGCGCCGGCATCGTTGCTGGGGCCAGCCGCGCCACGCCCTGCTTCAGCCCGCCATATGGCGCAGGCGGAAGGCGATCCTCTGGTCGCCCGGCCCGTGATCGAAGGCGGCATCGGCGAATTTGGGCGGGCCGAGACGAATCTTCGCGTCGTTGGAAAAGCCGATGCCCTCGGTGGGAATGCCGATCAGGTTGCGATCGACCGTGCCGTTGCCGTTGCGGTCATGGAAACCCTGCGCGGCATAGCGGCCCGGCGGCACGCCCCGCACCACCACGACGGTGGCGCCGATCCGCGCCGGCGCCTCGCCCGACCAGGGGCAATCCTCTTTCAGGAAATGCGCCTCGGGGCAGATATCGACATGGACGCGCCCTTCGGCGGTGCGGACGCCGGTGACGGCGATCTCGATCGACCCGGACGGATCGGCGGCGGGCGCCGCCAGCAGCGCGGCCAGCAACAGCCGCGCGCCGATCAACCGGCATCCCCCGCGACGGCGAGGCTATTTTTTCTGAGGGCAGCGAGGACGGTTGCGGTGATGGCGTTGTGGTCGAGGCCGGCCTGTTCGTACTGGCGCTCGGGCTTGTCCTGGTCCTGGAAGATATCGGGCAGGCGCATGGTGCGCAGCTTCAGGCCGCCGTCGATCAACCCGGCGTCGGAGGCCAGCGTCAGCACATGCGCGCCGAGGCCGCCGATCGCCCCTTCCTCGATGGTGACCGCCACCTCATGGGTGGACAGCAGCCGGCGGATCAGCGCCTCGTCCAGCGGCTTGGCGAAGCGC